>SVSG01000018.1:4398-46086 GCA_015064415.1 Oscillospiraceae bacterium | reverse complement strand
ATACCATATTCCCATGAACTTTTCAACCGATTTGGCTTTTCTTTGCTTTCAGCGATACAAATTTTGAGGGGCGACCGTTCGCGGTCGCCCCTCTGTGCGTTATGCGTTCTTCGCTTGTTTTTTCATCTCTGCGATTTCCGCTTTCGCGGTTTTGATCAGCTCTGCGAGCTTTTTCTCGCATTCCTCTCGTGTCTTGGCGTAGACATTCTTGGAGATGCGTTTACCGTTGACTCTCGGCATGAATCGTCCTTCGCAGAGGTGGTCGTTTATCATCTCTAACGATCAATATACAGACCCTTTTTAACTATTGCACCACAACGATCTCAACACTCTTTCAAATTCGTGATCAACCATTTCGTCCACGTTCGCCACGCTGCGAATTCCCATATCTTCCATTCTGGCACGTATGTAATCCGATTTTTCGCCAAGCTTGTCCAGCTCGGTAGACACAAGCACCTTCTTGGAATACTTGTTCCCAAAATGCTCGGCGACGGTGTTTAACTTATACAATTCGTTGGCATCGAAATTACCGTTTTTACAGGATATAAAGATCGGGATGCTCCCCTTCATCGCCATAACGTCAATTTCATTGATCGTTCGGTATTCTTCCTCCTCCTCGCTTCTATCCCAGTCTATCACGACACCCACTCTGACGTCGTGATATAACGGCGCGCCGTTCTTATCTTGAATGGAACGCATTGTTTTTGCAACGGCAAGCTCTAATATTTGTCCTGCAATCGTTAAGCATTGCTTGACCTGCTCGTTCTTAAAGACAAAGGAAACGGTATCTTGCATGACAAGCGAGTGGATCAATCCGTGTTTTTGCAATTCATACATGATCCGTGCGATACCAACGTATTTGATACCTTTTTGCTTTAGCGCTAACACAGCAAGGTCTTTTTCAAACGAAACGCTTAACGTGTCCTGTAGCTCAAACAATTCACATACCGCACCAAGCGTTCCCACGTGAGCGTTCCAAAGTCTTGTGTCCTTGCGACAGATCTCCCACATCACCTCTATATCGTGTTGGAAGTCCTCGTTAAAATCCCAAGGGTAGGTATATATTTCCTCTTGCGGATCCGTCACGATTTCACCGCCGTATATATTGATGTTATCTTCGATGGATATATCAAAGGACTTTGAATTACACACGTTTCCGTCTGCATCGCAATCGTTGAGCGTGTTGTTTTTGAAATTAAAACGGTGACATTGCACCCGACCTTTATAACGCTCCATGATAGTGCCGACAGCAACAAGATACAGCTCCTCGCCACCGGTCAGATCAAAAATGCAATCCTCGTGCGCCACTACGATTTGTTCCAATAGCGAAATTATGCCTTGAAGATTGTTCCTATTAACCGATTTGTATGAGATTTCGGTCGTAATATTGTTCCTTGCCAGTATGTTTTGATAAAGACTTCTGGCTCGTCCCAGTTGCTTTCCCCCGTCTCCGATCAGAATGATCTGTTGCGGCTCGCAAAGCAATGCGCCGGCAATATTCTCTATCAATGCTTTGTCAAAAAATTCGATGATCGTCATTTTTCCTCCCCCTATCACGCATCTTTTCTCGGGTCACCGTCTGACGACCACGTTACAGGAACTGAATTGTGATGAAGCTTATTTGTCTTTTTTTATTCTTTTACGATCTTATAACCAAGCTTTACGATCAACTTCAAGGTTTGAAGCGACGTGTTTCTATCATATTCTTTTTCGGATTCGGGAAGCTCTTCATACGGGATCAGGCACGGGTGCTGTTTCTTTTTGTCATCTCGTTCTTCCCCGTATACCCATCCGTCGTTGATCCTGTTGGTCGACCATACCTCATGGGTGTTCTTGGAGATAAGCTCACAAAGCTCCATAATATCGTCGGTCAGTGTAATATCACTTGTATCGATCGGCTTAGGTGTGTACATAAAATCCTCCTTCACGCGTCATTAAGCGAGCCGAATAATTCTCAAAATTTCTTTTCAAGCTCTGCAATTTGGATCTTGCTATCAATATCTATACTGATTAACATTATAACATATTATGAATTTATGGTCAACACGCGATCATGCAAATATACGTTTTTGTCTTATTTGAGCCCCCCTATTGACACAACGGCAAAGACAGGCCCTGCCCCACGGGTTGTATTGGGCACAACAGCCACGGCTCAGGGAGCCGTGGCTGTTGATTGTGTGAAAATTAATTGGTGCGGATCTCGGCGCCGGTGGTCTTTGCGATGCGCTTGAGCACGCTGTTGGCGACCTGCTCGATCTCGTCGCCCGTAAGCGTCTTCTGATCCGAGCCGATCACAAGGCGGATGGTAACAGACTTCTTGCCCGCGGGGATCTGCTTGCCCTTATACTCGTCAACGAACTTGACGTCGCGCAGAAGCTCGTTCTTCTTTGCCATCACGGCCGTATAGATGTCATCCCACTTGACCATAGAATCCACAAGGAAGGAAAGATCGTAATCATTTCGCGGGAACTCGGGCACGCGTGCAAAGCGATTCGTTCTCGACTTGAAGGGGACGAGGGCGTCCATATCCAGCTCCACAAGCACGGCGGAAAGCACCTTGATGCCGCAGGCAAGCGCCGCCTTTTTGGAAAGCAGTGCAAGATCGCCGATCTTCTTGCCGTTCAGCATGATATTGAGCCAAACCGTCTCGTCCGCCCAATAGGGCTTTTCCTGTTTCTCGAAGGTGAAGCCCTCCATATGGGTGAAGCGCGGCATCGAGCCGATCACGCCCTTGGCGCGGCGGAAGAGCTCGCCGACGCGGTCGGGAGAGCCGACAAAGGCGCAGCCGAGATGCTTCTTTTGCGCGGGGAGCTTCTCGCCCGCGTAGTCGGAGGTATAGTCGCTGTCAAGGAAGATCTGTGCCTCCTCGAAAATATCAAATTCGTCAAAGTTACGCTCGTTTTTGACGATCGCCTTACAGATGTTGGGAAGCAGCGAGCAGCGCACGTACTTCTCGGTGGGAGAGGGCGGGGTCGCAAGTGCGAGGATGCCGTCGGTCGAGGGCATCAGGGCGTTCACGAACTCATCGGACATCCAGGGGTAGGTGAAGATCTCCTGCATGTTGCAACGGAACGCAAGGTACTCCTTCACTCTGCGGACAAGATCCACCGAGAGCTGATTGATCGCGCCGTCAAAGGAGGTCGTGATCGTGGTTGCCTCAAAGTTCTCGTAGCCGTACATACGGGCTACCTCTTCCATGATATCCGCCTTGATGGACACGTCGCCCGTGGAGCGCCAGGTGGGAACCACGATGTGCATGCCCGTTTCGGTGAAGGTCACCTCGTATCCCATCGTGCCAAGCTTTCTTGCCACGATCTCCTGCGGGATGCGCTTACCAAGACGTCTGTCAAGCCAATCAAACTCAACGTCGATCTGCGCTCTTTCCAGCTTCTTTTCGTAAAGGTCCTTGAAGGCGGTAACCTTCATTTCGGGATACAGCTCTGCGAAAAGTTTCATCGCAAGCGAGAGGGCCTGATCGCATCTTTCGGGATCGACGGCCTTTTCGTAGCGAGAGGATGCCTCGGTACGGTTATCGTAGCGAAGAGCGGTACGGCGCACGCCGCGCGATTCGAAGTTTGCGACCTCCAGAATAACGCTTTCGGTCTCGGGCAGGACAGAGTCCTTTGCGCCGCCCATCACGCCCGCCAGCGCAACGGCGCCCTCGGCGTCGGCGATCACAAGGTCATCGGTGGAAAGCGCAAGATCCTTGTCATTGAGAAGCTGAAGCTTCTCGCCCTCCGCGGCGCGTCTTACCTCGATATGGTCGATGATGTGGTTGGAGTCGAACACGTGAGTGGGCTGGCCGGTGGCAAGCATGACGTAGTTCGTCACGTCAACAAGGGCGTTGATGGGGCGCATGCCGACTCTCCAGATGCGGCTTTGCATTGCGAAGGGAGAGGGCTTGACCGAAAGGCCCTCGACCTTTGCACCGATGTAACGGGGGCAACGGTCGACGTCCTTGATGCGCACGTCATACTCCACGGTGGTCTCGGGCACGTACTTGTCAAACTCCACAAGCGGGAGATCGTAAAGGGCGGCAAGCTCGCGCGCGATGCCGTAGTGACCCCAAAGGTCGGGGCGATTGGTCATGGATTTGTTGTCGATCTCCAGAATGATATCGTCAAGGTCGAGCGCCTTGGCGATCGGCGTGCCTGCGGGGGCGTCAAAGGAGGTGACGTCCATGATCTCGTGCTCCTCGGCTGCGGGGAAAAGATCGGCAAGACCGACCTCGACCGAGGCACAGATCATACCGAAGCTTGCCACACCG
The DNA here is from genome assembly GCA_015064415.1 of Oscillospiraceae bacterium. Classification (GTDB taxonomy): domain Bacteria; phylum Bacillota; class Clostridia; order Oscillospirales; family CAG-272; genus Firm-07. The sequence goes on along the minus strand of SVSG01000018.1, from coordinate 41,819 downwards.
CGCAGCTTGGCGTTCTTGATCTCCACGGGCTCGCCCTCACCGTGCCAGCGCACCATGGCGCCGGGGCAGGCCACGACGACCTTCATGCCGACGGCAAGATTGGAGCCACCGCAAACGATGTCCTTGATCTCGCCCTCGCCGATGTCGACCTTACAAACACGGAGCTTGTCCGCGTTGGGATGGGGCAGGACCTCCTTGATCTCGCCCACGATAATTTTATCAAAGCTCTCTGCAAGATTCTCAGCGCCCTCTACCTCCACGGTGGACATCGTGAGGTCATAGGCAAGCTTTGTGAGGTCCATATCCTCGGGGAGCTTGACGTAATCCTTGATCCAATTCAGTGATAATTTCATTGTTCTTCTCCTCCTTAATGGAACTGCTTCAGGAAGCGGAGGTCGGTGCTGTGGAACAGACGTACGTCGTCCACGCCGTAACGCATCATGACCAGTCTGTCAAGACCGATGTTCACGTAGAAGCCCGTGTACTCGTCGGGGTCCAGTCCCGCCGCGCGGAGCACGTTCGGGTGGGGCGTGCCGCCGGGCATGATCTCGATCCAGCCGACGTGCTTACAAACGCTGCAGCCCTTGCCGCCGCAAACAAGACAGCCCATATCGATCTCAAATCCGGGCTCCACGAAGGGGAAGAAGCCCGCTCTCATGCGGACGGGCACGTCCTGACCGAACACCTTTTGCAGGATGCTTTTGATCATGACCTTGCCTGCGGTATAGGTGAAGTCCTTGTCGACGATCAGCGCCTCGTACTGGAAGAAGGCGCGCTCGTGGCGGGCGTCGGTGGTCTCGTTTCTGTATACGCGACCGGGGTAAACGAAACGGAAGGGGGGCTTATGCGTCTGCATATAGCGCACGCTGTCGCCCGTCAAGTGAGGACGCAGACACAGCTTATCGTTCGCCGCACCCGCATCGTGTCCCTCCAGCCAGTAGGTGTCCATGCTCTCACGCGCGGGGTGGTTGGGGGGGAAGTTCAGGTTGTCGAACGCGTAGTACTCGCTCGTGATCTCGGGGCCGGAAAAGACCTCAAAGCCCATGGAGCGGAACGCGTCATTCAGATCATAGCACATCTGGGTGATGGGATGGAGACCGCCGATCTTCGGCTCGAAGCCGGGAACGGTGCAGTCAAAGTCCGCAGGAATGGCGGATGCCTTGAGCTTGAGCATCTCGCGTCTGCCCTCGATCTGCTCGGAAAGCAGATTTTTGACGTTGTTGATCGCTTTTCCCATTTCGGGGCGAAGCGCGACGTCCAGCTTGGGGATCTCCTTGAGAAGCTCGGTCACGCTGCCTTGCTTGCCGAGAAGCGCACCCTTGACCTCTTGCAGCTCGGATTCGGTCTGCGCCGCTTCGATCTTCGCGGCACCGTCTTTGAGTAATGCCTCTAATTTTTCTTTCATGTTTCTTCCCTCTTATGTTTTAATATGATTTTCATAACAAAAAACTGCGGCCCTCGCCAAAAAGCGAAGACCGCAGGGACGGCGTGACGCCGTGTTACCACTCTGCTTCACCCCCGCCTTGCGACAAGGGGCCTCATTGGGTGCCAATACACCCGCGTAAGATAACGGTTACAACCGGCGCGATCTACTTGTCGGAAAAGGCCGACGTTCAAAGCGCAGCTCGCAAGAGGAATTCACCAAAGCCGAATAACTGTCTTGCACCGACCGACAGCTCTCTGATATGCGGGGAATCGGTTACTGATTCTTGCTCAAACGCTACTGAAGGTATTATATCACAAACAAGCAGTTCTGTCAAGCAACTGCGCACTTTTTCTTGCGCGTGTGCGCTTTTTTCCCGCGGTTTTCCTCATTACTGTTTATATTTACGCGCAGGGCAGCTTGAAAAAAGCGGAATTGCGCGTAACGCCTCCCCGCCGCACGTATTATCCCGCCGATTGCCGAAAAATATTTCAAAATCCCCCTTGACAACCCCGTCACTTTGTGGTATAATATTACCGTTCATCAAACGATGGAGGCATAGCCCAGTTGGTTAGAGCGCACGGTTCACATCCGTGAGGTCGAAGGTTCGAGCCCTTCTGTCTCCACCAAAACGAAAAAGACCGCCCTTGTGGCGGTCTTTTTCGTTTTGGCGTCGACAGGACAGGGCGAGAACCTTGGAGGTAACGCCAACGGCGTTACCGTTTATTTCAAGCGCGCCCTCGCGCTTGAAATGGGCGAGCCCTTCTGCCTAAAAAGACCAGCTACACGGCTGGTCTTTTTGTTTGGCAGGGGCAGGAGGTGCGATTACCCGCGGGACGTCGAGGACGTCGTCCCCTACAGGTTTGAGCGTAGCCAGTTTGCAAATTTACCCCCAAAACGGTGTGGCATTTTGAATACATCGTAGGGGCGAACTGTGTTCGCCCGCGGACCGTCCGTTGCCCTCGGCTTATGCCGAGCGCGTCGATGTGCCTTCGGCAATCGCGGGAGGCCGGTCCCTACAGTGCGCTATTTTCAAAAAGCAAAAAGTTTTCTCTCATTATGCGTCATCCTGAGCGAGCGAACAAACGCGAGCCGAAGGATCTCGCCCGCGCAAAGCAAGCGCGGGCGCGGTGTGTATATGCCGAACTCCTTTGCAAATGTTACTTTGCGACAAAGAACTGCAACGCTTTTGCTTAGATCCCGCAGCGGCTTCGCCTTGCGGTTTGCTCGTTTGCTTCGCTGCACCTCGCAAACTTCGACTGCGCTCAGGATGACACGGACGGGAAAACATCGTGGATTGCGGCGGCACCAAGGCACCGCCCTACGGGTTTGTGCGCTGATTTTCCGCTGAAGCGCGTGGCTATATTGGGCTCCCTTGTGCAAAGGGAGCTCCCGCGTAAGCGGGTGAGGGATTGTCCGCGCTTTACAATCCCTCCGCCTCCCCTGCCACGCCTGCGGCGAGCCGAGCTCGGCACCTCCCTTTACACAAGGGAGGCGGTTGTGAGTGCGAACAACGCGGTGATACCGCCCTACGGTTTGTGCAATTTCCCACCGAACGGTGCCGCCAACTACATCGTTTTTCGATAATGCGCGGGGTTCTGGTCGGTGTTATAGGTGGGATCACCCGGGTGGATGCCATTCATCTCCTGCATGCGGTGATAGGCCAGCGCCTGCATGGCCGCCGCGGCCTCGCGGCGGGGGAGCGTGCGATCGGGGAAAAGCGGCTCGCCCACGTGCAGATCCACCAGCGGCGCCTTGCCAAACAGCTTCATCAGCCCCTTGCGCGGGCGAAAGGACATGGTGATGGGAATGACGGGCTTATCGTAGCGCACGGCATACTGAAACACCGCCTTTTTGAGGGGACGGATATCGGGATAAAAGAACCACAGCGACCCCTCGGGGAAAAAGTGGAGCCACTTCCCCTCCTGCAGCACCTGCTCGATCGCCTTGTTGAAGTGGATCATGGCGTGCATATGATCGGTGGGGACGGGAATGCCGCCCGACCAGCGGATGAGGGGGCCGTTCGGCCCCTCTAAATTCGTTTTCCACGCGGGAAAATAGGCAAGATGCGGGCGGATCGCCTTCAGCACGCAAAGATAATCCCACATAAAAACGTGATTGGAGATGGTGATCGCGCCGTTTTTCAGCGTTTTTTTGTGCTTTTTCAGGTTTTCCTTGCCGTAAATGCACAGTCCGTGCGAGAGGCGCGTGATCGGGAACACCAGCAGATTGAGCGCCAACCAATATAGCGCGCGCAGCAGCCGATACCCCACGCCGCAGGGCAGGTAGGGATAGCTTTCGTCCAGCACCACCTCGCGCACGTGCTTGACCTTCAGCATATGCTCGTCGGGGCGGTCGGGATATTCGTAATCAAGGTCGTGTCTGTAATACATAGGTCGCTCACTTTCTTTTTTCTATCTTATATATATCACATTTTGTCGAAAAAAGCAAGACGTGACGCCCCAAATTGACACAAAACTCTTTTTTGATTTGACATCCTGCGCGCTTTGTGCTATACTTTCATCATAAGAGGAAAGGGGGCGACCCTATGACACAAAAAGAGAAAAAGATGCGGATGGCGGCGATCGTGGAGGAACTGAAAAAGGTCTATCCCGTGCCCGTTTGCGCGCTGGAATCGGGCGGCGACCCGTGGCGGCTGCTGGTGATGGGGCGACTTTCCGCCCAGTGCACCGACGCGCGGGTGAATATCGTATGCCGCGAGCTGTTTGCGCGCTTCCCCACCCCGCACGCGATGGCCAAGGCCACCCTTGCCGAAGTAGAGGAGATCGTGCGCCCGTGCGGGCTTTACCACACCAAGGCGCAGAACATCATCGACGCGTCGCGGATGCTGATCGAGGATTTCGGCGGCGAGATGCCGCAAGAGATGGAGCAGCTACTCCTTTTCCCCGGTGTGGGGCGCAAGATCGCCAACCTGTTGCGCGGAGACCTCTTCGGGCTCCCCGCCATCGTTGCGGACACGCATTGCATCCGCCTTTGCGGACGCTTCGGCATGTACCCGCAAAGCGAGAAAAACCCCACACGTGTGGAGGAAATTCTGACAAAACTGGTCGAGCCCGCCGAGCAAAGTGACCTTTGCCACCGCCTGGTGCAGTTTGGCAGAGACGTGTGCACCGCCCGCGCGCCGAGATGCGCAGAATGCCCCCTTGCAACGCTTTGCGAGATGGGTAAGAAAGGAAAATAAGATGAGCGAATTTTACATCAGTGCCGTCACCGAGGGGCGCCCCGACACAGCGCAGCTTTTGCCGCGCGAGGTCGCGGTCTATGACCTTCTGGACGCGCTTTCCATCCCCTATCGCCACGTGGCGCACGATGCCGCCGAAACCATGGAGCTTTGCGCACAAATCGACACCCGTTTGGGCACTAAAATGTGCAAAAACCTCTTTTTATGCAACCGCCAGCAGACGGATTTTTACCTGCTGCTGATGCCGGGTGACAAGCCCTTCAAGACCAAGGAGCTCTCCGGCCAGCTGGGCGTTTCGCGCCTTTCCTTCGGCTCGGGCGAGAAAATGCAGGAATATCTGGGGCTTTTGCCCGGCTCGGTGAGCGCGATGGGGCTTGCGAACGACAAGACCCACGCCGTGCGCTTGCTGATCGACAAGGATCTTTTGCAGGAGGGCGAGATCGGCGTGCATCCGTGCACCAACACGGCAAGTCTTGCCATCACCACCAAGGATCTGCTGGAAAAATTCCTGCCCCACACGGGGCACGTACCCACCACTGTCACGCTGGTGGGGGCATAAAACTCATACCGTTTGGCCACTTTTTGATTTTCGGAGGGAAAAGACATGAAAAAACGATTTCTTTTATTGCTGCTTTGCGCCGCGATGCTTGCGGGCACGCTTCTCTCTTGCGCGCACGCGCACGCCTACGAGGAGACGTGGTCAAGCTCGGCCGAGGCGCACTGGAAAAAGGACACCTGCGGGCACGGCACAAAAACAGATGAGGGATACCACACCTTCGGTGCAGACCTTGTTTGCAAGGTGTGCGGCTACGAGGAAAAAAGCGGTGCGCTTTCCGTCGGACAGGTCATCAACAATGCCCCGGATGGGGAAACGGCCGTGCTGCAGGGCCTTTACGTCGGTGTTTCCGACGAGGGCGCGGGATACGAAAAGGAGATGCTGCTCAAGGATCAGAATACCGATCAGCTGATCGCGGTGCGCGGCGTGCCCTACGGCTCCTTCCCCGATTACGGCTATAAAAAAGGCGATCTGGTGCGCCTTCGCGGCACGTTGGTGGAGGAAACGCACGACGTGCAGAACAAAAATTCACAAAACAAGACTTATCTGCTTTGCGGCGCGGACAACCCCGCAGCGATCGAGGACACCATCCTCTCGCGCGGCAACGCCGTGACCTATCAGCTCTCCGACGTGGCGACGGTGGATAGCTGGGATGCCATGAAAGCATTTTTCGACGCCGCCACGCTGAAGGCGTACACCTACGTCCACTTCAAGGGCGATATGTGGTTCAATACCTATTGCAAGGCCGCGGACGGCGTACCGCTGCACCGCCTTTCGATGCGGGAGCTGGCGGGCAAGCTTGCCGCCATCAAGCCGGACGGCGCGCGCGCCGTGGGGATCCGCCAGAACGTGCTGGAGGCCAACCTCCCCACCGCGATGGCCACTTATTTTGACGAGCTTGTGGGCGACACCGGCTTCCCCGGCAAGCACGCCAAGGTGGATTTTTACGCCGTGGTCAGCGCCACCAACAACGTGAATTTCCAGCTGACGATCCTGGATTACAGCTGGCTGAACGCAAAGGACGCGAAAATTGAGATCAACACCCCGGAGGACGTGGTGCGCGAGGTCGGCCTTGCCTTCCAGCGCCAGGGCACGCAGATCTATTACGATCAGCGCTACCGCGACGAAAACCCCAGCCCCGAAAACGCCACCGCACAGCAACGGCTGTTCCTTGACTGCAGCAGCTTCGTCAACGCCGTATATTATGAGGCGTTCGGCGTGAACATTCAGCGCGTGCCGATCACCGAGCGCTCGCCGCAAACGGGCAATTATGCCAGCTACGCCAAGGAGAATCTCGGCAAGAGCGCCGATATCGTCGGTTATTGGGAGACCGCCGATTACCCCACCAAGGAGGCCCAGCGCGAGCTGCTTGCAAGCGTGCTTGCCTCGCTGAAGGTGGGCGACGTGCTGGATTACCGCCACGGCAAGACCGCTGCCACCTCCGGCCATGCCCTGCTTTACATTGGGGACGGAATGTTCCTGCACAGCACGGGCGGGCAGGCGACCTATGATTCCGCCACCCCCGAAAAGAACGAGGACATCTGCAACGCGATGGAAATGACGCACGGCACCGTGCAAAAAATCGCGGCCGCGGCGCTTTTCACCGACACGACCTCAAACCGATATCTGTTCCGCAACGACAAGAGCGACAAAATGTTCCACTTCTGTGTGATCCGCCCGCTGGCGCTTGGCCTTACGGCCACCGAAAAAACGCAGAACCGTATGAAGCTGGCAGGGGTTTCGATGGAAAAGCTGGTCTCCCCCGGCGTGGCACACACCGTGGCGCGCGGCGGCGAGATCACCTACACGATGATCATCCAGAACTATTCCTCCAACACCTATCAGAACGTATTGCTGGAGGACACGCTCTCCGAGCACCTCACCTTCGTTTCGGGCACCGAGGGGCTTTCTGCCAACGGGCAGAAGATTTCGATGACGCTTTCCATCGGCGCGATGGAGCGCCTGACGGTCAGCTGGACGGCTAAGGTGAAGGAAAGCGCCCCTGTTGGCGCGCGCATCGAGAGCAACGCCACCGCGCTTGGCGGCGTGAAGGTATTTGACACCGTGAACTTTGTGGGCGCCTACACCGCAGAGCAGCAGAACGCTCTTGCGCAAAAGGCGCGCGACCTTGCTGCCGCTGTGGCGAGCTTTGAGGACCCCGCAGATCTTGCCCGCGCCATTTATAAGGAAGTGCTTGGCGTGGACATCCTCTCTGACATGACCGCCGCCGAGCTGATGGAGGCGATCTTTGCCAAGACGGAAAGCGGCACCTATGAGCTGTCCGAGACCGCCGAGCTGCTTGCCATGGCCGTGCCCCGTCTGCAGGGCGGCACGCTGCTTCCCCGCATCACGGACGTCGTGGCCATCCATACAGAGGCGGATCTCCGGAAGGGCGATCTGATCTTCTGCCAATGGAATGGGCAGTACCGCCTGTTCGTTTACGTGGGCGAAGGGGAGCTGGTACGTGTCGACACACTGGACAAGAACGCGTTTTTGGTACAGAACGGCTCGGACGTTACGCTTTATCAAAACAGCAGCTATTGCATCAACAGCACCATCGGCCAGCTGCGCACCTACGAGCTGTGCGTGGTACTGCGCCCCGCGATGATGGCACAATAATGCCTCAATATCCGAAAAAACAATGAAAACTCGCCCCGTTTGGGGGCTAATTTCACAAAAGGAGGGCTTGTGATGCCCGTTTCCATTTCTAAAACCGAGATCTCCTCTTACGTGGGGGACGTGCTGCCGCTGTATCTCACGGACGGCGAAACCGACCTTTCTGCGGCGGATATCACTTGGTCTGTGACGGGGGATGCCGCCTGCATCCGCAGTTTTGAAAACGACCCGCTTTCCCCCTTCACCCACGGCGTACTGATGACGCTGCAAAAGGTGGGCGAGGCCACCGTGACCGCGACGCTTGACGGGGTGGACTACACCTGCCGCGTGCGCGCACGCGCCGCCAAAACGCTGCAGGAGGGTGACACGCTCCATTTTTATCGCGGTGACCTGCACACGCACACGGCGACCACACACACGCCCGCTAAATTTGCCGCACAGCCCCACATTCAGTCGGCCTGCATCGCCGCGCTCGGCGCCGACGAGCGCCTTGACTTCGGCATTCTTTCCGACCACGCAAGCGTGATGCGCCGCCGCGGATTTTTCGAGGAATTCATCGAGCTGGAAAACGCCGACCCCGAGGACACCGTCATCTTCCCCGGCAGCGAAAGCGAGGTCACGGTGCTGGAATATGACCGCATGAATCTGCCGCACAAGCACGCGGGCGAGATCGTTTGCCTTGGGGTGAACAACTGCTCGTCAGTCAAAAGCTTTGAGGAATTTGAAGCGGATATGTCGCAAGAACCCGCACCCGTTTGCATTTTTGCGCACCCGTTCGTGCTTGGCGTGGGGCAAAACAGCTTGTGGAGCTTCCCCTATCGGGAGATGGCGAAGCGCCGCCTTGCGCCCTGGATGCGCGGCATCGAGATGGGCAACGGCGCACAAAAGGGCGGTTGCTTACTGTTTGAATACGCCTACTCGCTGTCGCTTGACGCGGGATTCCACGTCTCCCCCGTTTGCAGCAGCGACACCCACGGCCCCACGTGGGGCTTCCCCGCCATGAAGGCCAAGACCATTCTGATGGCAAGTGAAAAATCGCGCGAGGCGTTTCTCGACGCCATGCGCGCGGGGCGCTTCTACGCCTCGGAAAGCAGCAACGTCAAGCTGACCCTGACCGTCAACGGCGCACTCGTGCCCGCGACGCTTCCGCTTACCGACACCTACCGTTTCCACGTGGAGCTTTCTCAGTTTGAGGAGGACGCTTCCGCGCGTCCCACGCGCCTTGAGGTGATCTCGGATTACGGGGAAAACGTATATACGTGCACGGATTTCGGTGACACGGTGGACTTCACACTCCGCTCCGACACCGCGCGCTACTTCTATTTGCGCCTCCTGGACGAAAAGGCGCGCAAGACCTGGTCCGCGACCGCGTGGACGGGGCGCGACTTTGACGCGCCTGCCGCCGCCGAAAAGCCCATTATCCCCCTTGACGGGTGCGATTTTACCGCCACCGAGGTGTCGACCGGCGCCAATGCCGCCGCCGCCATCGACGGGGATCCGCACGTGGCGTTTGAAAGCACGCTGCCCCGAACCTCTATTTTAATTGATATGAAAAAAGAGCGCAAGATCTGCGCCGTCGGATACTGGGCGCGCCGCTTCACCAAGGACTGGATCAAGGAGATCTCGGTGGACTGGAAGGCCGAGATCGGCGATCGGATGCAGGATATCGTCCAGCGCTACGTTACCGAGTATGCGATCTCCACCTCCACGGACGGCGTGCATTTTACCGAGGTGAAGGCGGGCGCGATCCGCGCCTTCGGGGATGAGGAAATTTTCCGTTTCCCCGCACACGGTGCAAGATTTGTGCGCTTTGACGCGCTCTCGACCGTCGGCAAGGCGAGCCGGATCCCTGCGTTTGCGGAAAGCCCCGTCGCCATCGGCGAGCTGACCGTATTTGAGGAAGATAAATAAGGAATATGTGATTGATGCGGGGGAGGGCTTTTGATAAAAGCCCTCCCCCGCGCCCCCTCTCAAAACCTTTTACGGCATTTTTGGGTGGTGCGAACAAGATGCGCGGAAGGAATGTTTGTCGCGGATTGCGGACCGCCGAGGACTTGTGACCGCGAAGCGTGTCACGTGCTCGCCGCAAGGCGAGGACAACGGTCCCTACAGGGTTTTTGCGTAGCCGTTTTGTGCATTTATCCGCCAAACGGTGCGGCTGTACGCCTTCCCTTTGCGTGCGAAGATTTTGAAAAGGGTGTGGGAAAAACTTTTGTAAAAGTTTTTCCCACCTATATTGACAAGCGCGCGTGTTTAAGATATAATATAATAGTATTAATAAGAGAACGGATTCCTGTGACTGACGGATAAGGTGATGCGGGGTGACCCCAAACACCGTGGAGCAGGGATTCTGGGGGGGCATGTGGCCCTCTCGCCGACCGTCTGGGCACACATCTGTTGGGACAAGGGCATATTGCATCTTGTACGGCATACGTGTGTCTTATTTTATTTTCAGGAGGGCTTATCATGAGCAAAAAAGTTGGCATTATCATGGGCAGCGACAGCGACCTGCCCATCATCAAGAAGGCGACGGATATGTTGAAGTCGCTGGAGATCCCCTTTGAGGTGCACATCTACTCCGCGCACCGCACCCCCGTGGAGGCAGCGACCTTTGCCAAGAGTGCCAAGGAAAACGGCTTCGGGGCGCTGATCTGCGCGGCGGGTATGGCCGCACATCTGGCGGGCGCCATTGCCGCGAACACGGTGCTGCCCGTGATCGGCATCCCCTGCAAGTCCTCCAACCTGGACGGGCTTGACGCGCTGCTTTCCACCGTGATGATGCCCACCGGCATCCCCGTGGCGACCGTAGCCATTGACGGCGGCGGCAACGCGGCGCTGCTTGCGGCACAGATCCTTGCCACCGCGGACGATGCCCTTTACGCGCGCCTTGTGGCGAAGCGCAAGGCAGATGCCGCCAAGGTCCTTGAGAAGGACGCAAAGGTGATGGAGCAGCTGTAACCCTCTCCGTCGCCTGACGGCACCGCCTCTCCCGTGGGAAAAGGCAAACAAGCGGGCTCGCCCTTGGGATAAGGCGGCTCGGACAACCAACCCAAACGAATCAAAAATTTTTTCAAAATAAAGGAGAAAAGAAAAATGAAACTTGTTTACACCGGCAAAACCAAGGACGTATTCGCACTCGACAACGGCAACTACCTGCTCAAATTCAAGGATGACTGCACCGGCAAGGACGGCGTGTTCGATCCCGGCGAAAACTCTGTCGGCCTCACCATTGAGGGCGTGGGCGACGTCAACCTTCGCATGTCCATTTACTTCTTCGAGAAAATCAACGCCGCAGGCATCCGCACCCACTACGTGAGCGCAGATCTTCAGAACACCACCATGGAAGTCAAGCCCGCCAAGGTATTCGGCAAGGGCCTTGAGGTCATCTGCCGCGAGCGTGCCGTCGGCTCCTTCATCCGCCGCTACGGTGCCCTCATCGAGTCCGGCGCCAAGCTCCCCTCTTACGTAGAGACCACCTTGAAGGACGACGCAAAGGGCGACCCGCTGATCACCAAGGATGCCCTGGTTGACATCGGCGTTATGTCTGCCGCACAGTACGATGACCTCAAGGATATGACCCAAAAGATCACCAAGATCGTGGCTGACGACCTTGCCGCCAAGGGTATGGAGCTTTACGACATCAAGTTCGAGTTCGGCTACGATGCCGACGGCAACGTGATGCTGATCGACGAGGTTGCCTCCGGCAACATGCGTGTTTACAAGGACGGCGAGTACGTCGATCCCATGACGCTCAACAAGCTGTTCTTCGCTTGATTTCGAATTTTTACACCGAAAGAGAGAAACAATGGGTGGATTTTTCGGAGCATCCCTGAAAAGGGATTGCGTTATTGATATTTTCTTCGGCGTGGACTATCACACGCATCTTGGCACGCGGCGAGGCGGCATAGCAGTCTTTGACACGGACGAAGGCTTCCAGCGCCAGATCCATAATATCGACAACACCCCCTTCCGCACCAAGTTTGAAAAGGACCTGCAGGAATTTCGTGGAAACAGCGGCATCGGCTGTATCAGCGACACCGACCCTCAGCCGCTTCTGGTGCGTTCACATCTGGGGCTTTACGCTCTCACCACCGTGGGCAAGATCAACAATGCCGAGCAGCTGGTCGAACGCTATTTTTCTGACCACGGCCATCAGTTTATGGCCATGGGCTCCGGTAAAATAAACGAGACCGAGCTGGTTGCCGCGCTGATCAATCAGCGCGACACCCTGGTGGAGGGCATCAAGCACGCGCAGGAGGCGATCGACGGCTCGATGACGATGCTGCTGCTGCCCAACGACGGCTCCCTCATCGCCGCACGCGACCGCGTGGGGCGCTTGCCCGTGCACGTGGGCAAAGGACGGGACGGCTGCTGCGTGTCCTTTGAGACCTTCGCCTATCACAAGCTGGGCTATAAGGATCATTACGAGCTTGGCCCCGGCGAGGTGGCACGCATCACCCCGAAGGGTGTAGAGCAGCTTGCCGCTCCCGGCAAAAAAATGAAGATCTGCGCCTTCCTGTGGGCGTACTACGGCTATCCCAACTCGAATTACGAGGGACGTAACGTAGAAATGATGCGCTATCGCAACGGCGAGATCATGGCGCGCGACGAAAAGATCGCGGGCACACTGCCCGAGGTCGACTACGTGGCGGGCATTCCGGATTCCGGCGTGCCCCACGCCATCGGCTACGCGAACGAGAGCAAATCACAATATGCGCGCCCGTTCGTGAAATACACGCCCTCTTGGCCTCGTAGCTTTACCCCGCCCACGCAAGCACTGCGCAATCAGATCGCCAAAATGAAGCAGATCCCGATCCCCGAGCTGATCCAGGATAAGCGGCTGCTTTTTGTGGATGACTCGATCGTGCGCGGCACGCAGCTGCGCGAGACAGTAGAATTTTTGTACGAAAGCGGTGCAAAGGAAGTGCATATGCGCTCTGCCTGCCCGCCCCTCATGTACGGATGCCGCTTTCTCAACTTTACCTCCAGCCGCTCGGAAATGGAGCTGCTTTCCCGCCGTACGGTGCAGGAGCTGGAGGGCGACGAGGGGCAACTGCATCTGGACGAATATGCAGATGCCTCCACCGAGCGCGGTAAGTGCATGCTGAAGGCGATCTGCGACAAGTTTGGCTTTGACTCTCTCGGCTTCCAGTCGCTGGACGGCATGCTGGAGGCCATCGGCCTTGACCGCGACAAGGTTTGCACCTATTGCTGGACGGGCAAAAAAGATAACGATTGAAAGAGGACACAGACATGGAAAAAAGTTATTCTGCAAGCTATGCGGCCGCAGGTGTGGACATCACCGCGGGCTACAAGGCCGTTGAACTGATGAAAAAGCACATCAAGCGCACCAAAAATGAGGGATGCCTTGATGACGTGGGCGGCTTCGGCGGCTGCTTCGGTCTGCCCCTTGCCGGTATGGAGGAGCCCGTGCTTGTCTCCGGCACCGACGGTTGCGGCACGAAGGTGAAGCTGGCCATTCTGATGGACAAGCACGACACCATCGGCATTGACGCCGTGGCCATGTGCGTCAACGACATCATTTGCGTGGGCGCAAAGCCCCTCTTTTTCCTGGACTACATCGCCTGCGGCAAGAACGTGCCCGAAAAGATCGCAGAGATCGTCGGCGGCGTGGCAGAGGGCTGTGTGCAGTCGGGTGCCGCACTGATCGGTGGCGAGACCGCCGAGCACCCCGGCATGATGCCCGTAGAGGAATATGACCTTGCCGGCTTTGCCGTGGGTATCGTGGACAAGAAGAAGATCCTGGACAACAGCAAAATGCGCTCGGGCGACGTGATCATCGCGCTCCCCTCCACCGGTATTCACTCCAACGGCTTCTCTCTTTGCCGCAAGGTATTCGACATTGACAGCAACAATCCCGAGCTGTACGTGGCACGCGAGGAGCTTGGCGGCAAGACGATCGCAGAAACCCTGCTTACCCCCACCAAGATCTACGTCAAGCCCGTGCTGGCGCTTTTGGAGAAGGTGAACGTGAAGGGCATTTCCCACATCACGGGCGGCGGATTTTACGAGAACATTCCGCGCTCCATCCCCAAGGGACTTTCCGCCAAGATCGAGAAGGCAGCTGTCAAGGTCCTGCCCATCTTCGATATGATCGCCAAGTGGGGCAACATCCCCGAGAGAGATATGTTCAACACCTACAACATGGGTGTGGGCATGAGCATCGTGGTGCCCGCCAACGAGGTTGAAACCGCCCTTTCCGTGCTGGAAGAGAACGGCGAGAAGCCCTACGTGATCGGTGAGATCATTGAGGGCGACGACGGCGTGGTGTTCTGCTGATGGCTACCGATAACAAGGCGCGCATTGCCGTTTTTGTTTCGGGCGGCGGCACCAACTTGCAGGCGCTGATGGATGCCGAGGACAAGGGCATTCTCAAGAGCGGCGAGATCGTGCTGGTGGTTGCCAGCAATCCGAACGCCTTTGCGCTGGAGCGTGCCAAGAAAAAGAACATCGCCACCGCGGTGGCGTGGAAGCGCGAGCTTGGCTCGCAGGAGGCGTTTGAGGCGGCGATTGAAAAAGAGCTTGCCGCGCACAAGATCGACCTCATCGTGCTTGCCGGCTTTATGAACATTCTGTCCGCCAGCTTCACAAGCAAGTGGCCGGAGCGCATCATCAACGTGCACCCCGCCCTCATCCCCAGCTTTTGCGGCAAGGGGATGTACGGTCTTGCGCCCCACGAGGCGGCGCTTGCAAAGGGCGTGAAGGTCACGGGCGCAACGGTACATTTTGTGAACGAGATCCCCGACGGGGGCAAGATCATTGCGCAAAAGGCGGTTTACGTGGAAGAGGGCGACACCCCCGAGGTGTTGCAGCGCCGCGTGATGGAGCAGGCGGAGTGGATCATATTGCCGCAAGCGGTTGAAGAAGTTTGTAGTAAGCTGTAAGGGACGCGATGGGGGCGCTTTTGAAAAAAGCCGCCCCCACACCCCCGCAAAACCCTTTAAGCAATTTTAAGGTTTGTGCGAACAAAGCAACTCCCGTTTTTGAAAGATTTTGAAAGGGGTGTGGGGAAAACTCGCGGTTGCCGAAGGCGTGCGCACCCCAAAGGGGTGGCGTTCTCGCTGTGCGAGAACATCCGACTGTGCTCGCCGTGACCGCGAAGCGTGTCAACGTGCTCGCGTAGCGAGGACGACGCAGGCGAGGACAGTTTGCAAAAGTTTTCCCCACCGCATCCCCCACACATAAGGAGATTTAACATGAAGGTTTCAACCATCGCAAATGAACTGAACTCTCTTGCCTACCACGGCAGAGGCATTATGATCGGCAAGAGCGCCGACGGCAAAAAGGCGGTCACCGCCTACTTTATTATGGGCAGAAGCGTCAACAGCCGCAACCGCGTGTTCGTTCCCGAGGGGGACGCGATGCGCACCAAGGCGTTTGATGAATCCAAGATGGTTGACCCCCATCTGATCATCTACTACCCCGTGCGCGTGCTTGGCAACAAGACCATTGTGACCAACGGCGACCAGACCGACACGATCTACGAGCTGATGGACAAGCAGATGACCTTTGAGCAGGCGCTGCGCACCCGTGAATTTGAGGACGATTGCCCCAACTTCACCCCCCGTATCTCCGGCATCATCCGCCGCGAGGAGGACGGCATGAACTTTGCCATGTCCATCCTCAAGAGCGCTGAGGGTGACGACTCCTCCTGCGAGCGCTTCACCTACGCGTACTCCAACCCCATTGCAGGTCGCGCCAAGTTCATCCACACCTATCATAGCGACGGCGATCCCCTGCCCTCCTTTGAGGGTGAGCCCAAGACCTTGGAGCTGCCCGACGTGGACATCGACACGCTGACGGATCTCATTTGGACAAACCTCAACGAGGACAATAAGGTCTCCCTGTTCGTGCGCTATATCGACATCAAGACCGGCGAGACCGAGACCCGTATCGTCAATAAGAACGCGTAAATTTTATAAATATGGCGGGGCGTCCGGTTTATTACTACCCCACCACCAACTCCGTTGGTTCCCCTCCCCTCTCAAGGGGAGGACAATGTAGCCACATTGTCAGCTATATCATCTTATGCGCCTATGCGCACTGTTCGTACTCGCTCGTCCGCCCCTTGTGAGGGGCGGGGGACCGCTTGCGGTGGTGGGGTAGTTCCTCACCAAAACCACTGACACATCACAAAAAAGAGGTGTAAAAATGAAAGAATTTGAACTGAAATACGGTTGTAACCCCAACCAGAAGCCCTCCAAGATCTATATGGCAGACGGCTCGGAGCTGCCGATCGAAATTCTGTGCGGCCGCCCCGGCTACATCAACTTTCTGGATGCGTTCAACTCCTGGCAGCTCGTGAAGGAATTGAAGGCCGCCCTCGGCATGCCCGCCGTGACCTCCTTCAAGCACGTGTCCCCCACCTCCGCCGCCGTGGGTACCCCCATGAGCGAGGAGCTGATGAAGGCATGCTTTGTCACCCCCGAGGAGGTCAGCACCCCTCTTGCTTGCGCATACGCGCGCGCACGCGGCACCGACCGTATGTGCTCGTTCGGTGACTGGGTGGCACTTTCCGACGTGTGTGACGTTCCCACCGCGAAGCTGATTCAGCGCGAGGTCTCGGACGGCATCATCGCCCCCGGCTACGAGCCCGAGGCACTGGAAATTCTGAAATCCAAGCGCAAGGGCGCTTACAACATCGTCAAGATCGACCCCGATTACGTGCCCGCCGAGATCGAGACCAAGCAGGTCTATGGCATCACCTTCCAGCAGGGTCGCAACAACTTTGAGATCAACCGTGAGCTGCTTTCCAACATCGTCACCGTGAACAAGGATCTGCCCGAAAGTGCGGTGCGCGATCTGATCGTAGCATTGATCACGCTGAAATATACCCAATCCAATTCGGTATGCTACGCCGTGGACGGTCAGGCCATCGGTGTGGGCGCGGGTCAGCAATCCCGTATCCACTGCACCCGCCTTGCGGGCTCCAAGGCCGACACCTGGTTCCTGCGCCAGCACGAGAAGGTGTTGAACCTTCCCTTCCGCCAAGATCTCGCCCGCCCCACCCGCGACAACGTCATTGACGGTTACATCAACCGCAACGAGGAGGACGTGTGCGCCGAGGGCAACTGGCAGAAATACTTCACCGAGCAGCCCGCACCCCTCACGGATGCGGAGATCAAGGCCTACCTTGCCACCAAGGACGGCGTGGCGCTCGGCTCTGACGCGTTCTTCCCCTTCGACGACAACATTCAGCGCGCCGCCGCCAGCGGTGTCAAGTACGTGGCTGAGCCCGGTGGCTCGATCCGCGACGACGCCGTGATTGCGTGCGCCGACAAGTACGGCATGACCGTGGCCTTCACGGGCATGCGTCTGTTCCATCACTAATCGCCATTTTGGATAAGGAGTTTGCCGATGCATATTTTAGTTGTAGGCGGCGGTGGCCGCGAGCATACCATCATCAAAAAGCTCAAGGAAAATATTGAGGTCGAAAAGATCTACGCGCTCCCCGGCAACGGCGGCATTGCCGCCGATGCGGAGTGCGTACCCGTCAAGGCGACCGACATCGACGGCATCGTGGCATTTGCCCGCGAAAAGCGCGTTGATTTCGCCGTGGTTGCCCCTGATGATCCGCTGGTGCTTGGCTGTGTTGACCGCCTTGAGGACGAGCTGGGTATTCCCTGCTTCGGCCCCCGCAAAAACGCCGCCATCATTGAGGGCAGCAAGGTCTTTTCCAAGTGGCTGATGCACAAATACGGCATCCCCACGGCGGCATCCGAGACCTTTGACGATCCCGACAAGGCGATCGCGTACCTGGAAAAGCAGGACTACCCCGCCGTCATTAAGGCGGACGGTCTGGCGCTTGGCAAGGGCGTTGTCATTGCACAGACCTTTGAGGAGGCAAAACTGGCCGTTAAGGAAATGATGTGCGACAAGGTCTTTGGCGAGAGCGGCAGCCGCGTGCTGGTCGAGGAGTTCATGACCGGCCCCGAGGTCTCTGTGCTGGCCTTTATGGACGGCAAGACCGTGGTGCCGATGGTCTCCGCGATGGACCACAAGCGCGCCCGCGACAATGACGAGGGCCTGAACACGGGCGGCATGGGCACCATCGCCCCCAACCCCTACTACACCGAGGAAGTGGCAAAGGAGTGCATGGAAAAGATCTTCCTGCCCACGATGCACGCGATGAACGCCGAGGGGCGCACCTTCAAGGGTTGCCTGTTCTTCGGGCTGATGATCACCCCCAAGGGGCCGCGCGTGATCGAGTACAACTGCCGCTTTGGTGACCCCGAAACGCAGGTGGTACTGCCGCTGCTTAAAAGCGACCTGTTCACCATCATGCAGGCCGTGTCTCAGCAAAAGCTGGCCGATGTGAAGGTGAAGTTCCGCGACGGCGCCGCGTGCTGTGTGGTGCTGGCCTCTGACGGCTACCCCAAGAAATATGCAAGCGGGTTTGAAATGACGCTCCCTGAGCTTGGCTGTGACGAGCATCTGTTCGTTGCCGGCGCGAAGCTGGAGGGTGGCAAGCTGCTCACCGCGGGCGGTCGCGTGATCGGTGCCGTGGCAACGGCCGACACCCTGGAGGGTGCGATCAAGCATGCCTACGAGGTGGCGGAAAAGGTCAAATTTGAGAACAAATATTGCAGAAAAGACATCGGCGCGCGCGCTCTTGCCGCCAAGTAAGGAGTTGCAAATGGTTTATAGAGTATATGTAGAGAAAAAGACGGAGCTTGCGCACGAGGCGAACGGCCTTTTCGCGGAGCTCACCACCCTTGTCGGCATCAAGGGCCTCACCGGTGTGCGCGTCATCAATCGCTATGACGTGGAAAATCTGGACAAGGCACTGTTCGACAAGGCAGTCGCCACCATCTTCTCCGAGCCCCAGCTGGACATTGTGGGCGAGGAGTTTGACGCCAAGGGCGGCACCGTGTTTGCCGTGGAGCCCCTGCCCGGTCAGTTTGACCAGCGCGCGGACTCCGCCGCACAGTGCATTCAGCTGCAAAGCGGCGTCGAGCGCCCCACCGTGCGCTCCGCCAAGGTCTACGTGCTTGCGGGCAAGCTCTCCGACGAGGATCTTGCCACCATCAAAAAGTACGTGATCAACGCGGTGGAAAGCCGCGAGGCAACGCTTGACAAGCCCGAAACGCTTGCCATCGAGTACGCCATCCCCCAGACGGTTGCGACCGTCACGGGCTTCACCACCCTTGACGAGAAGGGGCTTGCCGAGTTGCTTGACACCCTGGGTCTTGCCATGGACCTGGATGACCTCAAGTTCCTGCAGACCTACTTCCGTGAAGAGGAAAAGCGCGATCCCACCATCACCGAGATCCGCGTGGTCGACACCTACTGGTCCGACCACTGCCGTCACACCACCTTCTCCACCCACATCGACGGCGTGAAGATCAGCGATCCCGCTGTGCAGGCGGCTTATGAGCGCTATCTTGCCGCACGCGTGGAGGTCTACGGCGAGGAGAAGGCCGCAAAGCGTCCCCAGACGCTGATGGATATTGCCACCATCGCCACCAAGGTCCTCAAAAAGCGCGGCGCGCTCCCCGAGCTTGACGAAAGCGAGGAGATCAACGCCTGCTCCATTCACGTCACCGCCAAGGTGAACGGCGAGGATCAGGACTGGCTTTTGATGTTCAAGAACGAAACGCACAACCACCCCACCGAGATCGAGCCCTTCGGCGGTGCGGCCACCTGTATCGGCGGCTGTATCCGTGACCCGCTCTCCGGCCGTGCCTACGTGCATCAGGCCATGCGCGTGACGGGCGCAGGTGACCCCCGCAAGGCACTTTCCGAGACCGTGCCCGGCAAGCTGCCCCAGCGCAAGCTGTGCCAGACGGCCGCCGCAGGATACTCCTCCTACGGCAACCAGATCGGTCTTGCCACCGGTCACGTGGCCGAGGTCTATCACGACGGCTACGTGGCAAAGCGCCTTGAGTGCGGCGCTGTGGTTGCCGCCGCCCCCGCCTACAACGTGCGCCGCGAGCGTCCCGCCCCCGGTGACGTGATCGTGCTGCTTGGCGGCCGCACCGGCCGCGACGGCATCGGCGGTGCCACCGGCTCCTCCAAGAGCCACAATATGAAGTCGCTGACCACCATGGCCTCCGAGGTACAGAAGGGCAACGCCCCCGAGGAGCGCAAGATCCAACGCCTTTTCCGCAATCCCGACGTCACGCGCCTTATCAAGCGTTGCAATGACTTTGGTGCGGGCGGTGTCTCGGTTGCCATCGGCGAGCTTGCCGACGGCCTTGTGATCAACCTGGACGCCGTGCGCAAAAAGTATGACGGTCTGGACGGCACCGAGCTTGCCATCTCCGAATCTCAGGAGCGTATGGCCGTTGTGGTCGCCGCCGAGGATGCCGAAAAATTCATCGCATATGCCGAGGGTGAGAACCTGGAGGCCTATCGCGTGGCTACCGTGACCGAGGAAGCGCGTATGGTGATGTCCTGGAAGGGGCAGACCATTGCCGACCTTTCCCGCGCGTTCCTCAACACCAACGGTGCGGACAAGCACACCGTGGTGGACGTGACCGAAAAGGATCTCTCCGCCCTTTCCCGCGCGCTGTACGGCGATCTGCGCGAGATGGCGGCTGACCTCAAGACCGCCTCCCGTCGCGGACTTGTCGAGCGCTTTGACGGCTCTATTGGTGCCGGCAGCGTGCTGATGCCCTTCGGCGGTAAGACGCAAAAGACCCCCGCGCAGGCTATGGCGGCACTGCTGCCCACCCTCCCCGGTCAGAAGACCGAGCAGGCAAGCGTGATGGCTTGGGGCCTTGATCCCGACCATATGTGCATTGATCCCTACACCGGCGCACGCGCCGCTGTCTACACCTCTATGGCAAAGCTGGTGGCCGCAGGTGCCGACTATAAGCTTGCCTACCTCACTCTGCAGGAGTTCTTTGAAAAGCTGCGCACCGAGCCCGCACGCTGGGGCAAACCCTTTGCGGCCCTGCTTGGCGCCATGGACGCACAGCTGGAGCTGAACGCCGCCGCCATCGGCGGTAAGGATTCGATGTCGGGCACCTTCCTTGATATGGACGTTCCCCCGACGCTGATCTCCTTCGCCATCGCCCCCGTGCAGGCGGGCGAGGTGCTTTCCCCCGAATTCAAGGAAGCGGGTCACCCCGTTTACCTCTTTGCCCCCGACGAGGACACGGCTGAATCGCAAAAGGCCGCGTGGGATGCGTTCTACGCGCTCCATAAGAAAGGCGTGGTCAAGGCAGCCTGGGCTGTGGAAAACGGTCTTGGCGAAGCCGTGATGAAAATGTCCTTCGGCAACAAGATCGGCTTTGTGTCCGCTCAGCACGACGATTGGCACTCCGCCGGTATGTACGGCTTTATCGTAGCCGAGCTTTCCGAGGAGGTCGAGAACACCTACGCGTTCAAGCTGGGTGAGACCACCGCCGAACAGGTCATCGACCTTGCAGGCGACAAGGCAAGCATTGACGAGCTGATCGCCCTGAACGAAGGCGTGCTGGAAAGCGTATATCCCACCAACGCCCCTGCCAAGGAGCAAAACGTGCCCACCTTCGCTTACGAGGGCGGCTGCACCGCCGCTCCCGCCGTTAAGGTGGCGCGCCCGAAGGTGCTGATCCCCGTATTCCCCGGCACGAACTGTGAGTATGACTCCGCCCGCGCAATGGAGGCGGCAGGTGCCGATCCCGAGATCGTGGTCATCCGCAACCTCACCGCCGACGACGTGGCAAGAAGCGTGGAAAAGGTATCCGCGAAGCTGGCCGAGTCGCAGATGGTATTCATCCCCGGCGGCTTCTCCGGCGGCGACGAGCCCGACGGCTCCGCCAAGTTCATCACCGCGTTCTTCCGCAACCCTGAGATCAAGGCAGAGGTCACGGGCCTCCTTGAGAACCGCGACGGCCTGATGCTTGGTATCTGCAACGGCTTCCAGGCGCTGATCAAGCTCGGTCTTGTGCCTTACGGCAAGATCATCGACACCGATGCCTCCTGCCCCACTCTGACCTATAACATCATCGGTCGCCACCAGTCCAAGCTGGTGCGCACCCGCGTTTGCACCAACAAGTCCCCCTGGCTTGCCGAAACGAAGGTCGGTGAGATCTACACCGTGCCGATCTCGCACGGCGAGGGTCGCTTCCTTGCGTCCGACGAGCTTGTAAAGGAGCTTGCCGCAAACGGTCAGATCGCCACGCAGTACGTAGATCTTGACGGCGCCCCCTCGATGGACACCGCCTTCAACCCCAACGGCTCGATCAGCGCGATCGAGGGTATCATCTCCCCCGACGGCCGTGTGCTTGGCAAGATGGGCCACAGCGAGCGCGTGGGCAAGGATCTTTACCGCAACGTCATCGGCGAGTACGACATGGGTCTGTTCCGCTCCGCCGTCAAGTACTTCAAGTAAGAAAGGCGTACCGTTATGGCATATTTGTCTGATATTGAGATCGCGCAAAGCGCGAAAATGCAGCCGATCACCGAGATCGCGAAAAAGGCGGGCGTGCCTGCCGAATCCCTTGAGCAGTACGGCAATTACAAGGCGAAGGTAGACTACAATTTGCTGGAAAACTCGACCCGTCAGGCGGGTAAATTGATTTTGGTCACCGCCATCACCCCCACGCCTGCGGGCGAGGGAAAGACCACCACCACCATCGGCCTTGCCGACGGATTTGCCCGCCTTGGCAAATCCGTGGCGGTGGCGCTGCGCGAGCCCTCCCTTGGGCCCGTGTTCGGCATCAAGGGCGGCGCCGCCGGCGGCGGCTACGCGCAGGTGGTGCCGATGGAGGACATCAATCTGCACTTCACGGGTGACTTCCACGCCATTGGCGCCGCCAACAATCTGATCGCCGCTATGCTGGATAACCACATCTATCAGGGCAACGCCTTGAATATTGATCCCCGCCGCATCACCTGGAAGCGTTGCGTGGATATGAATGACCGCCAGCTCCGCTTTGTGACCGACGGTCTTGGCGGACGCGTGAACGGCGTGCCGCGCGAGGATGGCTTTGACATCACCGTGGCATCCGAGATCATGGCAATTTTCTGTCTTGCCAATTCGATGGCAGACCTCAAGGAGCGCCTCTCGCGTACGGTAATCGCCTATACGTATGACGAAAAACCCGTCACGATCGGCGATATCGGTGCCACAGGCGCCGCCGCCGCACTCCTCAAGGATGCGCTCAAGCCCAACCTTGTGCAGACCCTGGAGGGTACGCCCGCTTTTGTGCACGGCGGCCCCTTCGCGAACATCGCACACGGCTGTAACTCGGTCATTGCCACCAAGATGGCGATGAAGCTGGCCGATTACGCCATTACCGAGGCGGGCTTTGGCGCCGACCTTGGTGCGGAGAAATTCCTTGACATCAAGTGCCGCGCGGCAGGCCTTACCCCCTCCGCCGTGGTACTGGTTGCCACCGTCCGTGCGCTCAAGATGCACGGGGGGCTTCCCAAGACCGCGCTTGGCGAGGAAAACCTCGAGGCGCTGGAGGCGGGCCTTCCCAACCTGCTTCGCCACCTTTCCAACATCAAGGACGTTTACAAGCTCCCCGCTGTGGTCGCGGTCAACCGCTTCCCCACCGACACGGATGCCGAGATTGACCTTGTGATTGAAAAATGCCGTGCGCTTGGCGTAAACGTGGTGCTTTCCACCGTTTGGGCAGAGGGCGGCAAGGGCGGTATGGCACTTGCCGAAGAGGTCATACGGCTTTGCGAGCAGCCCAATGATTTCTCCTTCTCCTACGAGCTGGACGGCAGCATCGAGGAAAAGGTCGAGGCCATCGTGAAGCGCATTTACCGCGGCAACGGTGTGACTTTTACGCCCCAGGCGAAGAAACAACTGGCCACGCTCACCGCGCTCGGCTTTGACAAATTGCCCGTTTGCATGGCAAAGACGCAGTACAGCTTCTCGGACGATCAGACCAAGATCGGCGCGCCCGAGAACTTCACCGTCACCGTGCGCAACGTCAAGGTTGCCGCAGGCGCGGGCTTCGTGGTCGCGCTGACGGGCGACATCATGACGATGCCCGGCCTCCCCAAGGCCCCCGCCGCCTTCAACATCGACGTGGACGACACGGGCCGTATTGTGGGGCTGTTCTGATGTGAAAAATATGTGGGGAAAACCTTTGCAAAGGTTTTCCCCACACCCCTTTCCGTGACCGACGCGTAGCGGAGTGTCGACGTGCTCGCCGCAGGCGAGGACAGAAAACCTTTCACACCAAAAATAAGGGTACGCAGCCGGAATGGTTGCGTACCCTTTTTGTTTGATATGGGGTGCGTTGTGCGCTAAGCGTTTGTGAAACGTGGATTGCGGGAGGCACAACGCCTTTTTCACCAAACGGTGCGGCTACAATGGCTCCCTTGTGTAAAGGGAGCTCCCGCGTCAGCGGGTGAGGGATTGTTAGACGCAACACCTTTCTCGCCAGCAATGCAGCTGTTGCCCATCCTTTTGATCAAAATCTTTTGAAAGGGGGTGTGGGGGAGGACTTTTTGAAAAAGTCCTCCCCCACGCATTCTCATTCTTCAATTCTCACGATCTCCACACAGCGCGGGGGGATGCGGACGGTGAAGGTGTTGCCCTTGCATTTGACCTTGTAGCCAAGCTCCTTCATGATGGCCGTCGCGCCCTTCACGGGGGCGGCGGTGGTGACGGTGGGCAGATAGTAGGTGTGACGGTCGTTGGAAAGGATCACGTACTTCTCGCCGCCACAGCGGTACGAGGTAAGCTTGACGTCAGGGGCGGCGCGGTCCAGCTCGAACGCCACGTTCATGATCTCGGCAAGCGCCTTGAAAAAGGTGGGTGCCACGCGGCGGTGGGAAAGCGGCTCGGTCCAGATCTCGCCCTGCTGCAACGACTGCTTGCGGATCATGCGCTCCAGCGCGGCAAGAGAGGTGAGATCAGGCGCCACGGGCGCGTTGTAAAGTGCCACGGAAAGATATTTACCCCCATAACGGGTAGAGTTTTCAAGGGGTAAGTCCACGTCCTCGCCCACCACAAGGATGGGGAGCTTCGCCTTGGCAAGCGCGGCCTTTTGCGCGGCGGTGTAGGTGTCAAGATCGGTCACCAAAAGCCCTTTTGCACACGAAAAGTCGCATACGTCTGCGAGTTTTACCTGCGCGCCCACGTGGAGCCCCGCGCAGATCAGCTCCTGCTGAAGGGCCGCGCCGAAGTAGTGCTTTTTGCGGCAGAACTGCGCCACGTCGCGTGGGAGCGCGTCGGGGTTGTAGACACCGACAAAGCCCTCGACAAAATCGACGGGGGGCAAGCGATAGCTCTCTTGCTTCGCCAGCCACCGCCAGTCCTCGGCGGGGATGCCATCGGCAAGGCAATAGTGCGGCGCGTCACAGCAAGGGATGAACTTGCCACCCTGCCAGACGAAATTGTTATAGCGCTTGATAATGGCGCGCGTGAGCTCGGTGGGGCAATGGCGCAGGGCGTCCCATTGCTCCTGCGTGTCGCTGATCGGCATCAGCGAGATCTGCGCAAGCCCGTCCGTGTGCAGCTTGATCTGCTGCTGCATCAGCGCGTACTCGTAGGGGAAGGTGTCGCGGTGGGCAAGCGAAAACTCGACGTCGCCCTCATCCTCGGGGGCGGTGATGGCGCGCGTGGCGGAGTTTTCCTCGATCATCGCGGCGAAGGCGCGCCCCGGCGCACAGCGCGTGTAATCAAGGCCGTAGCGGTAAAGCGCCTCAAAGGGGCCGCGCGTCCAGGCGATATTGAACATGATCGGCTTTTCGATGCGGTCAAACAGCTTTTGGTAAAAATCCGCCCACGCGTCCGAAAGGAAGGAGATCCATTCCAAGCGTCTGTTTTTGAGGATCCACGCGCGGCGCACCGCGTAGCTTTCCACGTCCTCGCCCATTAGATTTTCGGGGATGGAAATTTGCGATTGGCGGCAGAACGGTACGGAAAAATCGCCGTTTTCGATGGAAAGACGGTTAGAGGAAAGCCCGTCACCGAGCTGCAAGCCGTCAAAACCGTAAAAGTCGAGCACGGTGCGCAGCTTTTCGATCACCACGTCGCCGACGGTGCCGTTTTCCAGCTGCTTCAAGACGTAAACAAGCGGGCTCGGCTTACCCTTGCGCCCGTAGCACAGCCACGCGGGGTCGCTGACGCGCTCAGTCATATCAAAGCAGGAGAAAAAGACCTTCACGCCGTGGGCTTGCAGCTCCTTGACAAGGCCCTTCAGCTGTGTTTTCGTCCAGTTCTGGCGGCGGCGCTCGCGGTTGTATTCGTGCCCGCCGTAGGAGCAGGCGGTGGGGGCAAGTGCCTCGTTTTGCTGTTCAAACAAGAAATCAATATGCGCAAAAAGCAGCGAGATGCCCGTCGTGCTTTGGTTGCGCGAAAGGTATGCTTGTACGCCAAAATCGGGAGACGTATTGTCGAAACCGATCAATTCGACCCAGTACCATCTATCCATATAAAGTCTCCTTTCGGGATCTTTTTGATAAGTATAGCAAACAAAAACGCGATTGTCAAGCAATCGCGCGAAATGCGGATTTTGCGCAAATGCGCGGGAGGGGGCGCAGACGGTGGCGCACCTTGTATTCCACACCTTTGTGTAAGGACTTCGGAAGGGGTGTGGGGAAACCCTTTGAAAAGGGTTTCCCCACATATCCAACCTCAAAAATCCAAAAAATCGGCGGGATTTTGGACGGTGAGACGGTGAATATCCTGCTCGGTGACGCCGACGTAGCGCAGCATCGGCAAGATCGTGCGCGCGACGTGCATAAAGCCGTTGCCGCCGTACTCGGCAAGCATGGTGCGCAGGCAAAGATCGTTGGTGACAAGCAAGCGGTCGCCGTAGCCGTCCGAAAGAAGGCGCGCGATCATCTCGGCGCGCTCCATATCATAGGCAAACTTGCCGCGGATCTTGCCGCAGTCGCGCGGCGGCATGAAAAACTCCTTGCCGCAGTTGTCAAATTCGATCCACGCGCCCTCGTCAAGGAGGTATTTGCAGTAGTCATAGCGCAGATCCACGTCGATGTGGTCGATGCAGATCCGGGCGGGGTCGGTGCCAAGCTTTTTCGCTATTTCCAATACCGTCTTGCCGTTTTCTTCCCAAAGACTGGTATGAAAATGCACCGATGCGCCCGTTTCACGCGCGGCGATGAGGGCGGCTTCCACGCACTTTTGCTCGGCTGCGGTGATCTCGGCACTCGTGCCGATCTCCCCGATCACGCCTGCGCGCATATCGGTGCCCTGCACGCCCGTGGTGACGTCGCGGATGATCTCGTCCGCCAGCTGTGTGACGCTCATATTTTTGACGGTATCGGAAAGCGACGGCTCGGTATAATGTCCGCAACCGACAATGATATTCAGCCCCGTGCGCTCGGCAATGCGGCGAAGGGCGCGCACGTCCCGCCCGATGTCATCGGGCGTCACGTCCACAATGCTCTGGCCGCCGTACTGCTTGTAAAGCAGCAGCTCTCTCACGGCCACGTCCTCGTCCACGTAGGAGGCGTTCTCCTTGATGTAATAAGGATCGGAAACCATCAAATAGCGGTTGAACGGGGTGATCTTTCCGTGAAATTCCGCATGCGGCATCTCATCCACACAGTTTTCCATGTCGATGAGGATATGCTCGTGCGGCAGGGTAAATCCAAGCGACTCTTTTGAAAGGTCGCCGCAAATCGTGCGGATCATCTTACGCGAGGAAGGCGGGCAGCACTTCGTCGTTGTAGGTGGTCACGCGCTCGGCGCCGTTCTTGCCGATCACGTACACGTCCTCCACGCGGAAGGAGCCCCACTCCATGCCCTTGAAATACGCGTCGATGCAAATGCCCATATTCTCCTTGATCACGCGCTGATTTTTGACCGAGAACACGGGTGCCTCGCATTCCAGAAGACCCGTGCTGTGCAGACTGCCGTAGGGGCAGTATTCGATATAGCCGTACTTGGTGAGGTGGTCGGTGTAGGCGTTCATCACCACGTCGCAGGGGGTGCCGGGCTTCATCAGATCGGCGGCAACGTTGAGCGCCTCGTACGCGCACTTGACGGCATCCTTGATCTTTTCGGGCACCTCGCCCAGCACGTGGGGGGTGCAGATCACGCCGTTATAGCCCTCGTAGCACACGCCTGCGGCAAGATTCAGGATCTCGCTTTCCTGCATCTTGCGCGTGGTGTTGCGGCACATGCTGATGAAGGAGTTTGCGGGGCCCGTCGCCACCATCGGGGCGAACGCCTGCACGTAGCTCTCGCCGCCAAGGCGCAGCATTTCGGCCTCCAGCTCTGCCTGCAGCTCCAGCTCGTTCATGCCCGCATAAATCTTCTGCACCACGTGACGGAAGGTGTCGCTGATGATGTCGGCGGCGCGGCGGATGCAGGCGATCTCGGCGGGGGTCTTGATCACGCGGCGGGCGTAGTGCTGCTCGTCAAAATCCACGATCTCGGCACCTGCAAACACGGCGGCAAGCTTGTTGTAAATGACAGCGGGGAAGGTCAGCTTGCCGATAAGACCGATCTTTTTCACGTTGTATTTTGCCTTCAATTCCTTGAAATAGACCTCGAAATCCAACTGCCCTTCGGTATCATACTCAAAGCCGGAGACCTCGCCGATCTCGGGGAAGATTTTGATGACGGAGCCGTCCAGCTTGTTCTTGACCTGTGCGTAGTCATAGCCCGCCTGACCCGAGCAGAGCGTGACCTCGCCCTCGGCAGGGATGATGATGGCGGCGCTTTCGTTCACGGCGGCAAAGTCGGTGAAATAGCGCACCGTGGAGGGATCCAGCAGATTGGAAAAGCCAACAAGCAGGTCAATGCCCTCGGCGGCCATGTCGGCGCGGGCGGCGGCCACGCGGGCGGTAAACTCGGATTTTTCAATGACGGGGTAAAGATTTTTCATAGCAAATTCTCCTTTTTAGAAGGTTTTTTACCTTTTAATCTTAACACAAAACGCGCCGCGTGGCAATACAACTCCTTGCGCGCGTGATGCAAACTATTGCTTTTCTTGCGCGGAAATCCGTTGACAATCTTGCGCTTTTTTGCTATAATCAAAGCAAGGAAAGGAGGGATGCGGAGATGGATCACCCGATCTTGATTTCGCAGGATCTGAACGCTTTTGTCGGCGAAAGTGGCTACCGTTTCTCATTTTTGGCAAGCGGCAAGGGATTTTTCACCTGTGCGGACGGCACGAAACAGCCGCTTTCATCATACACTTTTTTCTTGCGGCGCCCAGGGGAGGACGTCACACCGGAGTGGGAGCCGCGCTCTTACGGATATACCCTGTTGGTGGATGCCGCGCTGTGCGAGCAGCCGCCCTTGGCCCCCCTGCTCTCCCCCTTTGAAAACACCCCCCTCGTTCAGCTTCCGCAGGGCGTCAGATCGCCGTTTGGCACTACCCTTTTTTCGGATATGTGCGAGATCGACGCGCAAGCGCCCCTTGCGGCGCAACGCCTGATCGCCAAATGGATCGAGCTGATGATCGCGTTGCGGGAGGCCATGGCCATACCGCCCAAGCCGCAACGCCCCGAGCAACGTCTTGTTGACGCAGTCACGTGCTATATCAAGGAAAACATCTCGCGCTCGATCACATTGGATGACATTGCGGGGGCGCTGTTCGTCAGCAAATACCACATGTGCCACGTGTTCAAAAAGGAGACCGGCTTCACCGTGGGGGAGATCGTTCTGCGCCACAAGATCGCGCACGCGGATCGTCTGATCGCGGCGGGCACACCCGCCCACCGCGCAAGCGAAATGGTGGGCTTTAACCATTACTCCGCCTTTTTCCGCATCTATAAGCGCTTTATGGGCTGTGCGCCCACAAAAAAATTGCGGGAGTAGGCGCGAGGAACATGCAAACGGCGTATATGAGTTTTCCGTTTATCGCTGACGATGTGCACCGTCGCGCGCCTCCTTTTTTGCGCCTTTTGCGCCTAAAACTCGCACCGTTTTGGGGGTAAATGC
Source organism: Oscillospiraceae bacterium (assembly GCA_015064415.1). GTDB lineage: Bacteria > Bacillota > Clostridia > Oscillospirales > CAG-272 > Firm-07. Next base: position 12,184 of record SVSG01000018.1, on the reverse strand, counting down.
AAAAATCCGACTTTTGCGGGGCTTTTCCGCCCCTCGTCGGTCGGCTACTTTGCAGCCTCCTCTCCGCCCCTCGTCGGTCGGCTTTGCAGCCTCCCTCCGAGAGGGAGGTGGCACGCGCAGCTCGCGCAAGCGAGGTGGTGGTCGCCCGCCATCCGCAATGCACAAACGGCGGGAGCAAGCCCCCGCCCTACACCGCCATCCGCGATACACAAAACGGCAACGCACGAACCCGTAGGGGAGACCTAGCTCGCGAAGCGAGGTGGATGTTCGCCCCTACAACATTTGCGGAATACCGCACCGTTTGGCGGGTAAATGTTCAAAAAAGCAAGGGGGGCCTGTACGCTCCCCTTGCCCCTTTTTTCCACTTTTCGATAGAAATTCCGCAAATCGGCTTGACAAGCCCCCAAAACTTTGTTATACTGGGCTTAAAGTGCCTACAATGCCCGTATTTTGCGGCATTCGGTACTTATTTTCTAACGCGCGCGCACGATGGCGCACACATATATACGCACACGCGCGCGGAATTTGTCCACACAAAGGAGAATACAATGAAAGCCGGATTTGCAGAAATTGAATACACCCCGAACGAGGGCTTTATGCCCGGTGAGTTCCAGGCCTACTATGCCAAGGGTGCCTATACCCCCCTGCAGGCAAACGCCGCCGCGTTTGAACAGAACGGCGAGACCGTGATCCTCATTTCCGCCGATCACCTGCTCTTCCACACCGCCTACGCAAACCGCATCCGCGAGGGCGTGGCAGAGAAAACGGGGCTTCCCAAAAAGAACGTCCTGCTTGCCGCCACGCACACCCATATGGGCCCCTCCTACGACAAGCCCTGCTGGAAATCCCCCGCCGAGCCCGAGATCGCCGAGGTGGTGGCAAACCGCATCATTGCGGCGGGCGCAAAGGCGTTTGAAAATATGCAGGAGGGCGTGACGCTTGCCACCGCCACCGCCGAGGAAAAGCGTTTTTCCTTCGTCCGCGACGTGGTGCTCAAGGACGGCCGCATCAAGACCAACCCCGGCTTTGACAAATACGAGATCGAGCGCACCTGCGACGTGCCCGACCACCAGATCGAGCTGATGCGCGTGCAACAAAACGGCAAAACGGTCGCCATTATGATCAACTTTGCCAATCACCCCGACTCCAATAACAGCAAGACCCGCCCGCGCAACAAGTTCTGCGCCGACTGGCCCGGCTTTATGCGCATCGCCTTGAAGCAAAAGTACGGCGAGGACGTTGTAGTGCTGTTCTTCAACGGCTGCTGCGGCGACGTCAACCATTGGGACTTCCTTCACAAAACCTGCCGCACCCTGCACTGCGCGCCCGACGCTGTCACCCCCGAGGTCATCGGCAACGGGATGGCAGACACCATCATCAAGGCGATCGAGGCGGGCTGCGAGACTACGGACGACAACACCGTGAGCGTTTTCGAAAATCCCCTCACCGTCAAGCGCCGTCAGATCACCGACGCCGAGCGCGCCTGGGCTGCCGAGGTGCTGGAGCGCGCCAAGACCGAGTACCCCGTAATCTGGGAGTACGGCACGGCGATGGCCTACGTCACGACCTGTGAGAACGTGCCCGAGACCGAGACCTTTACCGTCACGGGCTATCGCGTGGGCCCTTGGGGCATGATCGCGATGCCCGGTGAGATGTATACCGCCGTCGGCCGCTCCATTAAAGAGGGCTCGCCCTTCACGCACACCGTCCCCGTTGAGCTTGCCAACGGCCACCACGGCTACGTCATCCCCGACAGCGTGCGCGAGAACGGCTCCTATGAGGGGCGCTTCAGCTCCGGCACCACGGGCTTTGGCGCGATGGACGCCATCGTCCAGGGCGGCATCGAGGCATTGAAGAAGTTGTATTGAGGGGGAGGCCGTGGGGGCGCTTTTGGGAAAGCGCCCCCACACCCCCGCAAAACCCTTTACACAAAAGGAAATCGCACACAGCCGCATTGTTAGCGGGAAAGCTGATGTGCCAAGACTACTCTTCCGTCGTGGCAAGCCACGCCACCTTCCCTCACAAGGGAAGGCCACCGATGTCCTTACTTCTTGTCAATAGACGGTGGCAACATTTATTTTTAAAGTTTTTATCAAGCATTCCGTCTGTTGATAAAAGCTTAAACGCTGTTAGCCTTCCCTTGTGAGGGAAGGTGGCACCCGAAGGGTGACGGAAGAGTAGTATCCGCGATTTCAAAAATCAACGCACAAACTCGTAGGGGCTGGCGCCTCGACAGCCCGCATCCGCGATTTATAATCGCGAAACGCACCTTGTTCGCACCCTAAAATGCTTTAATGATTTTTTGAAGGGGGCGCGGGGGAACTTTCGCGGTTGCCGAAGGCATACCGATGTGCTCGCCGCAGGCGAGGACAGTTTGCGAAAAAAGTTCCCCCGCATACATACACACCAACCATTTGGAGGTACCTATCATGCTTGCAGGATTTTGTGAAAAAGAATTTACGCCCGAGAAGGGCAATATGCCCGGTGAGATCGGCCCTTATTTTGCCGAGGGCACGCGCACGCCGCTGATGGCGCACGCCGCCGTGATCACGTCGGGCACCGAAACGCAGGTCTTTGTGTCGATGGACATCATTTTCATCACCGTTGATCTGGCGCAGAATATCAAGAAAAAGATCGCAGACGCCCTCTCCATCCCCGTGGAGAACGTACTGCTTGCGTGCACGCACACGCACACGGGATGCGGCACCGACTATCAGTGCTGGGGCACCCCCGCCGAGCCCGAGGTTGCCGCGTATGCAGGTGAGATGGCGGTTGCCGCCGCCGTGGAGGCATACGAAAGCCGCACCGAATGCAAATACGGCACGGGCTACGACTTTGAAAAGCGCTTCAGCTTTAACCGCGACTGGTACATGGCAGACGGTCGCCTGCGCAGCAACCCCGGTTTCCGCGGCGACGATCTGGTGATGCCCTTTGACACGGTGGATCAGGTCGTGCACGTGATGCGCATCGACGACGTGGCGGAGGACCGCCCCCGTTGCTTCATCGTCAACTACGCCAACCACCCCGACAACCACAAGGGCAACGAGCGCGACAAGTTCTCTGCCGACTATCCGGGCTACCTGCGCCTGGCGCTGCGCCGCCGCTTTGGGCGCGACGTCACGGTGGTGTTCCTCAACGGCACCTGCGGTGACGTGAACGATATGGATTTCAAAAACAGAACCTCGGACAGCTACCGCGACCACGGGCTTTGCCCGCCGGAGCTGATTGGCGAGGGCCTTGCCGAGACGGTGGCAAAGATCAGCGAGGGGCTTGTGATGAAGGCGGACGATCCCTTTATGCAGGCAAAGTCCGAGCTGCACGAAACGCTGCGCCGCCACGCCACCGACGAGATGCGCGCGTGGGCGAAGATGATCATGGACAAGAAGGCCGCAGGCGAGGAGAAGATGATGGAGCATTCGCTCCTGCTTGCCGAGCAGTATCTTGCCGAGCCCGCCGAGATGCCCGCGACCTGCGAGGTGGAGATCCACACGATGCAGCTGGGCGATTGGGTGATCGTGGGTCTGCCCGGTGAGATCTACACCTGCATCGGCACGCGCATCAAGGCGAACTCCCCCTACCCCAAGACGTTGGTGGTCGAGCTGGAGAGCGGCGCGAACGGCTACATCTCCCCCGACATCATTCAGGATTGCGGCGCGTACGAGGGCATTTACAGCAGCATCGCCTTCACGGGTCACGGCACGGTGGACGTGCTGGTAAACGGCGCGACGGGGATGCTGCGCGAGATGCATCAGAATTATCTTGACAAGACCCTTGGCGGCATCGTCTACCGCCCCGCACATATTTCGAGGAAAAATTAAGAGAATAGCATTTAATCCATCATCACTACCCTCCCACCGCTAACGCGGTCCCCCCTCCCTCTCAAGGGAGGGACAATGCAGCCGCATTGTTATCTAAAAATTCTTTATACCTCTATGCGCTATGTTCGCACCCGCTTGTCCGCCCCTTGCGAGGGGCGGGGGACCAACAAAGTTGGTGGTGGGGTAGTTCCGCTATCCCCACCAAATAAAAACGCAGATTTTTCACACAAGGAGAAACCGATATGAAAGCAGGATTTGCAGAAAGAGAATACACCCCCGCCGAGGGACCGATCCCCGGTCAGATCAAGGGGCATTACGGCAAGGGCAAGCTCACGCCATTGATGGCGCACGCCGCCGTGATCGAAAGCGAGGGCGCGAAGGCGGTGCTTGTATCGCTTGACCTGATCTTTGCCACGGTGGACTTTGCCACCGCGCTTCGCGAGCGCATCGGCAAGGTGCTGAAGATCTCCACCGATTACATTTTCGTACACACCACCCATACGCATACGGGCTGTGAGACCGACGTGCGCTGCTGGGGTTGCCCCGCCAACCCCGACGCGCTCATCCCTGTGGCGGATGCCGCCGTGCAGGCGGTGATCGCCGCCAACGAGCAGCTCGCCGAGGTCAAGATGGGCACCGCGCGCACCTATGACACGCGCTTTGCGTTCTGCCGCGACTTTTTCACCACCGACGGTAAGATCGTCACCAACCCGGGCCTTAACCACGCGGACAATCTGGTGGGGCCGATCTCGGACATTGACCAGAGCGTGAACGTGATCCGCTTTGACGATATGGAGGGGCAGCCCCTTTGCTTTGTGGTGAACTATGCGCTGCATCTGGACACCAACGCCCACCCCGACAAGTTTGATGCCGATTACGCGGGCTCGATGCGCGAGGCACTGCGCCGCCGCTTTGGGCGCGACGTCACGGTGGTGTTCTTCAACGGCTGCTGCGGCAACGTCAACCACCTTGATTTCAAGAACTACAACCACAAGAAAACGCACTCGTTCCCCAAGACCTACTCCAGCTGGCACATCGGCGAGGGGCTGGCCGAAACGGTTCAGAATATGAACCCCGCCCCCTATCCCCGCGCAGGTGAGATCCTGATTCAGGGTCGCTACTGCACCTTCCCCGTGGCGCGCCGCTATGCGACGCCCGAGCGCAAGGAATGGGCGAAGAAGTTCTTGGCTTTCCTTGAGGAAAACGGCAAAATGGAGGATCGCGCGTACAGCCACGACAGACAGTGCGCTGAGATCTATCTTGCCGAGGATGCCGAAAAGACCCCGAAGCTGATGGACATCGGCATCCACGTGCTGCAGCTGGGCGACATCGTGTTCGTGGGCCTGCCCGGCGAGATCTACTCTGAGATCGGCCTTCGCATCAAGGCGAACTCCCCCTTCCCGCACACCGTTGTGGTCGAGCTTGCCGACGGCTGGCACGGCTACATCGCGCCCGATTACGTCCTGCGCGGCGGCTGTTATGAAAGCATTTATTCCAACATCTCCTACACGGGTCTTGGCACCGCGGACACGCTGATCGACGGCGCCACGATGATGCTCAAGGGCTTGTACGAGGCGCAGATCGCCGCACGTATGGGCGAGATCCGCGACAACAGATTGTTTAAAAACGAGGTCTGATAAAGAGAGTTAGGGGAACTTTTGCAAAAGTTCCCCTACAACCCCTCAAAATCCTCACACAAGAAGGATAAGCCAACAGCCGCATTGTTAGCGAAAGCAGCTTGCCGCGCGGGACGTCGAGGCGCCGTCCCCTACAAGTTTGTGCGAGGGGCAACGCAAATGCGTTGTTCTTTACAAACGAAAAAATTCGCTATTTATACGAATGTTGCCTTATGATTGCCGTGTCCCCAATAAGCGATCAAACATCGCACAACTTCCAACTCTTCACACAAGGAGACCCCCCTATGAAAGCAGGATTTGCACAAATTGATTTTACGCCCTTAGAGGGCTTTATGCCCGGCGAGGGACTGCCCTTCTGGGCGCGCGGAAACGCGCGTTGCCCGCTGTTTGCCAACGCCGCCGCCTTCGCGGGCGAGGAGAGCGTGATCCTCGTTTCCGTGGATGCGCTGAGCATTGCCACCGACCGCGCGGATGATCTTCGCGCGCGCATCAGCGAGAAAACGGGCGTGCCCGTATCGCACATTTTGCTCGCCGCCACCCACACGCACACGGGTGCTTCCTCCTACGATTGGAACAGCGGCGCGCCCGGTGAGCCGCTGGTGGCAAAATACACCGACACTTGCATTGTGAACGCCGCCGTGCAGGCGTTTGAGAATATGAAGGACGGCTACGCGCTCGGCACCGCCAAGGGCGTGGAGGACCGCATGAGCTTCAACCGCGACTGCATTCTGGACGATGGGCGCATCGTGTCCATCCCCGGTAAGGCAGCGAAGGATCACATCACGGGCTATCTTGGCACAGTCGATCACGACGTGCACGTGATGCGCGTGGATGGCGAGAACGGCGCACCCGCCGCGTTTATCGTCAACTACGCCAACCACCCCGACAACGACAACACCAAGCGCACGCACTTTTCCTCTGACTACCCCGGCTTCCTGCGCCAGAATCTGCAAATGATCTTCGGGCGCGAGGTCGTGGTGCTGTTTCTGAACGGCGCGTGCGGCGACGTGAACGCCTACAACTACAAAAGCGGCGTGAGCGAGCGCTACGCGGACGGCAGCACCTATATGCCCGAGGAGATGGGCAAGCTGCTGACCGAGACCGTTTGCAAGATCAACCGCGAGATCACGGCGACCGATAACGCCCCTGCCGTAAAGGCAGCCACGCGCACCGACACCTACAATTTGCGCGCCCCCGCCGCGTGGGAGGTGGAAAAAGCGCTCGCCACCAAGGCACAGCTTGATGCGGGCGAGCGCATCGTGAACAGTGCGCGCCGCGTGATGGAAAGCACGCTTTCCTACGACCCCACCGCCCCCGCCACGATGGAAATGGAAATGGTGGGCATGCGCCTTGGCGACTGGACGATCCTCACCGTCCCCGGTGAGCTTTACACCGAGATCGGCCTTGCGATGAAGGCGGTCGCGCCCGAAAAGAAAATTCTCATAAGCGAGCAAACAAACGGTCGCGTCGGCTACATCCCGCCCGACAAAACGCTTGGCACCACCGCCTACGGCGGCCGCTACTACGCGGGACAGCTTGGGCTTGGCACCAAGGACAAAATGGTCAGCGCCGCCAAGGCACTTGTAAAAGAGCTGGGGTAAAGGATGCTTCCTTACAGAAAAAATCTGTTGCATAACGCAAAATCACTCCGCGCAGAAATGACAGAAGAAGAAAAGCACTTGTGGTTTGATTTTCTTTGCGCACTTCCCGTCCGCGTGAAAAGGCAAAAAGTGATTGGGCGTTATATTGTGGACTTTTATATTTCAAAAGCCAAGACGGTCATTGAAATAGACGGCCTACAGCACACCGCACCCGACGCAAAAAAAGCGGACGAGGAACGCGATCAATATTTGCGCTCTCTCGGCATTACCGTATTGCGTTATTCCAACGAGAGCGTGAAAAAGAACTTTCGCGGAGTCATCGTGGATATTTTAGAAAAAACAAAAATAAAAATATCGAAATAGATGTTACTACCCTCCCACCGCTAACGCGGTCCCCCCTCCCTCTCAAGGGAGGGACAATGCAGCCGCATTGTTATCTAAAAATTCTTTATACCTTTATCCGCTATGTTCGCACTCGCTTGTCCGCCCCTTGCAAGGGGCGGGGGACCAACGAAGTTGGTGGTGGGGTAGTTATTCGTGATAAATCAGAAGGATAATACCTTATGATTACTACCCCTCCGTCAGGCATTCACCTGCCACCTCCCCTCTCAAGGGAGGGACAATGCAGCCGCATTGTTATCTAAAAATTCTTTATACCTTTATCCGCTATGTTCGCACTCGCTTGTCCGCCCCTTGCAAGGGGCGGGGGACCAACGAAGTTGGTGGTGGG
>SVSG01000018.1:0-4388 GCA_015064415.1 Oscillospiraceae bacterium | reverse complement strand
CCCTCTCAAGGGAGGGACAATGCAGCCGCATTGTTATCTAAAAATTCTTTATACCTTTATCCGCTATGTTCGCACTCGCTTGTCCGCCCCTTGCAAGGGGCGGGGGACCAACGAAGTTGGTGGTGGGGTAGTTATTCGTGATAAATCAGAAGGATAATACCTTATGATTACTACCCCTCCGTCAGGCATTCGCCTGCCACCTCCCCTCTCAAGGGGAGGACTATGTAGCCGCACCGTTTAGCGGGTAATCGCACCAAATTCAAATTTTACACCACCAAATTGATCAAAGATTTTTTGAAAGGGGTGCGGGGAGAACTTTTTTGCAAAAAAGTTCTCCCCGCCAGTCAAAACCAAATGTACCAAATCTTCAAAATCACATCCAACCCGACGGTGGACTTCGCCGCCGAGGAGCTGAAAAAATACATGAGAATGATGATGCCCGAGTGTGGCGAGATCTTTATCAAGTACGATCCCGATGCCACCACAGGGCTGCGCCTGGGCCTCTTGCCCGACTTCGGTCTTGACGTGAGCGAGGCCGAGGACGTTGAGCTTGACGACATCGTACACGTGGACGTGGACGGTGACGGCAACGGCGTGCTGGCGGGCTCCAACCCGCGCTCGGTGCTGTTTGCCGTGTACCGCTATTTGCAGGAAAACGGCTGCCGCTGGCTATTTCCCGGCATTGACGGCGAGTACATTCCGATGCAGGACGTGCACGCCGTGCAGTACCATAAGATGGCAGATATGCGCTACCGTGGACAATGTAACGAGGGCGCGGAGATCCAGGGCAACATGATGGAGGCGATCGACTTCACGCCCAAGATCGGCCTGAACGTCTTTATGCTGGAGTTCGCCTGCCCCTACATCTACTACAACCGCTATTACGGCGCGATGAACAATGCCGCGCACGAGGCCGAGCCCGTCACCGCCGAGCAGATGGTGCAATGGAAACGCCAGTGCGAGGCCGAGATCTCAAAGCGCGGATTGCAGTTCCACGATATGGGTCACGGCTGGACGGCTGAGCCCTTCGGGATGGACACCGCCTACCGCTGGAAGCACGGCGAGGACAAGGGCGGCGAAGCGCCCGTGCCGCCGGAATCCCGCGAATTTCTTGCAATGATCAACGGCGAGCGCAAGGTGCACTTCCGGGGCCCGATGAATACGCAATTCTGCATGTCCAACGCGCGTGCGCGCAAGCTGGTGGTGGATTACATCGTGAACTACTCTCACATGCATCAGAACGTGGACTATCTGCACGTATGGCTGGCAGACTCCTCGAACAACCACTGCGAGTGCGAGGAATGCCAGAAGATGATCCCCTCCGATTGGTACGTGATGCTGATGAACGAGCTGGACGAGGCGCTCACCGAAAAAGGGCTTGCCACCCGCATCGTGTTTATCAGCTACTGCGACACGGCTTGGCCGCCGATGGTGGAAAAGATCAAAAATCCCAAGCGCTTTTCCCTGCTCTCCGCGCCCATCTCGCGCCGCTACACCGAAAGCGTGCCGGATTCGCTTGAGGGCGTGACCTACACCCCTTACGTGCGCAACAACCTTACGATGTTCCCCACCGTCGCGCCCTACATCAAGTGCGCAAAGGATTGGCAGAGCATTTGCCGCGTGCCCGCCATGCTCTATGAGTACCATTTCTGGCTGGCGCAATATTTTGACCTCGGCGTGCTGGATTTTGCCCGCGTGGTTTATGACGATATTCAAAATTATCGGGGGCACGGCTTCAACGGCCTCATCAACGATTGCTCGCAACGCTCTTATTGGCCGAACGGCTTCGCCTTCTACGTTTACGGGCAGGCACAGTTCGACACCAGCGTTCCCTTTGAAACACTGCTTGAGGACTACTTCAGCCACGCCTACGGCGCCGACTGGCGCGAGGTGGTGGAGCTGTTCCAAAAGATCGGCAAGGCGATCGACACCAAGTACCTGAACGGACAACGCTCTGCCAATGAAAAGATCGGCAAGCACTACAACCCCGCGATGGCAGATGACTTGCGTAAAATGCCCGAGATCGCCGCCGAGTACAAGGAGTTTCTGGAGGCGCACCGCGTGATGCCTTATCGCGCGCAGACCGTCGCGTACAAGCTCTTGCGCTACTATATGGAATACTGCGAGGGCGTGGCAAGCGCGCTTATCCCCAAGTGCTACGGCGCGGGGGCGGAGGCAAAGGAGCTGTTTGAGAAATTCTACAACAGCTTCGGCCGTCACGAGCCCGAGATCGCCACCTGCTACGATCAGTTCCTTGCCCCCTGGGCGTTTATCTCCCGCATCTTCAACCGCCCCGAGACCCTTTCTTTTGACGTGTAAGGGGAGGCGACGTGGGGGTGCTTTTGCAAAAGCACCCCCACACCCCCGCAAAATCCTTAAACAAAAAGGATAGGCAACAGCCGCATTGCTTGCGGGAATGGCATTGTGCCACACGGGACGTCGAGGCGCCGTCCCCTACGGGTTTGTACAAATAACGAAATGAACGCGTCGTTTTTACAAACATGAAACCTCTCGCATTTCAACCGGCTATTCGCTTTCTTTGTGGTAGGGGCTGGCGCCCCGACAGCCCGCATCCGCGATATATAAAATGGCTTTGCACAAATCGTAGGGGTCATTCCCCACCTCGCTTCGCGAGCTAAATGACCCGCATCCGCGGTGCACTCCCCCGTCCGTGTCATCCTGAGCGTAGTCGAAGTTTGCGAGGTGCAGCGAAGCAAACGAGCAAACCGCAAGGCGAAGCCGTTGCGGGATCGAAGTAAAAGCGTTGCAGTTCCATGCACGTAAAGTAACATTTGCAGAGGAGCTTGGCGCATACACACCGCGCCCGCGCTTGCTTTGCGCGGTCGAGATCCTTCGGCTCGCGTTTGTTCGCTCGCTCAGGATGACGCAAAAAAAGAGAAAACTTTTTGTCTTTTGAAAACAACGCACAAACCCGTAGGGCGGGGGCTTGCGCCCGCCGCCATCCGCGATGCACAAATGGCGGGTATGCACAAAATTCTTCGCGCCGGAGCATCCTCACCCGTCACCCTGCGGGTGCCACCCTCCCCCACTTGGGGAGGGACAAACAACGTTTTCGCTTTCTTCAATAGACGGTAAAATTTCACTTTTGTTTGAAATTTCCTAAAACGTTCCGTCTGTTATGAAAAGAATGGATTACAGTAGTCCCTCCCTTGTGAGGGAGGGGGGACCGCGTAAGCGGTGGGTGAGTAGTCTTTGCGATGCACAAAACGGCTATGCTCAAACCCGTAGGGGTCATTCACGAATGACCCGCGATCCCCGATGCACATCCCTCCGTTATCCCTGTATGCACTCCCCCGAAAAGCCCGATAAGGTTTTTGAGGGGGTGTGGGGGGACTTTTCCTAAAAAGTCCCCCCACCGCATCCCCCAAAAAGAAAATAATTATCCGCAAAGGAGAAGAAAACTATGTACACGATCAACAAGATCACCTCTCACCCCACGGTGGACTTTGCCGCCGAGGAACTGAAAAAGTACCTGAGAATGATGATGCCCGAATGCGGCGAGATCTTCATCAAGTACGATCCCACCGCCACGGACGGTCTGCGCTTGGGGCTTATGGCTGACTTCGGTCTTGACACAAGCGAAGCCGAGGACCTTGTGCTGGACGACATCCTGCACGTGGACACGGATGGTGAGAACGGCATCATTGCGGGCTCCAATCCCCGTTCCGTGCTGCTTTCCGTCTACCGTTACCTGCGCGAGAACGGCTGCCGCTGGTTCTTCCCCGGCGTGGATGGCGAATACATCCCGATGCAGGACGTGAAGCCCACCAAGTACCACAAGATGGCCGACTGCCGCTATCGCGGTCAGTGCAACGAGGGCGCGGAGTATCAGCCCAACATGATGGAGATCATCGACTTCCAGCCCAAGATCGGCATGAACGTGTTTATGATGGAGTTTGACAACCCCAAGGTATACTACGATTTCTACTACAACGCCAACCACAACCACGCCAACCGCGACGCCGAGCCCATCAACGAGACGATCGCAAAGCAGTGGAAGCGCCAGTGCGAGGCAGAGCTTTCCAAGCGTTCACTCCAGTTCCACGATATGGGTCACGGCTGGACGGCTGAGCCCTTCGGTCTGAACTCCGCCGACGGCTGGGTAAAGAGCGAGCAGCCCGCGCTGGAGAAGGTGCGCAAGTACCTGGCCGAGGTGAACGGCGTGCGCGAGCTGTGGGGCGGCGTAGCGCTGAACACTCAGTTCTGCATGTCCAACCCCGAGGCACGTACCATCGTGGCAAAGTACATCACCGAGTACGCCTACAAGCACCAGAACGCGGACTATCTGCACGTGTGGCTGGCCGACGGCTCGCACAACCATTGCGAGTGCGCCGCGTGCCGCAAGAAGATCCCCTCCGATTGGTACG
>SVSG01000017.1 GCA_015064415.1 Oscillospiraceae bacterium | reverse complement strand
CGGCGCCTTGGCCGAGGCGGTGCCCTCCAGCGCGGCCTTCAGCATGCTGAAGGAATCGTCACTGCGGTGGAAGGAAAGGTCATCGATAAAGATGATGAATTTTAAGGGGTTGGAGCCGATCTGCCCCATCACGTAAGGGAGCAAGGAAAGCTGATCCTTGCGCAGCTCAATGAGGCGCAGACCCTGATCGAAAAAGTGGTTTGCCACCGCCTTGACCGTGGAGGATTTGCCCGTGCCCGCGTCACCGTAAAGCAACACGTTGGCGGCGGGCTTGCCCGCAAGGAACGCCTCGGTATTGGCAAGCACGCGCCCGCGCTCCTGCTCGTAGCCGATGAAGCTTTGCATCGAGATATCGTCGGGGGTGCGAATGGGCTCCAGCACGGGATGCGGGCCGTCACCAAGACGGAACATCCCATATGCGGCAAAAATACCGTAGCCGTATTTGTCGATCTCCTTCACGCGTACCGCGTACTCGGCGGCAAGGTCAATTTTACGGGAGGAAAAGCCCGCGATCTCAATTTTGGCGCCCATATCGGCGGCAAACTCCTCCGCTGTGAGGGCGGCAAAGTCGGAAAGCACCGCAAGCTCGCGCGCGGCGGATGCCACCACGCTCTCGTGGCAATTTTTCCCCTTCGTGAGCGAGGTCACGTACACGTTTTCGTTTTCAAACACCGTACGGCGCACACAATCCGTGAGATCCCCGCCGCCACGGTATATTTCCTCGGCAAACGCCGCGTAAGCAAGCATTTTTTGCGCATCCGTGCCCGTCTCGCCCGCAAAATCCATAAAACGGGCGAAAAGCGGCTCTGCCAGCACGCCGCGGAACACCGCAAGCGTGGAAAGTCGCAGATAAAGGGCGCGGACGTTATGATTCTGTGCTGTCATATCAAATTCTTTCCAGGATGGCGTCCGTCATTTCCTCGGTGGAAAGGGCGGGAGCGCCGTGCGCGAGGTCTGCGGTGCGAAGCCCTGCATTCAGCACGGCATCCACCGCGTTCACGATAGCATCGTGCTCAGCGGCAAGGCCGAAGGAGTGCAGCAGCATCATTGCAGCCGAAAGGATGGTGGCGATGGGGTTGGCAAGGTGCTTGCCCGCAATATCGGGGGCGGAGCCGTGGATCGGCTCGTAAAGCCCGCGCGTGGTCTCGCCAAGCGAGGCGGAGGGCAGCATACCGATCGAGCCCGTGATCTGTGAGGCCTCGTCCGAAAGGATATCACCAAACATATTCGAGGTGACGATCACGTCAAACTGGGCAGGATTGCGCACCAGCTGCATGGCGGCGTTGTCCACCAGCATATCCGAAAGCGTTACGTCGGGGTACTCCTCTGTAAGCTCGTGCATGATCTTGCGCCAGAGGCGAGAGGTATCAAGGACGTTTGCCTTGTCGATGCTGCAAAGCTTCTTCCCTCTCTTGCGTGCCGTTTCAAACGCCACGCGACCAATGCGCTCGATCTCCATACGGCTGTAGCATTCGGTGTCGTATGCCTCCTCGCCGTACTTGCCCTCGCGCATACCGCGCTCGCCGAAGTAGATGCCGCCCGTCAGCTCGCGGACGATCATCAGATCAAACCCGTTTGCCACGATATCGGCGCGCAAGGGGCACTCGCTAGCAAGAGCGGGATACAGCTTGGCGGGGCGAAGATTGGTGAAAAGCCCCATTGCGGCACGGATGCCAAGCAGCGCCTTTTCGGGGCGCATGTTACCGGGGAGCGTATCCCACTTGGGGCCGCCCACGGCACCAAGCAGCACGCTGTCGGCGGCAAGGCACCCCTCAACGGTTTCCTTTGGAAGCGGCTCGCCGCAAGCATCGATGGCACAGCCGCCGATAAGATAAGGGGTAAAGCGGAAGGTGTGGCCGAACTTTTCGCCCACCTTTTCCAATACGCGCACGGCGCTGTCCACGATCTCGGGACCGATGCCGTCACCGCGCAAAAGTGCAATATTGTAATTCATCAGCAGAACTCCCCTTTCCTGATCGATTCCATCAAGCCGCCGTTTTGGATCATCTTTTGAATGAAGGGCGGGAAGGGTGCGGTCGCGAAGGTGGCGCCCGTGGTCTTATCCAAGATCACACCTGCATCCATATCCGCCTCGACCTCGTGGCCGTTTTCGATGGCGTCGACCGCCGCGGGGCATTCCAGAATGGCAAGTCCGATATTGATCGCATTGCGGTAGAAGATGCGGGCAAAGCTTTTCGCAATGACAAGCGAGATGCCGCTTGCCTTGATGGCGATGGGCGCGTGCTCACGCGAGGAGCCGCAGCCGAAGTTCTGCCCCGCGACCATAATATCGCCCGTCTTGATCTTTTTATGGAAATCCTTATCGATATCCTCCATACAGTGGGAGGCAAGCTCGTTTACGTCAATGGTGTTGAGGTAACGGGCGGGAATGATGACGTCGGTATCAACGTTATCGCCGTATTTAATGACAGTTCCGGTAAATTTCATATCCGTTCCCTCCTTATTTCATCAATGCGGCAGGATCCGCGATCTTGCCCGCAACGGCGCTGGCGGCGGCCACGGCGGGGCTTGCCAAATAGACTTCAGAAGTGACGTGACCCATACGACCGACAAAGTTGCGGTTGGTGGTTGCCACGGCGCGCTCGCCCGCGGCAAGGATGCCCATATAGCCGCCAAGGCAGGGCCCGCAGGTGGGGGTGGAGACCACACAGCCCGCCTCAATAAAGATCTTCAGAAGTCCGTTTTCGGCGGCCTTCAGGTAAATATCCTGCGTGGCGGGAATGATGATGGCGCGCACGCCCCGCGCGACCTTGCGACCCTTGAGGATCTCGGCTGCCTCGGCAATATCCTTATACTGTCCGTTGGTGCAGGAGCCGATCACGACCTGATCGATCACGACCTCGCCCACCTCGTCGATGGTGCGGGTGTTTTCCGGCAGGTGCGGGAAGGCCACGGTGGATTTGATGGTGGAAAGGTCGATGTCATAGGATGCCTCATACTCGGCGTCCTCGTCCGCCGTGTAGACCACGGGCTTGCGCGTGCTGTGCCCTGCCACGTAGGCAAGCGTTTGCTCGTCCACGGGGAAAATGCCGTTCTTTGCGCCCGCCTCGATCGCCATATTGGAAATGGTCAGACGGTCATAGATGGAAAGCGCGGCAACGCCCGCTCCCGTAAATTCCATCGAGCGGTAGAGCGCGCCGTCCACCCCGATCATACCGATGATGTGCAAAATCACGTCCTTGCCCGAAACGAAGGGGTTCAGCTTGCCCGTAAGGTTGAAGCGGATGGCGGAGGGCACCTTGAACCACGCCTTGCCGGTTGCCATGCCGCACGCCATATCGGTGGAACCGACACCCGTGGAGAACGCGCCAAGCGCGCCGTAGGTACAGGTGTGCGAGTCCGCG
Organism: Oscillospiraceae bacterium; assembly: GCA_015064415.1. Classification (GTDB taxonomy): domain Bacteria; phylum Bacillota; class Clostridia; order Oscillospirales; family CAG-272; genus Firm-07. The sequence continues at coordinate 46,917 of SVSG01000017.1, read as the reverse complement.
CCGATCACCACGTCACCCGAAACGACCAAGCCCTTTTCGGGAAGGAGCGCGTGCTCGATGCCCATACGCCCGACGTCATAGAAGTTGGTGACTTCCTTTTCGTTGCAGAAGGTGCGGCACATTTTACACTGCTCTGCCGCCTTGATGTCCTTGTTGGGGGCGAAGTGATCCATGACCATCGTCACCTTGTCCTTGTCGAACACCTCGGTCGCGCCGAGCTTGTTGAATTCACGAATGGCAACGGGGGACGTGATATCGTTGCCAAGCACCATATCCAAATTTACCAAGATCAGCTGACCCGCCTCCACGCGGTCAAGCCCCGCGTGCGCGGCCAGGATCTTTTGTGTCATCGTCATTCCCATAACATTTTCCTCATTATTATTAAAATCAGTTTTCAAGCGTGCGCAGATAGCGGATACAACGTGCGACCTCCTCGGGTCCTGTGGGGTCCAGCCCCTCGGACTCGATGACCATAAGCACGTTGTTCTTCACAGCCCAATCGCGGATCGCCGCAATGGGGGCCATACCGCTGCCCACAGACTTGCCCTCGGCACCGTTGCGGGCGTTTTCGAAAGAGCCGTTGCCATCCTGCAGTACGATGCCATCCTTCAGGTGGATCACCTTGATGCGATCCTTATGCGCCTCCAGATAAGGCACAGGGTCGATGCCCGCGTTGAAGAGCCAGAAGGTGTCGATCTCCATATCGATGGAGGTGCGTGCCATGATCTCATCCTCTACGATCTTGCCGTAGGGCGTGGGATAGAACTCGCCGGAATGATTGTGGTAGCCGAGATCGATGCCCTCGGCAGCCAGCTTCTTCTGAGCGTAGTTGAAAAGTGCGATGTAATACTCCATCTCCTCGGGAGTCTTCCATCTGGCGCTGGGCACTATCAACTTGGTGCAGCCGATGGTCTTATGGTAAGCAATGGTCTCCTTGATGGCATCGGGGGTGATCATGTCACCCTTGGTGTGCGTGCCGCTGCACTTGAGGCCGTACTCATCCAACCAGGCCTTTACGTCCTCGGCGGTGTTACCGAAAAAGCCCGCAAACTCCACGTACTTGTAGCCCATTTCAGCGACTTGGCGCAAGGCATCCTTCAAATTTTCCTTGGTGATGTCGCGTACGCTGTACATCTGCAATCCGTATTCCGTCATAGCTTTTCCCTCTCAGTAATTGAGAATTGCGCCCTTATCGGCAGAGCTGACCATCGCGGCATAGCGCTTGAGGTAGCCCGTGATATTCTCTTTTTTCTTGATCGGCATTTCGGCGCGGCGTTTTGCCATCTCCTCGTCGCTGACCTTCAGCTCGATCTTATAAGCAGGAATGTCGATAGAAATGATGTCACCGTCCTTGACGTAGGCGATGGGGCCGCCTGCGGCTGCCTCGGGCGAGCAGTGACCGATGGAGGCACCGCGCGTGGCACCCGAGAAGCGCCCGTCGGTGATAAGCGCCACCGAGGAGCCAAGTCCCATGCCCTGAATGGCCGAGGTGGGATTGAGCATCTCACGCATACCGGGGCCACCTGCGGGGCCCTCGTAACGGATCACGACCACGTCGCCCGCGACGATCTTGCCTCCGTAAATGGCCTCGATGGCCGCCTCCTCGCTTTCAAACACCTTGGCGGGGCCCTCGTGCACCAACATTTCGGGTGCTACGGCAGAGCGCTTCACCACGCAACCGTCGGGCGCAAGGTTGCCCTTGAGCGCGGCAATGCCGCCCGTCTGGCTGAAGGCGTTCTCCACGGTGCGGATGACGTCGGTGTCCAGATTTTTTGCGTTGGCAATATTTTCGTGCATCGTCTTGCCCGTGCAGGTCATCACGGAGGTGTCGATCAAATTCTTCTCCTCCAACTGCTTCAGCACCGCGTACACGCCGCCCGCTTCGTTGAGATCCTCCATATAGGTGGGGCCTGCGGGGGCAAGGTGGCACAGATTGGGGGTGCGCTCGCTGATCTTGTTGACCTCGTCGAGCGAGAACTCCACGCCGCACTCGTTGGCGATGGCGGGCAGATGGAGCATTGAGTTTGTGGAGCAACCAAGCGCCATGTCCGCGGTGATCGCGTTGCGGATGGCGGCGGCGGTCATCACGTCACGGGGACGGATGTTCTTTCTCACCAGCTCCATCACCTGCATGCCCGCGTGCTTTGCAAGCTGAATACGTGCGGAATATGCGGCGGGGATGGTGCCGTTTCCGGCAAGACCCATGCCAAGCACCTCGGTGAGGCAGTTCATCGAGTTGGCGGTATACATGCCCGAGCAGGAGCCGCAGGTGGGGCAGGTCTTGCATTCAAATTCGTTCAGCTTTTCCTCGTCGATCTTGCCCGCGTGGTAAGCGCCCACGGCCTCAAACATGGAGGAAAGGCTGGTCTTTTTGCCGCCCACGCGACCGGCCAGCATCGGGCCGCCCGACACAAAGACGGTGGGGATATTCAGACGTGCGGATGCCATCAAAAGGCCCGGCACGTTCTTGTCACAGTTGGGGATCATCACAAGCCCGTCAAAGCCGTGTGCCATCACCATTGCCTCGGTAGAGTCGGCGATCAGATCGCGCGTGACAAGCGAGTATTTCATGCCCACGTGACCCATCGCAATGCCGTCGCAGACCGCGATCGCGGGGAACATAATGGGCGTGCCGCCCGCCATGGCAACACCAAGCTTCACGGCCTCGGCGATCTTGTCGAGGTTCATGTGACCGGGCACGATCTCGTTATAGGAGCAGACGATACCGATAAGGGGCTTTTGCAGCTCCTCAGCGGTAAGTCCGAGTGCGTTATACAGCGAACGGTGGGGTGCATTGTTGCAACCGTTTACAATGGTATCCTTGATCATAAGTATTCCCTCCTTGAATTTTGAAAGGCGTTGTATGAGGCGCACAAGCGTGCTTGTGCGCCTTTACAAGGTCTTTCGGAGTAACGATTCCTCCGTCGGCCAAGGCCGACACTCGGCAGGTGCCCAGCCACATTGTATGTCGCGGATGCGGGGCGTCGAGGACGTCGCCCCCTACGATTTAGCGAGTTTACACTCGTTTGCAGCAAGAGCGTAATTCGTTTGAGAACAAATATAAAGCTCAAAGCAGCACCACCTTCGTGCAAGAAGCAAGCAAGACAAGGCGCACCACAGCAGACGACGATGGCGATGTTTGCCATCGTCGAGTTCGTCTGCGCGGAGCAACGCCGTATTGCGCCGCTTATTGTGCGAAGGAATTAGTTGTTGATGAACTTTTCCTCGTCCGCCCAGCTGTAAAGCTTGCGGATATCCTTGCCGACCACCTCGGAGGGGTGCTCAGCCGCGATCTTGCGCATGGCGTTGAAGTGCACCTGTGCGCCCGCGTCGGACATGTCAAGCAGGAATTCCTTTGCGAAGGTGCCGTCCTGAATGTCGGAAAGGACCTTCTTCATGGCCTTCTTGGTGTCCTCGGTGATGATCTTGGGACCGGTCACGTAGTCGCCGTACTCGGCGGTGTTGGAGATGGAGTATCTCATACCCTCAAAGCCGCTCTGGTAGATCAGGTCAACGATCAGCTTCATCTCGTGGATGCACTCGAAGTAAGCGTTACGGGGATCGTAGCCGGCCTCAACAAGCGTCTCAAAGCCCGCCTGCATCAGGGCGCAAACGCCGCCGCAAAGCACGGCCTGCTCGCCAAACAGGTCAGTTTCGGTCTCGGTGCGGAAGGTGGTCTCCAGCACGCCTGCACGGGCGCCGCCGATGCCGAGCGCGTAAGCGAGGCCGATGTCCAGCGCGTCACCGGTGGCATCCTGATGCACGGCGATCAGGCAGGGCACGCCCTTGCCGACCTGGTACTCGGAGCGCACGGTGTGACCGGGGCCCTTGGGCGCGATCATGATGACGTTGACGTTCTTGGGGGGCTTGATGCAGCCGAAATGGATGTTGAAGCCGTGTGCGAAGGCAAGGGTCTTGCCCTCGGTGAGGTTGGGCTCAATGCTTTCGCGGTAAAGCTTTGCCTGCTTCTCGTCGTTGATCAGGATCATGATGATGTCAGCGGCCTTGGCGGCATCAGCGGCGACCATGACCTTCAGGCCCTGTGCCTCTGCCTTTGCCCAGCTCTTGGAGCCCTCGTACAGACCGACGATGACGTTCACACCGCTGTCCTTGAGGTTGAGGGCGTGCGCGTGACCCTGAGAGCCGTAGCCGATGATCGCAACCGTCTTACCTGCGAGCTTTTGCAGGTCGCAGTCCTGCTGATAGTAAATGTTTGCCATGATTTTTGTTCTCCTTTTTGGATGATTTATATTGATTTTTTGTTTTACTTGTTGAGAAGCGAGGTGTTGCCGCGCTCCAGTGCCACGATACCCGTGCGGCAGATCTCGATGATGCCGAAGGGCTTCATCAGCTCGATGAAAGCGTCGATCTTACCGGGGTCGCCCGTGATCTCGATGCACATGCCGTCCGTGGTGTAATCCACCACCTTGGCGCGGTAGGTATCCACCGCAAAGTGGATGTCCGAGCGGGTTTCCGGCTTGTTGTAGATCTTGATCAGCATCAGCTCGCGCTTGATGCAGTTGCTCTCGTCAATGACCTCGACCTTTTTGACGTTGAACAGCTTTTTCATCTGATTGATCAGCTGCTCGCGGGCGTAGCCGTCACCCGAGAGTGAAATGGTGATGCGGGAATATGCGGGATCCTCCGTTTCGCCAACCGTCAAGGCGTCAATGTTGAAGCCGCGGCGGGTGAACATGCTGGTCACGCGCGTCAGCACGCCGAACCGGTTGTCAACGTAAACGGCAATTACAAACTTGTTATTCATCACATCTGTTCCCCTTTCTTGCGGATATTGGTGATCAGATCCTCGATCGAGCCGCCGGGTGGGAGCATCGGCAGCACGAACTCGTCCTTGTCGATGTAAGTGTCGATCACAACGGGGCCATCCACCTTTAATGCCTCGCAGAACGCCTTTTCAAACTCGGCGGGGGTGGCGGCGCGATAGCCCACGGCGCCAAACGCCTCGGCAAGCTTCACGAAATCCGTTTTGCGCTCCAGCGTGGTGTTGGAATAGTGGCTGTTGAAGAACAGCGTCTGCCATTGGCGCACCATACCAAGCACACCGTTATTCATCAGCACGATGACAAGCGGGATCTTGTAGGTAACGGCGGTGGCAAGCTCGTTCAGATTCATACCAAAGCTGCCGTCACCCGTGATCAGCACCACGGGATCCTTGGTGGCGACCTGCGCGCCGATGGCGGCGCCAAGACCAAAGCCCATCGTACCAAGTCCGCCGCTGGAAACGATGCGGCGCGTGGTGTCAAACTCGGCGTACTGCGCCGTCCACATCTGGTGCTGGCCCACGTCGGTGGCGAACACCGTGCGGGGTAATTTATTTTTGTTGATGATGTCAAACACGCGGCGGGGCACCAGCTTTTCCCCTGCTTGCTCGCGTTGCTCGGCATCAAACCGTGCCTCGCGCTCGCGCAGCGCATCGACCTGGCCATGCCACTCGGGGCGGGCCTTGCGCTCGGCCTTGGCGGCAATGCGCAGGAAGGAGTCCTTCACGTCGGCCACGATGCCGACGTCCACCAACACGTTCTTGTTGATCTCGGAAAAATCGGGATCAAGCTGGATCAGCTTGGTGCCGCGCGCATACTTGGAAACGTTGCCCGTGGCGCGGTCGGAAAAGCGCACGCCGATGCCAAGGATCAGGTCTGCCTCCTTTTGCGCCATGGAGGACGCGTAATGCCCGTGCATGCCCTGCATGCCAAGGAAGCGGTCGCAATCGCCGTTCACGGCGGAAAGTCCCATAAAGGTACAGCCGATGAAGGCATCCGTCTTTTCGGCAAGCTCGATGATCTGCTTGCCAAGCCCCAATCCCGCGGCCCCGCCGCCGATGTAGATATAGGGGCGCTTGGCCGCGTTCAGAAGTGCGGCGGCCTCCTCGATCTGGTTTTCGCTTGCCAGGGGCAGCGGGAACTTTTCGGGGATCGGCTTTTCCTCAAACTCGCAAGTCGCGACCTGCACGTCCTTGGGCACGTCCACAAGCACGGGGCCGGGGCGGCCCGATCTTGCGATACGGAATGCCTCGCGAATGCTGTCGGCCAGCTTGGTGACGTCATTGACGAAATAATTGTGCTTGGTGATGGGCAAGGTGATGCCCGTGATGTCGATCTCCTGGAAGCTGTCCTTGCCGATGAGCGAGCAGGGCACGTTGCCCGTGATGGCGACCATCGGGATGGAATCCAGCATGGCGGTGGCGATGCCCGTCACCAGATTGGTGGCGCCGGGGCCCGAGGTGGCGATGCACACGCCCACCTTGCCCGTGGCGCGGGAGTAGCCGTCCGCCGCGTGAGAAGCACCTTGCTCGTGCGCAGTCAGCACGTGATTGATCTCGTCCTGATATTTATAGATCGCATCGTAAATATTGATGACCTGTCCGCCGGGATACCCGAACACGTCGGTCACACCCTGCTCAATGAGGGTCCTGATGATAATTTCTGCTCCGGTTAATTTCATAGGGTTCTCCTTCTTTATTCTTGATCTGCCAGCATCCGATTGACGGCGCTGAACAGTGCGAGTACGGAGGACTCAAAAATATCGCTGTGGATGCCCGCGCCCCAGTAGGTCTTGCCGCCAAAGCGTACGCTGACAAAGGAGGCGGCACGCGCACTGGAGCTTTCCTCCAGCGCGTGGGAGGTGTAGGAGTCCAAAATATAATCTTTTTCGATCACGGTCTTGAGCGCGTTGGAAACGGCATCAAGACGGCCGTTACCGTCGGCAAGCACCTCGCGCATCTTCCCACCGTATGCCAGCTTGACCACGGCCTTGATGCCCTGCTCGCTTTCCAGATAGGAATCGCTTTCCAGGGCGACCTTGCCCGCGAGATTGACGAAATCGCGCATAAAGATGTCGTAGACCTCGGCAGGGGGCAATTCTCTGTGCTCGTGATCCGAAATCCCCTTGACGTGATAGCCGAACGCCTCGCGCATCTTGGGGGGAAGGATCAGCTTGTATCTGCTTTCCAGAATGTAGCCGATGCCGCCCTTGCCGGATTGCGAGTTGATGCGGATCACGTCCGCGTCATAGGTGCGCCCCACATCGGCGGGGTCGATGGGAAGGTAGGGCACGTTCCACACGCCGCCCTTCTCCTCTCGCCATTTCATGCCCTTCGCGATAGCATCCTGATGCGAGCCGCTGAAGGCCGCAAACACCAGCTTGCCGCTGTAGGGCTGGCGCTCATACACGTGCATCCCCGTGACGCGCTCGTAAAGCGCGGTGATCTCGGGCATATTGGAAAAATCAAGCCCCGGCTCGACGCCCTGCGAGTACAGATTAAGCGCCAGCGTGATGATGTCCACGTTGCCGGTGCGCTCGCCGTTGCCGAAAAGCGTGCCCTCCACGCGGTCACCGCCCGCAAGCAGCCCGAGCTCGCTATCCGCCACGGCACAGCCGCGGTCGTTGTGGGGGTGCAGGGAGATGATCAGATTCTCGCGCCCCACCAGATTTTTGCACATATACTCGACCTGCGCGGCGTACACGTGCGGCATCGAGTGCGACACGGTGACGGGCAGGTTGATGATGACCTTATCCTCGGCGCTCGGCTGCCAGATGTCGATGACCTTGTTACAGATCTCGGCGGCAAACTCGGGCTCGGTGCCCGTGAAGCTTTCGGGCGAGTACTCGAAGGTGATCTTCCCTTTTGCCTTGGCCTTATAGTCGCGGCAAAGTTTGGCGCCGAACTCCGCGATCTCAACGATCTCCGCCTTTGAGCGGCGAAACACCTGCTCGCGCTGGGCAACGGAGGTGGAATTATACAAATGCACGATGGCGTGCTTCGCGCCGTCGATCGCCTCAAAGGTCTTGGCAATGATATGCTCGCGCGATTGCGTCAGCACCTGGATGGTGACGTCATCGGGAATCAAATTTTGCTCAATAAGGGTGCGACAGAAGGTATATTCCGTCTCGGAGGCGGCAGGAAAGCCGATCTCGATCTCCTTGAAGCCAAGACGGCACAGCAGCTTGAAGAAATCCAGCTTTTCCTCAAGACTCATTGGAATGACAAGTGCCTGGTTGCCGTCGCGCAGGTCAACCGAGCACCAGATGGGGGGCTTTTCCAGCGCGTCGCGCTTGACCCAGTCCATCGTAACGCCCGAGGGCGAAAAATATTGCTTTTCATACTTGTTTTGGTGAATCATAGTCTTCCCTGTTCCTTTCTTTTTTGAGGGGAGGCCTTTCAATACGCGAGAGAAACAAAAAACGCCCCTTTCACGCAACAGAAAAACCATTGCATAAAAGAGACGAAGCTACACTCCGCGGTACCACTCTGCTTGGCGCTCTGCGCCCACCTTACGCCGTGCCGTATGACACAGTCACCCTGTAACGGGGGTTCCCGTCCGAGTCTACTTGGTTTCCCGTTCGATCGGAAGCTCGAGGACGAGTTATCCTCCGCTTCGCATACCGCCTTGCAGCATCCGGCGGCTCTCTGTAATGCTTGACGGAGATTGTTTCCTGTCATTGCTTTTATTTATTAATTATTTTATATTATAATACAAATGCGCAAGCGCGTCAATAGTTTTTTTCTTCCTTTTCGCATTTTTTGCGTTTTGAACAAAAGAAAGGCGCGAAGATCGCGCCCTTCTTTTTGTTTTGCACAAGAGAAAAACGATTTTTTGTTTATTCTTTTGTTTCGTCATCAATTTTTTTAATATGACATTGCATCGCGCAATGCTCACAGCCGCAGGAGCAGCCGTTCTTCCCCGCCTTGCGGTCGCGGATCAGCTTATAAATGATGCCGCCGATCATCGCGCCGACAAGCAAAAGGACAATGGTCGTTCCAAGCCAGGGGGGCATAATACTCTCCTTTCAAGGGTCAGCGTACTCTGACCTCTTTTTGTGTTTTCGTGGCCTCCTTGAAGGGGCGGAACAGCATATAGCCAAGTCCGCCGAGCGCAAGGAAGGCAAAGATCAGCGATACAACACCGAGCGCGCCGTTCACGTTGCCCGTGAACAAGCACCCAAGGTTATATACGATCAAGGAAATCACGTAAGCGAAGCCGCACTGATAGCCGATGGCGAAGGCAGTCCACTTGGCGCTGTTCATCTCACGCTTGATGGCACCCATTGCCGCAAAGCAGGGGGCGCAAAGCAGATTGAAGATCATGAAGGAATATCCCGCAAGCGCGCCCATGCCGGCAAACTCCAGCACGCCGAGCACGGCGGCGATCTCTTCCTTGGCGACAAGTCCCATCACAGTGGCAACGGCCGCGGTGGCATCGTTAAAGCCGAGCGGTGCGAAGATCCAGGAAATGGCGCCACCAATGTAATCCATCACGCTCTTGCCAAGCTCACCCATCTCGGTGGAGAAGGTAAAGGAGCCGTCGATCACGCCGAAGCAGGAGCCGGCCCAGATCACGATGGAGGAAAGCAGAATAACGGTGCCCGCGCGCTTGATGAAGGACCAGCCGCGCTCCCATACGGCGTGGAAAAGGTTCTTTGCCGTGGGCATGTGATAAAGCGGGAGCTCCATCACGAAGGGGGCGGGCTCGCCCGCGAAGGGCTTGGTCTTTTTCAGCATGATGCCGGAGACGACCACGGCCGCAATACCGACAAAGTAAGCGCTGGGCGCCACCCACCACGCATTATCAAACAGCGCCGCCGCGATCAGCGCGATCACGGGAAGCTTGGCACTGCAGGGCACGAAGGAGGTCGTCATGATCGTCATGCGCCGGTCGCGCTCGTTTTCAATGGTGCGCGAGGCCATGATGCCGGGCACGCTGCAGCCCGTACCGATCAACAAAGGAATAAAGGATTTGCCGGAAAGGCCGAATTTGCAGAACAAGCGGTCCAGCACGAAGGCCACGCGCGCCATGTAGCCGCACCCCTCCAGGAAGGAAAGCAGGATAAAGAGCACGAAGATCTGCGGCACGAAGCCGATCACGGCACCCACGCCGCCGACGATGCCGTCGATGACCATGCTCTGCACCCATTCGGGCGTGTTCAAGCCGCCCTCTCCAAGCATTCTTTCAAACAAAATGGGAACACCGGGCACCCACACACCGTATTCCGCAGGGTCGGGCGCGCCCTCAAAGACGGCGTCGATAAGGCTGACCATCAGCTCGCCCGCCACGCCGTAATGCTCGGCATAAGCGAGGCCGTAGGCCCCCCACGCCTCTTCAAAATCGGCGTACTTTTGTTCCTGCACGGCGGCAAGCAGCTCCTCGGCACCGATCACGCCGTCATTCACGGCATTCTGCATGGCACCCTCCAGCCCCGGGATCGCCCAAAGCGTCTCCTCGGCATAGGCGTCAACGGCGTCCTCGTAATCGCGGCTGCCGATACCAAACAGGTGCCAGCCGTCACCGAAAAGCCCATCATTGGTGAAATCGGTCACCCACGTGCCGACGGTAGAGACAGAAATGTAATATACAAGGAACATGATAGCGGCAAAGATGGGCAGCGCGGCAAAGCGGTTGGTCACCACGCGGTCGATCTTGTCCGAGGTGCTCAGCTTGCCGATATTCTTCTTTTTATAACAGCCGCGCAATAGCTCCTCGATGTACTCGTAACGCTCGTTGGTGATGATGGACTCGGCATCATCGTCCAGCGTTTTTTCGGCGGCGCAGATGTCCTTTTCGATATGCGCCAGCTGCTCGCCGTCAATTTTCAGCTTGGCAAGCACCTTTTCGTCACGCTCGAAGATCTTGATGGCGTACCATCTCTGCTGCTCCTCGGGCAGCCCGTGCACGGCGGCCTCCTCGATGTGCGCGATGGCATGCTCCACCTCGCCCGAGAAATTGTGGCGGGGCGGTGTCACAATTCCCTTCTCGGCGGCGACGATGGCGGCCTCGGCGGCCTCCTGAATGCCATCCCCCTTCAAGGCGGAAATTTCCACGATGGGGCAACCAAGGCGGCGGGAAAGCTCGTCAATATCGATCTTATCCCCCTGCTTGCGCACTACGTCCATCATATTGATGGCGATCACCACGGGAATGCCAAGCTCGGTGAGCTGGGTGGTGAGATACAGATTGCGCTCCAGATTGGTGCCGTCCACCAGATTCAGAATGGCGTGGGGGCGCTCCTCCACCAGAAAATTACGCGCCACGACCTCCTCCAGCGTATAGGGAGAGAGCGAATAGATGCCGGGCAGGTCGATCACGCTCACGTCCTCGTGGCGCTTGAGCTTGCCCTCCTTTTTTTCGACCGTCACGCCGGGCCAGTTTCCAACGTATTGGTTGGCTCCCGTCAGCGCGTTGAAAAGCGTGGTCTTACCGCTGTTTGGATTCCCCGCAAGAGCGATGCGAATCTCCATTGTTTGCTATTCCTTCCTTTCTATTAGTTAACACTAACAAGCGAGGCGTAAAAGAATTGCCCCCGTCAAGGTCACTCCACCTCGATCATTTCCGCGTCGGAAAGACGGATGGAAAGCTCGTAATTGCGCACGGTCAGCTCGATGGGGTCACCCAAAGGAGCCACCTTTCTGACGTAAACGTCAACGCCCTTCGTGATGCCCATATCCATAATGCGACGCTTGACCGCGCCCTCTCCGTGAAGCTTGACGACCTTCGCGTGAGAGCCCACCTTGATCTGTCTTAACGTTTTCATAGTGCCCCTCCGTTATGGGAATAATGCTGAAAGCCAGAATGTTAGCGTGGGCTAATTTTCATGGCTTGAAAAAAGTTAGCGGTTGCTAACACGGTAAATTATACTCAATTCCCCGCACTTTGTCAACAATTTTTTCGCACATTTTTCCGTTTTGTAAGATTGCACATTTTTGGGTGCTTTCATATTGTCGTTTTCCACAAATTCTTCACAAAAAAGAAGACGTGCCCGCGATTTTTCGCGGACACGCCTTCTTATTTAGTAATATACGCGTTATTCCAGCTTGGTCAGTCTTGCGCTGTTGATCAGAATGATGAACGCGCCGATGTTGTGCAGGAATGCACCCGCAAGCGCGGTGATCACGCCAAAGCCGGAAAGCAGCATCATCACAGCGGAGCTGGCGAAGGCGATGGCGATATTCTGATACATGGTACCCCTTGTTTTCTTGGCCAGCTTGACGGCGAAGGGGATGTTGCGCAGGTTGTTGTTCATCAGCGCGATATCCGCGCTCTGGATGGCGGTATCCGAGCCCATCGCACCCATGGCGATGCCCACGTCCGCTTCCTTGAGTGCCAGCGCATCGTTGATGCCGTCGCCCACCACCACGGTGCCGCCCTCGGCACGGATGGCCTTCACGCGCTCCAGCTTATCCTCGGGCAAAAGGCCCGCAAACGCCTCGTCGATGCCTGCTTCGGCGCGGATGCGCTCGGCGGCCTCGCTCTTATCACCCGTCAGCATCACGGTCTTTTTCACGCCCTCGGCGCGAAGGGCCTCGATGCTTTCCGGTGCCTCGGGACGCAGACGGTCCACAAAGCTGATACGTCCGAGCAACACGCCGTTCAAGGCCACGTAGTTGACGGGGCCCGTGTGCACCTGCGGCTCGTTTTCAAACACCTCGGGCAGTGTGATGCCCTGCTCCTGCATAAAGTGGCGCGAGCCGTACAGCACGGTGCCTGCGGGCAGCTTACCCTCCATACCGCGACCGATATGCTCCTTGATGTCCTCCGCCTGCGGGAATTCAATGCCCCTCTCACGGCAAAGTGCCACCACCGCCTTGGAGGCGGGGTGCAAAGAACCGGAGGAAATCGAGCCGATCACGCCGAGCATGCGGGAAACATTTTCCTCGCCCTCCGCGCCGCACGCCTCCACGTCGGCAACGGCAAGGTCGCCCTCCGTCACGGTGCCCGTCTTATCAAAGACCACCGTTTCCACGTCGCAAAGCTGCTCGACAAACTTGGAATTTTTGATCAGAATGCCGCGCTTGGTGCTGACCGCCAGCGCCGCGATCATCGGCGCGGAGGAGATCAGCATATGCCCGCACGGGCAGGAAACGACAAGGATGGAAATGGCCTTGGATATATCCGAGGTCGCGAGCGCCACGGCAGCGGCGATCGCCAGCACCAGCGGGATGTAGTAATACATGAAGCGGTCCACGATACGTGCCTCGGGGATCTGGATGCGCTCGCTTTCCTGCAAGAGATTAAGGATCTTGGAAAAGGAGGTGTCGTTATACTCCTTCTCCACGCGCACGGTAAGCACGCCGTCAATATTGTAGGTGCCGGCAAACACCTTATCCCCCACGCTCACGGTGGCGGGAACGGGCTCACCCGTCAGCGACTTCTGATCGATGGCGGAGTCGCCCTGCACGATCTCGCCGTCCACGGGGATGGCGCAGCCGGGCTTGATCAGGATCAACTGCCCCACGGATAGCTCCTTCGCGGAGATCTCTTTTTCCTCTTTGCTTTCGGGATCGTACAAGATGGCCGTGTCGGATTGCATTTTTTTGAGGCCGTCAATGACGTCTCTGCCGCCCATGACCGAGCGTTCCTCAAAGAAATGCACGATGTTCAAAATCAACGGTACCAGAATAGCTAAGGCAAACTGACCGTCAAGGAAGCACGCGACCACGGCAATGGCAACCAGAATCTCCATTGCGTGATCCATGTTTTTGGAAAGAAAGCCCTTGATCGCGCTCACCAGCATCGGGATCCACTCGATCAGGATGCCGACAAGGTAGATGGCGGCCGCCACGGCGGTGCGCGCGGGGAAAATACGCTCGTAGGCGAAGGCGGCAAGCAAGGCGCCCAGCGCCACAAGATCCGCCGTCAGGTTGCGGGTGATCTGTCGCTTATCGGCGCGGGAAAGCTCCTCGGCGGAAAGATCTGCCAGGTGGTTTTGCGCCATGTTCTGAATGTCCTTCAAGTGCGCTCACCCCCCTTACGGCAGGATGATGCCGGGATTTTCGTCATCCTCAACATACACGATCTTGCCCACCTTTTGATAAAGCTCGGCAAGCTTTTCGTGGTAAACGCGCAGGATCACCACGTCGGGTTGCGTCTTGTACTCCTCCAACAAACCGTAAAACTCGGCAAGCAGCTGTCTTGCCTCGCTGACGGCGTTGTTCTGATTGACTCTGGCAGAGGAGATCTTGGAGTCAACCTGCGACTTCGCCGTGGCAAGCACGGATTCGCGGTATTGCTCGGCCTCCGCCTTCACGGTCTCCTGGCGCACGGTGGCGGTATTGACGTTATCAAACATCAGCTTCACCTCGGCGGGCGGGGCCACGCTGACGATCTCAAGACCGGAAAGCGTAATGCCGCACTCCATCTCGTCCAGCACCTTTTGCGCCCGCTCCATCACGGCGGCGGCAAATTCGTCCTTGCCGTCCGTCAGAAGCGAATCGATCTTCACAAAGGCCACGTAAGCGGTGGTGGCACTGCTGATCACACCGCGCACAGTGGTCTCCACGTCGCTGTTATACAGCGCATAGGCCACGGGGTCGCTGATGGTATATTTGAGCGAGGTGGAAAGCCGCACCACGTTGTGATCGCCCGTGATGCAATATCCGTTCGCCTCCACGTCGGGGCCCATCTCCCCTTCCGTGTAGTGGGTGTCCACCGTGACCTCAAACACCTTGCCGGTGGGAACGGTCACGACCTCGTCGATCACGTAAGGGAAGGCAAACAGCAATCCCGGCTCGTGGACCTGCTCCTCTCGCGTATCCCCTGCCAGCTTACCGAAGCGCAGGATCAGCGCGACCTCGCCCTCCTTCACGGTGCGAAGCCCGCTGAAGAGGATCACCAGCACGATGGCAAGCACGATCCACTTAAAATACTTCACAGAGGTGGTGAGAAGGTCGGCCACAAAGTTACTTCTCTTCTCGCCCTCTTTTTTCATTTCTACGTTTTCGTTCATAGCATCACGCTCCGGTCTCGTCGTTGCTCGTGTCCTCGGCACCGTCCAGTGCCTCGTTCTCCTTTTGCGCGTTGGCTACCATATCCAGAAGCTCCTTGGAGAAAAGCCCCTCCAGGAACTCGCCCTTCTTCACGATCAGCGTGGTGTCGCCGTCCACGGAGTTCAGCACGGCATCCAGCTCCAGAATGAATTTGAACAGGTCCATGTTGGCGGCCTGCGCCTCGGCATAGATCTGTGCCACCAGCTTCTGCGTTTCGGCGTCGATCTCGGCGGCCTCCTTGGTGCCCTCCGCCACGATGTCGGAGGCGTCCGCATCCGCCTGATAGGTGATGGCGGAGGCCACGCGCTGACCCTCGGCAGAGATCTGGTCGATATACTTCTGACGGTCGGCGCTCATCTGCTCAAAGGCGGCGTTGAGGTTCTCCTCGGGCAGAGAGATCTTCATGATGCTGACGTTATAGACCTCGATTCCGTAGCGGTCAAGGGCATGCCCCTTCACATCCTCCGAGATCGTTTGCTCGATCTCGTTGAAGCGAAGCTGCTCCACGTCGCTGGACACCACGTTTACAAGCTCGTACTTACCCAGCACGCTGTTGGAGGCGTTGATGATCAGCTCATTGATACGAAGCTCTGCGACGGCATTATCGCCCACCGCGTTGTGATACTTGAGCGGGTCGCTGACCTTCCACACGGCGTAGGACTGCAAAATGATATTGCGCTTATCCTTGGTCAGCGTCTCCAGATAAGAGCTTTCCGTGTGCTGCTTTCTGGCATCGTATTTGGTCACGCTTTCAAAGGGCCAGGGGAGCTTGAAGTAAAGCCCCGCCTCGGTCACCTCGGCGCGCACCGCGCCAAAGCGGGTGATGACGGCGGATTCGCCCTCTCTTACCTCGGCCGTAAAGCCGAAAAATGCAAACACCAGCACAACCAGTGCACCGATGATCCACTTGAAAATTCCGTTTTTAAAAAATTTCATCGTTCGTTCTCCTTTGCGATCACTTTCCATCGTTGTAAACGATCACGCCGTTTCCGAAATAAATATACCTCTGATCGATCCCGTCGCTGACGATATACAGGCGTTGCCCCGCATAGACCTTTGCCAACGCGTCCAGATATTTGTAATAGCAGAAGGTGTCGGGGTTCTCCTCATACGCCTCCAGCATTGCCATGAACTCTGCCACGGCGGCCGTTGCCGCCGCCACCTGCTCGTTCTGCCGCACGGTGGCCGCCTGGATCAGCGCGTTCTTGCGCAGCTCGGCGGAAATGCCCGTTGCCAGCGCCATGCCCTCGGCAGAGTCCTTCAGTGCCTGCGCCAAAAGCTCTGCGCTGACGACCTCCTGATAGATGGTGGAGACCTCCACCGGCGGGTGGAAGCTTTCCAGAATGGCGTCCACCACCACAAGGCCGCATTGCATTTCCTCCAGATATTCGGCAAGGCGATCCTCGATAGTCTGCGAGAGGGCGGTACGGTCCTCCGCAAGCAGCTCATCCAACGTGGTGCGCACGGTAATGTCGCGTACCACCGCATACGCCTTGGCGTTCAGCATTTGCTCTGCCTCGCCCGCCACGGTCACGTACTCGTAAAGATCGTCGATCTTGTACTTGATGCGCAGGTTGACCGACACCAGCTCGTTGCCGTTGCCAAGCAACAGCTTATACTCGGTGCCGCCGTGCGACTCGGTCCAAAGCAGATTGGAGCGATCGGCGCTTTCATAGCCCACAATAAGCTCACCCACGCGCTCCGTGTCGTATATATCCACCTTATCAAAGGGGTAAGGAAGCGTGAGGTGAATGCCCGGCTCCAGAATTTTTTCGCATTTGCCAAAGCGGTACAGCGCTCCTTGCTGATAGCTTTCCACCTGCACCACGCCCGTGGAGAGCCAGAAGAACAGCGCCACGCCGAGCACCACGCCCGGCAGGATGGTCTTGATCACGCGGATGCCGAAAAGCGAGCGCAACGTGATGCCCGTGCTTTTTTCCAGATAGGCGATCAGATCCTCCTCGTCATCCAGCTTACGCGAGAACAGGCGCGGTACGCAGAAGCGCACGCCCTTGCCGCACTCGCCGCGGATAAAGCCGCTGATAAGGGAAAGCAAAAGGAAGAGTGCGCAGTACGCGGCCATCACGAACTGGATCACGCGCAGCGCCACGGTAAGGTCGAACAGCCCCGTGACGTTGAGCAACGTACCAACGGTCAGAACGGCCAGATTGAAGCGCAGCACGTCCAGCGTGGAGACCACGGCGCCGATCCCCTTCTCCTCCCCCGCAAAGTGCAAAAACGCTTTGGAGGTGATCATCAAAGCGGCAAAGGCGAGCACCAGCATCAGCACGTGCAGATATCCCAGCACGCCGATCTTGCCGTTGAAGGTGGAGTAAGCGTAATACAGATACCCCATGCCGCCAAGGGCGGCAAGGAAAAGCACAAGTCCCAGCGCGTTGCTCCAGCGCAACAGCCATTTCAGGACCGCGCGGATCGGGCGTTTCGTGCTCTCCTTTTGCGCGCCGCGCTCGCAAAGGCGAATAAGCGCCGGCCACAACACGTCCAGCACGAGAAGCACCGCCACGCCGTAATGCAGCCAGGCGGCCATTTTCATCGGGACGAAGACGGCGTCCTTGCCAAACACGGAAAGGATGACACCCACGGCAGCACAGATCAGCGCCGCGATCAGCAAAACACCGTCCCGTCGGTTGACGGATAGTTTTTTCATCATCGAAAAACACGTTCCTTTCTGCCGCTGTGTGCGGCACTTTGTGTCTTATTATAACAAATTAATATTCTTTTGACAAGAGTTTTTCATAAATATTCACAAACCATCCTTGTAAATGTTTCTTTTTTGCACGAATTTGTGCAAAACGAAGACTTTTTCTTGACAAGCGCGATTTTGATGTATTATAATAAACACAAGAATTTTTCACCGCACAGAAGGGATTTCCCCTTCGGAAAAGGAGTAAATTTATGCGTATTGCAATTCTCGGTTACGGCAATCTGGGACGCGGGGTGGAGAGCGCCGTGCGCCAGAACAAGGATATGGAGCTGGTGGGCGTTTTCACCCGCCGTGCGCCGGAAAGCGTGGTGCTCAGAACCCCCGGCGTTCCCGTGTTTCACACGGATGCCCTTTTGGAAAAGAAGGAGGAGATCGACGTGCTGATCCTTTGCGGCGGCTCTGCCACCGATCTGCCCGTGCAGACCCCCGAAATGGCGAAGCACTTCAACGTGATCGACAGCTTTGACACGCACGCTAAGATCCCCGCGCATTTTGCCAACGTGGATGCCGCCGCCAAGAAGGGCGGCAAGGTCGCCATCATCTCGGTCGGCTGGGATCCCGGACTTTTCTCGCTCAACCGTCTGTACGCCGCCGCCATCCTGCCCGAGGGTGCAGATTACACCTTTTGGGGCAAGGGCGTGAGCCAGGGGCACTCGGACGCCATCCGCCGCATTGAGGGCGTGCTGGATGCCAAGCAATACACCGTGCCCGTGCCCGCCGCGCTGGATGCCGTGAGAAGCGGTGAATGCCCCACGCTCAGCACGCGCGAGAAGCACACGCGCGAGTGCTTTGTGGTGGCCGCCGAGGGCGCGGACAAGGCGCGCATCGAGCGCGAGATCGTCACCATGCCCAACTATTTTGCCGATTACGATACCACCGTGCACTTCATCACAATGGAGGAGCTGAAGCGCGACCACGCGGGCATCCCCCACGGCGGCAAGGTGATCCGCACGGGCAAGACGGGGCTTGACAAGGAGCACAACCACGTCATCGAGTACAGTCTGACGCTGGACTCCAACCCCGAATTCACCTCCTCGGTCCTGCTTGCCTATGCGCGCGCCGCTTACCGCCTTGCGCAAAAGGGGGAGTGCGGTTGCAAGACCGTGCTGGATATCCCCCCCGCGCTGCTTTCCCCGCAGGACGGCGAAACGCTGCGCAAGACACTTTTATAAAAGTAAGGAGAACGCCATGAGTGACACGATCGCATATCCCTTTACGCTGAATTTCCGCCTGACCTCGCCCCTTACCAAGGTATTACCGAACGATATAGCCCGCAACTTCCCCGTTTATGAGCGAGCGACCGCCCTGCGCGGTGACCGCGTGTATTTTGGCGGTGTAGCCGATATCATCGGTCACGTAAAAGCAAACAGCTTCCGCGCGATGATCCACGTGGACTCCGAGCTTGCCCCCTATCTGACCGTCTATGCCGTGGAAAACGTTCCCGTGCGCATGGCGCACTACTACCGGTACTGTGACGGGGACTATGTCGGCCACACGCCGGGGCTCTACCCCGACCTTTTGCGCAAAACGGATAGCGTTTTCCTCAATCAGGGCCTCGCGCAACAGCTCTATTTTGAATTGAACGTGCCGAAGCGCTTCCCCGCAGGCAAATACCCCGTGACGGTCACGCTTTCCCCCGCACAAAATCACCCCACGCACGCGGCTCCCGTTTCGGCGACCCTTGAGATCGAGGTGCTTGCCGCCACCATCCCCACGCAGGATTTCACCTATACGCGCTGGTTCCATTACGACAGTCTGGCGGCGTACTATAACGTGCCCGTGTTCTCGAAGCGCCATTGGGAGATCGTGGAAAATTTTGTAAAAATGGCGGTCAAGAACGGCATAAATGCCCTGCTCACCCCCATCTTTACTCCGCCCCTTGACACCGAGGTCGGCAGCGAGAGATTGACGGTGCAGCTTGTGGACGTTTTGCTTGAAAAAGGCACATACGTATTCGGGTTTGATAAACTTAAGCGCTTCTGTAAGATGGCGAAGCGTTGCGGCATCAAGGTGCTGGAGATCGCGCATCTGTTCACGCAATGGGGCGCCGAGCACGCACCCAAGGTAATGGCAACGGTGGACGGCGAATACAAAAGACTGTTCGGCTGGGAAACCGATGCAACGGATCCCGAATACGTGCGTTTTCTGCGCACGATGCTACCCGCGCTCAAGGAAAAGCTGGATGAGTACGGCTACCGCGACCACTATTTCTTCCACATCTCGGACGAGCCGAGCGAAAAGCATTTGGAAAACTACAAGGCGGCGCGCGACAGCGTGATCGACATCATTGGTGACCACCCTGTGCGCGATGCCCTTTCGCACTATGAATTTTACGAGCAAGGGATCGTTTCCGCCCCCATTCCGGGCGTTAACAAGGCGGATGAATTCGTCGCCCACAACGTACCCGACCTTTGGACATACTACGCCTGCTATCCTGTGCATACCTACACCAACGATTTTATTGCGATGAATGCACATCGCACCCGCGTGATCGGTACGCAGATGTACCGTGCGGGCATCGTCGGCTTTTTGCACTGGGGCTATAACTTCTATTTCAATCGCTTGTCCCGCAATCTGATCAACCCTTATCTGACCACGGACGGCGAAGGCTCGTGGCCTGCGGGCGACCCCTTCAGCGTCTATCCCGCAAACGACGGCACGGCAATTCCCTCGCTGCGTGCGGCGCTCTTTGAGCAAGCACTTTTCGATATGCGCGCGATGCGCCTGGCCGAAGCGGTCAGCGGCAAGGAGGCGGTGACGCAAGAGATCGACCGTTACGGCAAGCTGGATTTTGCGCACTATCCCAAGACCCCCGATTACCTGATCGAGCTGCGCGAGCGCATCAACCGTATGTGCGTAAAACAAAAATAAGTCCCTAAACGGTATGAGAAAACGGGCTTTATAACAAAAGGCGGAGAACGTAAAACGTTCTCCGCCTTTTTGCTGTTTCTCAGCAAAAGAATCCTTTTATGTACGCGATGGCCGCGCGCATCTCGTCATCGTCACAGACAAATTCCATCGAGACGTTGCCACCGTAGCCCTTTACGTAGCCGAAAAGCTTTTCAAAATCGTTCACGCCCTTACCGGGCAGGACCTCGCGAATATATTTACCGGAAAGCGAGCGCTCGCGGCATTCGCCCCCGTCGGGGTCGGTCACGCTGTAATCCTTCACGTGAATGTGGCGGATGTCCTTCGCAAACGCCGCGAAAATATCCGTGGCGGGCACGTCCACAAAAAGCGAGTTGCCCGTGTCTCCGCAGATACCGACGTTGGTGTAATGCTTTTTCATTTCCTCAAGCAAATGGGAAACACCCTCTACCCCGTTGAAGTAAAGTCCTTGTGGCTCATAAAGGCAGACGATGCCGTATTTTGCGCAATGCTCCACGGTACGCGCCGCATTCTCACGCACCGCCTCCAACGCCTCCGCATAAGAAAGGCGCGGGGTCGGATAGCGATACGCGGGGATGAGCGTGTGGTGAAAGTAAGGCGCACCGAGCGCCGCCGCGCACTCCACGTTGTAAAGCACGGAGTCGATGCCCTTTTGGGGGTCTTTTTCCGTCAGATTTGCCGCCATCGAGTAGCAGGAAACCGAAAGCCCGCAAGAGTCAAGCAAGCGCTTCGCCTTCCCCGCCGCCGTGATGCTTTCAAAAAGCGGCGCGCCCTTGTAGCTTGCAAGAAACTCCACCGCGTCAAAGCCCATTGCACGCGAGTGCTCTGCGGCAGCGGCAAGCCCGTGCGCAAGGAGATCCTTGCGAAAGATCGAATAGTTTGAAAATTTCATACCGTTTTTCCCATTCACCTCATGCTTCAAAGCACAGCGCCAAGCCCGAGCAAGCGCACCTGCGCATTGCAGCTCGTGTCCTCGCAAAGCGTGAGCGCGCGGATCTCTTTTTCGGGATACGGGTTGCGCCATTCAAAGCGGTAGACGGTCGTGGGAGAGCCGTCGGCGGCGCGTCCCTTGATGGCATCGGTGAAATAGGTGGCGAAATAGCCGTTGTGGCGATAGTAGCTGCCGGGCATCGGATCGTTCTGACGGCGGGCAAAATAGCCGATATTGCCACCGTACGTAAGGGGAATTTCCACCTCGCTGCCGTCCGCATAGGTGACGCGATAACAGCCCAGCACATCCAAAGGTCCCCACGGCACGCGGGTAAGCTTATTGGCGATGGCGTGCTCGAAGATCAGCGCCCCGCAGGCGGTGTTCAGCGCGACGCTTGTGACGGGCGCCTCCTCCATCGTGCGAGGGGCAAGAAGTGTGACCTTTTCCCCTTCGATCGGCTTTTCGCCGCGCAACGCAAGGCGCAAAGCGGGCATCCCCGCGGAAAGCAGTTCGTCATACACAAGGCGCAGGTGCGCGGTGTACGTGTCGGACCAGAGCATCTGTGCGGTATACATAAAGTCGTAGATCTTGCCCTCCTTACCCAAGGCAAGCTCGTTGGTGCCCACCCACGCGGAGATCTGACCGCCGATCACGCCATCCTTGCGGATGCGGCTCTCATAGCGCGGAAAATGGCTGGAATACAGATTGCCATAGGCAAGCGGGAAACCGTGGGGCAAAAGATTATCCTCAATATCCTTATCCATGTGGAAGTACCAGATGAAATCCAGCATCACGATATCACGCGGGATCTTGTCGATCGCCGCAGGCGTGAGATACTTGGTCACGGGCTGCAGCATATCCGACCAGATCATCATTTTCAGGCCCTTGGCGCTGAGGCGCTCGTAAATGCGGCACACGTCGGCGGCAAACAGATCTGCGGGGTGCTTGTCGCGGCACTTGGGGCAAACGCCGATCTGATACACCTCATCGTGCCCCATATGCACGTACTTCGTGGGGCGCACGACCTCCAGGATCTCCTCCAGAAGGTCAAACAGGATCTCGTAGGACTTCTCGTTAGAGGGGCAGTAGCAATGCGAATAAAACTTTCTCGGCGGCACGTCGGCATAAAGCTCATCGACCTCAACGGTCGCCCCCTCCTCCTCACGCTCGGCAATTTCGGGGTGCGCCAGCGTCATGAACTGCACGTGACCGAGAGACTGCACCTCGGGGATCACGTCGATGCCGAAGCCGCGCACGTAGTCGCAAAATGCCGCCACGTCCGCCTTTTCGGTGCAGGTGGGGCCGCCCACGCTGGCGTGCGGGAAGGCGGGCCACTTGCCCTCTCTTGCCTTCTTTTTCGCGTCGATGACCGCCTCGGTGATCTCGGGATGGCTGTCAAAGCGCATACCGCCCGCGATCTCCAGAATAAGGGCATTGTAGCCCATCGGCGAGAGCACGTATTTGATAAATCTGCGCGCAAATTCCATTTCCTGCGGCCCGGGCAGCATCATATGCACGCCGCGGAAGGGCATGTAGGGGGCATCCTCGATCTCACAGTACGGGATCGCGCCGTCACACACGAGCTTGAGCAAATTCTCTGCGCCGTATACAAAGCCGCGCAGATCGGCGGCGCGAAGGGTGATGCCCTCCTCGCTCACGCGCAAGGAATAGGCGTTCTCGGCAAGCGCGGTGTCAGTAACAAGAGAGAGTGTGCCCGCCTCGTTTTGTACGGGGGCGACTCCCGTCATTTCGGTGAATTTTTCAAGGAAGCAAAGCGCGGCACGCGCGGCCACGTCGCTGTCGGCGGTATAGCTTGCAAGACGCGCGACGGACAGCTTGCCCTCCCCGAAGGTGATCGCTTTCGGCGTCGGGAATACGGCAGGCGTCTCGCCCACAGCGCCCCACAAACGAATGTCGGTAATATCCACGTAGGAAAAATAAAGGTCAAGCTCCACGACCACCGCGCGCACGCGCTCACCGATCGAAAGCGTCAGCTCCTTTTTGCTGATGTTCTCCCCCGTTTCGGCGGCATGGCGACAAAGCACGCGCGTTTTGTCGGCATTCCACACCACAACGGTATGCGGTCTGCCCGCGTCGCCAAAACTCAGCACCAGATCGGAAAGATAGCACTCCGCGCCCATATCCACGGTGAGAAAGAGCGGCTCCTCCATCAAAAGGCGCCAATTCACAACCAGCTCCTCACCCAAAAGCGGGTTGCCCTCGATCTTTGCCTCCGGCACCGAGCCGTCGGCCTTGGCATAGCTGAGCGTGGGTTGCAAAAGGTCGTTCAATACGCCGATTTTCATGATCACTTCTCCTTTTTGATAAACAAAATGCCGTTGCGAGTGCAACGGCATTTTTGCGATGCGCTCGCAAACTTTTTTAGTTGAAATCAAACAGCTCTGTGCTAAAGTAGCGCTCGCCCGTATCGGGCAGTACCGTCACCACGGTCTTGCCCGGGCCAAGCAGCTTTGCCATACGCAATGCGGCCGCCACGTTGGTGCCGCTGGAGATGCCGCAAAGGATGCCCTCCTCGCGGATCAGACGGCGGGAGGTGTTCAGTGCCTCCTCGTCGGTGACAATGGCGGTGTCGGAAAAAATGTTCAGATTCAGATTGGCGGGAATGAGGCCGTCACCGATACCCATTTGCAAATGCGTGCCGATGCTGCCGCCCGAAAGGATAGCCGCGTTCTCCGGCTCCACAGCCCAGATCAGCATATCGGGATTTTGCTCCTTCAGCGTTTCCCCGATGCCGGTGAGCGTGCCGCCCGTGCCAACGCCGGAGCAAAAGCCGTGGATGGGCCCCGCCACCTGCGCAAGGATCTCCTTCGCGGTGGTGCGGCGATGTACCTCGGGGTTGTCGGGATTTTCAAATTGCTGAGGCACCCACACGTGCGGGTCCTCCTTTGCCATTTGCAACGCGGTCTGCAGGCAAGTGTCAATGCATTTGCCGATGTCGCCGTCATCGTGCACCAGCACAAGCTCCGCGCCGTAGGCGCGCACCAGCTTGCGGCGCTCCTCGCTGACGGAATCCGGCATGATGATGCGCACGCGATAGCCGCGCACCGCACCAATAAGGGCAAGACCGATGCCCTGGTTGCCGCTGGTCGGCTCCACGATGACGGTGTCCTTGCTGATCGCGCCGCGACGCTCTGCCTCGCAGATCATATTATATGCCGTACGCGTCTTGATCGAGCCGCCGACGTTCAGCCCCTCGTATTTTACAAGCACCTCGGCCGCGCCCTCGGGCACGATGTGGGAAAGGCGGATCATGGGCGTGTTGCCCATCGCCTCCAAAACGTTAGAATATACCAAAACAAACCTCCGTGAGATCGGTGTAGACCATAATACTAATATTTTAACATATTATGTTATAAAAAGCAATATGCTGTCAAAATTTTCTCCCGCCCGCTTTTCGATAGGCAAGCGGCGACATGCCGTAAAACCTTTTGAACTGTGCGGAAAAATATTCCACCCCCGAAAACCCGCATTCCTCTGCGATCGCGCGGATCTGATTTTGCGAGCGAAGCAACAGCTCCGCGGCGCGCTCCAAACGCTTTTCGTTCACAAAATCCATGACCGTTGTGCCGTATTCCTGACGAAATCGCCCCGTCAGGGTGGCCTTACTGCAGTGCAGATTGAGGCAGATCTTACCCAGCGTCAGCTTGCTTTGCAGGTTGTTCAAAATGTATTTTTCCGCCATCGCGCCGATCGTTTCCGCGCCTGCGGGAAGCAGGGCGTGGCGCTCGATATAGTCACAGCAAAGCTGTGCCATCATGCAAAGCGCCGCAAAATGCTCCTCGCTTGTGCGCGGCAGCTTTTCCGCGGCGGCGCGCAGAGCCATCTCCTCCGACACGTCACCCAACAGCTCGCGCACGCAGCGCAAAAGTCCCTGCACGCCGTCCTGCTCCTTGACAAAGCCGCCCACGTACAGATACCCCGCAATGCGGTGATGGTCACGAATGGGCGTCACGGCCGTGGCAAGGCCGAAGGAGCAAACGTACCTATATTGCTTCCCCGTATCGCGTGCGGCGTGAAAGCCCTGCAGATCCGAGCGCATACAGTGCTCCACCGCTCCCGGTCTGTCATGCAGCAACGTGCAATACGTGCGCTCGCCCATATAACAAATGACCGCACGAAATTGGGCATCCAACAGCTGTACCGTCATGCCGGTGGCGCGGTGCAAGGAAAAAAGCAGCTCTTCCAGATCAAAGCAAGACATAAAATTCCTCCTTTGGGAGATATCTATTGCCATTATAGCGAAAACTTGCCGCCTTGTCAACAAAATTATGAAATCTGCCATCTTTTTTCAAAAAGATGGCGCAAACTGCCCCGTTTTTGAAAAAGTCAGCCGATTTCTTAATTCTTTTTTTCGATTTTATATGGTATTTTACAAAAAAATGTGATACAATGGTCTCAAGGCGGGTTCCCGCTATTTTGATGCTTTGGAGGATGTTATGAGCAAGAGATCGCTTCTTACGGGCGTTGCCTATCACGGCAACCGTATGCCCTCTCACGTTCGTGCGGATATGGAGGAGATCTGCCGCGCGGATATGGATATTGTGGTACATATGCTCTCACACACCGACTGGGAGCGCCACAAGCGCATTATGAAGGAAAACTTCCACATCACAGAAAGCTACGGGCTTGAGGTGTGGGTGGACAACTGGGGCATCGGCGGTGCGCCCGGTGACAGATCGCATTTCCTCGGCTATCATCCCGAGGCACACATGATTTACAGCAACGGCGAAATGCACCCCTATCAGGTGTGTCTGAATGCCCCCTCCTACCGTCAGTTTGTACGCGAATGGCTGGATACGGTAGCAGAAATGGGCGGCAAGACCATCTTCTGGGACGAGCCCTTTATCCCCACCAAGCGCGCGGAGGTGCAGACCAACGACGCCTACACGCTGGTGCACGACACCACACAAGCACCGCGCTACTACTGCTGCTGCTGCGACACCTGCAAAAAGAAGTTTGAGGAGCGCTACAACCACCCGATGCCCGAATTTCTCACCCCCGAGACCGAGGAGTTCCGCACCGACACCATCGTGGATTTCTTCACCGAGATCACCGAATACAGCTACTCCTTGGGGCTCAAGAACGCCGCGTGCGTGATGCTGGGTGCCAACCTTGGCATCAATCTGGACTCGATCTCCCGCATCTGCTCTCTCCCGCATCTGGATAACATCGGCTCTGACCCCTACTGGCTCAGCCATAAGGATCTGGACAGCGTGTATCGCTTCGTGTATGAAAACACGAAGAAGTCGATCACCAACAGCGACAGCTTCAAAAAGGATCACAACATCTGGATCCAGACCTACAAGAACCCGATGGGCCGCGAGGAGGAGATCATCGAGGCCACCGAGGCCGCCTATGACGCCGGTGCCCGCACCCTGCTTGCCTGGGGCTATCGCGGCAGTGAATCCAATGATTACGGCGCAGAAAACCCCGAGCGCGTATGGGCTGTAACCAAGGAGGCCATGAACCGCGTCCGTTCGATGGAGCGCGACCGCATCCTTGCCGAAAACCGCAAGAAATACATGAAATAATCCAAAATATGACAAAAAGCGTTTTTACCCCCATAACGGGGTGTAAAAACGCTTTTTTAATTGATTTCCAAGAGGTGCAGTAAATCTTGCAGTTGCAACCCGGATACGTAGTCGGACAGCGGGAGCTTGGAAAGGATCGAAGGCAGCTCTGCCAACGTTTTTTGACGGAATGCGCTTTCCAGCTCCTCGATAGGCAAGGTGCCGAAAAAGTCACCGCGAATGATGGCATCCGTCATAATTTCATTATGCATCGAAAGCGAAATTTCCACCGTCCCGAAAGGGAAACGTGCTTTTTTGTGTAAGGTATAGGCGGAAACCAGCTCGCGCTCCGGAAAAAGCCATTCACGTGAAGCGTTGCGCGCGCATAGCGCATCAATTTCCCGACTTTGCGGCAACGCGGGCTCCGTGGGTGCATACTCCGCACGCAAAAACTGCGCGAGGTGCTCGATAAACGCACCCGTTGTGGCACTTATTTGCAAAAACGGCTTCAAATTTGTCACGCGCGAGCGCACGGATTTGATCCCCTTGCTTTTCAGCTTTTCCTCATCCGGGCGCAAATAGCGCGAAAGCGCCGAAAGGTCGCTGTCAAAAAGCAAGGTGCCGTGATGCAGCGTTCTTCCGTTTGCCGTATGCTGCGCGTTGCCCGAAAACTTTTTACCCTCCAGCAACAAATCATTGCGTCCCGACAGCTCGGCATTCACGCCAAGCGAGTGAAGCGCCGCAAGGATCGGCGCGGTAAATCCGGCGAAATCCAACCCCGTTTGGGTACTTTGTGCCGAAATAAAGCTGAAATTGACGTTGCCGAGATCGTGATAGACCGCCCCACCACCCGTGATACGGCGCGCAAGATGCACACCATCTTGACGCAAGGCGTCCAGCTCCACCTCAGCAAACGCGTTTTGGTTTTTGCCGATCACCACCGTGGGCTCGTTCTGCCAGAGCATGAACACGTCCTCTTGCTCATTGCGGAACAGATATTCCTCAACGGCGAGATTGTAGTACGGATCCGTACTTGTTAATACGTATAATTTCATCTACTTTCTCCTTTCGCCGTTGAATTTAGATGCAGAAGCCGCCATCACGAGCCGCAAGGCGTATTTCATACGTCAAGGCTCGCGAGGGCGGCTAAAAAGCACGTTTATTTACGCAATTTCAAGAATTTTCAACACCCGTGCTTTTGTTCTGCGCGAAAGTCAAAGGCGAGAATTACAGACCCTTCTTAGCGCGCTCTACCTTCTCAATGTCGGTAAAGTTCGTGGTGGGAACGTAACCCGGGATGGGCATGATCTTCTCGTGCAGAGCATCGATGATCCAGCTGGGCTGCGGGAAGAAGCTCTTCTCCAGCTCAAATGCAGGCGTGATCCAGTTGCGAGAACCGACAACCACGGCGGGACCGTCGAGGTAATCGAAGCACATCTCGGTGATGTTGGAAGCCATGTCGCGCATCACGGAGTTTCTCTCGCAGGCGTCGCCAACGATCAGGATCTTACCGGTCTTCTTGACGGACTCGATCACCTTCTCGTAGTTGAAGGGCACCACGCTGCGGGAGTCGATGACCTCAGCAGAAATGCCGTACTTCTCTTCCAGCTCCTTAGCGGCATCCATAGCGCGGTAAAGCACTGCGCCGATGGTGAGAATGGTAACGTCCTTACCTTCCTTCTTCACGTCGGGCTCACCGAAGGGGATCTCGAAGTGGCCTTCCGGCACGCCGTCCTTCACGAACTGCTCGCCGAAGCCGTACACTCTCTGAGACTCGAAGAACACCACGGGGTCGGTGCCTTCCAGTGCGGAGGTCATCAGACCCTTTGCATCGGTAGGCGTGGAGGGGAACACGACCTTCAGGCCCGGGATGTGCGCACAAAGTGCGGTCCAGTCCTGAGAGTGCTGAGCGCCGTACTTGGAGCCGACGGACACACGCAGCACGATGGGCATCTTCAGAATACCTGCAGACATTGCCTGCCACTTTGCCATCTGGTTGAAGATCTCGTCACCGGCACAGCCGATAAAGTCAGCGTACATCAGCTCGACGATGGCACGGCCACCACACATAGCGTAGCCCACAGCGGAGCCAACGATAGCGGACTCGGAAATGGGAGCGTTGAAGAAGCGGTGGTAAGGAATGGCCTCGGTCATCTTCTTGTAAACGCCGAATGCGCCGCCCCAGTCACGGTTATCCTCGCCGTAAGCGATGAGGGTGGGATCCTCGTAGAACTTGTCAATGATCGGCTCGAACAGACCGTCGGTGATGTTGTACATCTTCATCTTGGAGACGGGCTTGCCGCTTGCATCGGTTGCGGTGCGAACCTTGCCCTTGATCTCCTTGACACGGGGGCACTCTTCCTTGGGCATCAGCACGTCGGGCTCGCGGGTGGGATCCATGCTCTTGACCTTCTGGTTGGAGAACATGATGGAGGAGATTGCCTCGGGCTCCTTGTTAAGGTCCATACGGGGAGAGATCTCGTCGTTGATGGCAAGCTTCATGATCTCGGTCATGCGAGCGGTGATCTGCTCGTGCAGCTGAGCGAACTCTTCCTCGGTTGCGATCTTGCCCTTGACAAGCTTCTTGCGGAAGGCAACGATCGGATCGGCATTCTTCCATGCCTCGATCTCCTCTGCGGTACGGTAGGTGGAGGAGTCGGAGGGAGAGTGACCGGATACGCGGTAGGTAACCACGTCGAGAAGTGCGGGGCCCTTGCCCTCAAGCAGCAGTGCCTTCTTGCGGGAAACAGCGTCGATCACAGCAAGCGGATCGTAGCCGTTCACGCGCTCTGCGTGCATCTGCTGGGGGTTGAAGCCGGCACCGAGACGGGCGACCATATCGTAGCCCATCGTCTCGCCACGGGTCTGACCGCCCATGCCGTAGTGGTTGTTGAATACGTTGAACAGGATCGGCATACCGCCGTCCTCGAACTTGCCCTCCATGCCCCAGAGCTTGGTGATCTGGTCCATAGAAGCGAAGTTAAGCGCCTCAAGCACGGGGCCGCGGCCGGTTGCGCCGTCGCCGCAGTTGGAGATAACGATACCGGGCTTGTGGTTGGAGCGCTTGTAAAGAGCGGCACCCAGCGCGATGGGAGCGGAAGCACCCACGATAGCGTTGTTGGGCATCAGGCCGAAAGGAATGAAGAAAGCGTGCATTGAGCCGCCAAGACCGCGGTTGAAGCCGGTCTGACGCGCAAAGATCTCAGCCAGTGCGCCGTAGAGCAGGAAGTTGATGGCAAGGTCCTTGATGTTCTCGGACTTCATCTGCTTTTCCACAACAGCGAGAACGGTACCGCCAAGGAACTCCTTCATAATGTCATAAACTTCCTCGTCGGTCAGCTTATGAATGGAGGACAGACCCTTTGCAAGGATCTCGCCGTGAGAGCGGTGAGAGCCGAAGGAGAAGTCGTTGATGTCAAGGCAGTAAGCTTCACCGACAGCGGAAGCCTCCTGACCGATGGAAAGGTGAGCAGGGCCGGGGTTGTTGTACTCAACACCGTTATAGTTGCTCTTGACCTTGACCTCGTTGAGCATCGTCTCGAACTCGCGAATGATGGCCATATCGCGGTAGATGCGCATAAAGTCGTCCTTGGTGTAGATCTTCTTCTCTTCTGCGAGGGTCTTCTTGTACTGACATACGGGAATATCCTCGAAATGGATGTAGCCGGCATCAAATGCTTTGCCGGGGTCGACGTATTGACACTTGGGCATTGTCTTTATCTCCTTTTTTTATATTTTACTTATTTTGGAAATCAGAGGAACATGGCCTCGCGAATGACCTCGCAGACCGTGGGATGCGGGAAGACCAGCTTCTGCACGTCAGCAACGCGCATCTCGGTCTCCACCATCATGGCGGCGCCGTAGATGATTTCGGACGCGTAGGTGCCGATCATCGTCACGCCGATGATGTTATGGTGCTTGTTGTCGGTGATGATCTTCACCACGCCGTTGCCGTGCTCGTTCTCGGCGATGTAACGGCCGCTGTACTTGAGGGTCACGGTCTGCACGCTGGCGTCCAGGCCCTTTGCCTTCACGGTATCTGCGGTCTCGCCCACGCAAGCGACCTCGGGGTTGGTGTAGATGACAGAGGGGATCGAGTTATAGTTGATGCGATCCTTCTTGCCGAGAATGTTATTGATGCAGACCTCGCCCTCGCGGTAAGCGGTGTGTGCCAGCATGGATTTGCCGTTCACGTCACCTGCTGCCCACACGCCGGGCACGTTGGTCTTGCCGTACTCGTTGGTCACGATGGCACCGCGCTCCAGCACAAGGCCGATGTTCTCACAGCCAAGGCCTGCGGTTCTCGGACGGCGGCCGATGGAAACCAGCGCGTAGTCCGACTTGATGGTCGTGATCTTGCCGTCCTTCTCGTAGGAAACGGACTTATCCTTGATGGAGACCACCTTGGCACCGAGGATGAACTCGACGCCGCGTGCGGCATATTCCTTCTGCAGCATCGTGGAGATCTCGCTGTCCACAGGACCTGCGATCTTGTTCATCATCTCCACCACGTAGACCTTTGCGCCCACGGAGTTGAAGTAGGATGCCATCTCAAGACCGATGACACCGCCGCCCACAATGACGATTTCTTTGGGAAGCTCCTTCAGATCCAGCACCTCACGGTTGGTAAGGGCGTAGCCGGATGCCAAAGACTCCTTCAAGCCGTCGATGGGAGGTACCGCTGCGGAGGAGCCGGTGCAGATCAGCAACTGCTTGCCGACGTACTCCTTGCCCTCAGCCACGACCACGAAGCCCTCGGCGTTGCGCTCCTTGATGGTAGCGGTGGCCTTGACCACCTCAACGCCGGACTTCTTCAGCTTGGCGCCAACGCCGGAAACCAGCTGCTTGACGACCTTGTTCTTTCTTTCCACCACGAAGCCGTGGTCGATGGAGGCGGAGCCGAAGGTCACGCCGTAATCCGGGCCGTGCTTGGCGTAATCATAGATCTTTGCGGAGTAAAGAAGCGTTTTGGTGGGGATACAGCCCTCGTTGAGGCACACGCCGCCAAGGGCACGCTCCTCGATGACAAGGGTCTTGAGTCCTGCGTGGCCGGCACGCTCAGCGGCGTTATAACCGGCAGGGCCGCCGCCCAGAATGATCAGATCATACATTGTCGATTCCCTCCTTATTTCGCCATCAGAAGGTCGATGTTCTCCAGTGCGAAGCCGATGTCCTTGAGGAAGCGAGCGGCGTCAGCACCGTCCAGCACGCGGTGGTCGACCGTAAGGGACAGGCCCATAGCGGGATAGTTCACGAACTCGCCGTTGACTTCCTTCACACGGTAGGTGACGCAGTCCACGCCAAGGATACCGGTCTGGGGAGGATTCACGATGGGCGTGAAGGACTCGATGCCAAGAGAGCCAAGGTTGGAGATGGTGAAGGTCGCGCCCTTCAGAAGATCGGGATTGATCTTGCCAGCCTGTGCCTCGGAAATGACGGACTTGGCGGCCTTGGAGATCTCGTTGAGGGACATCTTCTCAGCGTGGAAGACGGTGGGAACCATCAGACCGCGCTCGGTGTCCACGGCGATGCCAAGGTTGACGGTGTTGAAGTAACGCATGGTGTCGTCAAGGCAATGTGCGTTGAGACCCTTGTGATTGAGGATCACGCGGGAAACGGCGTACAGAATGATATCGTTGATGGTAATGTTGGCAAGACCCATCTTCTCGGCGCCTGCCTTCAAAGACTTGCGCAGGGCAAGGATCTTGGTGGCATCGAAGGAAGAGTTGAAGGTCAGCTGAGCCATACCGTTGAGGGATGCGCACATCTGCTTGGCAATGATCTTGCGGATGTTGGGCATCTTGACGTCCTCGTACTCGGGGCCTGCCACAACGGGAGCGGCGGGTGCTGCCTCGGTGGCGGGAGCGGCGTTCAGATCGCCAAGCATCACCTTGCCGTTGATGCCGGTGCCCTCGACAGCTGCGGTGTAGCCGTCCTTGGCGGCGGCGGAGACGGTAAAGCCCTGATCCAGAAGCTTTTGCACGTCACGCTCGATGATGCGGCCGTTGGGGCCGGTGGGAACCGCCTTCAGAAGGTCAGCGTTGGTCTTTTCAGCCAGCATTCTTGCACGGGGGGAGATGGACATGCCACCGACAGCGGCGGTTGCAGTTGCCTCGGCCACGGGAGCGGTCGGGGTGGTTGCGGGAGCGGCCTCTGCCACGGGGGCGGGTGCTGCCTCTGCGGGAGCGGCTTCTGCTGCGGGCACGAACGCGGAGATATCCTCGCCCTCGGCACCGATCACCAGTACGTTTTCAAGGCAGGGGACGTCGTCTCCCTCCTCGCGGAAGATTGCCAGAATTTTGCCCGATTCGGGTGCGGGCTCGTCAAAGGAGGATTTGTCCGTCTCATAAGAGAAGAGCACCTCTCCCTTTTCCACGGTGTCGCCGACCTTTTTGTTGAAGGCGGTGATCACACAGCTCTCCACGCTTTGTCCCTGACGGGGCATGATTACCAGTGTTGCCATTTTGTATGTTCCTTTCTTCATTTTGCTTCGGCGCACGCGCCGATATTTCATACATAATTATTGTATCACTATTTGTAGCACTTGTCAATCTTTTACGCGCAAAAAAGCAAAAAAAGACAGCAAGAAAAATCCTGCCGTCAAAAAACGATTACATTTTTTTGTCATCCGTGGCGGGAGCGTTGGCAGGTGCCGTTTTTTCACAAAATAGCGGACGGACTTTCGGTGTGCCCGCATGGCCGCACCGAAAAAGGAATTCCCTTTTCCATCCTGCCAAGAAAATGCAAAATTCGCGTCCTCAAAGCAATTTTTTGCTATTCTTTTTCCCCGAAATGTGCTATAATGATTCTATCTTTTCAAAAAGGAGGGAAACGGATTGACGTTTCTTGCTTATCTGTTCGCTATACTCAAAAACGCGGTGTACGGCACCACCGTTTTCTTCACGGGTGAGTTGACGGAAAGCACCGACGTGCTGGACGTGCTGGCACTCCGCTTTCTGATGAGCGCGGTGGTCTTCTGGCTGTTAAAAATTACGCGTGTGTGCAAAATTCAAGTGGGCGTGAAGGACTTTTTCGGACAAAGCCCGCGCAAGGCGGTGTTAAAAAACGTACTGCTTACAGCACTTTTCGAGCCGGTGCTTTATATGCTTTTTGAAACGCTTGGCGTTTCGATGTCCTCCAACATCACGGCAGGCGTGATCCTATCGCTCAGTGCCGTGACCAGCTGCATCTTTGAAATGATCTTTTTGAAGGAAAGCAGCACGACGGCGCAAAAGATCTTTTTGGGGCTTGGCATTTTCGGTGCGATCTACATTGCCGTGAACACCGACACGGCATCGGGCAAGGACAGCGTCCTTGGCATCCTCTTTTTGATCCTCACCGTGATCTCGGGGTCGCTGTTCTCGGTCTTTTCGCGCAAGTCCTCGCGCAGCTTCGGCGCGATGGAGGTCACCTACGTTTCCTGCATGCTGGGTGCTGTGGTCTTTAATGCGGTCAACGTGGTGCGGCATCTGTTTGCGGGAGATATCCTGCACTACTTTGATCCTTACTTTGATTGGAACAACCTTCTCGGCTTTGCCTTCCTTGCCATTCTTTCCACCATTGTGGCAACGGGCATGAACAATTTTGCCCTGGGGCGAATGCAAAGCTCCACGATGGCCGCCTTCGGCGGCATCTCCACCTTCGTCACAGTGGGGGTCGGGATGCTGCTTGGTGGTGAGACGCTGCAAACGTATCACGTGATCGGCCTTGTCTTTATCCTTGCCCGAATGATCGGGGTCAGCTACATTGCCATCAAACGCGACCGCGCGGCGCAACTCGCAGATGAAAAAAAGTAAAGAAAAAGGCGGCACGTGCCGCCTTTTTCTTTACTTTTTATAACGGTCGATCTTTTCGCACTTCTGCGAAAGGAAGGCGAGGAACTCCTCGTACTGCGCCCCGTCTGCAAAGGACTTGTACGGGATCAGATACGCCATCACGTTGTTGATGTGCAGATACACCATCTTCCCCTCCACGGCGCTGACGCGCTCCAGAGCGGTATAGGGATGCTCGGCCTTCCCCTCTGCGGTGTTTTCCTCAAAACGGTCCTCGTAAAAGGCGATCAGGGAAACGGCGGAAAAGGGCATCTTGCCGCTTTTTTTCATTTGCTTCATCTGGCTTTTCAGCATCATCGCAAAAAAGGGATTGATCAAAAGCTGAACGACCACCAGAATGACAGCGAAGGGGATCATGCCAAGGAACGCCGCGGCGGTGAATTTGCCAAGAAAGAGTGAAAAGGCCATCACGGCAAGGATCATCACGCCGATCATCACGCGAATACTGAGAATGTTGCGCTTTCCGTAATGCGATTTCAGCATCCAGAATTTGTTGAACTCATAGTAATCGTTTTCCTCAAGCATCACGTCGAAGGAATATTTCATGATAAGCACCTCTTATGTTAAAATGGGGCACGCAACATCATTATAGCACGTTTTTTTGATTTTGCAATAGCTTTTCATCAAATATTTGGCAATTTACTCTTCTTCCTTCACCAATTCATAAAATCTGGCCTCGTAAAAGGGGGCGACCACCTCGCCTGTGGCATCCAACACCACCAGATACACCTCCATCCCTTTTGTGAGGTAGCGAGCATCGGCAAAATAGGTGTCGACCTTACCGCATCTATCAAAATAGTAACTTTCGGGATGGCTGTGCTTCCCCTCGAAGCGCGGAAAATTCAGAAAGCTTCCAACAGAAATCTTATAGTGTGCCCTGGAGGTACCTGCACGGATACAGTGCGAAAACGTATCCTTTTCTATATGGAAGCGTCCTTTTTTCAGCGTGAGGTAGGTTTTGATCCAAAGATAAAGCTCCGTTCCCAGTAACACGGCAAAGGGCAGCGTGATAACACCGAAAATGATCGCAAAAATATAGGAATATTGCAAGACAATGAAAATAATGAAGGCAATGCACGCGCCCCCGCCGATTCCGAAGACGGAGAGAAACAAAGTATGCCCCTGCAAACGCTTTTTCAGATCTTCGCGCACAAGTGCCTTGTTCAGTCTTCTTTTGTCGGCGTTCACAGCGCGCCCTCCGCGACGGACTTACGCACCGCGCGGATGACCGCCTCGCGCACGGTGGGGAGCCCCGCGTCCGCGTTATACAAAAGGCGTACGTCGGCATCGGTTGCTTCGGGGTTGGAAAGGATCAGCTCCTTCATGCGCAAAAGCGGCTCCACGCACGCGTCAATATAGCGCGCGACCGCCTCGCGGCCCACGGCAAAATAGTCGTAGGGGTAATAATCGTGCGCGGTGTAGATCGCCTCGATGGGAAGCTCGCGCAGCCGGCGAAGCGCCTCCATATGCTCGGTGGGGAAATTGATGTTCGAGGCCCAGTCCTCTGCCCCGCAGATGCCGTAAAGCTGCAGGCAATCCCCTGTGATCAGCGTATTGGTGCGCGTGTCAAACAGCGCCGCGCTGTCCGCCGTGTGCCCCGGGATCGGGATCACGCGAAAGGTTTCAAGCAGCATATCCCCCAAGACGGGTGCGAAAACACGGTAATTTTCGTACTTTTGCGCCAGCTTTTCGCTACGCGACACAATGGTGGTTTCGGGGAAAGCGGTGATCAATCTTTTGAGGCCGCCCGCGTGGTCGGTGTGGTTGTGGGAAATGAAGATGTACTTCAGATTCTCCCGCGTCACACCCATTTGTGTGAGCATCGGGTACAGAATGTCAAAATCCTCGTCGAAACTTGCCGCATCGAACAGCACGTAGCCCGTGTCGGCCTCCAGCAGATACACGGTGGTAAAAATGTCCTTATAGGACAGCGTGGTGCGATACAGATGCTCGCTGATCTTTTCAAAGTTCTTCATGTTTTTCTCCTTACTGATATTGTGTCGAATGATACGCCGCGTTGTGCGTTGGATGCGACACCACGATGGGGGTGTCACACAAAAAGCGCACGGCAAGGGGGGCGTTCCCGTGCAGGTGCCTTTCAGGGGGCAAAACGGCGTTTTCTCCACCCGTCAGGGGGCATATTTTCAAGCTGCTTCCTAAAATCTCGGTCTCCAAGCTGCGAACGGCCTGCTTTTTGTCCTCAAAATAAAGCTCCACGCGCACCCGTACGGGCAGTACGGTCATGTTCAGAAGTGTGAAGCAAAGCTCCTCGGGGCGGGCGGTGGAAAGGTTGGTAAAGACCCAGCTCCGCGCGCCGCTGTTCTCCGCACCAAGGCGCATAAAGCTCTCACGCTCCGCAAAGGCCCCCTCCCGCGCCGTGTAAGGCAGCACGATGGTGCGTTGCTCCTCGCCGTCGATCAGCTCTCGCACGCGGGGAGAGCGCATCAGATGGCGCGTGCCCTCGCGATACATGCAGAAAAAGGTGTACGCCACATAGCGGGAGGCGGGCAACAAGCACACCGCAGGATCAACCAGATCATAGGTGCGGATCTCGGCATCTGCCTTGCCGCTTTGAAAGCCGTGGTGCGGGATCTGCAAAATATCCGCCCTCAGATCACAGCCGTATCGCTCGTCAAGGCGCGCGTAGCTGCACCCCGCATCCGCCGTCCAAAGGATCACCTGTGAGCCAAGCTCCATGCGAAAAACAAGCGAGGTGGCGTTTCCGTTTTGCGTCACGTGGATGGTGTCGTCCATCGAAGCAAGGAACTCGATCTCGGCGTCACCAACGCGGTATTTTTGACCCGTATGGGGGGTAAATGTCGAAATAGCGTATTTTTCAAGCCATGCATACAGTTGCGGGATGCGCAAAACGCTGCGCGAATCCGGGATCTTGGAGTTGTCACGCGCAAGCTCGGGATAATGCGCAAAATCATCGTGCGCGGGGAAATTGAAAAGCACCTTCTCGATCACGGCCTCCCCCGCATATTTTTCCATGAAGCGCAAAAAGCAATGGAAA
The DNA here is from genome assembly GCA_015064415.1 of Oscillospiraceae bacterium. Taxonomy (GTDB): domain Bacteria; phylum Bacillota; class Clostridia; order Oscillospirales; family CAG-272; genus Firm-07. Next base: position 9,214 of record SVSG01000017.1, on the reverse strand, counting down.
TGATCCTCATGCTGATGCGTGAGGATCCACGCGGCAATGACGGGCTTTTTCCCCGCCGATTGCGCGAGCAGGGTTTCGCGTAGGGCATCGCAGTCGCTATCGTAAATAAAACCGCCGTCGATCAGAACAAAGCGACCGTCGAAAAGACGGATCACGTAGGACATGCCGTAATCCTTCAGCTTTACCTGCGTGATCTGCGGCGGGAAAAGCGCCTCGCCCGCAAGGTCCTCATAAGCGAAATAAGGGCAGTTTTCCTCCTGTACGATGCAAAGCTCGTCCGTGGCGCTGTAAGCGTTCAAAAATACGCCTTCGCTCCCCTTTTGCAACGCGGCAAAACGCCGCCCCGCACGCGTTTCATATTCTTTTTGTGTATAACCGTTTTCCAGATACAGCGTGCAATAGCGATCAAACAGCCCTGCCGCATTTGCGATCGTCCACACGCGCGCGGTTGCATTTTCTTGGTTTTCAAAAAAGCTCTCTTCCCCAAAAGCGGGGATCTGCAAGCAACTCATTTTTCTCTCCTTTCAACGACGATCGGCAATTCGATATAAGAGTCCTCCAACACCACCGTGTTGTGCGCGATCTTTGCTGTAGTCTGCTTGGAAAACAGCCCACGCCGATTGGTATGCGGCACGTAGAACGGGAAAGCCGAGGAGGAAATATCCACGCGCAGCTTCTCCCCTTTTCTAATCAGAAAAGCGTGCTCGTCAAAAGAGAACGTCATCTCAAGCTCGCCGCCCGGCATGTACGCGGCATCAAAATTGGAGATCTGATTGATGTCATCCCGCAGCCCGAGATCGCCATCCGCGCGGCACAAGCTAAGGCGCACGTAAAAGCAGGTGTCCTCCGCATCCGAGCTGACCTTGAGCGAAGCCCCGATCTTCCCTTTTACAAGGGTATCCTCTTCAAATTCGGAGGTATACACGCTGACGATATCGTAGCGCGTATGCGGTGGATCCTGAAAAGCGGTGCCGCCGAAGTTTGCGGAAAGCCCACCCTTGAAGGTCGCAGGGGCGTAAGGATTATAGGTGTAGGTCACACGCCCCTTGCCCAAGGGGATCCTTTTCATAGTGTTCGCCGTGTAAAAATCATCACACTGCCAGCGGTTTTCAAACAACTGATAATACGTCACCTTGCCACATGCAAAAGGCGATTCACCCTTGCCGCGAATGGCATCAAACCACTGCACCGCATAGCGCCCGAACGCCTCTGCCATCTCCCCCTTTTCAAAGGGGATCGGCTGGCGCGCGCCAAGTCCGCTGTGGTCAAAAGGATAAACGACAAGTGCTGACAAGTCCTTTGTTTTTTCATCTAACCCACGCCACATATCGAACACGCCGCCCGTATAAATATCGTAAAAGCCCGTTACAAGCAGCACGGGGATCCCCGCGTTCCTGATGGCGTCATGTGCCTCACCACCGCCAAAACGCGTACGCCAGAACGCATCGTTTTTGTCGGGATGACGCAAGATCTCGTCAAAATCCGCGGCGTGCTCGCCAAACACGCTCTTTGAAAAATCAGACAGCGGAAGCATGCGATAGCAGTCCGTAACGTAATTTTTTTGTCGGATGCTTTTGCGCTTATACATGCTGACGTACCAGCCGCCGTGCAAGCCGACCTTGTAAAATCCGTTGCGATAATTGCAATTGTAGCGCTCGCAATCCTGTTTTTCCAGCGTGACGCCCTTGATGTCCGGTGCAAACGGCGCCGTCACAAAATGCACGGAGGCACCGTAGCTGCCGCCCCGCAAAAACAGCTCCCCGTTGTAAAACGGCTGTTTTCTGACCCACGCCTGCAGAGCAAGGCCGTCCTCGCGCTCGTAAATATACGGCACGCAATCACCGTCACTTTTGCCGCGCCCGCGACAGTGCTGAAACACAACGGCATAGCCCGCTTCCACCCAATAGGAAAACTCCTCCAGCTTCTGCGCGCAGATCTCTTCCGGGGGCATCTCCTCAGCCGCATCCACGTAAGGCGTGCGGTAGATCACGGTGGGATATTTTTCACCCTTTTGGGGCAAGCAGACCACCGTAAACAATGACGCGCCTTCGCACGGTACGTATTCAAAATATGCTAACGGTTTCATTTCATCACCTCGCTGATGCCTTTATTATATCACAAGCCAATGGGGGTGTCAAGGAAATGTGAAAGAGAAAAAGGAACCCGCCGCACGGCGGGTTCCTCTTTGGTGATGCATAGTTATGCACCGCCGTTGGTGATGGTGTATTTCGTTGTGGTTTCCCACACGTCACCCGCAGAAACAGTAGCACCGTTGCAAATGACAAAATACATTTTGTTGTAAAGGCCGCCCTTGTTGTCGGTCAACAAAAATCTGTCACCGCCGACCATGCTCGGGTATCGCGGCACAGACATGGAAAACGAGATACCGGACTCCAAACCGTAGACCACAGCAGCCGAGGCCCCCGCAACCGAGCCGTAATGCGAGATCGCCTCCTTCGGCGTGGGATCCGCGTTCGTATAAAAGGTGTCGGTCAAGCTCTTGAGCGGCGGCATCATCGCCATATAGGAGGCCCCTAATGTGTAATCGTTCAGCCACTCGACCTTTTGGTTCAGCAGGATCCCGTTCTCGTCGATGACATATTCCTTCCAATGGCGCAACGCCTGCGTCGCGGAATCGTTGGGGTCAAACCCGACGGACGCGACAGTAATCTCCATTTTCCGAAACGGCGTGAGCGCGGTAAGCGCTTCCATTTCGACCGTTTTTCCATCGATCACCACGGAAAGCGCGGTATATTTTTCGTCGCCGTGCGCATATCCGCCGATAAAATCCGGACGGCCGCTCAATCGGAGCGCCATATCCCATTCCGCCCCCTTGGGGGTCAATTCGCATTCGTTTTCCAAGCGATCGTCAAAGGCAAATGCCTTTCCCAACCGCCACGTATCGCAATTTTTGTCCGCATGCACGGAGTGCACCACGTTGTAATTGATGTACCCCTTCACAGCGGGAATATAGATCCGCAAGCCGCCCACCGCACGCTCAAAGGAGAGCGCAGGGTCATATTGGCAGCAGGGGCACTTGGGGGTGCGATTGCTACAATCCAAGCTCATAAAAACGCCCTCGTTTCTTTTTTATAGGGCCATTATACCATATAACGGATGGGAAATCAAGGGGTGGAAGCCCGTTTGTGCGCTTTAAAGCTCCCGCAAATCGACGCCAAACAGCACCGCGCCTCTCCCGCATGATCTGCGGTGGCAATAACGTGTGATCTTCGGTTACAGCAACAAAAGCGGAGTCCGTTTGGACTCCGCTTTTGTTTTGTATGTGTGGGACTAAATCTCGTTTTTAGGGTATGTGTGTGGGACAAAAAGTATTTTTTAGTTCTTTCCAATTCTCCATATCCTAACTTGCATAAAGCCAGTTCTACGCTACTTTTTAATCATATTATCCTTTTAGGTTTAAAATGATTTTTTTAATCCTCTCTAAAGTATATGCCACATCCTTATCCATTAAATGTTTTTCATAATGACTACGTTTACCTCTAGCCGTTTCTCTGCCTCTATCTGTAAAATTGCTCCAAATTAAACCAGGTTTTCCATACCTCTTCGGATAAAAGTAAGGGTATGCTGAACCCGCCACGCCATAATAAAAAATTTCCAAATTAATATCGTGCTTTATTTGATTGTTCACATATAAAAAAGCATTAAAAAAATCAGCATCCTCTTTTTCAATGGTCGCCCTAATCCTTTCCTCATAATCGGCAATAAAATGTATTGCAGAAACTATGTTTCTGAACAGTTCATCCCTTAATTCTTTAAATTTCTCATTGTTTGTAATTTTATTAATAGAGTCTAACGTTATATCAATACTTCCTTTAACCGCAACTAAAAACATAAAACCTCTTTATTCTTTATTCTTTTTTCTTTCTTTTCTCCTTATAACAAATAGGACATCCATTTCCTATGTTTCTATTGGCAATAGTAGCTTGCCACTCGTGTCCTTTTGAACACTTCCACCAAACTTTTTTACCGCTATTTGCAGTAAAATTTTCTGGTTTTAAATCACCATTCTTTTCATAATTCCATTCTTTTGCCAAAGTTGGATTAATAGTTGCTAAATCGGTTTTGCCTTTAATAGCATATCTACCCGAACAATAAGGGCAACCACTGCCTTTATTTCTATTTGCTATTATTGCTTGCCATTCGTGTCCTTTTTCGCATTTCCACCATACCTTTTTATTGCTGTTAAGTGTAAAGTCTTGTGGTTTTAAATCACCATTCTTTTCATAATTCCATTCTTTTGCTAATTGCGGATTAGTGTTCGCTAAATCATTATAGCCTTTTAATACTTGTTTATTTGAACAAATAGGACACCTCCGACCATTATTCCTGTTGAAAATCGTTGCTTGCCATTCATGTCCTTTATCGCATTTCCACCAAACTTTCTTTCCACTATTTGCGGTATAATCTTCTGGACTTAAATCACCATTCTTTTCATAATTCCACTCGCTTGTTAAAGTTTGGTTAAGAGTTGCTAAATCGTTATAGCCTTTAACTGTATTTCTTCCTGAACAATAAGGACAATTATTGCCACTATTTCTACTTGCGATAGTGGCTTGCCATTCGTGTCCTTTTGAACATTTCCACCAAACTTTTTTATTGCTATTTATCAAGACATGTTCTGGTTTTAGAGCACCGTTTTTTTCATAATTCCATTCTTTTGCTATTTCAGGATTAACATATAAAAGTGAGTTTTCTTTTTCGGAATATTCTCGTAAGTTTTCTATTTCAATAGCATCTCGTTTTAAGTCAATGTCAATAGTAAAGCCAACTATTTTACTTATAACTTTTTGTATAACTTCTCCTAAATCTTTTTGATTTTTATCAACAAGATAATCTATAGAATAATCATTTAACGATGGCAAACCCTCCCTTATTCTATAAAGTTTTATTCCATCTTTTTTACATTTAAGATTTTTCTCTAAATCCTTTTTTGTTTTGTTTTTATGATAAAAATATCCATCATATTCAATAGCAATTTTTATAGATGGAATATATATATCTAATTCATATCCTTTCTCTTTATATGAGTGAATGGTTTCTATTCCGTGTTTTTTAATATAAAACAAAATAGCATATTCTGGGAAAGAAGTATTCATTTCCGAACTGCACATAGGACAATTTCTTCCATTATTTCTGCTAGCAATAGTGGCTTGCCATTCGTGTCCTTTATCACACTTCCACCAAACTTTTTCACCACTGTTTGCTGTAAAGTTCTCTGGTTTTAAGTCCATATTTTTCTCATAATTCCACTCACTTGCTAAAGTTGGGTTAAGAGTTGATAAATCGTTATACCCAGCAAGAACCTTTTTGTTTGAACAAATAGGACAACCACGGCTATTATTTCTATGATTAATCGTCGCTTGCCATTCATGTCCTTTTGAACATTTCCACCATGCCTTTTTATTACTACCACAAGTCAAAGTATTAGGGTATAAATCTAATTCGTTATTTTTCTTCCAATTCCATTCTTCCATTAAGACGGGATTATCAATAACATATTTCTTTTCTTTTTTTTCGGACATAATTACCCACCTTAATTAAAACTTTGATTTATTATAGCATATAATAGCGTTTTTTCAATCCCTTTTGACCTTTGCAAAACAAATATATAGTTCAAATCCCACTAGGGCGTAATTTTAACACACATTGACTTAAAGTGTATGGGACGAAATCTTTCGTGTCATTTTTCTAAAAATTTGCATTAAAAAAGACCTATAAAAGCGTAAATTTGCTCTTATAGGTCTTAATTTTTGCTGTATAACGCTTATTTTAGCGTGAAAATATAAAAATATGGGTCTATAAGCAAAATACTTATAGACCCATACAAGTGGCTCCCCCTGCTGGGCTTGCCTACGTGCGCAAGTGCACGTGGAAAACCGTTCCCAAATTTGCGGAAATTCAAAAAGGGAAAGTGCGGTTTTCAGGTTCTCGCCTATGTAGGGAAAACCAAAAAGAAAAGACCACCCGAGTGGGTGGTCTTTCTTTTTGGGCTCATAGTACAAAAATGCAACACAATCACACCAAGGTGTAAGCTTCTACAGACAAACATTCATCAACATTGTTAGCAAGTTTCCTATAAGAAATCGCGCGCGTTTCATACGGAAGCAAAGAAAAGCAATTATCATCAAATATAAGATTCCCGGATATAACAACAGCATGAACATATTTTTCGTTTGCCGTAACCTTTACCAGTCCCTTTTCTTTGTCAAATGCAATGTCTATTTCAACAGGGCATATTTCAAGCGCGCCCTTGATGTAAAAGGCTCTGTCGCTTTGCTGCGCGCTTTTTACGTCGCAGATTAAAACCTCTTTCTCTGCCAAAAAGATCTCCTCCTCTAATATTACGGAAGAAGACGACTTTTCAGCGTAAGCATTCATCTTCGTATACTCCTTTACGGTCTTTCTGTCCGCTGACAAAATCTTTATATCCGTTTCAATCTTTTTTCTTTCTCCGTCATTGATAACGTATATGCTATATATTCCGTCATTACAATCGATAGAGGTAATCATTGTCTTTGAACAGCGCTTAAAAGCATAAAAAGCATTTTTTGGAAGATTGTAGTAATCGATCAAAGCCCATCCGGATGCTGCAGGCCAACAATCGTTCATCATCCAAAATATGATTCCGGAGCAAAAGAACGCATTTCGTCTTGCCTGCTCCAACGTTACACGTATCCACTCGTATTGAATATACTGCAGCTTAAACAACTTATCGGCTGGATCAGTAAAGGAACCTAAAATCCTCCCGGCCATGTTAGAAAGGCAATCAAACAAAGTGAAGCTGAGCGACGGGTTGTCTTTGGTATGATACCTCCACATGGCATCATCGTTAAAAATATCATCCTCGCTCATAAAACGACGCAACGACGGCAGAGAAACAGCCCCCATCTGCGGTTCCTCGGCGATAAACCTCGCACGGTATTTTTTGAATTCATCTTTGTAATCAGAAAGATCCTCCCCCAAAAGGAACGGAAACATCTGGCCAAGAAATTGGGTATTATGGGTTGTTCCGACGGTGTTTGAAGCATAACGCTTTCCACCGTATGGGCTTGAAGGCAGAAATCTTCTATACGGATCCTCACGATACAGAACAGGAGCAATTCCCTCGTAAGCAGACCGCCTACCTTTATAATTTTCGTCCGAATCACTTCCGTTTACAGCGTTTTCATTGTCGCCCGACCACCAAACAAGACATGGTTGATTACGACAAAGACGTACTCCATAAAGAGCCTCCTTTTTAAGCTCTTCAATAAACCAATCCTCTTTCTCGGGGTAATTCCCGCACGCCATTAAGAAATCTTGAGTAACCATAATTCCGAGACGGGAGCATTCGTTGTAGAAATGTCGTGATTCAAATGCACCTCCCCCCCAAATGCGAAGCATATTAACGCCAGCCTCTGCACAAAGCTTGAGTATTTCTGTTTGACGAGAATCAATATTTCCCATGCCAAACGGCACACACGGAACCCAATTGGCACCTCTGCAAAATATTTTTTTCCCATTTATTTTCAAAACGAATTCCGAAAACGTTTCATTAAAATCATATTTCTTATTCTTGATGGAAAGACAAAGGTCATAACTTTTACTGCAAACGGAATCCGCGCGTTGCATAATTTTCACCGTGCGCAAGCCTATTTTTTCGAAATAAACACACTTATCGCCGTCCTTTATCACAAAGGTATAAAGAGGCTGTTCACCATAGCCGAGAGGATACCATAGTTGTGGTGCGGAAATATCAAAATCAAGACGAACAAAATTTTCTTTACAATATTTTAAGGTGCGGCAGGAAACAGAACCATCCGGTGACAAGATCAAAAACTCCAAAACACGTCCTTCATATTCAAATGGGAACGTGATATCAACTCGAACTGTTGCACTTTCATCATCAGCATCCGTCGTAACAATATATACATTCTCCGACACAATTTCAAAGTCATCAAGGATATTTATACTGCATTGTCCCAATCCACAAGTCAAAAATCGAGCGACCCAATCCCAACCGTATGTACACTGCATGCGTCTGGTATTCATTCGTTCTTTCGTAAAAGCTCCGGCTCTTAATGGAAAATCTTTCACCCATTCACTTGAAGAATACAAACGAACCTCAACGAGATTGTTTCCTTGTAAAACGATGTCTGATATGTCAATTTCGTGACAAATGTTTCCGTTTTCACAGTGATATATTTTTTTCCCATTCAGATAAATATCAGCATAGGTATCTATACGCTCAAAACGAAGAATCGTCTTTTTATGTTCATCGTTAAAATCAAAATTTTTTCTATAAACATAATTGCATTTTTCATATTCTGACACTGTGTTTGCATTATCACGCCAAAAAATATCATTAGGTAGTTTTTTCGCTTTTATAAGATCGTTAAGGGCACTTCCAGGAACATTTCCTGTAAAATTAAATTTATTTTCATTTCCCAAAAGGCACTCTGCGTCCCACCGACCGCACAAATCAATGGACTCCATATTACCGTCTCCTTTTATGTTTATTCCATTTTGCGATAAAATCATTAACCTTGCTTGACATCAATAACCTTGTATGTATTATATCGTATAATACTTCAGAAGTCAATATTTCTCTTATTCAAAGAGGGGTATTTTTAACCCCTAAAAAACCGAAAAAGCCTTGTAAAATAAGGCTTTTTGCCACAGGTTGTAAAATCGTCCTGTAACGATGAGCTCATAGTACAAAAATGCAACTTAATAAAATGAAAATTTGCGAAGCAAATCAACCTTTACTTCTTCACTATTCACTATTACTTCTTACCTAAAATTCCGTACACGCCAAAATTAGTGAAAAGTGAAGAGTGAAAAGGTAAAAAGTAAAAATTCCGCACACTCGCGTGTACGGAATTTTTTGAGTTCACCCAACAATTTAGAACCTTACTTAATATAAGTTGTATTCGCTGCTCTGTATACTTAGATCTCACTCAGATCCAAGATGAACAGTACTGCCCCTCTTCCTCTCAGCTCCTCCCCGGCATAATCCGCAGTTGCAATAATATAGAGCTTTCCACCGGATTCCACCGCCGCGGGATAATGGCACTGCTTCATATTATCCGCAGAATATCCGCAATCGATCAAAATCTTTTGATCTGTAAATTTTAGTCTTCCCTTTTCGCTGACGTAAAGAACGAGCTTGGATCGATCAGAGTTTTCGGTATTTGCAATCAAATAAAATCTG
>SVSG01000016.1 GCA_015064415.1 Oscillospiraceae bacterium | reverse complement strand
GCGAATGCCGACATCCTCATCCACCGCTATCGCGGTCCCCCTTCCCCCGCTTGGGGAAGGCCTTTTTCAAGGTATAACCTCTGTTGCCCACCCGCATAGCGGGTGGTTGTCTGTTTCGCACTTCGTGCTCAACCGCCTAAAGGCACTAACACAAAAGATCTCCCGCCGTGTGGCGGGAGATCTTTTGTTTATTTGCTTCAAATTACTTCTTAGCGGAGATAGCGGCCTGAGCAGCAGCCAGACGAGCGATCGGCACGCGGAAGGGAGAGCAGGAAACGTAGTCAAGACCAAGCTTGTGGCAGAACTCCACGGATGTGGGGTCACCACCGTGCTCGCCGCAGATACCGACGTGCAGGGTCTTGTTGTTTGCGCGGCCCATCTTCACAGCCATATCCATCAGCTTGCCCACACCGGTCTGGTCGAGCTTAGCGAAGGGATCGTTCTCGAAGATCTTAGCGTCGTAGTAAGCGCCAAGGAACTTGCCTGCGTCATCACGGGAGAAGCCGTAGGTCATCTGGGTCAGGTCATTGGTGCCGAAGCAGAAGAAGTCGGCGTTCTGAGCGATCTCGTCAGCGGTGAGGCATGCACGAGGAATCTCGATCATGGTACCAACCTCGTACTCAAGCTTCACGCCTGCAGCGGCGATCTCAGCGTCAGCGGTAGCAACCACGACCTGCTTGACGTACTTCAGCTCCTTCACGTCGCCAACCAGAGGAATCATGATCTCGGGCACGACCTTCCAGTCAGCGTGCTTCTTCTGGACATTGATAGCAGCACGGATGACAGCGGTGGTCTGCATCTTGGCGATCTCGGGGTAGGTGACGGCCAGACGGCAGCCACGGTGACCCATCATGGGGTTGAACTCGTGCAGGGAGGCGATGATGGCCTTGATCTGCTCAACGGTCTTACCCTGGGTCTTAGCAAGGAGAGCGATCTCCTCCTCGGTGTTGGGAACGAACTCGTGAAGAGGGGGATCCAGGAAACGGATGCACACGGGAGTGCCCTCAAGTGCCTCGTAAAGCTTCTCGAAGTCGCTCTGCTGGTAGGGCAGGATCTTGGCAAGAGCGGTCTCGCGCTCCTTAGCGGTGTCAGAGCAGATCATCTCGCGGAATGCGGCGATACGGTCTGCCTCGAAGAACATGTGCTCGGTACGGCACAGACCGATACCCTCAGCGCCCAGCTCGCGGGCCTTCTTTGCATCGTTGGGGGTGTCGGCATTGGTGCGGACCTTCAGCTCGCGGTACTTGTCAGCCCATGCCATGATGGTGCCGAAGTTGCCGGAGATCTCAGCGTCAACGGTGGGAATGATACCGTCGTAGATCTTACCGGTGGAGCCGTCGATGGAGATATAGTCGCCCTCAACGTAGGTCTTGCCTGCAAGGGTGAACTTCTTGTTTTCCTCGTCCATAGCGATGTCGCCACAGCCGGAAACGCAGCACTTACCCATACCGCGGGCAACCACTGCTGCGTGAGAGGTCATACCACCGCGCACGGTCAGGATACCCTGAGCGGCCTTCATACCGGTGATGTCCTCGGGAGAGGTCTCCAGACGGACAAGCACGACCTTCTTGCCGGCAGCGTTCCATGCCTCAGCGTCCTCAGCAGAGAACACGGCCTGGCCGCAAGCGGCACCGGGGGATGCACCAAGGCCCTTGCCGACGGGGTTAGCGCTCTTCAGCACCTTTGCGTCGAACTGGGGATGGAGCAGGGTGTCAAGGTTACGGGGGTCGATCATCAGAACGGCCTCCTGCTCGGTCTTGTGACCCTCAGCCACAAGGTCAACGGCGATCTGCAGAGCCGCCTGAGCGGTGCGCTTGCCGTTACGGGTCTGGAGCATGTAAAGCTTACCGTGCTCAACGGTGAACTCCATGTCCTGCATATCGTGATAGTGGTTCTCAAGGATCTCGCAGACCTTTACGAACTCAGCGTATGCCTCGGGGAACTTCTCAGCCATCTGAGCAATGGGCATGGGCGTACGAACGCCTGCAACCACGTCCTCACCCTGTGCGTTGGTAAGGAACTCGCCCATCATCTTCTTCTCGCCGGTTGCGGGGTCACGGGTGAATGCCACACCGGTGCCGCAGTCATCGCCCATGTTACCGAAGGCCATTGCCTGTACGTTAACGGCGGTGCCCCAGCTGTAGGGAATGTCGTTGTCACGACGGTAAACGTTAGCGCGGGGGTTGTCCCAAGAACGGAACACGGCCTTGACGGCGCCCATCAGCTGCTCCTTGGGATCGGAGGGGAAGTCCTCGCCGATCTTGGACTTGTACTCGGCCTTGAACTGGTTTGCCAGCTCCTTGAGGTCCTCAGCGGTCAGCTCGACGTCAAGCTTGACGCCCTTTTCTTCCTTCATCTTGTCGATGAGCTCCTCAAAGTACTTCTTGCCGACCTCCATAACGACGTCGGAGTACATCTGGATAAATCTGCGGTAGCAGTCGTAAGCCCAACGAGCGTTGCCGGACTTCTCAGCCATGACCTTAACCACGTCTTCGTTCAGACCAAGGTTAAGAATGGTATCCATCATGCCGGGCATGGATGCGCGTGCACCGGAACGAACGGAAACAAGCAGGGGGTTCTCAAGATCGCCGAACTTCTTGCCGGTAACGGCTTCCATCTTAACGATGTACTCGTTGATCTCGGCCTGGATCTCGGGATTGATCTGACGGCCGTCCTCGTAATACTTGGTGCAGGCCTCAGTGGAAATGGTGAAGCCCTGAGGAACGGGAAGACCGATGTTGGTCATCTCTGCAAGGTTAGCGCCCTTGCCGCCCAGGATCTCACGCATGTTGGCATTACCTTCGGTGAAAAGGTAGCAATACTTCTTTGCCATAGTGAAAATACCTCCGATATTTTTATTCTGTGGATTTTTTGGGATTTGTGGCGGGAAAATATGCTTCTCCCCCACACAACGCACAATATTATACCATAATGTAGAAAAAAATACAAGTCCTCTTGCGAAAAAAATGCAAAAATAATACAAAAATAGGTAAAAGTTTTTTGAACGGGATGCAAACAAAGAAAATTTGTTTGACAGAAGGGGTGGGTTGGGTGTATAATGAAGACAATATCGTGTTTGATCGTCGGCGCGGGGCCTCCCGCGGTGGCGTTTTGTTGCATGGAGGACAAAATGGCTGATATTTTTGATCTCTTTAAGAAAATTGAAAAGGCAACGCCCGCACCTGCGGGCCCCGTGACGCATATCGTGGTGGGGCTTGGCAATCCGGGCGCGCAGTACGCGAGCACCCGCCACAACGCGGGCTTTTTGGCGTTGGATCACATCGCACAGAAGCTGGGTGTGCGCATCGAGCGCACGCGCTTCAAGGCGCTTACCGCAGAGGCGACGCTCGGCGGCGCGCACGTGCTGCTGATGAAGCCCCAGACCTTTATGAATCTGTCGGGCGAGGCGGTGCGCGAGGCGGCGGCGTTTTATCATATCGAGCCCGCCAATATCATCGTGATCTATGACGATATCAACCTTGCCGTGGGACGCCTTCGCGTGCGCGGGAAGGGAAGCGATGGCGGCCACAACGGCATCAAGAGCATTATTTATCAGCTGCAATCCAACGAATTTCCGCGCGTGCGCGTGGGCGTGGGCGAGCGCCCTAATCCCGAATACGACCTTGCCGATTGGGTGCTGTCGAATTTCACCCCTGCCGAGCGCGAGACACTGGAGGCGACCTTCCCCGTGGTACAGTCGGGGGCGGAGCTGCTTATCAAAGGGGATCTTGCCGGCGCGCAGCAGCGCTGTAACGGGGCCGGCGTATGCTGATCCGCACGTGCTTTGAGGCGGACCGCGAGTACCGCCAGCTTTATACCGATCTGAAGAACGCCCTCGGGGCCCGCTCCTTGCCCTTTGCCGCGTGCGGCCTTTGCGAGGGCGCGGCAGACGCCATGACGGTCGCGTTGCTCTCCTCGCTTGCCGCGCACGGCCCCGCACTTTGCATCCTGCCCGAGGAAAAGGAGTGCAACCGCCTGCAGAATTTTTTGACACAGCACGGGCTCCGTGCCGCGTTTTTCACGGCACGTGACCTCACTTTTTATAACATCACCGCCTCGCACGAGTACGAGCACGATCGCGTGCGCGTGCTGTGGGGGCTCTCGCGCGGAGACTTTGACGTGGTGCTGACCACGCCGGATGCGGCGCTTGGCTATACCGTTTCCCGCGAAAAGCTGTCGGTGCGCACGCTGCACCTTGACAGCGACACCCCCTGCGACCCCGCCGTGCTTGCCGCACAGCTGGTGGCGGCGGGTTACGCGCGCGTGGACATGGTGGAGGGCCCCGGGCAATTCGCCATGCGCGGCGGCATTGTGGATATTTACGCGCCGCATTTGCGCGCGCTTTCCGTGGAGAACAAGATCGTGACGGGCGCGGCCCCCTTGCGCATTGAGCTGTTTGGCGACGAGATCGACCGCATGGGGCTTTTCGATGCGGAAACGCAACGCCTGCACACACCTGTGACGGGGTGCGAGATCCCGCCCGCCCGCGAGGTGCTTCTGGACGAGGAGGCACGCGGACGCTTGTGCGAGGCGGTGGAGGGTCAGCTGCAAAAATGCCGTGACGAGCGCGCCAAGGAGGAGCTCAAAAGCGAGCTTGCCGAGCTCAGAAACGGCGGCGAGGTGCGCTTTGCGGACAAATATCTGTCGCTGGTGGACCCCGCGTGCGAATGTCTGCTTTCCTATTTCCCGAAGGGATCTTTGACGCTTTTGCGCGGCACGAACGCCATCCACGATCGCCTGAAGGCCGCGGCCTGGCATCGGGACGAAATGATCAAGGATCTGATCGAAAGCGGTACCGTTATGGCCCGTTTTGCGGAATACAGCCGTCCGAACAGCGCTTTTGAGAGCTTTCTTGACGAGGCGGTGCCGCTTCACGTCGATTCGATCGCGGAGGGGCTTGCGGGCAAGCGCCTTTCGGGGCTTTACAGCTTCCGCACCAAGCACACCGTCTGCTACGGCGAGCGGTTCGACCTTTTGCTGGAGGATCTGGAGCATTATGCCGCGGCCTCACAACGCGTGATCCTTGTCGCGGAGAACGAGACCTCGGCCAAGGACACCAAAAAGCAGCTTGCGGCACACGAGATCACGGCGCGCCTTGCGTGCGCGGGGGAAAGCATCCTGCCGGAGCCGGGGGAGGTGCTGATCGAGTGGCGGGAGCCGAGCGCGGGCTTTGAGCTTTCCGCCGCCAGCGTGGCGGTGCTGTCACTTGCCACGGATACAAGACACGGTGGGCTTGCCGCCGCGGGGAAATTGCGCCACGCCAAAAAGCAGAAAAACGCCAAGGGAAAGATCCTTTCCTATGCCGAGCTGCAGGTGGGGGATCTTGTGGTGCACGAGGCACACGGTATCGGCCGTTATATGGGTCTGGAAACGCTGACCATCGACGGGGTCACGCGTGATTATATCAGCATTCAGTATGCGGGCAGCGATCAGTTGTTTTTGCCCTGCGACCGTCTGGACAGCGTTTCCAAATATATCGGTGCACATGCCGACGACGGCATGGTGAAGCTCTCTCGCTTCGGCGGGGGAGACTGGAAAAAGGCGAAGGCACGTGCCAAGGCGGCCGTGGCGGATATGGCGAAGGATCTGATCCGTCTGTATGCCGAGCGCGCAAGGCGTCCCGGCTTTGCGTTCCCCGCGGACGACGCCTATCAGCTGGATTTTGAGGCGGCGTTTGCCTATGAGGAGACCGAGGGGCAGATGTCGGCGGCAGCGGATATCAAGAACGATATGATGTGTGCCACGCCCATGGACCGCCTGCTTTGCGGTGACGTGGGCTTCGGTAAGACCGAGGTGGCACTGCGCGCCGCCTACAAGGCCGTGCTGGCGGGCAAGCAGGTGGCGATCTTAGTGCCCACCACCATTCTTGCATTGCAACATTTTCAGACCATTCAATCGCGCATGCGCGCCTTTGCCGTGCGCGCGGATATGCTTTCCCGCTTTCGCACGCCAAAGCAGCAGGAGGCCACGCTGAAGCGCCTGGCGCGCGGCGACGTGGACATTGTCGTGGGTACGCACCGCCTGATCTCCAAGGACGTGCAGTTCAAGGATCTGGGGCTTCTCATTGTGGACGAGGAGCAACGCTTTGGCGTAGCGCAAAAGGAAAAGATCAAGCAGATGGCGGGGAACGTGGACGTGCTGACGCTGACGGCGACCCCCATCCCGCGCACGCTGAACATGGCGATGAGCGGCATCCGCGACATCTCCGTGCTGGACGAGGCCCCCGGCGACCGTCTGCCCGTGCAGACCTACGTGCTGGAGGATGACGGGCTGATCGTGGAGGAGGCCATCCGACGTGAGCTGCGGCGCGGCGGGCAGGTGTTTTACCTGCACAACACCGTGGAAAACATTCACGAGCTTGCCGCAGAGATCTCCCGCAGCATCCCCGAGGCGCGCGTGACCGTTGCGCACGGGCAGATGAGCAAGGATATGCTGGAAAAGATCTGGGGAGATATGATCTCGGGCGAGATCGATATTCTGGTCAGCACCACCATCATCGAGACGGGTATCGACGTGCCGAACGCGAACACGTTGATCGTGGATAATGCGCACCGTCTGGGGCTTTCTCAGCTGCATCAGCTGCGCGGCCGCGTGGGGCGCTCCCCCCGTCGTGCGTACGCTTATTTCACCTATCCCAAGTCCAAATCGCTCACCGACATCCAGCGCAAGCGTCTGGAGGCCATCCGCGAGTACGCCGAGTTCGGCGCGGGCTTCCGCATTGCGCTGCGCGATCTGGAGCTGCGCGGTGCGGGCAATCTGCTTGGCGCCCAGCAGCACGGCCATCTGGATGCCGTGGGCTATGACCTTTACGTCAAGCTCTTGGAGCGTGCGGTGCTGGAGGAGCGGGGCGAGAAGGTAGAGGAAAAGCCGGAATGCATCGTCAATCTTGCCTTTGACGCGTGCCTGCCGGAAAAATACGTCAAGGCCGCCACGCAACGCATGTCTCTTTATAAGCGCATCTCGCTGATCGCAACGCAATACGATCTGGACGATATGACCGACGAGCTGCTTGACCGCTACGGCGATCTGCCGCAGGCGGCATCCAACCTTTTGGAGATCTCGCTCATCCGCTCGCTTGCGCAAAACGCGGGCGTCACCCAGCTGCGGCAAAACGGCGCGGAGCTGTTCATCGGCGCGCCCTCCTTTGACGTGGAGATCTGGATGGAGCTGGCAGAGGAATTCAAGGGAAGATTGCGCATGATGATGTCGGAAAATCCCACCATCCGCTATCGCATGGAGAAGGGGAAAAAGGGATTGTCCGACCTGAAAACGCTGTTTGTACGCTACGGCGAAATTCTCGCCGCCAAGTCGAAAAAAACCTGAAAAGAGGGGTACGTATCATGAAAAAGTTAACCACAAGTCTTGTTTTGCTGTTGTTGACGCTCTGCTTTTTGCTTTGCGGATGCGAGAATCACGGCGCCACGATGATCAGCGCGGGAAACGGCGACGTCGAGATTTCCGTGAACGTCTTTCAGCTTTATCTCTCACGTGCAAAGGGCAGACTGCACGCCGCAGGGGATGCGGTGAACGATCCTGCCTACTGGGCGACCTACACCGAGCTTGAGGGCGAGGAGACGCGTAAGGAATACTACACCAACGAGGTGCTTGAAACGCTCCGCTATATCGCGGCGGCTCTGCTTCTTTACGAGGAGCTGGAGCTTACGCTTTCCGACGAGGTGGAGGCATCCATCGACGAGTGGATCGAGGATCTGATCGACGAGGTGGGAGAGGGCTCCGAGACCAAGCTGAATTCGGTGCTTCAGGCGTACGGTGCCAACGTGACCGTGTTGCGCGATGCCTGGATCATGGACGCAAAGGTGCAGCGGCTGAAGGATTATCTGTACGGTGAGAACGGCAGTCTGCTTTCCTCCTCGGTTAAAGAGGAATTCTATCAAAAGACCTTTTACCGCGGCTACCAGATGCTGTACGCCAACTACTATTTCGATTATATCAAGGACGCGGAGGGCAACGTCGCGTATTTTGAGGATCTGGTCGGGGAAGGCGGCTCCGTGATCGGCGTGCGCTATGCCTACGACAGAAAGAACGGCGTGGGGACGAGTGAGACGGACAAGTACGGTCATCAGGTCTACCGTATCAAGAACGAGGACGGCACGCTGGGGGCGATCGCCTATAATACCACCGAGGGCAGAACCGAGCTGGAGACCGACGAGAAGGGCGAGCCGAAGGTGAAGTATTATACCGACGAGCAGATGAAAAAGCGTTATGAGGAGCTGCAGCACATTGCCGAGGAGTGCAAGGGGGATGCGGACCTCTTCCTTGCCGCGATGGAAAAGTACTCCGACAATCCGGAGTTCAATGCCAAATATGCCCCCAACGGGATGTATTTTCCCGAGGGCGTGTACGTGACCGACACCGTCTTTTACACCTTCTCCGTCGAGCTTGCCAAGCTGGAGATCGGTGAAATGGCCATTCTGAATTCGGACACGGGCTACTATCTGATCATGCGCGTGGATCTGGATGAGGGCGCGTGGTCCAAGCCCGCGAACAACCGCTGGTTCCAGATGCTGGAGGACCTGACCATCGAATACATGCTGCAGCAACGCCTGCAGGATTACCTGACGCAGGTGACGGTGGACGAGTCCTTGCGCGACAGCGTGGACATCACCATGGTGGCTGCCAACAATTATTATTGATTTTTTTCGAAAAGCCCTTGACAAGACGGCCTTTCGTGAGTATACTTTATAGCGTAAACCGCATAAAAATCGGGGGCGCTGTCGTACGACGGCTGAGACGAGCTGGGCTCGAACCCTTAAACCTGATACGGATAATGCCGGCGTAGGGAGAGTTCAAGGGATGACCTGCAAGGTCAAATTCTTTACCGCACGGAGATTTTCGTGCGGTAAATTTTTTCTTGGAGGTTTTCCCGATGAAACAGACCATGCGAACCCGAAAATTGGTGGAGGCGGCACTGCTTGTCGCGCTTGCCACCGTGCTTTCCGTCCTCAAGATCGCGGAGCTGCCCTACGGCGGCTCGATCACGCTGGCGTCAATGTTCCCGATCCTTTTGCTTGCTTACCGTCACGGTACGCTGTGGGGGCTTGGGGGCGCCACGGTGTATGCCGTGCTGCAGCAGCTTTTGGGGCTCAACAATCTTTCCTATTTCACCACGTGGCAATCCGTGGTGGCCATCATTTTCCTGGACTATATCATCGCCTTTGCGGTGGTGGGACTTGGCGGCATCTTCCGCCGTGTGACCGAGAAGCAGAATCTCGCGCTTGCCGCAGGCGGCCTTCTGGTGTGCGTGCTGCGCTACCTTTGCCACGTGATCTCGGGCGCCACCGTATGGGCGGGGCTTTCCATCCCCGACAGCGCGGCGCTTGGCTACTCGCTGATCTATAACGCGACGTACATGATCCCCGAGACCATCGTGCTGATCGCCGTGGCGTACTATCTCGGCTCCTTGCTGGATTTCCGTCGCGACCAGCCCGTGCGTCTTGTGCGCGATCAGAGCGTTCCCTCCGAGGCCGGCGTGCTTTCGCTGCTTGCGGGCGTGTTCGCAGTGGTGGGCGTGATCGTGGACGTGGCGCTGATCTTCCCGAGATTGCAGAACGCCGAGACGGGCGAATTTGACGTGACGGGGCTTGCCGTGACGGACGGACTTGCCGACAGCTTCTGGCTGACCGTTATCCTGGTAAGCGCCATTTGTGCGTTGGTGTGCGTCACGTTGCTTGTGATGCGCCATCGTCTTTTGAAAAGCGCCAAGAGCGCGGAGTAAATAATTTTTCCCTTGAACACGGGGTGCCGCCGCGGCGGCACCCCTCTTTGTTTTTTTCGTCTTTTGCTTGACTTTTTCACATATATGTATTATAATAATATATTGGATATATTTGTTTTGCGAAAGGCAGAATGTATGAAAATTGGATTTATTTCTCTCGGCTGTCCGAAAAACCAGCTGGATACCGAGGTGATGCTGCACGAGCTGGCAAGCGCGGGGTACGAGATCACGCCGGATGAGACTGAGGCGGAGATCGTGGTCATCAACACCTGCGGCTTTATCGAAAGCGCCAAGAAAGAGGCGATCGATAACATCCTGGACGTGGCATGGCTGAAAAAGCACAATGGACTGAAGGGCATTGTGGTGACGGGGTGCCTTGCCGAGCGTTACCGTGAGGAGATCTTCAAGGAAATGCCCGAGGTGGACGCTCTGCTTGGTGTGGGCAGCATCCATCACATCGTGGATGCGGTACAAAGCATTGAAAAGCGCAAGAGCAAGAAGGCACCGAAGTACGCCTCCTTTGAGGATAAGAACACCGTGAAGCTTGGTGGCGAGCGTATCCTCACCACCCCCGAATATTATGCATACCTTAAGATCGCGGAGGGGTGCGACAACCGCTGTGCCTACTGCGCGATTCCCTCGATCCGCGGTAAGTTCCGCTCCCGGCCGATGGAGGATCTGATCGCCGAAGCAAAGGAGCTGGACGCCCTTGGCGTGAAGGAGCTTTGCGTGGTGGCGCAGGACATCACCCGCTACGGCGAGGATCTGTACGGCGAGTACCGCTTGCACGAGCTTTTGCACCGTATCACAGAGGAAACGCAGATCCCCTGGATCCGCCTGCTTTACTGCTATCCCGACAAGGTAACGGACGAGTTGATCGCCGAGATCCGCGACAACCCCCGTATTCTCAAGTATATCGATCTGCCCCTGCAGCACATTTCCGACCCCGTGCTGCGCCGCATGAACCGTCACGGTGACAGCAAAATGATCCGCGACCTCATCGCAAAGCTGCGCCGCGAGATCAAGGACCTGACGCTTCGCACCACCTTCATCGTTGGCTTCCCCGGCGAGACCGAGGAGGATTTTGAGGAGCTTTGCCGCTTTGTCGAGCAGACGCGCTTCGAGCATCTTGGCGTGTTCCCGTACTCCGCAGAGGAGGGGACCCCCGCCGCAGACATGCCGGATCAGATCGACGAGCAACTGAAGCAGGACCGCGCCGACATCGTGATGAAGATGCAGATGCAGATCAACGCCGAGCAGAACGAGAAAAAGATCGGCAGTGTGATCCGCGTGCTGGTAGAGGATTTCGACGCCGTCAGCGAGGCACATTTCGGCCGCAGTGCGGCGGACGCCCCCGAGATCGACGGTAAGGTGTATTTCAAATGCGAGCGCCGCGTGGCGCCCGGCAGTATGATCGACGTCAAGGTGCGCGACGTGGTGGATTACGATCTGTACGGACGCGGCATTCTTCCGCGTGAGTGAAAGGAGAAATTATGAGCAAAATGAATCTTCCCAATAAGCTGACGCTGTTGCGCCTTTGCATGGTTCCCGTGATCATCGTGCTGCTGCTGTTGCCCGCAAGTGTGATCAATCCTTATCTTTGCTACGGCATTGCCGCCGTGGTCTTTATTGCGACCGCCATCACCGACGTGATGGACGGCCACATTGCCAGAGCCAACGGTCTGATCACCAATTTCGGCAAGTTCATGGATCCCGTGGCGGATAAGTTCATGGTCATCGGTACGATGCTTTCCATTCTGTTCCGTATGCTGAACGCGGAGATCTACGGTATTTCCTACGATTTTTATTTCACACTGCTGTTCTTCGCGGTGGTCGTTTTTGTGATCTTCCGCGAGTTTGCCATTACCTCGCTACGCTTGGTGCTGGTGAACGTTTCGGGGCAGGTGGTTGCCGCCAATATCCTTGGCAAGCTGAAGACCTTGTCGCAGGTGGTGTGCATCGGGGCGCTTTTGATCGAGCCGCTTCTGGATGCCCTTATCACCTATTTCCTGCCCGATTACTGCCTGCACGGTGTCTACCCGATCACGATCCTTTTCATGTGTATCGTGCTTGTGATGACCGTGTGGTCGGGGTACAACTACCTCAAGGGTGGTTGGAAATTTATTGCAACGGATAAGTAAAATGAAAAAGCCCGAAGGCGTGCGCCTTCGGGCTTTTCTCATACCGTTTGGGGGCTTATTTCATTTTCTCGAAGGGGAGGGTATTCTCCAGCACTGCACCGATGAGGTCTGCCATGCGCAAAAAGCCCTCGTCGGTGGGGTGGGTGCCGTCCTGTGTGAATTCCAGCTTGTCGGCGGTGGCAAAAAAGGCAGAGCCGTCGATGAAATACACGTTACGGTCGCCACCGCGCCATGCGCGCAGATAGCTTTCCATCACCACCGCGCGACGGTTGAAGTCCTGCTCGTTATAGTAAAAATCAGGGCGGGAGATCATGTAATAGGGAATATCGGGGTGCTTTTCGCGGATGATCTCATACACGCGATAGTGGTTGTCCGCAAGTCTTTCCGCGCAGGAGCGATTGTGGTCATAATCGCTGACGAAGGCACCGAGGTCGAGCCCTGCCATATGCTCGCACAGCACCTCCTCACCGCGGCAGCTGCCCGCAAAGCCGAGATTGATGAAATCCATATCGAAGCGGCGGGATAGGATGGAGGGGTACGCCTTGCCGGGGCGGCTGGCGGCACATCCTTGTGTGATGGAGGAGCCGTAGTAAAGAATTGGCTTTTGATAGGTGTAGGGCGCGTGAGCTTTGAGCGTGGCGCCTGCGGGGAGGCCGATCTCCATATCCTCCACGTTGCCGTAGCAGGGGAAGTAGGCGGTCAGCGATTTCTCGCCTGCGGGAAGCTTGAAGCTGCATTCCCAAAGGTTTTCCTTGCCCTCGACGGGCATCAGCATCCTGCCAAGCACGAATTTGGAGCCGCGTGCGGTGTCGTGGTACAGATCAATGCTGAACTCCAAGAGGGGTGAGGTGCGTAGCCCCAGCTTGAAGGGGGCGCGCGTGACGCGGAAGGTCAACTCCTCAGCATCGGTGCAAAAGCGCACGCGACCGCCTGCGGTGTTCAGATACAGCCCCTCGGCAATATGGACGTTGCATTGCTTCGCAACGACCTCGGGAATGCGCAAAAAGGGCCCTTCGTTTTGCGGCCTAAAAAGACCGTGGAGCGAAAAGGGGGCGTTTCTCACGTTATAAAAAACGATGTTTTCCATAGGACGGCTCCTTTTGTGACGTTGTGTTTATTGTATCACATCCGCGCGGAAAAGTAAAGGGAAAAGGAGAATTTTTCAAGGAATTTTGCGTGCAAAATCTACGGAGCGCAGAGGTTTTGAAAAGCGTGTATTTTTCTTTGAAAAAAGTGCAATTTTTTGCGTTTTTCCCCTTGCAAAAAGTGAAAAAGTTTGTTACACTATACTTAATACCACTATGAAAAGGAGTATTGCGATGAATGTTTTGGCAATCGGGGCACATCCCGATGATATTGAGATCGCCTGCTCGGGCACGCTGGCAAAATGTGTCAAGCGCGGCGATAAGGTGATCGTTTGTCATGCAAGCACGGGCAATCTCGGTCACGTGATCATCCCGCCGGACGAGCTGACGAAGATCCGCGCCGAGGAGGCACGCCGCGCAGGTGCGCTTGCCGGCATTGAGGTGATCGGCGGCATGTTCAACGATCTTGATATTTATGACAACAACAAAAAGGCGCGCGATCTGATGGTGGACGTCATCAAGTACGCTCAGCCCGACTTTATCATCACCCACAACCCCGACGATTATATGCCCGACCACACGGCGGTCTCCCGCCTTGTGTTTGATGCCAGCTTTACGGCCACGCTGCCCAATTACAAAAGCGCGCAGCCGAATGCGGCAAATCTGGTGCCGATCTACTATATGGACACGCTGGCGGGCGTGAATTTCAACCCCACCGAGTTCGTGGACATCACCGAGGAGATCGACCTCAAAATTCAAATGCTGAACTGCCACGAAAGCCAGATCGTGTGGATGCGCGATCACGACGGCATTGATTTTGCCGACATGGTGCGCACCTGCAGCCGTTATCGCGGCTATCAGTGCGGCGCGGCGTATGCCGAGGGCTTCCGTCAGTGTCAGGTGTACCTGAAGGGCACGACCAAGAGATTACTTCCCTAAAACATAAAAAGGAGAATAAAATTATGAATTTCATGACCACCGTAAAGGGCTCCCTGCTGGAGCACGTGTATCCCAAGGGCTGGGATATGGCCAAGATCGACGCTTGCTGTGAAAAGGGCGTAGCGCGCGAGGATTTCTGGAACGAGGGCTTTACCCCCGTGGAGTGCAAGGAGGTTTCCGACCTCAACGTGCTGATGGGTCACGAGATCGCATTGCAGATCAAGAAGACCGCCGATGAGGGCAGAAAGCTTGCCATCATCCTGCCCGTTGGCCCCATGGGTATGTACAAATGGACCGCCTACTTCCTCAACGAGTGGGACGTTGACTGCGCGCACGTGACCACCTTTAACATGGACGAGTGGGCTGACGGCGAGGGCAACACCCTTGACGCCACCAACCCTGCCGCTTTCGAGTACTGCATGAAGGACGCGTTCTTCAGCAAGATCAATAAGACCGTGCCCGAGGCACAGCGCAACTTTGCCACCAAGGCAAACCTGCCCACCTACGCTGAGAAGATCGCCAAGATCCGCGCAGAGGGCGGCAAGCTGGTGCTGGTTTACGGCATCGGCCGTATGTGCCACATCGCATTCTGGGAGCCCCAGTTTGCTGAGGAGTACGCCACCGTTGAGGAGTGGAAGCAGGCAACCCACCGCATCGGCGCCATGCTGCATCCCCTTACCATCGAGCAGAACGCCATCACCAGCTTCAAGAGCCGTACCACTCTGGTGCCTTGCCGCGCCAACACCATCGGCCCCGGCCTGTTCCTTCAGGCAGATTACGCCATCGGCGGCGCTGACGGCGCACTCAGCCGCGGCATGGGCTGGCAGGGTATGAGCTTCCTCACCACCCTTCACTACGGTCCCGACAAGAACATCACCTCCAGCTTCATCCCCACGCTGCCCGGCAGACTCTTCTATCTGTCCGAGCTTGCAGGCCCGCTGGTTCCCGACGTGAACTGATATTTATCACGCAAACGCCCGACGCGTCGCGTCGGGCGTTTGTTTGTTTTTTGTAACGAAACAGGCGCAATATCAATAAAGCGTGGATAAAATGTGACAAACACGTGAAAAAACGGCGGAAATTATTTACAATTCATGCATTGATTTGCCTTTTGCACATGTGGTATAATGAAATTGCACAAAAAGAGAGGGGAAGAACGGAACTTTATTGTTCTATTTGCATTTCATAACAGAAAGCCTTGTTCGTCACTTGTCTGTCCGGACTACCATTTACAGTATAAGGAGGAGCTTATGATGAAACGAATTTTTACATTGTTGCTTGCCGTGTTGCTTTTGACCTCGCTTGCTTCTTGCAGTAAGGAAGAGCCCGCGTACGGCACGTTTTATGTGGAAGACGGCATCACGCAGAACACGTTGGTCACGCTGACGCTCAAAACGGATAATTTGACCGCCCCCGTGGAACAGCTTTCCTTTTCCTTGCAGGAAACAAGTGATTTTTACGTTCGGCAGAGCACATATATCAGCGGGACAGACTGCACGCACTTGATTGAAAAGTATACAAAGGGCGCTTGGGAAGAAGCACCATACCGAGGTATCTCGAAGAACGAGCCGACAGCTGATTTTTCGCCGGAGGAGCTTGATTACCGGGCACATCACACGTATGACGGCAAGATGACCTTTCGTACGGCGCCGGGAGTCATTGCGACGGAGCCGCGACACTATCTTCCGCTAACCCCCGGAATCTATCGCATTCGCGTAAAATATTCGCTGTACACCGACGATGAAAATGCCCACATCCCCGAAGAGCAATTAGAGGCCGTTGCCTACTTCACCGTTTCCAGGAAGGATGGCGCGGCTGAGTATGAGTATGGCACGTTTTACGAGGAGGACGGTATCTTTCAAAATACGTCAATCACTCTCAGCATCGAGAGCGAGGATCTGGTTGCGCCCGTGAAGGAATTGAAATACGTATTGCATGACAATTCTGACTATTGGGTGGATGCTACGGATGACTATAAGATAAACGTGAGTGCGCGTGACGTACTGGAGATCTACCGAGACGGCACGTGGCAAAAGGTAGAGGTGCGCGGCGGGGGGATGACAGAACGTGGCTACTTGCGCGTGGTGGGAGAGCCTACGGAACGAAAGGACCTTCATAGTAGCATGATGTTCTATGACCCTGAGCAGGAAGATAGATTTGTGAAGCATTACGCCTACTTAGAGCCCGGCTTTTATCGCCTTCGTGTCGCGTATTATATCTTTACGGACGATGATTATGCGTATATCCCCGAAGAGCAGCTGGAGGCGGTGGCGTGCTTTACCGTGGAAAAGGCCGACGGATAAACATAAGCTTGTGAGTGAAAGGAGACTATAGTATGAAACGAATTTTCACATTGTTGCTTGCCGTGTTGCTTTTGACCTCGCTTGTCTCCTGTAGCAAGGAAGAGCCCACGTACGGCACGTTTTATGTGGAAAACGGCATTATGCAAAACACCTCGGTGACGTTACGGCTTAAGGAGGACACCTTTGTTGCTCCCGTAACCGATCTGGAATACGTCTTGTCCGATAATGGCGATTTTGGTGTAAACTTAGATGAGGGTAGACGCATGAATACTGCCGTTGAGGATGTGCTGGAGGTTTATGGCGGTAATGGTCATTGGAGCTTGGCTGCAATAGAGGATGACTATAATGGTGAAATGGGGTATAGTTGGGAGCGCGGGGACCCTACAGCGCGCCGAGAGCACACCTTGAAAATGCGTTTTGTTGAAAAGAAATCGGGGGAGGCGGGATATCGGTACTTAGAGCCCGGCTTTTACCGCGTGCGCGTAAAATATTCGTTATATACCGACGATGAAAGCGTTTACATCCCCGAAGAACAGCTGGAGGCGGTGGCTTACTTCACCGTCGTGGCACCCACGGAGTAAAGCGCTTCGCATCCCGTGGCTTTGCCGTGGACGTAACCCGACAACGATGAAAGGAGCTTGCTATGAAAAAACGAATTTTTACATTGTTGCTTGCCGTGTTGCTTTTGACCTCGCTTGCTTCCTGCAGTAAGGAAGCGCCCGAGTACGGCACGTTTTACACGAATGACGGCATTTTTCAAAATTCGCGCATCCTGCTCACCATTACAAGTGACAATCTTACCTACCCCGTGACCGAGATCTCTTACGTGTTGCACGATCTTTGCGATTACGGCGTGGTGCGTCGGATCTATTTCGCAAATTCGATGTGCTGTGATCAGCTTGAAAAATACACGAACGGAAAATGGGTGGAGGCGCCTATTCAACCCGATTGGTCGCATAACCGCGATCCGCTCTTTCACAATCCCGCAAAGGAACAGGAGATGCCAGCCCCCTTTGAGCATGTTTCTTACGAGATCACGATGAAATTTTCGGGTGAAAATCAAGCCTACTATCGCCCTCTCGAGCCGGGTATTTACCGTTTGCGCGTTGCGTATACGCTTTATGCGGAGGATGAGAATGCTTCGATCCCCGAAGAGGTGAAGGAGGCCGTTGCTTATTTCACCGTAAAGGGGCCGTAAATCGGCTCGCTTGGCAAGGAGGTGTGGATATGTCCCGAAAAAAGCTTGTTGTTTTTCTGATCGCCCTTGTGGGTGTGATGGCGCTTGCCGCGGCGACCTTTTTCCTTGTAACCAAGGGGCGCGTTGTGGAAAAGGACGGCTTGCTGCAAAACTCGCGCGTTTATATGACAAACGTCTATTATGAGAACGAAAGGGTCCACTACACGGTGGTCAACAAGACGTTCCAAAGAAGCTTTGCCGCCGACAAGCCGTACGTGCAAAAAAAGGTGGAAGGCGCGTGGGTGTTGGTATCGCTTTATGAGGATATCAGCCAGATCGGCGTTTTTGTGGAGCCGTTCAGCGAAAGACACGCTTCCTTTTCGGTGGAATATCAAAGCAACCTCACGCCCGGTGAATATCGCTTGATATTCGGGGAATTGCGCTTTGGCGCGAATGGCACGTGGCAGGGATATGGCGATCACACCTATACCGTGGGCTATTTCACCGTTACCACGTAGCATAAAAAGAAAACCCGCGTCGATACGTTTTCGTATCGACGCGGGTTTTGTGAACTCAGACCAGATCGTGCTCCTCGCGGCCGGAGGTCTCCATCAAGTTGAAGATGTATTCCTTCGGCTTCATACCGCTGACGGAGTCTGCCGCAGACAGGTTGCACACAGCCGCCGCCGAGCCAAAGTCGAGAATGTCCTTGTTTGAAAAGCCGTGATAGATGCCGTACAGACATCCCGCGCAGAAGGCATCACCCGCGCCCACGGAGCCCTTGATATAGCCCTTTTCGATCTTGACCGAGGGGGCAACCACAAACTCGCCCGAGCGATCCAGGCAGAATCCTGCCTCGGGGCAGTGCACGATCACGCGCTCGCCCACGCCCTTTGCCATCATGCGCTCCATCGACGTCTTGATGTTGGCAACGATCAGGCGGTTGTGCTCGTCGCGTGCGGGAAGCCCCGAGGTGCCGCAGCACTCGATCTCGTTCATAATGGCGTTGTCGGTGTATTTGAGGGCAGGCAGCACCTTTTCCGCAAAACGACCGCTGCTGTCGCTTACCACGTCAAAGGAGGTCTTGATGCCCGCCTCCTGCACCTCCTTGAGGAAGCGCGCCATCACGGTGCCGTACTCGGCATCGGGGGCATCGAACATATCCAGCAGCAAAATGTAGCCCACGTGGAGCATTTTGCAGTTGAGGTAAGGGATCTGAACGTCGGCGGGGGAGAAGGTGGCGTTGGCGCCCGTGTGGTGGTAGAAGGTGCGCTCGCCCGTCCCTCGGATCGTCATCACGTCGCTGAAGGAGGTGGCATCCTCGTCCGAGAAGGTGATGCCGCCCACGTCGATGCCGACCTTCTGCATTTCAAAGGTGACGTACTTGCCCGCGGCGTCGTTGCCGACCTTGCCGTACACGGCGATGGGCAGGTTGCGGTCGATCACCGCAAGGTCAATGGCGGTATTGGGCACACAGCCGCCCACGGCCATGGAAACGTCGGAGATCTGCTCAAGCATGCCCTTGGCAGGCAGAGCGCCGATCATCTTGATGTTGTCCACCAGAATGTTGCCCGCCAGCGCGATGCCGCTGCGCTCCTCGCGCAACAGCTCGTCAATGGTGATGCCGAAGAAGCGCGCCAGCTTGAAAAGCTGCGTGATCTCGGGCAGACCCGCGCCGCGCTCCCACTTGCTGATGGTCTTGTTACTGACGTACAGCTTTTCGGCAAGTGCCTCTTGCGTCAGGCCGTGCTTTTTGCGCAGGCGTGTCAGATTTTCTGCAATATTGATCTTGGGTTCCGTGTTTTGCATGGTGTTACCCTCCGTTTCTTTACTACTTTCATTATAAAAGGAAACGGCGAGAATGTCAACCTACTTTTTGTTCCTCCTGCTGGTGGAAAAAAGATTTTTGTTGTCTACGAACAGTAGAAAGTGTTGCTTTTGTCGCAATTCGCCTTGAAATTTGGGACGCGGTGCTATATAATGAAAGCAGAAACCCAAAAAGGAGATACTTTGTATGAAGATCATCAAAAAAGAGAATGCAAAGCAGCTTTTTTTGAGTGCAGAAACGCGCATCGTTCTGCCGGAATGTGCGTACACCCCCTATCTTGCACAGCAGCTGGAAAAGCTGCTGGCACGCGCAAGGGGAGAGGGCACGCTCTGTCGCGCGATCACGATGGCACTGGGCATCCCTGCGGAGATCCGTTCGCGGTTTTCAGACGGTGCCGAAGGAGTACAGACGCTGACGCTGGAGGAAGAGGACGATTACGTGGAGAATATCGACGGCCCCGTGGCGAAGCCCGTGGAGGATCCCGCGCTCCCCGAGGAGGAGTATGCCATCTCCTTCGGCGAGGAGATCCGCGTATGGGCGCAAAAGCCGCAAGGGCTTTTGCGCGCGCTGTCCACCTTGATGATGCAAAGCGACAAGGGCGAGCTTTGCGAGCAGACTGTGCTGGATCTTCCTGCCTGCTCTGTGCGCGGCTACCGCGTGTATCTGCCGGGGCGCAGGACGATGGGATACTTCTTGGAAATGCTGGATTTTCTGGTGTACTATAAGTATAACGCTCTGATCCTTGAGATCGGCGGGGCAATGGAGTACAAGCGCCGCCCCCTCATCAACGAAAAGTGGGTGGAGCTGTGCGAGGAGATGAGCGAGTATTCCGGCAAGACCACCGATACCCAGAACGGTCAGCAATGGCCGAAGGACTCCTTCCACACCGAAAACGGCGACGGCGCGTATCTCACGCAGGAGGAGTGCCGTCAGTTGGCGGCAGAGTGCGCGCGGCGCGGTATCGAGGTCATTCCCGAATGCCCCACGCTCAGTCATACGGACTATATCTGTCGCGCCTACCCCGCGCTGGCAGAGCGCCAAAACGATCCCTATCCCGACACCTATTGCCCCTCTCACCCCGACACCTATGCCGTGGTCTTTGATATTCTGGACGAGGTGATCGAGGTCTTTGCGCCGAAGCGCATCAACATCGGGCACGATGAGTATTATTCCTCCGCCATCTGTGAGCGCTGTCGGGGAAAGGATCCCGCTGACATCTACGCGCAGGACGTCACGCGCATTTACGAGTATCTGCGCGATAAGGGCGTCGGCACCCTGATGTGGAGCGAAAAGATCCTGAAGGCGCGTTCCTATCGCGGTAACCGCGTCGGCGGTTGGTATGACGAGCGCACGTATAACGGGGCGCGATTCCGCATCCCCGATATGTTCCGTTGCGTGGATAAGCTGCCGAAGGGCATCACTCACTTGCATTGGTATTGGAATTTTGGCGAGCATCTGGACGATGAGTTCCACGCGTGGGAGTTTGACGTGTTGTTCGGCAATTTCAACATCCTTTCCTGCAAGAATTACCGCAGACGTATTCAGCGCGGCGTGAAGGGCGGATTTGTTTCCAACTGGTCCTCCTGCATCCCCGAATATATGCAGCGTAATATGCAGTATTACTATCTGATCAGCACGGGGCACGCGCTGTGGAGCGACACCTACGATTCGGATCAGGCGACACTTTTGAAGGAGAAAACGCTGCGGGATATGTACGCGAAATACAGCGCCACGGTCAAGCATCCCATCAAGGTGCGCCACGCGGCGCATCACTCCGTCATTCCGAAGCATTGGGGATTCTGGTGCGGCAGATATATCGAGGATGCCGTGTATTTGCTGGGGCATTACGAGCTGACCTACACCGACGGCACCACGGCGCGCCTGCCCGTGAAGCTTGGCACCAATATCGCGTGCCGCACGCCGAGTGACCGCGAAATTCTGGAGGCATCCTATTCCACCATCGCCATCCCCGATGAGAGCGGGTATCTTTTTGAGCACGTATACGAAAATCCCTGCCCCGAGAAGAAAATTGCAAGTGTCAGCTACGTTCCGCTGCCCGATAAGGCGCAGATCAAGGTGGAGTATACCTTCCCGGAGCTCTAAATCACCTGATAGAAAGAGAAAGCCCGCCGTTAGGCGGGCTTTCGTTTTTTAAAAATGGATTAATAACCCACTTTTTCCCAGCATTCAAACGGAGCAGCGAGCTCTTCGCTGATGTAGACCTGGGTCTTCTTGGTCTGCAGCATAGAGGAAGGCAGGTAGGGGGTGATGGGGCCGTGCGTGCACAGACGGCTGGTCATTCTCTGCCAAGAGGAGAAGGTGCCGCAGGTAGCCAGAGCGTGAACCTCGATACGCTCCTTGGCGCGCATCACGTCAAGAGGACCGATGGTAGCGGCCTTGGGAGGCACGTTTGCGATATCACCGGACTGACCGAACGTACCGTTCAGGGAGTTCTGCATGATGGTCATGGGGTGAAGGGTGACGATCTGAGCGGGCTGGTTGAGCCACTCCTCGATGTCGCCGGAGCCGATGAATTCGGGAATGGGATCCACGAATGCCATGTGGCCTGCCCAACCGGGAGAGGTGGAAGCGATGTCAGCGCCCTCGCCGTTGGTGATGTCCTGAATGATGTTGGAGTAATCCTTGATGTTTGCGTTGGTGGGGAAGTGCACGTTCTCCATAGGCATACGCAGCTTCTCGTCGATCTGGTAGTACAGATACTTGATCATGGAGTGAGCGAAGCCTGCCTCGTAGGTGATGGGGGCGATGTTGCCGTCCTGGTCAGCCCACTCGTCCTCAGCCACCAAGTGAACCTTGGAGCAGTCAACCTGGAAGTAGTTGATCAGCTGAGCCAAGGGAATGTAGGTGTCGGGCTCGGGGTTACCAAGGATCATGGTAAAGGACTTACCTGCCTCGGAAGCGGCCTTCAGACGGGTGAACAGGGTGGAGATGAGAACGGGATGGGGGTTCATCATCACCTTGACGTTGAATTCGGGGTGCCACCATGCCTCGCGCTTCTCAAGGTCCTTGCCGGAAAGGCTGCGGACGTACTCGCAAACGGCCTTGTCCTTGAAAGGAACAAACTCGGCGGGTTGGAAGTCGAATTTGGTTGCGGGATCAGTAATGAAATTCATTGCTTTTCTCTCCTTTATGTTTTTTATTGATTTCAAAATTATTTGACCTGCTCGCCTGCAAGGAAGACGGATTTCACGTCAAACTCGGCATCGACGAGGATCAGGTTTGCCACGTTGCCCTTGGCAATTCTGCCGCGGTCGGTAAGACCCAAAAGCGTGGCGGGGTTGGTGGAGGCGTACTTGAACACCTGGCAAAGCGAGGCGCCCGTGTGCGTCATCATGTTGCGGCAGGGACCGTCCAGGATCATCTTGGAGCCGGCGATCTCGCCCATGAAGTCGAAGTTGATGTCGTCCGCGCCCTCGTACAGATCGTCGGAGGGGATGGGGCCGTGCTCCACGAACGCATCTGCGATCAGGATGATGCGGTCGTCGCCCTTGATCTTCTTAATGAGGCGCAGCATATAGGGATCCACGTGGATGCCGACCTTGTCGCAGATCAGCTCGGTGTAGATCTCGTGGTTGTAAAGCGCGGTCTCGTCCACACACGCACTGCGGCATTCGGGATAGCGGTTCAGCGTACCCGTGGCGTTGGTGTGGTGGGTGGCGAGCTTGAGGCCGTAGGGCATCAGCTTTTCGATGTCGCGGGGCTCTGCCTCGCTGTGTGCCACGGAGAAGATCGCGTTCGGATTTTTCTCCTTGACGTACAGCACGAACTCCTCAATGTTCTCGCGCTCGGGTGCCAGGCACCAGACCTTGGCAATGTCGTAAGCCGCATCAACGATCTTCTGGTACTTATCGCGGGATACGGGATCGCGCCAGGGGTTGCTTTCGCGGTTACAGCCGAACTTGGGGTTGAGGTAGGGCGCCTCCATATAAAGGCCGATGATGTTGTTTGCCTTGCCGGAGTTCATTGCCGCGCGGATGATGCCGATCTGCTCGATCAGCTGATCGCCGTTGGCGCTGAAATAAAGGGCGGGGCAAACGTCGGTCACGCCGTGCTGCAAAATGGTGCCCGCGGCCTTGACGGGATCCTCCGTAAAGAAGGTGTCGCCGTCTGCGTGGGTGTGGATATCGATGAGGCCGGGGCCGACGTAGCCGCCCTTGGCGTCAAAAATTTCCATACCCGTTGTGTCGATTTTCTTACCGAAGTCGACAATTTTGCCATTCTCGATCACGATCGTGCCGTTGCGGATGATGTGATCGGGCATGATGATATTGGCATTGATAATTGCTTTCACGAAATTCACCTCTTGATAGGATTTTAACCTTCCAGCATGGAAAGCAAGGTGCGCTCACCGAAGGCCGCGTTCCAATCGCGCTCAAAGTCGGCGATCGAGGTGGCGGTGGTGGTGTGCGAGAGCAGCTTTTTCATAATGTCGCTGCCAACGGTTGCCGCGTGGCAACCGATCACGGCCACGTCCAGCACCTCCTTTGCGGTTTTGAAGCTGGCGGCAAGCACCTTTGTTTTGGAGCCACCCGCAGAAAAGATCTTGACAATGTCAGCGGCACACCCGACGCCATCGTCGCAGATGTTTTCCAGACGGCTGATGTAGGGGGCCACGTAAGAGGCACCCGAGTTGGCGGCCAGCATCGCCTGCGTTGCCGACAGCACGGCGGTCACGGTGATGCGGATGCCCATTTTGCTGAGGGTATAGGTTGCCTTCAAGCCCACGTCGGTGGCGGGGATCTTGATGAAGGTGTTCGGGCCGAGCATTGCATACAGTGCCTTTGCCTCGGCAATGATGCGGTCGTACTCGGTCTCTGTCACCTGCAGGTGCAGCTCCTTTTTGTCACCGATGATCTCACGGATGCTTTTCAGCAGTGCGATGACGTCGCCGCCCTCGCGCGCGAGGATCGTGGGGTTGGTGGTGACACCCTCGATCGGGTAATAGGTGTTAAAATAACGGATATCGTCAAGATTTGCGGTATCAAGCAGCAGTTTCACAGCGGTGCTCCTTTATGCATTCGGTGGATAAAGCGGGAGGCATAGACCTCCCGCTTGGGGTTGGTTAGATCAAGGCCTTGGAGGGGTCGAAGTTATCGGGGTCGAAGTTGGGATCGCGGGCAGCCAGCTGCAGGTCGTAGTGGATGTCGTAGGTCTTTTCCTCGGGGAGGAACTTGTGGCGGGTGTTGATCACTTCGCCACCGTTGTACTTTCTGTCCTCAACGTCCTCGGCGGTACCCATAACGGTAACGTTCACCTGACGGCGACGAGCGATAACGTGATCCCAGTCGATGAAGTAGATGTGTGCGAACAGGCCAAGGTCAAGCTTGCCGTCCTTGATGGTGAGGGTCTCGCTGCGGCCGAAGAATACGGAACGCAGGTGGCCGTCGGTGTTCATGGAGGAGTAGTCACCGGGCTCGTTGACGTGTCTGCCGTACTGAGCGTGGATCGGGCCGGGATGACGGTACTGATGCTCCTCAGCGAAGTCGGGGATCATCTTGCGCATGATGTCAAGCAGGTCGTGCTGAAGGTACTCAAGATCGAAGGTGTCGATGTCATGAGAGCACTCCTGAACCATCACGGAGCAGGTGGTGTGGTGAGAAACGATGGCAACGGTGCCGTTCTTTACGCCGGAAGCCGCAACGATATCAAGAATCTCTCTTCTGATGTCGTGGAAGGTGGGGATCCAGCCGCGGGACTGCAGCTCAATTTCTTTTTGGACAAGTTTGAATTCCATGGTGTTTTTCTCCTTTTTATGTAAAAATTTTTAGGACAACAAAATTATTTCGCGTTCAGGCGCTTGCCGACGGCTCCGCCCGGATGGATGAGTGCAAAATCCATCTTCTGATAGCCGGTGTACTCGATAAGGGCGGCCTGCAGCGCATCAAAGATGGCGTTGGTCACCGCAAAGCTGGTGGTACCCTGGCAGTTGTATTTGTCGCATTCCTTGGTGACCTTCATGGCAAGCACGATGTCGGCTTGGGTGGCAAGGGGGGACTCCATATTCTCGGTCACGCCGATGACGATGGCGCCCTTTTGCTTGCATACGTCAAGAATGGTAAGCAGCTCGTCGGTCTTGCCGCCGCGGGAAACCAGCAGCATCACGTCGCCCTTCTTCATATAGCCAAGCCCGCCGTGTACGGCCTCTGCGGGGGAAATGAAGTGTGCGGGGCGCTCGGCACAGCACATCAGGTGTGCGAAGTGGCGGCAAGCAATGCCGGAGTGGCCGCAACCGGAGGAAGCGATACGCTCTGCCTTGGCCAGTGCCTCAACGGCCTTCTGCATTTCACCGCGGTCAAGCACCTTGGCAGTCTCGAGAATCGACTCCGCCTCGATCTTGAAGGCGTCGAATGCCTGGTTCAGTGCATTTTCCATCATTTGCCGTGTACCTCATCCCAGGTCTTGCGAAGTGCCCAGAGCATCTCCTCAGCAGCGGCCTCGGGATCGGCGGCCTTCATCACGCCGCTGGTGCAGCCGGTGGCCTGTGCGCCGGCACGGATGACGTTTGCCACGTCGTCGGGACCGGAAATGCCGGCACCCTGCAGTACCATGATATCGGGGTTGATCTTACGGACGGCCTCGATGGTGTCACGCACGTAGCCCATATCGCTGGCAACGCCCGTGCCGATCAGCTCGGTGGGCTCGGCAACGATCAGGTTGGGAGCAAGCTCGGCGACCTGACGGATCTCCTCCACGCTGTCTGCGCACACGATGGTGGCAAGTCCGACCTCGTCGGCGCGTGCGATGGTGGCCTTGATCTCCTCAAGGGTCAGCTTTTTCTCGGCGTGGTTGAGCATAACGCCCACGGCACCGGCTTCCTTCACGGATTCGGGAAGGACGGAGCCAAGTCCGCGACCGGGCACAAGGGCGTCCATATGCTGTGCATAGACGTGGATGCGCTCGGTGTTCTCGGCAAGCAGGCGGATGTCGGCATACTGGGGAGTGATGATCACGTCAAGGTCATACTTTTCAGCGATCTTGTCCACGGCCTTAGCCAGCTTGAGCATACGCTCGCCCCACATGAAGCACTTGGGGCCGATCTCAAAATAGGGGGCTCTGATCTTGTAATTCTTATACATATCCTATCTCCTTGGGAAATAAAATTGGTTACACGTTGAGGGTGGCGTCGGTGCGCTCATAGCGCGCGTACGCCTCGGTATAATCGTCACCGGCGGGGGCATAGGTGCCCTTGGTCTTGACAACGGCCTTCGCGGCTGCGGGGATCGAATCGTAAAGCCCCACGCCAACGGCGGCGAAGATGGCACAGCCAAGGCAAGCGGTCTCGCCTTCGGCCAGACCCTGCAGGGTTCTGCCCGTGACGTCCGCCTTGATCTGCGCCCAAAGCGGGCTTGCGGCACCGCCGCCCGTGATGCGGATCTCGTTCACCTTTTCCGCACCCACGTAGGAAAGGTTTTGCTTCAGGGTGTAGGCAACTGCCTCCATAATGGCGCGTGCAAAGTGAGCGCGCGTGTGCGAGAGCGTCACACCCGTGAAGGATGCCGTCGCGCTCGGGTTATACTTGGGCATCGTCGAGCCGCAGAAGTAGGGGAGCATGGTCAGCCCCTCGCAGCCGGCAGGTACCTTGGCGGCAAGCTCGTCCAGCTCGCGGAAGGAATAGTTCTCAGCAAAGTTGTTGCGGAACCACTTGAGCGCCATGCCCGCCGTGGAGGACCACAGAATGAGGCAATACTTGCCGTCGATGGCGTGCAGGTGGCAGGGAATGATGCTGTCGGGGTTGTAGGGGGGCATCTTGTCGGTCATCACGCAGATGGCCATGATGGTGCCCGTCATCTCGCTGATCAGCGTTTCGTCGGTCACGCCGCAGCCGATGGTGCCCGCGATCTGGTCCAGCGCACCGCTGACGACCGCGATGTCACCGCACTTGCCCACCACACTGGCAGAGGGGGCGATGCGGGGGAGCTGTGTTTCCTTGATGCCGATGAAATCCAGCATCTCCTGCCACCAGACGTTTTTGGTCACGTCCATGTAGATGGTGGAGGATTGGATGGTCGGCTCGGTCACGAACTCGCCGCACAGGTTGTAGAGGACCCAGTCCTCCAGCATAAAGATCTTTTCGGTTGCCGCAAAGATCTCGGGTTTGTTGTTTTTGAACCAAAGCAGCTTGGAGGCAGGCCAGCCGGCGGTGATCTCGGGCTGTCCCGTCACCTCGTACACCAGCTTGTTGCCGAACTTTTCCTTGATGGCCTCGGCCTCGGCCACGGCGCGGTTGTCCAGCCATACCACGGCGGGGCAAAGGGGCTTGCCCGCGGCATCGGTGAGGATCAGCGTTTCGCCCTGCGTGTCCACGGAAAGCGCGTCGATCTTGCCGCACTCCGCCTCCAGCTCGGCGATCACGCGGCGGCACATCACAATGTACGCGTTCGCGTCAAATTCGATAAATCCCGTCTCGGCGTCGGTGTCCAGCGTGTAGTCCACGGAACGAACGGCAAGACGCTTGCCCGTGCCGTCGAACACGGCGGCCTTGAGGGACGTGGTGCCGATGTCTATACCGAGCAATTTATAGCTTTCGGGTGCTTTCATTTCGAAAAAACACCTCCTTTATATTAAAAATTCTTCATACAGATGAATTATAACATATT
Source organism: Oscillospiraceae bacterium (assembly GCA_015064415.1). GTDB lineage: Bacteria > Bacillota > Clostridia > Oscillospirales > CAG-272 > Firm-07. The sequence continues at coordinate 22,653 of SVSG01000016.1, read as the reverse complement.
TTCCCTTTTAAGTCAATAGTAAAGCCCTTTTTTCGGGGATTTTATCTATGATAAGCAGATATGGTGCACCGCTTTTGGGCAAATACGAAAAAACGCGCTTCGCTGAGGCGAAAAGCGCGTTTTTTCATACCGTATTCGGACAAACTGTTTGAAGCTTAGGCTTCCTCGCTCTCCGGCGGAACGTAGATGGGAGGTGCCTTTTCCTCCTTGACTTGCTCGTAGAAGCAGGCAAGCGAGATGTACATATAGGGCAATACGAACAACAATAACAAGCCAAAGGTCAGCGCAGAAAGCAACAGCCAGCCGATAAAGCTCAGATAAAGACGCGCCAAACGCCATTTGTTGCCTTCCATCAAGTGGATGGATTCCTCGCGTGCCTCTGCTTGTGTCATATGGGGATTGTCGGCCAGCACGAAGGTGTCCAAGCTGTAAGAAAAGGCGCGCATGATGCCCGGGATCACAAAAAGCAAGGACCAAAGCGAGAGAAAGAGCTCGTCGAGCAGTCGCAGCAGCACGCAGGTGCCGTAGGGGGAAAGTCCTTCGCTCAGCATGCTGACCTTAACGGTCTGAGCACGTATCGCTTTCAGAGCAATTTTATGCATACCAAGGATCAGCGGTGCCATGATCAGATAATTGAAGATGGAGCCAAGGCCGTACAAGGTCATAGTGACGGCGGTGGCAACTGCGAGGAATATATGGAGAAGTTCGATCAGAATAAAGGTGAAAAGATTTTTGGAAAGTGCGGCAAAGGCCTTGGTACGGATCTCTTTTGCGGTCATATGTGTGCTCCTTCGATGTAATTTAAATGCCATTTTCAGTATATCTCAGAAAAGTGGATTTGTCAAGCAAGAAAATAGAATAAGGAGGTGGAAAAGGTGTGAGGCAGGCTCGGTAAATGAAAATGTGCCGGGTTCAATTCCATTATACCGCAATTTGCAGTAAAAGTCAATACCGCAAATTGCGGTTATGTATAATGAACTTAAAGTGAGGTGGGAAAGTGTGTATCGACGAATTCGAGATTTGCGCGAGGATCACGATTTGACGCAACGCGAGATGGCGAAGTATTTGAATTGTTCACAGCAGGTATACAGCAATTATGAATTGGGGCAACGTGATATTCCCACCGATGTGCTGATAAAGCTTTCTGCTTTTTACGGCGTTTCCGTAGATTATATTTTAGGTATCAGTGACAATCCGTCCGTAAAAAAATAAGAGCCACCGCGATGGCTCTTATTTTTTTGCTATTTTTAAGGACGCAAGCCCATGCCGCCTTCCAGCGTCACGGTCTCGCCGTTCATGAACTTGAAGTCGGGGGAGGCGAGCTGCACGCACACGCGACCAATCTCGGTCTCGGGGTCGCCGAAATGTCCCGCGGGGGGCATTTTTACGTTTGCCTTGAAGGCATCGGGATATGCCTTTTCAAAGTTTTCCAGCTGTGCCGTCCAGGCAAGGGGGCAGACCACGTTGGTGTTGATGCCGTCGATCGCCCATTCCGTCGCGGCCACGCGGGAAAGGCCGCGGATGGCCTCCTTGGCGGCGGCGTAGGAGCCCTGACCGTAGTTGCCGAACAGCCCCGCACCCGAGGCGAAGTTGATGATGCTGCCCTTTGTCTCTTTGAGGTAGGGGTAGCACGCTTTCATATAATAGAAGGTGGCGTAAAGCCCTGAATACATCGCAAGATTGAACTGCTCTGTGGTGTGGTCCTGGATGGTCACACCGGAGGCAGAGGTCTGCGCGTTGTTGATCAGCACGTCGATGCGGCCGAACTCTTTAATGGCGGCGTCCACCACGCCCTTGGCAACGGCCTCGTTATCCGCACCCTCGCAGATGTCGGCGGCCATGATCAGCACGCGAATGCCGTAAAGGCGCTCCAGCTCCTCCTTGGCCTTTTCCAGCTTTTGCACGTTTCTGCCCGTGATGACAAGATTGGCACCCTCCTTGGCGTAGGCGGTGGCGATGCCGTAGCCGATCGAGCCGCAGCGTCCGTCGGAAAGCACGGCGTAGCCCGCGCCCGTGATGATGGCGGTCTTACCCTTCAAAAAACTCATATTTGAACCTCCTTTGGTGGTTTGCTACCAGTTTACCACATTTTTTTCGCTTTGTAAAGCGGGAGGTGAAAATTCTGCTTAAAAAAATGAAAAAAACGCGTTTAGAGGGGGACGTTGTGTGATTTTTTGCTCCAAACCGTGTCACCAAGTCCGGAAAAAAGCACCGCCGCAAGGATCAGCACAGCGCCGATCACCAGGTTGTAGCGCAGGGGATCTTGCCCCAGCAGCACGGAAAGCACGGCGGAGACCACCGCCGAAAAAGGGCTGACTACGGCCACCACGGTGGGGTCGGTGTGCACGATCGCCATGTTTTTGAGCAACCAGCAAAGCCCGATCGACACAAGCCCGAACAGGGCGGTAAGCAATAAAAGAGGAAGATCTAACGTGAAGTGGATCGGCTCGACCGGCACGCCGCCGACCCTGACAAAATGCAACGCCACCGTGCTTGCGGCGGAGATGAGAAAATAGACACCCATATGCACCACCATATACAGCGACATATCCAGCCCCTTGCTGAACACACCCGTCAGCGCCACGCAAACGCCAAGCAGGATGCCGGCAAGGGCGCAGAGTACGTCACCGAAGGCAAGCGAGGCGGCACCCGCGGTGCCGACACCGCATAAGATGAAACAGCCGCAAAGGCAGAGCACGCCCGCAAGGCATTGGGGGAGCGAGGGAATCTTTTTGACGAGGATCAGCAGCGTGATCGGCACCACCACGCAGGAAAGGTGCTCCAGAAACGCATAGTTGGCGGGGGTGGTGTATTGCAGTCCGATCTTTTGCAAAAGGCAAGCCACCGAATTGAGCGCGCTGATGGGGGCGGCCACAAGAAAATAGCGCGCCGTCAGCCCGCAAAGCCGCCGACGGTTGAAAAAAAGCAGCATCGCAAAGGAGACCAGCGTACCGATGGCGGTGAGCAGAGATGCGGAGTAATAGTTATAGAAGTAGGACATGATCAAGGGGTCCAAGCCCCAGACCAGAACGACGAAGAAAAGTGCGAAATAGTAGACCCGTTTGGGGGCTTTTTTGTGAAAAAGGGAAAACAGCTGACGTATCATGGTGCGCTCCTTTGCGGGTGGCTTTGGCATTTGGCTTGCTTAAAATTCTATCACGCCGCTTGACTTTTGGGAAGCGAAGGTTTATAATAGGGGTGTGAAAAACTTTCACAGCGAGGAGGGCGTATGGAGACCTTAAAAATAAAAGCGGTGCTTGCCGCCGCAAGATGCGGCAGCTTATCAAGGGCGGCCGAGGAATTTTCCTATACCCCCTCCGCTTTTTCGCATATGCTGGCGGGCTTTGAGGAGGATCTCGGCGTACGACTTTTCAAACGCTCTTCTGCAGGGGTAACGCTCACGCGCGAGGGGGAGACACTGCTGCCGAAATTTGAGAAAATGATCGCGTGCGAAAAGGAGATATCCGATACCGTTTCCGGGTTAATTGCCGAGGAGAGCCGACATTTGCGAATAGCTACCTATTCTAGTATATCCAGAAATCTGCTTTCCCGTTTCTTGGGGGATTTCAAAAAGTCCTATCCCGACATCAAATTGTCCATTCACGTGGCGGATAATCTGGAGGGATGGACGGAAAACGGGCATACGGATGTGGTTTTTGCGGACAATATCGTGTTGTCGGGTGGGGAATGGTTTCCGATCACCACCGACCGTTATTATGCCGTGGCGCCCGAAGGATTGCTTGGGGAGCGGGAATCCGTCACGCGCGAGGAGCTGTACGAGCTGCCGCATATCTTTACGGATGACGAATACCTGCAAACGGTATTTGAAAAGGAGCGGTTTCGTGAGCTGATCTATTTCAGATCCGAGGACGATCAGGCCGTGATCCAGATGGTGCGCGCGGGGATGGGTGTGGCGGTGATGCCCGAGCTTGTGCTGCGCGGCAATATGAGCGGTGTTTCGATCATCGAGCTGGAGCCCGAGGTCACGCGCACGCTGGGGTTTGCCTACCGCAGGGGCACGCGCTCGCTTGCCGTGAGCAAATTCGTCAAATATCTGAAGTCCGCGCTGGCGCACGAAAAGTAAACAAAAAAGCCCCCGTTCGGGGGCTTTTTGCTTTTGGATAGCGAAATTTCAGCTAAGGGCGGGCCATTTGACATAGGAATTGCACACAAGGCCGCCGTCGCGCTCCACGCGGTATGCGCCTGCACGGCACATACATCTGCCCTTGGTTTGAGCGGAGTCGATCGTCACCCATTGGCCGAAAAAGTCGACCTCACGCGGTCCTGTCCAGTACACGCACGTGGCGCATTTTTTCCAGCTTGACGGATATCTTTGTGCCATAATCGTCCCTCTCTTTGCGCGTTATTTCTTGCTCTGATAGATCTCCTTGAACTGCTTGACGGTGGCGGCGAAGTCCTCGATGGCGCTTCTCACCACCTCGGGCTTGGTCATGTCAATGCCCGCAACAAGCAAGCTTTCCAGCGGAGACTTGGAGTCGCCGCACTTCAAAAAGCCGATATACTGATTGATATATGCTTCGCCCTCGGTCTCGATGCGCTTGACGATGGCGGATGCCGCCGAGATGCAGGTGGCATACTTGTACACGTAGAAGCAGGAGTAGAAGTGGGGAATGCGCATCCACTCAAAGGCGATCTGTTTGTCGCACACGACGCGCGGACCGAAGTAGCGCTTCACAAGGCCGTAATAGTGCTCGTTGATGCGCTCAGCCGTGAGCGGCACGCCCTTTTCGCACAGCGCGTGCATATCGCGCTCGAACTCGGCAAACATGGTCTGGCGGTACAGCGTGCCCTTGAAGGTCTCCATCAGCTGATTGAGGATGTAGAGCTTTTCCTCGTCGCTCTGGCACTCGTTCAGCTTGCGGTGTGCCAAAAGCAGCTCGTTGACGGTGGAGGCCACCTCTGCCACGAAGATGGTGTAGGAGGCGTTATGCGGCTCGTTGTAGTGGTTGGAGAACCAGGAGTGCATCGAGTGTCCCGCCTCGTGCGCGAGGGTGGAGACGTCATCGAACTTGTTGGTGTAGTTCAAGAGGATATAGGGCTCGGTATCGGGGGTGCCGGAGGAGAAGGCGCCGCCGCGCTTGCCGCGGCAGGGGAATACGTCTACCCAGCCCTTTTCCAGCAGGCCTGCGCGCAGGTTGGATTCATACTCCTTGCCGAAGATCTTGGCGGTCTTGAGCACCTCGTCCACCGCCTCCTCGTAGGTGTAGTTGGTGTCGATCTCGCCCATCAGGGGGGCGTAAATGTCGTACAGATGCAGGTGGGGCACGCCCAGCACCTCTTTTTTGAGATCGTAGTAATCATACAGCACGGAAAGCCCCTCGTGCACGGTGTTGATCAGATTGTTATAGATCACGGGGGTGACCTCGTCGCGGAAGGTGGATGCCGTGATCGAGTCCGCAAAATGGCGTACCTTAGCGGTGGTGGTGGCCTCCTTTACGCGTGCCTCGTAGAGCGTGGCATAGGTGTTGCCAAACTGCTCGTAGGTCTTATACAGGCAATCGAAGGCGGCCTTGCGCACGCGGCGCTCGTTGCTCATCAGGTGCATCACGTAGTTGGTATCGGTCAGCTCGACCTTTTTGCCCTCCTCGTTGCGGATCTTGCCAAAGCGCAGGTCGGAGTTGCTGAAGATGCTGCGGATGCCCGTGTGGGAGCCGAGCGCGTCCTGCATGCGGGACATAAGGATCTCGCACTCGTCGGACAAGGTGTGCTCCTTTTCGCGCATCGTTTTTTCGATCATACGGCGGAAGGACTCAAGCGCGGGGCACTCGGCAAACCAAGCGTCCACGGTGGCGCGGTCCAGCTTCAAAAGATAGGGGCTGACGAACCAGGACGCCTCGCCTGCGGTGACGGCAAGGTTTCTCACCTTGGTGTTCAGCGCCTGCGCGTGGTTGTCGGACGTGTCCACCGAGAAGCTGAGAGAGGCATACTGCCACAGCTTTTCGATCAAGGCGTCGATCGCGACCATGTCGGTAAGGGTGGCGAGAAGCTCGTCGGCGCTCACGGTCATCGTTTGCTCATGGGCGCGGAAGGCCTCGATCTTCTTTTCTGCCAGCGCGTAATCCTTTTCAAATGCCGCTTCATCGGCATAAATGACCGTCAAGTCCCATTTGTACTTGGGGTCAATGTCTTTTCTTTCAAAAACCATTTCTGTACCTCCGTTTTTGGGTGTGCCATTGGCACCAATGCCCTTATTTTACCACGAAAATGCCGTATAGTCAAGGGAAAATCGCGCCACCGCGCAAAATCCCTTGCGCGGATGCCTCAAAAATGTCAAAAAGCACCCCAACGGGGTGCTTTTCGTGCTCAGCGTTCCTTGTATTCGTACATTTTGTGGGGGTAGAGCAGCTCGACAACGTCCTTTCCTTTGTAATGGACGATGTAAAAGGCGTCACCTTGCGAGGTGAGCTCAAAGCAGGTCTTGTCGACTGATGCTTTCCGAAAGCCGCTGAAATGAAGCAGCATTTTTTCCGTATGAGCGCCACCCGATCTCCTGTATTCTGTGCTTTTATACAGTACCTCACGCGTGACAACGTCGAACTCGTCCCGTTGCAGCATTTTCTTTGTTTTGTATCTATCTCGCAAGCTGAGCAGCAAGAAGAGGGTAAGGAGGGAGAGTGCCACACCCCAAAAAGCAGAAAAAAGGATCTTGGTCAACGCGCTGTATGCCTGTTGGCAAACAAGCAGGATCAAGCCGATGACAAGTGGAAAGCAGAAGAGAAGGAGGAGCCCGCACAAAACAAGATGAAAACGAATGTACGAGCGGTAATTTGCGTACAGCTTGCTTGCAATCCATGCGCGGGTGATGATGTTTTTGGTTTGTTTTTCCATACTCTTTAACGCCTTTCTGTCATTGTAACTGACATACGTATCACGATTTTGAGGGAATCAGCGGTCGTTTTTGACCTTCGGCCGGTAACGGATCTCGCTGACCGCAAAGACGGTCACGAACTGTTATGGCACCAAGAAAAAGCTGTATATGGCAAACGTCAGCAGGCCGCCTATTTCAAGCACGGTGAAAAGGGAGCTGTGAAGTCCCAGTGCATTGCGGTTGAAAGGGTTTATGTCTTTGGCGATGACAACGAACGCTTTTCCGTAGTTGACAAGATTGTAGTAGACGTTGGAAAAGATAACCGCGACGATCTGGAGGGCACAAAGCAGGGCGCCGCATACGGCAATGGTGAGAGAGAGGGGGCGCAGCCATCCAAGGGTCACCGTCAGGATGCTGTACAGCAGCGTGAAGGCGAGCAAGAGGAGGTTCAGGTAATAAACGTAGCCAAGGTCGATCTCTGCGTGGATCTTTTCGTACAGCCAATAGTTGCGAAGTCCCTTTTTGTTTTTTCGGAGAAAGGATCTGCTTTTTTTGCGAAAGCGCAGGTAATCGCTCACTCCGCAGCGGAAGTAGACGTAAAGGAACAAAGAAAGAATGACGTATATGGCGTTCCACAGATAAAAGCTCAAAACGTTTCTCTCCTTTCAAATGCATCATTGCCAAAATTTTCAACACAAGCGCAAAAGGGCGCCCGTGGGTGCCCTTTTGCGGTGTCAAGAGGGAAGGGGCGTACTCTCGGTGTGTGGCACCTTCCTTTTTGCGTTATACCATGTGCGTGTGCTTCGTTACCCACTGCTTCATTTTAATGGTGAGCCAGAAGGTATAGATGCCGAGCGTGATGATCGACAGCAAGAACCATTTGATGTAATTGCCGAAAAGCTGTCCGCCCGTGCCGTCAAAGGTCAAATGATGTCCGTCGATGATCGTGTGCTTTACGTACCAGGATTCCTTCAGGCAGATCGCCCACGGAACACCCAGACCAAGGGTGAACGTGATGAGAATTACCTGAAGAATGCCGATACCGATCATGCCAAGCAGGCCACCTGTAAACTTAGATTCCATAGCGTTCCTCCAAAGTTGTAAGATAGGGGAATATCCACAATCGGAGTCCGCCACCGAGAAAACGGAGCTCCGTATTGGTCGCCGTACGTGGGGGAAAAAGCGCAATATGTCACGAAAAAACGGTACCGTATTGCGCCAAAACGGTTTTGACGGTACCTTTGGCGCGGTCTTACCGCCTGTTGTTTTTATTATAGCATATTGGTCGCGTTTTTTCAATAGGATCAGCGATCGTTGTTGACTTTTGGTTGATAACGGATCTCGCTGACCGCGTAGACGGTCACAAAGGCCTTGGGGTCGGTCTTGCGGATGAACTCCATCAGCTTGCGGTACTCGTTTTTGTCCACGATCGTGATGACCTCCTTGCCCGTGGTGTTCTGGAAGGCGCCGTGATTATCGTATAACGTCGCGCCGCTGTGCAGTTCGTGCAGGATGTAATCCACGATCACGTCCAGCTTGGGGGAGATGACGCAGACCTTGCGCTTGATATTCAGACCGAAAATGAAGTGGTCGACAATGATGCCGCCGAAATACGTGCCAAGCACGCTGAGCACAACGGTTTTGGTGTCATAGCAAAATGCCGCAGACAAGGCCACCGCAACACCGGCGATCGCGCCTGCCTTGCCAAGCTCAATGCGGGTGTATTTGTTCAGAATTTTTGCCACGATGTCAAGCCCGCCCGAGGAGGCGTTGCGGGAAAACAGGATCGCCATGGCAATGCCGACCACAAGCACGTAGCACAGCACGTCCAGAAGAGGATCTGCCGTGAGAGATTGAAAAGAGGGGAAGATCAGCTCGAACACGCCAAGGAAGGTCGGCACCAGAATGGTGGTGTAGACCGTTTTGATGCCGAACTCGGGGCCGATCAGAAGAAAGCCGATCACAAGGAGCAGGATGTTGATGGCAAGGTTGAGCACGGAGACGGGGAGCGGCAGAAAATTGTTCAGCACCATCGCAAGCGCGGAGGCACTGCCGATGGCGACCTTGGAGGGGAGCATGAAAAAGAAGACGGCAACGGCGGCCAAAAGCGCGCCGAAGGTGATGATCGCAAAGTCCTTTACGTTGCGCCAAAGGGTGGGTTTTGTCATTTTGATACCTCTTGATCAAATGTTATATTTCGGGGGATACGTTTGCTTTTATTTTAGCACAATGGGGATAGTGATGTCAAGAAAAATCGCACCCGTTGTGTCGAAAAAGTGCAAAGGGACACCGAGCGGTGTCCCTTTTGATGTAGATACATTGACAGAAAATAATGGTTGTTTTTATCTATTTGCATGGAAAATTTCAAAACTTTCGCAATAAAACGATATTTTTCCGTCTTCGTAGTCGTTCGCGTAGAAGCGCATATCTTTTTGATATCCGCGAGAACTGTAATCCAATATCTCAAAACCGCAAATTTGGAAGGGATAAGATATGTCCGACATTTTTAGCTTGGAAACATTTTCAAAAACGATAAAATAAGTATTATGGTCTTCGGCAATGCAGGACATTTTTACGGCAAGTGTTTTTTCATAATACCCTATTGACAAATCACAAACAATGATTCCTTTTCCATCAATTTCAGAAAAAAGGTTTTCTTTCATACCTTCACTGCCTTTCCAAGTTTATGATAGCACACTGGGGGGCGGTGTGTAAGAGGTCGGAAATACTTGTAGGGCCGACGTCCGCGACGCCCGTTGCGTAACGAAGCACGCCGATCGGGGTGCTTTTTCCTTCTTGATGTGTCCGTGGGGCACTTTGCGTTGCAGGAGAAATTCCGCTTATTCTTTTAATACAGTGATTTCTTGACGTTCATTGATTCCGGTCACCGTACAACCTTTTTGCGACGCATACATAATATGATCGATAATCTGAGGAGTAATCAGTTCACCGGGCGCGATAATCGGAATCCCGGGGGGATAACACATGATGGCATCCCCACAAATTTTTCCTTCACACTTTGTGATGAGTTCTGCTTTTTTCGGAGCGTAAAACGCTTCTCGCGGAGAAATCACAGTGATCGGCGTGATGTACTCGTAGCTGAATCGCCTCGGGCTCTTATTGCCGTATTTGTTCTTTATATCGGTAAGCGCAGTAATAAGTTTCCGGTTGTTCTCGGGACGATCTCCAAGCGTAGATAGCGCAAGAATATTAGCTGTGTCGCCAAATTCCAACTGTATTCCGTATTCGTCTCGTAAAAGAGAATAGACTTCTATTCCCGCCAATCCTATTCCTAACGTGTTTATAGATAGCTTAGAGAGGTCAAAGTCAAAAATACTGTCACCGTCAACACATTCTTTGGCAAAAGCATAATATCCATCTATTTCATTGATCGCTTCTCGTGCGATACAGATCTCGCGAAGATTCGCGTTCAACACCTCTCTGCCTTTTGTTACGAGATATTGACGGGCGATATCAAGAGAGGCCAGCAACAAATACGATGCACTTGTTGTTCGGATCAAATTGATAATATTTGTTATATGGGATTTCTCTATCCTTCCGTTTGACAGGAGGATGGAACTTTGGGTAAGCGAGCCACCCGTCTTATGCATGCTGACAGCTGACAAATCGGCGCCGCAATGCATTGCCGCTTTGGGTAGATCGTCGCCAAAGTAGAAATGCGTGCCGTGAGCCTCATCTACAAGTGCCCAAAGCCCGTTTTCATGCGCGATCGAAATGATTGCTTCGATATTTGAACAAATGCCGTAATAAGTGGGATTGTTAATTAATATTGCTTTTGCGTCGGGATGATCTGCAATGCATGCGCGAACATCCTCGACGCGCATGCCCAACGAAATGCCTACCTGAGGGTGCACCTGAGAGGAAATATAGACCGGTACAGCACCCGCAAGGATAACGGCATTGATGACACTGTAATGAACGTTTCTGGGAAGGATGATCTTCTCCCCGGGTGCACAAGCGCTCATAACCATGGCTTGAACAGATGACGTCGTGCCACCGACCATGAAAAATGCATGTGCGGCACCGAACGCTTCGGCAGCAAGGGCTTCAGCCTCGTAGATCACACTGCGAGGTTGACAAAGATAATCAATTCCGGCGCGAGAGTTTTTATCCAAGAGCAGGCAGTCTTCCCCAAAATATTCCGAGAGTGCTTTCAGATTTCCTTTGTGCCCGGGGACATCAAAGGGAATGTAAGCCCGGTTTAGCTGCTCTCGCAAAGCATCTGCTAATGGCGTTAATTTTTGATTCATTTTTCTGCTGGTTTGCTTTCGCTATAAAAATCAAGCCAAAATTCGTACATTTTTCTGGCCGCGTCAAGTGCGTACTTACAGTCTTCAATTTTCGTCCAGTTTTCGTCTGAAAAGCCTTCGCAATTAATAGCACAAAGCCCGGAGAACATGTCAAAGTAAAACGGGAAGGCCTGACAAAGCGTAGGGCTGAAATCATGAATCAGACACCTGCCGTTTTTCCACGCCGTGCACGTGCCGTCTGGCTTTAACACCATTCGGTGATATGTCTTGTTCATTTCCGGAGAATATCCTTCTTCCATCAAATCCGCATATCCGTTGTCATATATTTTTTGATAGTCCTCAGGTGTTAAAACAATTTCGTCAAACGGACGGCGGTCAATGCTGCAAAGCTCCTTTGTGATGCCTTCAAAAGGGCCGCAACAGCAATGCTCACAACGGTCTGCTTTACATTTGAAATTGATTTTTCCATCCTTGATCTTAAGCGGGGTCATTTTAAATTCTCCTTCGGCGGCTTTGTAAACAAATGATAACTAATCAGAAAAGGCTCAACCATCCACGAGCAATCCGAAGCCGTTGTGCGGGAATTGGGCAGACAGTAATAGTCATCCTGCAGCAGGTGATCAGCCGATAGAATATAATTGGTAGTCGTAGCTTCAGATTCCTTGTTACCGATAATTTCATATCCCATCAACGTAATGTTATCCCGCTTGATTTTGGTTTCTTTAACCGCCGTCACAAGCGGGAAGATGCAGGTTTTGCCATTAACCCGCTTCATCTTGAAAATCTCGTCGATTTCTTCTTTGCGGCATCCTTGAAATTCGTCACCGAATTTCAAGAAAGCGTACAACAATGCCACAGAGTACTCCAGATCATTGTACTGTCGCTGGTCACGATCCAACATGCCGTCACATTCGACAGTCAAGCGGTCGTTAATCTCTTTTCGAATCTGATCAAGACCGTCATACAACTCCTTTTGAAGCTTATACTCCGTAATTACCTTGGCGATTCGTCTTGCTGCGCCTTCTTCGCTTCTCGGAAATCCCCCATTCTTCGAATCAAGCTTCAGTCTGTGATGTAAATAATCCTGCACAGAACGTTCCGTGCAAAGATTGACGGGGATGATGAAACGATCCTTGTTGTTATCGCTTGTGTACTTGTTTTCTGCAGATACAGCCGCCGCCTCAATTTCTTCCGCAATAGCATTGCTGGTTACAGCGTTTTCCGACAAGAAAATAACGACAACTTTGCAATCGGGGGAATGAATAAACTCTTTCGCTCTTGCAAGCCAATCGTCACCCGCTTTGAATCTGTTTTTATCTTGATAAATGGGAAGTCTTTGGTCCCTCCAAGGTTGGATATACCGTTCCACGGCCTCACTGTCCTTATGGGCATAGCTGATGAAAATTTGATCCTTATCATTGTTTTGAGGACCCTGGACTGTTTGCGGCATTTTGAGGCACTTGCGAACGGGCGCGAGAACTTTTTCTAACCGTGTAGGATCACACACGCGATTTCTTCCCACGTATTGTTCAAGGGCCTCATTATCTTTCTCAGAGCGAATGACGACGTTTTTAAAACTGTCCAGAAGCTCAATAAGAGGGTGATTGCAAACATTTTCTCTTGCGATCCACATATCCTTGTGGAATTTATTCTCGTCAAAAGGAATGCTTGCCGACAGAAGCGCCTCGTAAAAGCCGATCAGCATAGTCATAACGTCACGCAGATCGTCAGTCAGCTGTGTGCTGGAATTTTTGATCATGTAGTAATAGTCATCAATGGACTGAATGCTCTCTTGTTCGGTAAAGAGCTTGTCAGCATGCAGGCCGGCCGCCTTTAATGCATAATAGGCACGCCATTCCGCAAAAATGGCGCATTTTCTGCTTTTCAACGCTTTTGGGGAGGTTTCCGGAATGACGGCAATCAGCTTTTTTAAGTGATCCTCGATACATTCAGCACATTCTGCTTTGTACTTCAAAACACTTTCTTCTGTTAATATGGCCTCTTTCAGGTTCTCAAAGTAGGCGTCGAAAAGCTTTTCTCCGTATCGCCAATTTCCCAAATCGAGAAAAAGTGCATACATTGTTTTGAAAATGCCATAATTGATAAACAGCTCATAAAAAACATTTACAAGGTCGTCTTCTTCGATTTTTGCATTTTCGTCAATGGCATCCTGTAACTCCGAGCCTGTAAACATCTTGCGAAGCTGCGACTCTACTGTAATCAGACCGGGTTGGATATACGTTTCCTCGGAATTCCAAAAGGAGATCAAAGTCCGAGAAACGGCCTCGGTCAAGGTTTTTAAGAACGACAAATCGCACTTGGTTTGTTTTACCGGCGACCATTCGACCGGATGCTTCACAGCGGCACAGACCATGCGCAAATATTCGCTGTTCAAAGAGCTTTGAATGGTCTTTGTGACCAACTGTAGCCTGTCATCTCGCCTGCCATCCAGAACCAGGATTTCAAAGCGAAGATGCATCTCGTCTTTTCCTTTTTTTACTCCGACCAATACGTATGCCTCGTTCGGGGGTTCTTCGTCAAGGTCTACGTAGTCTGTATCTCTTCCTGTGACGATCTGCTTCTCCTCGTTCCAATATCCGACAAACGGCATGCATTTGATCGAAAACTCATCGGTTTTATCTGTGAAGACAAATTTCAGGTTTTCCTCATCTACTACCGTCGTTCTGAAAAGCGGAAGTGCGCGAAGTAGTTTTTTGAGCATTTCTGGAGTAATGCTGTACAGATCGTCTTTTTTTTCTTTGTTGCCGCTGGGAACACCGTGAGAGTACTGCCCATATATATTTCGCACTTCGTAAAGAATCGATTCTGCATCCGGCGTAAACCAGTTGGGCTCGTCATCTCGCATAGCATCAAACAGAAACGATAGCGGAGCCATGTCATTGAATTTTTTGGAAACACTCGTGTTCCAGAAATCAAGGATCTTTTGAGCAATATGTCTATACGTCAGAGCATCAACCGTGGTCCCGAAATAAATCGCTTTTCCAACAACGTACGCGTGAATCAATGCAGCATAGATCTCGCATATACGATACGCGGTCGCAATTAACATTTCTCTTCTCAAACGAGATTTCCGTTTGAGAATGTCGGATGAAAAAACGATATTCGACATGGAAGGAGAAATCAAATCCTCATCAATTAAATGCTGAACAGTGAAAGGTTGAATGTTCATATATTCTCCTAGGATAATTCCACTATTTTTTTGGCAAGGGCTTCGTATGTGCTGTATGCTTTTTTCGCATCGGGAGGTAACGTTTCTGTATCACCGTATTTTCGCATGACGGCCCTTACGTGCGCGGGCATGGGCGAAAGGTTTTTATTGTCCGCTGCCGGGTCATAGTCAACCCCAAGGATTTGCTCGCGCCATTTAAAGAGCCCCACCTCGCAAAGCGCGCGATCGGCTGCGCAGAAAGTGGCGTCTATAAAATTTGCCTCCTTTGCAACTTGGGCGATTGCATTGAAGCAATCTTTGCTTAAGACGCCGCCCTCATCGTCCTGAGAAACTGCGGTTGGCAAAAGGATCACACGCGCATTGCTTTCTATAATTTTTTCTTTATTGATGCGAATTGCCGCTTTGGTTCCCTTAGCGAACTGAGTCGTCGGACGCATACAATACACGAGAACGTCCGATATGGAATGAAGCATATCTGCCGAGCTTTGTGTACCTGCGCCGCTGTCAAAAACGATCGCTTTGTAATTATTTCGGGAGCAAACATCTTTTAACTCGTTAATATGCGTTGCACCAAATCCGCGAGCGATGCGCTCCTTGTTTTGTATGGTATCCACGCCCAGGAACCGAACAGTTCCGGGCATTTGACCAAAATATCTCGAGATATCCGTGTATTCGAAGGTTGGAAGAAAATCAATAACAACACGCTTTTTTTCTTCCGCATCCTTGTCCTTAATCGCATCCAGTCTGCTGATGAATTTACTAACGTCGAAAAGTTCTGCAAGCTTTTTGGAGCGGTCCGAGCTTGCATCCTGAGATTCCGCATATGCTGCTGCGATTTTATCAAGAAGAGTCCATTTTGCCTCCGGCAGCATGACTCCTTTGAAAAGCGCCTCGATATTTTTAAACCCTCCTCGTTCAAACTCTCTCACGACCGATTCGGAGATCGGGCTCAGAAGGCGCCCTTCTTTAAAGTGATTCTTAGGATTCGTTTGACCGCCGAGTATGCAAGTCGTATCGAAGGCTGCATCGCCCAACTCCGCATCGCTCATGAAACGCCCCTCTTGATTGAAGTAAAAGGTCAAGCCCGCGCTTTCCAGATCTACATCCACCACGAGGATAGGATTGGCAGGGCCTGCGTCAAGTTCAGAGATCAAATGATAAACGGTATTCATGGCCGTCGTACTTCGGCCGGAACCTCCCTTATATGAATAAAACGTATAACATTTCGTATCTTCCATGGTGTATCTCCCAATTCTAATAATTATTCTTCGCTTCGTGCATTTTTCAGCTCAGCGTACAATTCCGGCAAATCATATTTCTTGTATTTGTTTGGATCCTTCTCGCGTTTTTCGATGTCAGAGAAAATCGCTTGAAGTACCAGATCTTTTTGCCGTTTATACTCGTTGGCATATACCGCACATTTTGAGGAATCCGTTTTTATCTTTTGAGCGCAAGTGTTTCTCAATAAGCTGCATTTTTGAAGCGCTTCGAAAAAGTTTGTCCATGCATCCAACGCATTGTTATTTAGCATGTTATCAGAAATGCCGTTAGCAACATTTTGCGCCCAATCGTCCAGCCATTCAAGAACCGTTGCATCAGCAAGGATATCGCCACCGACAGTGGTCGAAGCTGTAGAAGCTGCGCGTGTTTCACATGCCTGTGCAATCAGCTTCTGGCCTGCAGCACTTTGCAGATATTCGGCAATTTTCGCTTCAACGGCCTTATCGAGGGCGGAAGGTTCTGCCACGTACTCGATCTTTGTTTCGGTTTGAACCGATCCGGCTTGCTTGGCAGCAGGAGCCGCCTCGCAGTAGAATTTGTCCAGGTAGTCCTTGAAGTCTACCAATGCCTCAACGGCGCGCTCGGTCAGGGGGAGACTGTAATTCGTGCGGTCCCAAAGATCGATGACGCACTCTTCGTCTTTATCCATACGGTCGGAATCATTGAGCGTTTCTCTGTATTTGGTTGAATAGATATCGGCGCACATTTCATCAAACAAACGTTCGATGGCGATGTCCTGCGTTTCGGTAACATAGTAGCTATACGTAATATTCGCACGGAGTGCCATTGCGATAACCGAAGGATCTTTGAAAGGCAGCTTTTGAACTGCTTTGGCAATAGCTTCCTCTTGGTGGTTGAATTGCAGATCGAGCTCTGCGCTTTCCCAGAAGTCTTTTCCTGTTTTAGCGGCATTCGTATACTGAGATCTCGCGGTATACAGCGCGCATTCTACGGTCTTGTTGAAGAACTCGTCATAGTGATACATACCTCTTCTGATATCCGCTTCTTCAAAAGCCAAGTCGTAAAAATAATAGTATTTATCCGTTGCATTCAATCGCTTATTATCCTCGTAATACTGAGCCAAAGATTTCAACTCTTCGGGAGACTCAATCACCTCGAGGAAGTAAGTGTCAGCGCCTGCGGTAACCATCATGTCGAGGAGATAGTAGGTATAATAGAGGTGGTAGAACACCTTGGACGTGCCCTCCGCTTCAAATTTCTCATGCGGCCACATTCCGAGCAGATCCAAGGTTGCCTTGTCCAACGGGTCACAGGACGCAATCTGAGGGAAAAGAGGAAGAGCGTCACGAACGATCCAATGGCAGAGTGATTTTCTGGCCGCCGTAACCTTATCAACAATGTCACAGTCATAGGCATTGTTAATATAGTCAATAACTTCCTTATCGCATGCGTCTGTGATTGCTTTGCTTTTTTCTTCATCGGTTGCTCCGGCAGGCAAGCTCAAAAGCGCGACCTCTCCCAAAACATAGTCAAAAAAGTCCGCGATCGATGCAGCCGCAGAATAAGTAAAATAAAGCGATCGTTGCGAAGTAGTGTCCGTGCGGAAGCCCCAACGTCCATCTTTTTGAGCATCACACAGCGTAAAGATCCCCTTGGCAATAGCATCAAATACGTACTTTTCCACATCCGGTTCAAGTTGCAAAAGCTCTTGCTTTTGATTATAGCGTGCCAGAATCGCCGAAGAGAGACACCAGGTTACGGTATCAACATAACCTGCGTCCTCGTTAAAGGCTTTTCGGCCGTTTTCAGCCGAAAGAATCGGCGTAGCCAAATACCCGTCTTTGCTCCATTCTCGGATGTTAACAAAAGCGGAATTGATGATTTTATTGCATTTTTCAAGGTCCTCGTCCGAAAAAATTTTTTCACCAAAAGCTGCAAGGAGAAGAAGGACCGTGGTAGCACCGATGCCCTCGGGGAGCAAACCTCTTTTGTTCATCTTGTTTGCGCTGTGCTTATCTTTAAAAAACTTATTGTCCGAAGCAGACGCTTCCCATTCTGCAAATAGCGCGTTTTTGGTGTTCCTCGCGATCTCATATAATTCGTTTTGATAATCTTTTCTTTCGACAGTATTCATAAATATCCTCCATGCATATTTTAGCTAAAAATAGAGATGTACATGAAAATTTTACCATATTTGGTATATTTTGTCAACGGCATGAGAAGAGAAAATAAAATATTATTAAAAGTGTTTGTATACAATTATTTGAATATTTATATTTATTAAATATTTCGTGTTTTGGGGATGAATAAAACGCTATTGGATTGCAAGAAATAAACGGTGATAAAATGAACAAGTACGTTAAAAATGGAAATTAAAAAGAAGCCTCCTATATCCACTTTTGCAATCACGAACGGAGCCAATGAAAAAACAAAACCGGCACCGCTGTAAAAGCGGTACCGGTTTGTTGCTTGAAAATTATATTTTTACACCCGATGCGATGGAGAAATCTTATTACAAGCGTCATACAAGCAGTGGAGAAGAAATTTAATCGAACTGTGGCGGTCCGTTTTATTCGGATTTTTCAAATCTCGCACAAATTTGGGGGCATTCCTGAAATCGCAGTTCGATTGCAAAAATAAGAAACGGCGTGAAAAGCCGTTTCCTGTATAGGTTTTTGAAAACAAATAACACCCCAATCGAACTGTTGTGGTTCGGATTTGGGGTGTCATTCATCTTGAGACGTGTTGACAAAAAAGATGGCTATTTTATTCTCATAAAATAAGGTCCGCACAAATCGTTTTCATGAGTTTTGATATAGGTCCACGAATAATCTTTTGCTACTACATACAACTCGGTCATTTTTGAATCAATTTCTTTCGACGAATTGTATTCATCAAGCATTTTATCGGTTACTCCGTTTTGTCCGTACATGTCACAAAATATACAATCAGATTTATCGGCAGCGTCATATTCCTTCCGCGCAGCATCTCCACTTAGAAATGAACCCTTTGATAATAGCTCGTAAGAAAAAACATGCCAAATATGATCGTTAACAAAACATTCTTCAATTTCTCTTTTATCAATATTTCGGGCAAAATGACGCAACCACTGATTGATGAATTTTTGTTTTGACATAATTGCTTTTGCCATATTTCCACCGCCTTTCCGATTTTATTATAGCACACTTTGGGGTGGAGTGCAATATATTTTGTCAAATCATAGTAGGAACCAGCGTCCCCCGACGGTCCTCTTTTTTCGGTGACGTCCGCACCAGTCGCATAGCTGCGCTGTGTCGCTCGATACACTCGCTCCTTGCACTCCTTGCTTTGTGGCGAGAAACGTTGCGAAAACGATACTCAATCGTTCTCGCTTAGTTTCCAGATTAGAACCGCCGCGCAAGCGCGAGTGGTTCTAATCTACGCTCGTCACCTCCAAAACAAAAAGCGCACCCAATTGGGTGCGCTTTTTGTTTTGGCGCGTGTTGACAAAAAAGATGCCGTTTCAAAAATAATTATTATCTACGATATTTATAGATCGTTTCTTGAATTTTATCTGCCAACACAGTTTTGTCTTCAACTTTGACTTCTTCCACAGGCTGTTTCCATCCATCTGCGGTATCACTTGAAACAACCGTGATAAAATAGGAATGCATACGTTCTATATAACCCACATCTATCAGCATTCCATCTTTATAATGGATTTCGATCATATCTTCGTCATCTTCTAAAATAAACAAGATTTTTCCACCCGACAAATCGAGCTTTTTATAATCGTCATACCATTTTCCCATCACAACACCGCCTTTCTCGATTTTATTATAGCATACTTTGGGGAGGAGTGCAAGAGGTCAAGCAAAATCCGTTTGTGCGAAGCGCAACATCACGCCGAAGGCGTGGATATCATCCGCAACTTGTTGCGGTATATCATCAATGCGAAGCATTGTATATCATCAAGCCGCAGGAAAGATGCACGCTGGCGCGTGATGATATACAAGGGCGGCTCGCCGCCCTTGATGATATACGCCGCACTTTGTGCGTCGATGATATACCAAGCCTGCGGCTTGGATAAAAAAATTCCGAAAGCTAATGCTTTCGGAATTTTTTGGAGGCGCCACCCTTCATTCGCGCTTTGCGCGAAAATACCCACGCCCTGCGTCTGGTGAGCAAGCTCCCCGACCTTCGGGCGGGGTAACCGAACCGGTTTCCTTGCGCGTAACGCAAGAAAACGCGATCCAAAGGGGAGTGGCACCTCCAAAGAACGAAAAAGCACCCCATTTGGGGTGCTTCGTTCTTTGGAGGCGCCACCCGGATTCGGACCGGGGATAAGGGTTTTGCAGACCCGTGCCTTACCACTTGGCCATGGCGCCGTATTTCGTACTTTAATATTATAGCAAGGTGTCGCCTTTTTGTCAAGCCCTTTTTGAAGAATTTTGAAAAAAGTTTTTGCAAGGGGCAGAAAGCAAAAGGGAAGAACTTCCGGCGTCCGTTGTCCGCGCTGCACAAATGACAACACGCGAATGCGTAGGGCGGGGCTTGCTCCCGCCGTCATCGTGAACAATTTCGCGGCGACGCACGAAGCTGTAGGGGGCGACGTCCTCGACGCCCCGCAATCCGCGATTAACTTCGCAGCTATGCTCGGCGGATTACGGGTGCTCGTCATTTTCAAAGTGCCATGGCACTTTGAAAAGCTAAGTGCGGCTTGGCGGCTAAACACCGCCATTTGCTTCGCAAAACCGCCGCACTTGCCCCGCCCGCGGATCTGCGATCCGCAAGCGGGTTCTCGCCCCCGTAATCCAGCGCAAGAAAACAAAAAAGCACCGCGCTGCGGATTACGGGGGCTCGCCATTTTCAAAGTGCCATGGCACTTTGAAAAGCTAAGTGCGCCTTGACGGCTAAACGCCGCCATTTGCTTCGCAAAACCGCCGCACTTGCCCCATTTCAAGTGCGAGGGCGCACTTGAAATAAACGGTGCCTGCGGCACCTCCCTGCGGGTTCTCGCACCCGTAATTCAGCGCAAAAATACAGAAAACCCACCCGATTGGGTGGGTTTTCTGTATTTTGGAGCGGATTACGGGGCTCGAACCCGCCACCTCGACCTTGGCAAGGTCGCGCTCTACCAAATGAGCTAAATCCGCATTGTACCGAAAGTGGCGACCCGGATGGGACTCGAACCCACGACCTCTAGCGTGACAGGCTAGCGTTCTAACCAACTGAACTACCGGGCCGTTGGTGGGAACAATAGGGCTCGAACCTATGACCCTCTGCTTGTAAGGCAGATGCTCTCCCAGCTGAGCTATGCTCCCATCGGCCGTTTCGGTCGTTTCACGAACGGTACTTGCCTATTATACTCTAAAACTTTCGATTTGTCAACACTTTTTTCGAAATTTTTTTGGAATTTTTTGAAAAAAGCAGATCAGGGCAGAGGTGCGCATCTGCCTTACGCAACACTCTGCCCTGAAAGGAGAAAAGAAGAAAGGATAGAATAACCGGGTGGTCATTCTGTGCTTATTATAGCAGATGTCATATGACTTGTCAAGACCTTTTTCAAATTTTTTTGAAATAAAAATACGCTTATTTTGCGAAAATAGGATAATTTCGGCACAAGATATAGAAAATGTCGTGCGACCTATGACAAAAATCGGAATGGAACAAAATGTCATATCAATGTCTCACTTTTCGGTGGATCACGGCGGTTGAAAAAACAAGTTGGCTCGCGCCTTTGCAAAAATACGTCGAGCCGCGTCTTTTTGGAAGAGTTTTTGCGGAAAATCGGAGGAGGGCGGGGAAAATGCGAGAAAAATGCGGTTACACGCCGCCACAAAGGGGCGAGCGTTCCAACGCGGCGCGGTTCGACGGATTTTTTGAGAAGAAATATTTCCTTTCTGCTTTTTTCGTCGGGAGCTCTGATTTTGTGGGACGGTACGACGTGCTTCGGGGCGCATCTGACTTTCCCGCCAAAATGCGAGCAGCTTCCGCTGTGCGAGACTGAGATCCGCGCGCGGGCAACGCGTTTTCAGGAAGGGAAGAGGGCAAAAAGGCGGGAAATGGTGTTGTATGGGAAAAGAGGCAAAAAAGACGCGTTAGGAGGGAAAATGCGCTCTAAATGTAAAAAAACTGTTAAAAACTGCACTTTTGTGCAAGATGTATAGGTGTAGAAAAAACGCCTCGGATTTTGTGCAGGGTGCACAGAAAAAAGAGATGGTTGACGGGGCGGTAAAACGGCGCTGCAAAAGGGTTGTAAAAGATTTTGGGGTAAACCACATTTACCTTTTGGAAAATATGCAAAAAAAGCGTACGAAAAGTGACGAATTTTTGAGGGTCGCGAAAAGAAACGGCGTGCTTTTGTTGGAAACACCGTAAATAAAATTTACCTTTTGGAAAAGTGCGATGTGTGCGAGGTGCCCAAAATGCCGAATTTCGCCGAAAAACGGAAGATGATCATCCGACGGATCCGTGGCTCCGCCTCGCGCGCACGTCGCGCGTTCAAGCATTATGCGCGAGATTTTTTTGCTTGACTTTGCGGGTGGCTTATGGTAAAATAATGCCATACGTCGTGACCCTTCTTGGCGGGTCACACGGCGATGCCCTTGTGTTTTGCCACGGTGCGCGGCTCTGCCGCGTATTTTTATGGTAACGCACGCGGGCGCACCATCGTCGCGCGGCACGGGTGAAAGCCCGCCCGTGCTGCGAAATTACCACAGATTGCATGTGCAATCGGAACAGAGGAGGAAACTATGAAGAAAAACAAGTTCCACCGGCTATTGGCTTTCGCGTTGGCGATCTGCTTCCTGGTTGGCGGCATGTTCACCGTTACGGTGTCCGCCGAATCGAATCAGTCGACGACCGACAAGACCCTGGCCGAAATCAAGGAACAGCTCAACGCGATCAGCTACGCCGAGTACAAAACAAAGTATCTCGACCAGGTCGCTGCGGGCCAGAATGCCATCGTGATCGATGCAACCAAGTACATCGAGTTCGATGCGGACGGTACCGCCTATGAGGTCAAGGTCGTACAGGACGAGACCACGGGCGAGGTCAAGGGGCTTTACACCCCCGGCGCCGGTGCCGT
The DNA here is from genome assembly GCA_015064415.1 of Oscillospiraceae bacterium. Lineage (GTDB taxonomy): Bacteria > Bacillota > Clostridia > Oscillospirales > CAG-272 > Firm-07. The sequence goes on along the minus strand of SVSG01000016.1, from coordinate 52 downwards.
AACGTGGGAGGTCCCCGGTATTACCGCCCCCGTGAAGTACAGTGTTGTTATT
>SVSG01000015.1 GCA_015064415.1 Oscillospiraceae bacterium | reverse complement strand
ACATGAACGCGATGAACTATCGCTGTCTGGAGGCCGCAAAAATCCTCGGTGCCGAGGTGATGGTGATGCACCCCTACAACCTGCCGCACGATCCGCTTTACAGCCGTGAAAAGGCCAAAAAAGCGGCCGTGGAGAACATCTCCCCCTATCTGGAGATGGCAAAGGGGCTTGGCATTGACATTGCCGTGGAGAATATGGTGGACTACGGCGGCCGCCGTCGCCGCTATTGCGGGGGCGACCCCGACGAGCTGATCGACCTTGTGGACAGCTTCCGGGACGAGGCGCTCGGCATGTGCATCGACACGGGCCACGCGCACAACAGCGGCATTTACGTGCCGGATTTCATCCGCCTTGCGGGTAAGAGACTCAAGGCCACACACGTGGACGATAACCTTGCCGACAAGGACACACACCTGCCGCCCATGATGGGCACGATCAATTGGCAGGACACGATGGCGGCGCTCCGCGAGATCGGCTATGAGGGAGATTTCTCCTTCGAGATCGGCCCGCAGCAGTACCCCATCGACCGCCGCGCCACGTGGTACCGTTACATGTATTCGATCGGAGTGGATCTCCTTTCGATGTAAGTGGGATGGACACGAAAAAAGAGTTGCCGCAGCGCAAGCCGTTGCGATTGAGAGATTTTAATTATAGTGCCCCGGGATTGTATTTTATCACGATTTGCACGCATCATAAAAAATCAACGCTCTCGCGTGTTGTAGGGGCGATTCACGAATCGCCCGCAATTAAATTAACGGCTTATGGCGAGATTGTGGATAGAAATATCCGTGCCCTTTCCGAACGATTTGTGATGGAGGTGGGGAGTTACGTCATTATGCCAAACCATATCCATCTTATTTTGGCGCTAACCGGTGACGAGCAAATACGGGCGATTCGTGAATCGCCCCTACAAGGACGATCGGAAATTTCAAAAATAGTAGGATATCTTAAAATGAACGCCTCCAAAGAGATACGATGCCGATTCGGGGAAGAAACCGTTTGGCAACGCGGGTTTCACGACCACATCATCCGCGACCGCGAGGATCTGGAGCGGCATTTGCGCTATATTGGCGAAAATCCGCTTTACTGGCGATCTGACGAGCTATACGTGCAAGAATAAACAAAAAGGATGTGCCGACAAGGCACATCCTTTTTGTATTCTGTGGCTACACGCTCTCTTGTCTCTTACTCACTCCACCACCGTGAGCCCCTCGTCGCAAAGGGGTGTTCCCTCCTCGGCGCGCAAGAGCGAAAGGCGGCAACGCTCCAGGGTGGCGGTGCACCCCTCGCGCACGCCGACGGCGTTGCCGTCGCCCGTGGCGGAGATATGCTCGATCACGCTGTCTTGAAGATGGCGGCACAGCGACACGCCAAGCTTCGCGGCGGAGCGCACGTTGCGTACCGTGATATGGTGTGTTTCGCCCGGCTCGCTGAGGCGCTCGGCATAGTTTTTGTCCCCGATGGAGACCGCCGCGTGCGAGCGATAGATCCCCTCGGTGTGGCGCAGCGTCACGTCCTCGACGGTGACGTTGTACAGCTTGTTTCCGTTGTGGTTGAGCAATCTCACGCCCGCGCAGGAAAAAGTCTCGGTGTCCACACGGCGCACGGTCACGTCGTGAATATCGGGCGAGAGGCCTTCGGGCAGCCACCCAAAGCGCCGCTCAAAGCTGCCAAGCGCAGTCAGCGCCACGGTATCATCCCCCGTGAAGCCGCCAATATCCTCCATGATCACGTCCGAGCACCCCACGCGCAGATCGATGCCGTCCGCGTTGCGCACGTACATCTCGCGTCCGCGCTGTGGCCACTCGTTCGGGTGATGCACGCCCGCCTCGTCCACGCGGGAAAGCTCCGCGGCGAAGCGGATGCGCGAATAACGCGCGTGGCGTACGGCCACGTTGGTGATCGCCCACCAGCGCTGACGGGCAAGGGTGAGATCCTCGACCACAAGCCCTTCCACGTTGGTGAACAGCAGCGTGGTGTTCTTGCTGATATGCGGCATCCCGTCTTTTTCCGAATTGCGCTCGGAAAGTCCGTTGTAATGCCCGCCGTCAAGGACGGCGTTGCCCCGCCCGCGCAACGTGATATTTCTGAGCGCTTTTTCGGCGGTGTCGCCGCCGTGTGCCGCGAACATATTGCAAAAGCAGCCGTTCGCCAGTACCAGATGCGCGTCATCAAACAAAATTTCGACGTCTGAGGGCAGATAAACCGTCTCGTCGATCGTCCAATGCTCTTTTCCCGTGCGCTCGTTCACGCGCGGGATGCGCACGCGCCCTGTGCCGCTTTTGACGGCATAGTCGATGGCGTTTTGGATGCTTTTCGCATCGCTCTCGCCCGGGTGCGCGTTCGGCGTCACGTATGTCATTTCGTTTCCTCCGCCGGCTTCGGGGGGATGCCAAAGTCCGCCTCGTCCAGATAGTAGATGCGCGTGGCGGCGGGTCTGCCGTACATATCCTTCACGATGATGTGGAAGAACACGTCGTTTTCGTCCAGCAAAAACTCCGCCTCGGTGACGCGCTCGTCGCTGTCATATGCCACCAGGTTGGATGCCTTGCGGCGGCCTGCGGTCGCAAGATAAATGCCCTGCGCCTCGCTGGTTTTGATGTGCACCACGCCGTCCTCAACGTAAAGCTCCTTGATCTCGGGGCCCGAGGAGGCATAGCAGTTGCCCTTCTGCAAGGCCTCGATGATCGCTTTGTGCGACAGCTCCGGGGCCTTGAACATCGTCCACCCCTGGAAGAGGTGCTTGGGGCGGTGGGTATCATCACCGCCAACGGCGACCAGTCGCTTGCCGTTCCATGCCATTTCGCGCATCACGTGGGGCGCAAAATCCAGCGCCGAGGAGCGGTTGCACGCGCCGTTGATCACCTCGATGGCGTCAAGCCCCTCCAGATTGTTATAGGTCGATGCCGTATTGAGCGACCAGTGCGGGTGGTTGTAGGAGACGATAAAGCCCGCCTCCTTGCCGCGGCGGATCATCTCGTTGATGTTTTCGATCGAGTGCTTTTCCTTGATGTCGGAAATGTCGGGCTCGCACGTGGTCTTATCAGGGTCGATGGCGAACATATTCAGATGCACCGTCTCCGCCTGATGGGGAGCAAGAGACGGCCCCTTTTGCAGTGCGGGAAAGGGTGTGTGATCATAGTCGCGGTTGAGGTTCGCCTCGTAGGCGGGCAGCGTGATGAAGTCCTCGTCGTCAAGCTCTGCGCGCAGATCGTAATATTTGCCGTGCTCGGTCAGGGCAAGGACGGAATAGCCCTCCCCCTTGTAGTGCGCCTTCAGCTCCTCGGGCGTGTATTCGCCGTCGGAAAGCGTGCTGTGGGTGTGCATGTTTGCTCTGTAAAATTGCCCGTCGCGGGGCAGAAGATCAACTCTCATCGTAAAAGAGCCCCCTTTTTTGTCATTGCCCTTATTGTAGCACGAATTTAGAGGAATGTAAAGAGAATGTGGGGAAAACTTTTGCAAAAGTTTTCCCCACACCCCTTTCAAAATCCTTTGCACAAAAGGAATGGAGGTACAAAATGCGCCGCCATCCGCGATGCGTAATGCGGGTATGCACAAACCTGTAGGGACGGGCGTCCTCGACCGTCCGTAATCCCCGACGCACAACCGGCAACGCACAAACGGGGCGTCGAGGACGTCGCCCCCTACAATGTATGCGAAACGCCGCACCGTTTGGCGGGAAAACGCACAAACCGGCTACGCACAAACCTGTAGGGTCATTCACGAATGACCCACCATCCACGATGTTTTCCCGTCCGTGTCATCCTGAGCGCAGTCGAAGTTTGCGAGGTGTAGCGAAGCAAACGAGCAAACCGCAAGGCGAAGCCGTTGCGGGATCTAAGAAAAAGCGTTGCAGTTCTATGCACATAAAGTAACATTTGCAGAGGAGCTTGGCGCATACACACCGCGCCCGCGCTTGCTTTGCGCGGTCGAGATCCTTCGGCTCGCGTCCGTGCGCTCGCTCAGGATGACGCAAAATGAGAGAAAACTTTTTGCTTTTTGAAAATAGCGCACTGTAGGGACCGGCCTCCCGGACGGTCCGCGGGCGAACACAGTTCGCCCCTACGATGTATTCAAAATGCCGCACCGTTTTGGGGGTAAATTTGCAAACTGGCTACGCTCAAACCTGTAGGGGACGTTGTCCTCGCCTTGCGGCGAGCACGTGACACGCTTCGCGGTCACAAGTCCCGCGATTGCCGCGAAGCGGCATATCGACGCGCTCGCGAAGCGAGGGCAATCGGCATGTCCCGCAATCCGCGATATGCAAACGTTTGCGCACAAACAAAAAACCTCTCCGCGTGCGCGGAGAGGTTTTTTATGCATCAGCTGAATCAGCCGATCTTACCGGAGTTGATCTTGATGCCGGGGCCCATGGTGGAAGCCAGCACGCAAGACTTGATATACTGACCCTTAGCAGCGGCGGGCTTTGCCTTGATGATGGCGCCAAGAAGCGTGTTGAAGTTCTCAGCCAGCTTCTCAGGACCGAAGGATGCCTTGCCGATGGGGCAGTGGATGATGTTGGTCTTGTCAAGACGGTACTCGATCTTACCGGCCTTAGCCTCGGTGACAGCGCGTGCCACGTCGGGGGTAACGGTACCGGCCTTGGGGTTGGGCATCAAGCCCTTGGGGCCAAGGATCTTACCCATACGGCCAACCAGACCCATCATGTCGGGGGAAGCGATCACAACGTCGAACTCGAACCAGTTCTCCTTCATGATCTTGTCAACGTACTCCATGTCGCCAACGTAGTCGGCGCCTGCGGCCTTAGCGGCCTCAACCTTGTCGCCCTTGGTCAGAACCAGGGTGCGGACCTTCTTACCGGTACCGTTGGGCAGAACTACTGCACCACGGACCTGCTGGTCAGCGTGACGGGAGTCAACGCCAAGACGGACGTGAACCTCGATGGTCTCGTCGAACTTGGCCTTGGAGGTCTCGCAAACGAGGGCAAGTGCCTCGGCGGGATCGTACAATCTGTTCTTTTCAATCAGCTTTACGCTATCAGTATATTTTTTTCCCATTGTTCAATCCCTCCTTAGTCAACCACTTCGATACCCATGCTGCGGGCGGTACCTGCGATCATGCTCATAGCGGCCTCAAGAGAGCCGGCGTTGAGGTCGGGCATCTTGGTCTCGGCGATCTTCTGCACCTGCTCTTTGGTGATCTTGGCAACCTTGGTCTTGTTGGGCTTGTCGGAAGCCGTCTCAATGCCGCAGGCCTTCTTGATCAGAACGGGAGCGGGGGGAGTCTTGGTGATGAAGGTGAAGGAACGGTCAGCGTACACGGTGATGACAACGGGGATAATAAGACCGATGTCGTTCTTGGTGCGCTCGTTGAATTCCTTGGTGAACACGGGGATAGCCACGCCGTACTGACCGAGAGCGGGACCTACGGGGGGCTGAGGGGTAGCTTTACCAGCGGGCAACTGGAGCTTGATATAACCCATTACTTTCTTTGCCATTTTTAAATTTCCTCCTTAAGTGGTACGATACGGGAGATTACAAAATTTTCTCCCTCCCACAATTATCCGAATTTTTGCCTTCGGATCAGGCATCCACGCGCACAAGCTGTGCGACTTCGATCTCAACGGGCATGGAGCGGCGGCCTCTGTTGACCAGCACCACTGCGGTGGACTGATCTGCGGAGATGCTTTGCACAACGCCGGTGCTGCCTTCGAAAAGACCTGCGACAACCTTGACCTCGCTTCCTTCCTCGAAGGAAAGCTCGATCCGTTTTTCGACCTGTGCCTCTTCCTCGGTGCGCTCAAGGCCAAGGGCCTCGACCTCTTCCTCGGTAATCGGCGTGGGGCGGGAGCCGGGGCCCACAAAGCCGGTGACGCCCTGGATGTTACGTACGGCATGCCAGGTTTCGTCATTCATCACCATCTTGATGTAGACGTAGGAGGGGAACAGCTTGCGCTCGACCTCTTTTTCCACGTCGCCTTTTTTCTCGATGACGATCTCAACCGGGATCTGGATGTCGACGATCAGGTCGGAAAGACCCTTGTTTTCGATCACCCTTTCCAGGCTGCTTTTGATTTTGTTTTCGTAACCGGAGTAGGTGTGCGCCACATACCATCTCAGGCCAACGTTCATTTCGTTGATATTGCTCATCGTAAATTACTTTGTCAGCACGTGCTGCAGTTCAAAGAAGACGAAGTCCAGAAGACCGACCACGACGGCGATAGCCACCACGGCCACCAGCACGAAGATCGTGCCGCGGACAACGTTCTTCCAGGAGTACCACGTGATCTTTTTCATTTCGCTTCTGTAAGCACGAAGTGCTTCGGCAAGGGCTTTGCGCTTGATGATGCAAAGCACCACAGCCACAAGGATCAGGCCAACGCCAATGCAAAGCGAGACGAACTCGCCCACGGACCAGTTGGTCCCGAACACACCGGTGGACTTGGCTTCCTCAGCGGCAACGCCGATGGTCAGAAGAGAAAAGGTGAAGCAAAGCGTAAGGGCGAGGAGCAGACATTTCTTCATATTCATTGTGCTGTACTCTCCTTTAGCTTGATCACTTGGATTCTCTGTGAAGAGTGTGCTTCTTGCAGAAGCGGCAGTACTTGTTCATCTCAAGTCTGTCAGGGTCATTCTTCTTGTTCTTCTTCGTGTCGTAGTTTCTCTGCTTGCACTCGGTGCAGACAAGAGTGATCTTGACTCGTGCGTCATTAGCCATATTTTTCGGCACCTCCCATTTTAATTATTTGGTTGCAAGGCAACCTTGTGTACCTCCCTCCCCGGTAGCAGTACTCCCTACACCCTTTCGGGCTTGGCGCGAGGGCATGACAAAAAAACCTACCGCAGAGGTAATTCGTATTATACCACAACTTGTCCTTCATGTCAAGAACTTTTTTGAAAATTTTTCGGTGCGCTCTAAAAGGGGCTTATTATAAAGGAAAATAGGGGCGCGGCGGGGCGGGTTTGTGCGTTTACTCGCCAAACGGCGTGGCGTCCCGCAAACGGTGTAGGGGGCGACGTCCTCGTAAGGAGCGTAGCGACGGAATAGTGAAGCCGTAGGCAAGCGTCCGCCCCGTTTGTGCGTAGCCGTTTTGCGCGTCGCGGATTGCGGGCGAACATCCACCTCGCTTCGCGAGCTAGTTCGCCCCTACGGGTTTGTGCGCTATTTTCAGAAAAGCAAAAAGTTTTATCTTTTAATCGTCATCCTGAGCGAGCGCACGGACGCGAGCCGAAGGATCTTGCCCGCGCAAAGCAAGCGCGGGCGCGGTGTGTACGCGCCAAACTCCTTTGCGAATGTTACTTTGCGACAAAGAACTGCAACGCTTTTTCTTAGATCCCGCAACGGCTTCGCCTTGCGGTTTGCTCGTTTGCTTCGCTGCACCTCGCAAACTTCGACTGCGCTCAGGATGACACGGACGGAAAAACATCGCGGATGGCGGCGGGGGCAAGCCCCCGCCCTACAGGGTGTGCGGATTCCCGCCGAACGGTGCGGCGTTTCGCATACATTGTAGGGGGCGACCTCCGGACGCCCCGTTTGTGTGTTTTACCGCCGAACGGTGCGGCTACGTTGGCCTTCTCCAGCTAAACAAAAAAAGAACGCACGATGTTCGCACGTCCTTTTGTATTGTGTGAAAGGTTTTGAAGGGGTCGTAGGGGAAACTTTCCCAAAAGTTTCCCCTACGCATCCTCCCCCGCTTTCTCACTTCACCAGATGTCTCTTGATCTTGCGGGAGGTGGTTTTTTCGAATTCCTCGTCGCGCAGCTCGAGCGCCATGATCTTCTTGAAAGAAGCCACGCGCTTGTTCTGCTCCATGATCTTGTCGTAAATGGCCTTATACATGGTGTCCTTATCGGTGCCCTCGGGGAAGGCGTCCTTGTTCGGGTAGACCACGGCGGTCAGCAGCACGGTGTCGCTGCCCTCCTGCTTGCGGCCGACGACCACGCTTTCCGCGATCTCTTCGATATCCTCCAGATACTCCTCGATCTCCTCGGGAAATACGTTCTTGCCGCTTTCCAGCACGATGACGGATTTGAGGCGGCCCGTGATGTGAATGCAGCCGTCGCGGTCGATATACCCCACGTCACCGGTGCGGTACCAGCCGTCCTCGGTGAAGGCGCCTGCGTTGGCCTCGTCGTTGTTGTAGTAGCCCATCATCACGTTGTCGCCCTTGGCCTGGATCTCGCCCTCGTCAAAGCCGAGGTCGTTCTTGCCGGTGGCGGCAATGCGCGCCTCGCACCCGGGTACGGCGGGGCCGACAGAGCCGGGCTTGTTGGCGAAATAGCGGTTGACGGCAATCAGGGGCGAGCATTCGGTGATGCCGTAGCCCTCGCAGATCTGAATGCCGAAGGCATCAAAGGTCTTGACAAGCTCGGGGTTGAGGGCGGCACCGCCGCAGATGATCTTTTCCAAGCGTCCGCCGAAGGTATCGTGGATGGCGGAGAACAGCTTGCGGCGCATCTTGCGCGGCAGATGGGCGGCGATGGGGATCATCTTCTTGATCAGACCGTCCTTGCCCTGCTTTTTCGCCTTGTCCATGATCTTTTTGTAGATCGTGCTGACGAACAGCGGCACAAGAATGAGGCCTGTGGGGCGGATCTCGGCCACGTTGCGCATCAGATGGCGCAAAGAATCGTTGATGCCGATCGTGATGCCCACCTGAATGGCGGCGATCATGATCGCCAGCTCATAGGTGTGGTGGATGGGCAGGACGGAAAGAATGACGTCCTGATCGCAGAAATCCACCGTGGCGCAGGCCGCGTTGACGCAGGCGCAGGTGTTCTTCTCGGCCAGCATCACGCACTTGCTGGTGCCCGTGGTGCCGGAGGTGAAAAGCATGGTCGCCAGTGCCTCGTGGTCACGCTCGGGGAGGACGTAGCCGTTCTCCAGCGCGGTGGCACCGGCGGCAAGCAGATCGGCAAAGGGCAACGTTTTTTCGTCTGCCTCGCCGACCAGCGGGATGAACTTTTTGAGGGTGGGATGATTTTCCTTGGTGGCGGCCAGCTTTTCGTTGAAGGAGGCGGAGTAGATGATCGCCTCGGCGTTCACGCCGGAAAGGAAGCCCTCGACCTCGGAAATGGCAAGCTCCTTGTCCATCGGGATGGCCACGCCGCCGCCCGTGATGATGCCAATGTAGGAGGCCACCCATTCGGGCGAGGTCTCGCCGATGATGGCGATGCGCTTGCCGGCAAGCCCTGCGGCGTCAAGTCCTGCCGCGACCGAGCGGATCATGTGGGCAAATTCGGCGTTGGAAACGCAGACGAACTCCTTGCCCTTGGGATATTTGAAAAGAGTGTGGTCACCGCGCGCCTCCATGCGGGGCAGCAGATCGGCAAGACCCGCAAGCTGCGGATATACGTGGTGCTTGTTTTTGATGGAATATTTCATAACATACCTCACTTTTTGTGCAGACGTTCTTTGTGTGGGTGAAAACGGCCGTAAGGCCACTCCTATCTATTTTGTATTATACCCCCAAATATTCCCGCTTGTCAAGAGATGTGTGACGGATGAGGATGTTTTGTTACAAATGTAACGCCTGCGGCGACGCATGACCGATAGCGCTTGCCCGCCGAACATCGCGGCATCCCACGGACATTGTAGGGCGGGGGCTTGCTCCCGCCGTTTGTGCATCGCAAAGACTACTCACCCACCGCTGGCGCGGTCCCCCCTCCCTCACAAGGGAGGGACTACTGTAATCCATTCTTTTCACAACAGACGGAACGTTTTAGGAAATTTCAAACAAAAGCGAAATTTTACCGTCTATTGAAGAAAGCGAAAACGTTGTTTGTCCCTCCCCAAGTGCGGGAGGGTGGCACCCGCAGGGTGACGGGTGAGGATGCCCCGTCGCAAAGAATTTTGTGCATACCCGCCGTTTGTGCATCGCGGATCGCGGGTCATTCGTGAAGGCCCCCTACGGGTTTGTGCGTTTACCGCCAAACGGCGCGGCAACCCGCAAACAATACGGTACCCTGCAAACATCGCGGCGGCGCAATACCATTGTAGGGGGCGACCTCCGGACGCCCCGCGTGGCACAATGCCTTTTTCGCCAAACATCGCGGCTACCCGCAAACGTTGTAGGGACAGGCGTCCCCGACTGTCCGTCTGCATATCGCGGATCGCGGCGAGCGCAAGCGCTCGCTTGGCAAAACAAAAAGAGCAAGCACGCAAGAAACTGCTCTTGCGCACTCGCTCTTTTTTGGAGGCGATCAGAAGGAATAGCCCTCTACGCTATAATATGCCATATTGGTCTGGCGGACGTCCAGGCGGCCAAAGCACGCGCAAACGCCGATGCTGCTTTTGACCCAAACGGTGTACTGCACCGCCTCGCCAAGCATTACCTTGTTTTCCCCAAGGGGCTGATCCAGGCGGATGCACGTGGTGCGCATGCTTGCCAGCTTATAGCGGATACCTTCGATCGGCTCTCTGTCCTCAAAAACGAAGGTCAACTCGATCTCGGCGTCCTCTTTGTTGAGGTTGGTGATCATCAGCGCCTCGTGTCCCTCAAAATCGGGGTCATCGCCGTGGGGCGGCAGGTATCCGTCGCAAAAGACCCAATTCTTTTTTCCGATTTCCATATTGGTTATCCTTTCTGACATCATAAAATGCTATCCACTACCGTAAGCAGGAGCGGGATCAGCTTGATGAGGGCGATCGCGATCACGGCGGCGCCAATCACGGTCACGATCAGGGCCGCCACGCCGTTCCCCTTGCGCTCAAAACGCAGCTCTGCGCGGTATTTCTTCTCCTCGGGGATGTAGAAGCGCAGCTCGCGCTCCGCGGTCTCCTCGGGGGCTTTTTCGGGCTCCACGGTGGTCACCAGATGCCGCAGCGCGGTGCCGCGCAGCAGCTCCCAGAGGAGGAAGGGCCTATCCAACAGCCCCAGCTCCTCGGCGGTCATGGCCGTTTCGGGCGAGGTCGCGCCCTTTTCCAGCAAGAGACGCGCCACCCCTCCCGGTACGTGCCGCACGTAAAAGTTGTAAAGCGCGGCAAGGATGATGCTGACGCAGATCGCAAGCACGAAGGTCACGACGGTGCGCGCCGCGGAGGAGGTGAAGGTGAAGTGCTCGTACTCCCTTGCCGGAATGACGAAGAAGGAGGCAAGGGCGCTCACGGGTGCGCTCATTCTGCGGGGCGGATCACGTCGCAGCCCATGTAGCGGCGAAGCGCCTCGGGCACGGTGACGGAGCCGTCCGCGTTCTGATAGTTCTCCAGAATGGCGGCAACGGTGCGGCCGACAGCCACGCCGGAGCCGTTCAGAGTGTGCACAAGACGGGGCTTGGCACCGGGGGCCTCGCGGAAGCGGATGCTTGCGCGGCGTGCCTGATAATCCTCAAAGTCAGAGCAGGAGGAGATCTCCACGTAACGGCCGTAGGAGGGCATCCAGACCTCGATGTCATAGGTCATCGCGCTGGAGAAGCCGAGGTCACCGGTGGAAAGCCGTACCACACGGTAGGGCAGGCCCAGACCCTGCAGGACGCGCTCGGCGTCGCCCGTAAGCTTTTCCAGCTCCTCATAAGAGGTCTCGGGACTGGTAAATTTTACCAATTCCACCTTGTTGAACTGATGCTGACGGATAAGACCGCGCGTGTCGCGGCCGGCGGAACCGGCTTCTGCGCGGAAGCATGCGGAATAGGCGCAATAGCTGATCGGCAATTTGGCGCCGTCCAGAATTTCGTCGCGGTGCATGTTGGTTACGGGTACCTCGGCGGTGGGGATCAGGAAGCAATCGTTGTTTGCCACGCGGAAAGCATCCTCCTCAAACTTGGGAAGCTGACCCGTGCCGCGCATCGAATCGCGATTGACCATGAAGGGCGGGAAAATTTCGGTATAGCCGTTTTCCGTGTGCGTATCCAGGTAATAGCTGATGACGGCGCGCTCCAGACGTGCGCCAAGGCCGCGATAGAAGTGGAAACGGGTGCCCGTGACCTTTGCGGCGGTGTCGGGATCCAGAATTTTCAGATCCTTGCCGAGATCCCAGTGCGGCTTTGCCTCAAAATCGAACACGCGGGGCTCGCTCCAACGGCGCATTTCCGCGTTTTCCTTGTCATCCTTGCCGATCGGAACCTGTGCATTGGGCACGTTCGGGATGGAAAGCAGGATATTTTCCATCTCGGTATCGATGGCGGCGATCTTTTCGGTCTCTGCCTTGACGGTCTCGGACAGTGTTTTCATTTCTGCGAAGATGGGCGCCACGTCCTTTCCCTCCTTTTTCAGTACGGGAATCGACTTGGAGATCTTGTTTTGCTCAGCTTTCTTGGCCTCGGTGTCCGCGATCAGCGTGCGGCGCTCTACGTCAAGCGCAAGAAGCTTGTCGATCTCTGCGCTGTAATCCTTCTGACGGGTGGCAAGACGCTCCTTGGCGTATTCTGCGTTTTCTTTGATCCATTTGATATCTAACATTTTATTTTCCTCCGGTTCTGATTACTGTTCTTCGTTGAAAAAGTCGGGGCCGCAGAGCGCAAGCAGCAGTGCCTCCATGTCCGCGTCGTCCTCATAGTACAATTCGATGGATTTTTTCTTGTCATTTTGCGTGATCTTCACCTTGCGGCCGAGCGTTTCACGCGTGCGACGCTCCAGATCCAGCATGTAAGCGCGGTTCTGCGGCTTGCCCATGATGTCGGGCTGCTCCTCGGTGGGCTCGATATTTTCGCGCTTGACCAGTACCTCGGTCTCACGAACCGACAAATTTTTCGCAATGATGCGGTTTGCAAGGGGTACGATCTTCTCGGAATCGGTAAGTCCAAGCAGTGCGCGGGCGTGTCCTGCGGTCAGATCACCCGCCTTGAGCTGCTCCAGTACCTCCTCGGGGAGCTCCAAAAGGCGCAGAAGGTTGGCCACGGCGGGGCGGGATTTGCCCACCTGCTTCGCCACCTGCTCCTGCGTGAGATCGAAACGGTCGATCAACGCCTGATAAGCGAACGCTTCTTCCACGACGTTCAGATCTTCGCGCTGTACGTTCTCGATAACGGCGATCTGTGCGGCCTTGAGCTCGTCTCCTGCCAGTACGATGGCGGGGATTTCGGTAAGACCTGCCATTTTTGCGGCGCGCCAGCGGCGCTCACCTGCGATAATTTCATAGCTGCCCTCAAAATTGGGGTTCTGGCGTACCAGGATCGGCTGCAGCACGCCGTAAGAGGCAATCGAATCGGCCAATGCCTCCAAGGCCTCTTTATCAAACAGCTTACGGGGCTGATCGCTGCGCGGCTCGACCTCCGCAATACGGAGCGTGGTAGCGCCCCCTTCCTTCATATCCATAATATTGTCGTCCAGAATGGCGTAAAAATCTCTGCCGAGACCGCCGGGCTTCTTTGCCATGTCAAATCCTCCTTCGTTTTATTCGTATTTATGTGCGTTGCAGGAGCTCGCGTGCCACCTGCAGATATTCCTTTGCGCCCTTCGCGTTGCGATCGTGATAATACGCGGGCATGCCGAAGCCGGGTGCCTCGGATAATTTGACGTTACGGGAGATGGTGGTTTCAAACACCTGATCGCCGTAATGCTTTTTCAATTCCCCCATCACCTGTGCGGAAAGCATAAGGCGCGGGTTGTGCATCGTCACAAGGATGCCGGTTACCATCAACGTGGGGCGATAGCGCTTTTTCATGCGCTGAATGGTAAGCATCAGCTGTGACAGACCCTCCAGTGCGAAAAATTCGCATTGCATCGGGATGATCACGCCGTCCGCGGCCACCATGGCATTCACAGTCAGCATGCCGAGCGAGGGCGGACAGTCCAGCACGATGTAATCGTAGTCGTCCTTTAAGGGGAGCAGGACGCGGCGCAGATGGTTTTCGGCACCCTCGCCCTCCAGCAGATCGTATTCCGTAGCCGCCAGATGGATGTTGGCGGGCAGGAGATCCAGGTTTTCAAACTCCGTTTCAAGGATGGCATCCTGCGCGCGACACCCGCCGATCATCAGATCCGCCACGGTGAAGCGCAAATTCTTTTTCGAAACGCCGAGACTGCTTGTGGCGCTTCCCTGCGGATCCAGATCCGCCAGCAGTACCTTTCTGCCCAAGATGCCGAGACTTGCGGCAATGTTGACAGCCGACGTGGTCTTGCCCACGCCGCCCTTTTGATTGGCTAAGGCGATGATTCTTCCCATATGCCGCTTCCTTTCTTTGTCCGTTGACAACATTATAGCATCTTGCGCGTTTTTTTGCAATATCTTTTTGCAGAAAAAGTTTGACATTTTTATGAAGGGCTCTCCGTGGGGCAGCACGCTATACGCGCACCATATATAAAAGGAAAGCCGCCGACCTCGATACAAGGCGGCAAAAAGCGAAGAGAGCATAAGGATAGCGGCCAAACAAAAGTCGAAACACCAAAACGGTGCGTCCGAGCTTGCACGGCGACACAGAGACCCGCAAGCAAAGGAATGGTGGCAACAGAAAAGGTTGCGAGGCGTCTCCTGCCCGGAAATGGCTTCTGCGAGGGAAACCGTGCAAAGTTTCACGTGAAACGAAAGCAAGAAGGGTTTAAAGCGTGGAAGCACCGCAAAACATGCGCAAACAATTACTGCCAAACCGCTCCCAAAAGTCCGAATCCTGTGTTTCACGTGGAACAACAAAGGGTAGAGTTGACGGCAAAAAAGAAAAGGCGGCCCGCAGCTCCGCCTAATAAGGATGAATGTAAAGAGACAGAAAAAGAAGATAGTGGCCGCACTAACGAGGGGCGGCAACGAGAAAAAAGCGCTCTCACTCCTCTCTCTTGCCGCATGAGATGCGTGTGGCAGCAAAAGGTCGCATCAGAACTCCGCCCTCGTGTGCTACCGCTTCAAAGGCCTCGCACAGCAAAGGCGCGACGGCGGATTGGTAGATCAATCTTCACAAGAGAGGTTGCAGCTATCCCTATGCGGTATATTGCGTTCTCGCGTGGGCGCATTACTCACGAAAAGGCATACCGGTGCCCCAAAAAGCGCGGAGACGGGAACAGACTTTCTCGTTTCACGTGAAACACAAAAGCCATACGCGCGCGGCGAAAAGCTTTGCGCACGCAGGCAAGGGCGCGGCCCGAAAGTTTCACGTGAAACAGAACGATGCGTTGCATTGGAGCCAATGGCTGCCAAACTCCCCTACAAGATTGCGCCACTCGGCTCCGTTTCACGTGAAACAAGCCATCACAAAAAGCGGCTCGCACCCTTTTACAAGAGAAAAGCAGTCCGTGGCCACCCCCATTACCCCGCGCGGGGAGCTTTCCGCTCGGTGCTTGGCGCCCACGGGGTCGCCGCCAAAGTGGGTCAACAGCCGAAGAAGCGCGAGCAAAAACGTCACCGGAGCTTCAAGGAAACCTCAAAAGTACTGTTTCACGTGGAACAAAACAAGGACAGATGCTGACGTTTCACGTGAAACGCGGCGCTTTTTAGGGGCTCTTTCGACCTTCCCGAGGGCGCAAGCAGGGGAGAAATAGTTTCACGTGGAACAAACGGGTTGGGGCTGATCCCGGCGTGCTTTTATCCCGAAAACTATCAAAAAGTTTCACGTGAAACAGCTCTCACGGCACCGGATCAGCGCTCGGAAGCGGGGATATGTATGGTGATTTGCACCCCGTCTGCGCCTTCCTCGGTGTGCATATATGCCTCACGTCCGGTCTTTCTGAATATGGAAAGTGTATGTTCCAGCGAGTTATAGAGCGGCTGTAAGGTGTGTAAAACAAAGCGTCGCGGGCGAAAACCCTGATCCCTGTCCAACGGCGGCATTTCGGTGGGTTTTGGGGGCGTATTGGTACCCGCAACACACCCCAAAGGAGTAACTTCCGTCCCACCACAGGGCTCAAAAGCGCCGGATTCTGTGCCCTTTTCTCCGTTTGCTACCTTTTCAAGGCGACCTGAGCGGTTTTCTGCGCTCGTTTGCTTGCTTTCGGGCGCGGATATGCCGCCCTCGTCCAATAAAACGGCCTCTACAAGGGTTTCTGCCTCTGAGACGGTCAACTTACCCCTCAGAAATTTATCGAGCGTTAAGGCCCGTTTTTGCGGCTCTCGCAGGCGCAGGAGGGCGCGCGCATGCCGCTCGGTCAGCCCTTTTTGCAGGATCACGGCACGTTCCGCCTCGGAGAGCTGAAGCAACCGGAGCTTATTGGCTACCGCAGATTGTGAAAACCCGCTTCGCCGCGCAATTTCGCTCTGCGTAAGGGCATATTGCCGCACCAAAAGCTGAAAAGCCGCCGCTTGCTCCAGAAAATGCAGCTCTTTTCTTCGGATTTGGGCAAAGATTGTCTCGATCTCTGCCTCGCCCTGCCCCTCAGAAACGATCCTGCAGGGGATCTCGGCAAGTCCTGCCAGTAACGCGGCCTGCCAAAGCTCCTCTCCTTCGGTAATACGGTAGCGAAAAGCACCCGGAAATACCTCCGTCGGGTACACGCAAAGGGGTGCAGGGAGGCCGTATTTGCGGATATTTTGTACCATTCGGATGCTCTCGTTGCGCTTTTTCACGGTTTTGAGCGGCTTTTCCGTGTAGATCTGAGCAACGGGGAGGTAAAGAACCGTTCCCGGAGCGGGGATCTGATCGCCGTACGCCGTTTGCACGTGTGTCATGGTGTGTATCATTATACTTTTACTCCTTCCTTTTGTCCTTTTTTGCTTTCTTTTTGGCCTGTTTGGGGCTCGTTATTTGTTTCACGTTTGTCATTTTGCGGCCTTTCTTTGTTTTTTTGCTTTATTTTATTGTTTTTTTGCTCTTTTCTTTGCCGTTTTTTTGATATTTTATAGATACACACGGCTCCGTGTTATAAAATGACTGTTTTTGATGCCGTCTTTCGTGGGTTTTGGGCCTGTTTTTATTATACCTTGTTTTTCCTGCTTTTTTTGTCAAAACGAAAATACGGGATTTTGACACTCTTCCGTGGTTTTTTGCGGATTTTTTGAGATTTTCGGTTTTTGCTCCGTGTTTTTTGTCGAATTTTTAGGAAACGCGGGGATTGGTGTTGCCTAACCGTTGTTTTTGTCGGCCGATTTTGGCTTTTCGACGGCACTTCCGTGGTTTTTACCTGTAATTCTCACATTTGTGATCGTATTTCTCATATCTTGGCTTGATTTTGCCCTCTTTGGGCACGTAAAAGGGGCTTTTTTCTTGTTTGGGGAGCTTGGATCGCCGTTTTGGACGCTTTTTCGGGAGCTTCGGCGCGATCAGAGGATGGGGACCGTCGTCAAAAACGGCGATCCTCGATGGCGCCGTATGTTTTTTGGGGCGTGCGCGTGTTTTTCGGAATTTTTTGAAAAAACGCGGTTTTGGCGAAAAAGCTTGCATTTTGCAGGAAACGCACGGGAGCGTGTGCTTTTTGACGAGTTTTGTCGAGGGTGAAAAAGGTGGAATCTGTGGAAAAATGGCGCATTCAGGTAAGAAATGACAAAAAAAGCCCGCTCACGTCACGTGAGCGGGCTTTTCAACGGTGTTTTTGGGTGTATTTCAGGGGCAAAATGTTAAAAAAAGGAGGGAAGCGGCGGGGGGTCACGGAATTTTGGCGGCAAAACGCACTCCACGGGTACACTTTTCCGCGCGTTTGGTGCATGTTCCGGGAAATTTTCACACGTTTGGTGGGCGTTGGATCGTGTTTTTGGCTGTCCCGGCGGGAAAATTTGAGATCAAAGCGGGTTTTTGCTGATCTTGGCGAAGGCGCGCGGGAATTCGGCGGGGGTGGACTTCACCTTTTCGATCTCGAAAATGATGCGCTCGTCCTCCTCGCCCTCGTCCGTGAGGGTGACGTGATGGCGGGCGATCAGCTTGCCGCCAAGGCGGGCGACGGCGCGTGCCGCGCTTTCCCATTCCTCCTCGCCGCGGCGTGCCTTCATGGCAAGAAATTTGCCTCCCACGCGCACGAAGGGCAGGCAAAGCTCGGCAAGAACGGGGAGCGCTGCCACCGCGCGTGCGGTACAGATATCAAAGCTCTCGCGCTCCTTGCCGCGTGCCGCCTCCTCCGCGCGTGCGGCCACGGCAACCAGATTGTCGCAACCAAGCATGGCGGCGGTCTCTTCCACGTAACGGATGCGCTTGGCGGTGCTGTCAAGCGAAAGAATTCTCAGATCCGGGCGGCAGATGGCAAGCGGCAACGAGGGGAATCCCGCACCGCAGCCGATATCCGCCACGCGCGCGTTTTGCGGGATCAGATTGGCCACGGTCAGCGAATCGGCGTAATGGCGCAAAATGACTGCGCGCGGCTCCTTGATGGCGGTAAGATTCATGTGTTGATTGACCTCAAGCATGCGCTCGGTCAGTTGGTGAAAGCGCTGTGCGGTCGCCTCATCCGTATACTGCGCGAAGCCGTTGGCCTCCATCACGGGGCAAAAAATAGCGGAAAATGCGGAAAAATCCATAAAAACGGCATACGTATGCGCTTTTTTGCTACTTGCGCGGCAAAAAACGCAGCTCCTTTCTCGGGAAGATCAAAAAAGAACTAAATTTAAGAAAACGGCGGTTGAATTTGCAAAAACCGATACCGTTTCGGCACTAAATCTGTAAAATAGGACGGTATTTATCAGTGCAACCCCAGATAGATGAGTAGCACCGAAATGTCGGCGGGGCTGACGCCGCTGATGCGGGAGGCCCGCCCCACGGTAAGGGGCTTGCGATCGTTCAGCTTTTGTGCTGCCTCCAGACGAAGGCCTGTGATCTGCTTATAATCAAGGTCGGGGGAGAGCGGACGGCTCTCCAGCTTTTCATGGCGGGCAACCTCCGCCATCTGGCGGGCGATATAACCCTCATATTTTACCTGCACCTCGACCGAGAGCCTTTCGGCTCCCGTGAGAGTGGGGCGTGCCTCGTCCAGCGGGGCCAGCGCCGCGTAACTCACGCCGGGACGGCGCAACAGATCGGAAAGAGACGCGCCGCCCGTGGGGGCGGCAAGCCCCAGCTCATCAAAGAGCGGTGCCAGCGTGCGCGGCGAGAGATGCGTGCGCGAAAGACGCGCGATCTCGCGCGCGATATTTTGTTGTTTGGTTAGAAAAGCGGCATAACGGGTATCCGAAATCAGCCCCACGCGGTGCCCCTCGGGGGTGAGACGCGCGTCCGCGTTGTCCTGTCGCAAAAGCAACCGATACTCGGAGCGCGAGGTCATCATGCGATAGGGCTCGTTGGTGCCCTTGGTGATCAGATCGTCCACCAGCGTGCCGATGTAGGAGCTGGCGCGCGTGAGGATCAGCGGCTCCTCCCCCTTCAATTTGAGCGCGGCATTGATGCCCGCAAGAAGCCCCTGCGCGGCGGCCTCCTCATATCCCGAGGTGCCGTTGAACTGCCCCGCCCCGTAAAGCCCCTTCACGGCGCGGAATTCCAGCGTGGCAAGCAGCTCGGTGGGGTCACAGCAATCGTATTCGATGGCATAGGCGTAGCGCAGCATTTCCGCGCGCTCAAAGCCGGGGAGCGAGTGCAGCATCTCGTACTGCACGTCGGTGGGCAGAGAGGTGGAAAAGCCCTGCAGATACAGCTCGTTGGTGTCTTTGCCGATCGGCTCTAAAAACAGCTGATGGCGCTCCTTGTCCGCAAAGCGCACCACCTTATCCTCGATTGAGGGGCAGTAGCGCGGCCCGACGCCGTGGATATGTCCGCCGTACATGGCGGAACGGGTCAGATTTTCGCGGATGATACGGTGCGTTTCGGCATTCGTGTAAACGATGTGGCAGGGGAGCTGGTCGATGCGCGCCAGATAATCCTCGGGGGTGTCGCACGCGTACGGCAGGCCGTCCGTCTCGCCCGGCTGGAGCTCCAGTTGGGAAAGGTCGACCGAGCGGCGGTTGATGCGCGCGGGAGTACCGGTCTTGAAGCGCATCAGCTTGATGCCAAGCGTCGCAAGCGATGCGGAAAGCCCGCGTGAGGGGAGAAACCCGTCGGGGCCGCTTTCGTAGCTTTCACTGCCCACGAAGATGCGGCTTTCCAGATACGTACCCGCCGCCACAATGGCCGCCTCGCAGGCAAATTCCTCGCCAAGGCGTGTGCGAACGCCGCATACGTGTCCGTCTTTTGTGAGAATTTCGGTGATCTCGGCCTGAATGAGGCGCAGGTTTTCCGTGCGCTCCAGCACCGACTTCATATATAGATGATATTGCTTGCGGTCGGCCTGCACGCGCTTGCTGTGCACCGCCGCCCCCTTGCCAAGGTTCAGCGTGCGCGACTGGAGCGTGACGGCGTCTGCCGCGCGGCCCATTTCGCCGCCGAGTGCGTCGATCTCGTAGACCAGATGCCCCTTGGCGGTGCCGCCGATCGACGGGTTGCAGGGCATGTTGGCCACCGACTCCAGTGAGATGGTGAAAAGAACGGTATCCACGCCCATGCGCGCGGCGGCCAGCGCCGCCTCGATGCCTGCGTGGCCCGCGCCGATGACGGCGATCTTGGTGGATTGGTTCATAGGACTCTCCTTAAAAGGCAAAAAACTCGTACCGTTTGGGGGTTATCTGGTGGTTTTGGTCATCACGGTGGCGGTGGGATTGTAGAAGCGGCAGATCTGCAGCGCCTTTGCCGTGGCCTCGAAATAAAAGATCGCGCGGCAGCTTTTCGCCTTTCCGTGCTCCTCATAGCGGTGCTCGAATAAGATGAAATAAACGTCGGGCGCCTGCAGCGAGGAGATGGCCGAGAATTCTTTTTCGGGGGCGTAGCTTGTGGCCCGTGCGGCCTCGTCCGCGTCCTCAAGAGGCGCGATGCGGGAGGCGTCGCGCAGCATCATTTTCAGCACCGTGCGGCGGGAGCGGTTGCCGAAGATCTTGCTGAAGGTCAGCTCGCCCGAGGTGAGGGAGTATTCGTATTCCACCGACACGTAGCGCCAGGTGAAAAAGATCAGCATCCACGTGGCCACCGGCACCAGGGCGACGAGCTGCGGCATGTTCCAGACGATGGCCAGCAGCAAAAAGGCACCGAGCGCAAAAAAGACGTAAAAGAGAATCATGCCGATGCGCGCGAGACGCCATTTGCCCTCAATGCGCTGATCGACGGTAAATTCATAGGTGGAAAATTCATTCATATCCAAATTCCCCCATTTTATGTTTTAATAATTTATTATACCACAAATATGGCGGGAATGCAAGTGCCTGTGCGCGAGAGCGCGCTGTAGTCGGAAAGATTGCCAAAGCGGAAAGGCGCGGCGGGAGAAAAAATGTTTCACGCGGGCACGGGAAAAGTTTTCCACAGGTTCCACGGTGGACAAGAAGCCCGAAAACAGTGAGTTTTACACAGTTTCCACAGGGTTTTCCACAGTTTTACACAGTTTTTACACCGTGAAACAAAAAAATCGGCCGCGGAAAATATTTCCAAACGCGGAAAGGGGAGGATGGATTTGTGGGGGAGGACTTTTTCGAAAAGTCCTCCCCCACGCCCCCTTTCAAAAGATTTTGCACGAAAAGGGGGAGGTACAAAGCGTGCCGCCGCACCGTTCGGCGGGAAATCGCACAAACCGGCTACGCACAAATCTGTAGGGACGGGCGTTCTCGACCGTCCGTAATCTCCGACGCACAAACCGGCAACGCACAAACCCGTAGGGGCGACCTGGCTCGCAAAGCGAGGTGGATGGTCGCCCGCGATTCGCGATGTATCAAGAATGATGCACACCCACAAATAAGCGGACGGCAAGATGCTTTCCCACAATGTGTGTGCCGACATCCTCATCCACCGCTGTCGCGGTCCCCCTTCCCCTCCTTGGGGAAGGCCAACGTAGCCGCACCGTTTGGTGAGTAATCGCGCAAAACGGCTACGCATAAACCCGTAGGGGCGAACATTGTTCGCCCGCCATCCGCGATGCACAAACGGCGGGAGCAAGCCCCCGCCCTACAATGTTCGCGGGATGCCGCATTGTTTGACGGATAAACGAACAAACCCATGATTTCCGGCACACCTCGTCCGCGCGGGCTTTTGTCTTTTATTTGCACGAAAAAAGGATAGCGTTGTGCTGTTTTCGGCACAACGCTATCCTTTTTTATGGAAATTTGGGGATCACTCGCCCAGCTTTTTCTCGCAATAGATGCAACGGCAAACCGTGTCGCTGACGCGGCGGAATACCTGGTCCAGCTCCTGCTCGGTCTGCGTGATGCAACGCGTGTTTTGGCACTTCAGCTCGTTCACGATCAGCCCCTCATCACCGCGTGCGGTGGGCAGCGGCTCGGGTCTGCGCTCTTTGCCCTTTGCGGCGCCAAGGAGCTTCAGAATGAGCGCCATGCGCATGTACTTGGCGTTCAATACTTGGCGGAAGTAGGCCGCGCGCGGGTCGGCGTCGATCTTGACGCTGATCTCGTTCACGCGGGGCAGGGGATGCAGGATCGCCATCTTTTCCTTCGCCAGCTTCATCTTGTCGGCGGTCAGAATATAGCTGTCCTTCAATCTTTCGTAGGTGTCCAGATCCGAGAAGCGCTCGCGCTGGATGCGCGTCATATACAGCACGTCAAGCTCCGGAAGTTTTGCTTCAAGGTCGGTGGTCTCCTCCCATTCCATGTTGCTCATGGCCTCGTATTTGACGTAGCCGGGGATGCCAAGCTCCTTGGGGGAGATCAGCACCAGCTTCACGCCCGCGTAGCGGGAAAGGGCGGAGATCAGCGAGTGCACGGTGCGGCCGTACTTGAGGTCGCCGCAAAAGCCCACGGTGATGTGATCCAGACGGCCGAGCTCGCGCTTGATGGTCAGCAGGTCGGCAAGGGTCTGGGTGGGGTGGTTGTGTCCGCCGTCACCCGCATTGATCACGGGCACGGTCGCGTTGCAGGAGGCGACCAGGGGGGCGCCCTCCTGATGGTGGCGCATGGCGATAATATCGGCGTAGCAGCTGATCACCTTTGCGGTGTCTGCCATGCTCTCGCCCTTGGAGGCAGAGGACGTGCCTGCGTCGGAAAAACCGAGTACGTTGCCGCCCAATTCGTACATGGCGGCCTCAAACGAGAGGCGCGTACGGGTCGAGGGCTCGAAGAAAAGCGTCGCCAGCTTCTTGCCGCGGCAGGCATCGGCGTACTTTTCGGGGTTGGCAATGATGTCCTCGGCGGTGGCAAGCAGCTCGTCGATCTCGGCTACGGAAAGCTCCAGAATATCAATCAGGCTTCGCATTGTTTCGCTCCTTTAAATCAGGCCTTTGCGCCGTTGACGGCAAGGTAATTCTTGATACGGGTCACGTTTTCCTCGTTGGCGGAGTCTTCGGAGAGATACTCGATGATGTCGTAAACGTCAACGACGGAGTACACGGGGAAGCCGAACTGCTCCTCGATCTCCTGCATGGCGCCCTTCTCGGTCTGGCCTTTTTCCTTGCGGTCCACCATGATGAAGGTGGCGACCACCTTGGTGCCCTCGACGTGCTTGAGGATCTCCATCGACTCGCGGATCGCGGTGCCGGCGGTGATCACGTCCTCGATGATGACGATCTCCTCGCCCGCCTGCGGGACGTAGCCCACGAAGGTGCCGCCCTCGCCGTGGTCCTTTACTTCCTTGCGGTTGAAGAAGAAGGGAACGTCAAGGCCGTTCTTGGACAGTGCCACAGCGGCAGAGATGGAAAGCGGAATGCCCTTGTAGGCAGGGCCGTACAGCACAGTGGGCTTTTTGCCCAGCTTGTCAAAGTATGCCTTGGCGTAAAATTCGCCCATCTTGGAGATCTGATCGCCCGTTTTGATCATACCGGCGTTCACGAAATAGGGGATCTTGCGGCCGGACTTTGCGGTGAAATCACCGAACTTCAGTACGCCGGCGCCCTGCAAAAATTCAATAAATTCTCTCTTGTAAGCTTCCATTTTTCTTCTCCTTTATGTTGGTATGGACGCGTGGGAAAACTTTTTTGCAAAAAAGTTTTCCCACACCCTTTCAAAAAATCTTTCAAAAAAGGATGGATGTGTAGCCGCATTGCTCGGCTAATATCCCGTGGTGCGCTTTGTTCGCACAAACCCTATAAAACCATAAAAGGTTTGGGGAGGGGGTGCGGGGGAGGCCTTCGCGGTTGCCGAAGGCATACCGACGTGCTCGTATCACGCTTTGCGTGAGCGAGGACAGTTGTCTAAAAGGGTTCCCCCGCCATTCTTATCCTTAATTAACCTACAAACTCCGCGATGCAACGTCTGTAAGCGGCAACGGGATCCTCTGCGGCGGTGATGGGACGGCCGACCACAATGTAATCAGAGCCGATCTCCTTTGCGGCGGCGGGGGTCATCACGCGCTTCTGGTCGCCGACGTCACCGTCAGCAAAGCGCACACCGGGGGTCACGGTCACGAAGTCCTTGCCGCAACTGTCGTGCACCTTGCCTGCCTCAAGGGGAGAGCAGACCACGCCGTCAAGACCGGATCTCTTGGCGTTAGCGGCATAGTGCATCACGACCTTGTCGATGGGCTCGTTGATCAGCAGATCCTGCTTCATCGTCTCCTCATCGGTGGAGGTGAGCTGGGTCACGGCGATGAGCATGGGGCGGGTGCCGTCGGGGCGGGTAAGGCCCTCGATAGCGGCCTCCATCATACGGCCGGTGCCTGCGGCATGCAGGTTGGTCATGTCCACGTCAAGGCGGGAGAGCACCGCCATCGACTTTTTCACGGTGTTGGGGATGTCGTGCAGCTTGAGGTCAAGGAAGATCTTGTGGCCGCGGCGCTTGATCTCGCGGACGATCTCCGGACCCTCGGCATAGTAGAGCTCCATGCCGATCTTCACGAAGGGCTTGCGTGCCTCATTCTCGAACTTGTCGAGGAACGCGAACACCTTTTCTTTGCTGTCAAAATCGCAAGCAATGATGACGTCTTTTCCCATTTTTCTGTATCTCCTTTATTGTTTTTAACAAGTTTTGCGTGAGGTGGGACTACTCTTCCGTCTTTTTCGCTTTGCTCAAAAGCCACCTTCCCTCACAAGGGAAGGCCACTAAAGCTGTTGCTTCTTGTCAATGGACAGTAATAACATTTATTTTAGAAAACAGTAAATCTTCCGTCCGTTGATAAAGCTATGAAATTTGGAAGCCTTCCCTTGTGAGGGAAGGTGGCAGCCGAATGGCTGACGGAAGAGTAGTCATCAAGGAAAAATCAATTTATAAATCTCACCCCGTTGGGGTACTTATTGCACCGCGCCGATGATGTTGGCAAGGTTTTCGATGCCGTATTTTGCCATCGCGGCGGGGAGGTCGTCGATGATCTTTTTGGAGGCGAAGGGGTCGACCAGATTGGCGGCACCGACCTCAACGGCACTGGCGCCCGCCATCATCATTTCGATCACGTCCTCGGCGGTGGTGACGCCGCCCATGCCCACCACGGGGATCTTCACGGCGTGCGCGACCTGATAGACCATGCGCACGGCAACGGGGAAGATCGCGCTGCCCGAAAAGCCGCCCATCTTGTTGGCGATCACGGGCACGCGGCGGCGCAGATCAATGCGCATGCCGAGGAGCGTGTTGATCAAGCTGATGCCGTCCGCACCCGCCTCCTCGCACGCCTTTGCGATCGAAACGATGTCGGTCACGTTGGGGGAAAGCTTGATGATCACGGGCTTGGTCGTCACGGCCTTCACGGCGCGGGTGACCTCGGCGGCGGCCTCGGGATTGGTGCCGAAGCTCATGCCGCCCCCGTGGACGTTGGGGCAGGAGACGTTGACCTCCAGCCAGCCGACCTGGGGCTCTTTATCTAATTTTTCGCAGGTGTAGGCGTAGTCCTCGACGGAAAAGCCGCTGACGTTTGCCATCACGGGCTTGTGGAAGCACTGCGCGAGCTTTGGCAGCTCCTCGGAGATGACCTTTTCCACGCCGGGGTTCTGAAGCCCCACGGCGTTGATCATGCCTGCGGTGCACTCCGCGATGCGGGGCGTGGGGTTGCCGAAGCGGGGATCCTTCGTGGTGCCCTTGAAGGAGAAGGTGCCGAGCACGTTGATGTCGTAAAGCTCGGCAAACTCATAGCCGAAGCCAAACGTGCCGGAGGCGGGGATCACGGGGTTGTCCAGCGTGATGCCGCACAGATTGACGTTCATTTTTCCCATAAGATCTCCTCCTTTCTCATCACGGGGCCCTCGCGGCAGATGCGCTTGTAGCCCGTCAGCGTCTTGCAAGAGCAGCCCATGCACGCGCCAAATCCGCAGCCCATGCGCTCCTCAAAGCTCATCTGGCCCGAGGTGTTCGTGGCGCGCCAAACGGCCTTCAGCATCGGCTCGGGGCCGCAGGTGTAGAAGTAGGTGTAATCCGCGGGCAGGGCGTCGGTAACAAAGCCCTTCACGCCGTAGGAGCCGTCTGCGGTGGCGACGATCACGTTCGCACCGAGCGCGCGGAATTCCATTTCATAAAAGATCTCGTCTTGCTTGTTAAAGCCGAGGATCACGGTCACGTCCTTGCCCGCAGCGATCAGCTCCTTGGCAAGCATGTAAAGGGGAGGCACGCCCACGCCGCCGCCAAGCAGCAAGGGGCGCTCGCCCGCCGTGGTGAGGTCATAGCCGTTGCCAAGACCCGTGAGGATGTCCAGCTCCTCCGCGACGTGCATTTCGGCCATTTGCGCGGTGCCCGCGCCCACCACCTTGTAAACAAGGGTGAGCACACCGTCCTTGCAATCGCAGACCGAAATCGGACGGCGCAAAAACTTGCCGTCCAGCTTGATGTTGACGAACTGCCCCGGTGCGGTGATCGCCGAGGTGTCGCCTGCAAGGCGCATGCGGTATACGTTACTTGTCAGCGCCGTATTTTCAATAATTTCAAAAATCGATTGTTTCATAAAAAGTCCTTTATGTGGATGTATGTTGAAAAACTACCCCACCACCGCGGGGCGGTCCCCCGCCCCTCACAAGGGGCGGACAAGTTTGTGCTAACAACGCGAATAGATGCTTGAAAATTTGTAGAGAAATATGCGGCTATATAGTCCCGCCCTTGAGAGGGCGGGGGGACCACCTTGGTGGTGGGTGGGTAGTAATGTCGCCGTTTGTGCCAACAATGCGGCTGTTGCTTATCCTTTCTGATGAAAGGGTTTTGCGGGGGTGTGGGGGCGCTTTCCCAAAAGCGCCCCCACGTCGTCCCCCTTACGCGTCAATGGTCGAGATCGTCAGCGTGGTCTCCTCAAGGACGTCCAGCAGCACGCGGACGGTGTCGAGGGCGGTGAAGATGGTGACGTTGTTTTCGGTTGCGGTCATGCGGATCTCGGCACCGTCGCTCATGTGGCCCTGCGAGCCGATGTCGCGGGTGTTGATGACGTAGGCGATGTGACCCTGACGGATGGAGTCCGCAATCTCGGTGCTGCCGTCGCTGATCTTCTGCAGCACGCGGGTGCGGATGCCGTGCTCCTTGAGGAACTTGGCGGTACCCTCGGTGGCCTCGATGTTAAAGCCGAGATCGTAGAAGCGGCGGATGAGGGGCAGCGCCTCCTCCTTATCCTTGTCCGCGATGGTGGCAAGCACGGTGCCGTAGTTCTGCAGGTGAGTGCCGCCTGCCTGAAGTGCCTTGTAAAGCGCGCGGTTGAGCTTGTCGTCGTAGCCGATGGCCTCGCCCGTGGACTTCATTTCGGGGGAAAGGTACGCGTCAAGACCGCGCAGCTTGTTGAAGGAGAACACGGGGACCTTGACGTACCAGCGCTTCTTTTCCTCGGGGTAGATGTCGAAGATGCCCTGCTCCTTGAGGGACTTGCCCATAATGACCTCGGTGGCGATGTCGGCAAGGCTGTAGCCCGTTGCCTTGGAAAGGAAGGGAACGGTACGGGAGGAGCGGGGGTTGACCTCGATCACGTAAACGTCGTCCTTGTCATCCACGATGAACTGGATGTTGAAAAGGCCGACGATGCCGATGCCAAGGCCAAGCTTCTTCGCATACTGCAGAATGATGCCCTTGACCTTATTGGAGATCGAGAAGGTGGGGTACACGGAGATCGAGTCGCCGGAGTGCACGCCGGTGCGCTCGACCAGCTCCATAATGCCGGGCACGAACACGTCGCGACCGTCGCAGATGGCGTCGATCTCGACCTCCTTGCCCTGAATGTACTTGTCGACAAGCACGGGCTTGTCCTCGTCAATTTCCACGGCGGTGCGCAGGTAGTGACGCAACTGCTCCTCGTTGGCGACGATCTGCATTGCGCGGCCGCCCAGCACGAAGGAGGGACGCACCAGCACGGGATAGCCGATCTCGGCGGCGGCCTTGATGCCGTCCTCGATCTTGGTCACGGCGTGACCCTTGGGCTGCGGGATCTTCAGATCGGTCAGCAGCTTTTCAAACGCGTCGCGGTTCTCCGCCTTGTCGATGGCGGCGCAATCCGTGCCGATGATCTTCACACCGCGGTCCATCAGGGGCTGTGCCAGGTTGATGGCGGTCTGACCGCCAAGCGAGGCGACCACGCCCTCGGGCTGCTCGAAGTCGATGATGTTCATCACGTCCTCGGGGGTGAGGGGCTCGAAGTAGAGCTTGTCGGCGGTGGTGTAGTCGGTGGATACCGTTTCGGGGTTATTGTTGATGATGATGGCCTCGTAGCCCGCGCGCTTGATGGTCTGCACGGCGTGTACGGTGGAGTAGTCGAACTCGACGCCCTGACCGATGCGGATGGGGCCTGCGCCCAGCACCACGATCTTCTTTTTGCCCGTGAGCTGAGACTGATTTTCCCCCGTGTAGGAGGAGTACAGATAAGCGATATATTTGCCCGTGTGAAGCGTGTCTACCATACGGAAGGCGGGCGCCATACCAAGCGCGCGGCGCTTTTGCCACACGTCGATCTCTGTGGTGTTCCACAGCTTTGCGATGAATTTGTCACCAAAGCCCATCTTCTTGGCGGCAAGCAGCACCTTTTCGTCACCCTTTGCGGCGACAAGCTGCTTTTCCATCTCCACGATGCGTGCGAACGCCTCAAGGAACAGCTCCGTGATCTTGGTGACCTCGTGCAGCTTCTCGATGCTCTCGCCGCGGCGGATCAGCTCGGTAACGGCGAAGATGGTGTCGTCCTTGAACTCTTTGAGATAGTCGTAAAGCTCGGCAATGCTCATCTTGTCGAACTTGGGCATATAGAAGTGGCAAACGCCGGTCTCCAGCGAGCGCACGGATTTCAGCATACACTCGTCCAGGGTGGAGCCGATGCCCATCACCTCGCCCGTTGCCTTCATCTGGGTGCCAAGGGTGTTGGCGGCGTTGGTGAACTTGTCAAACGGGAAGCGGGGGAACTTGGCAACGATGTAATCCAGGCGCGGCTCGATGGCGGCGGTGCCACCTGCCACGGGGATCTCCTCCAGTGCCATACCGACGGCGATCTTTGCCGTCACGCGGGCGATCGGATAGCCGCTGGCCTTAGAGGCAAGTGCAGAGGAACGGGACACACGGGGATTGACCTCGATGAGGTAGTATTCGCTGTTTTCGGGATTGAGCGCGAACTGTACGTTACAGCCGCCCTCGATCTTCAATTCGCGGATGATCTTGATGGCGGAGTCGTTGAGCATCTTGTGATCCTTTTCCGAAAGGGAAAGGATGGGCGCCACGACCACCGAGTCACCGGTGTGTACACCAACGGGGTCCACGTTTTCCATACCGCAGATGGTGATGGCGTGGTCGTTGCTGTCGCGCATGACCTCAAATTCGATCTCCTTGTAGCCCTTCACGGACTTTTCGATCAGCACCTGATGCACGGGGGAGAGCTTAAAGGCGTTCATACCGACCTCGATCAGCTCCTTTTCGTTGTAGGCAAAGCCGCCGCCCGTGCCGCCGAGGGTGAAGGCGGGGCGCAGTACCACGGGGTAGCCGATGCGCTCGGCCGCGACCTTGGCCTCGTCCAGCGAGTAGGTGATCTCGGAGGGGATGACGGGCTCGCCGATCGACTGGCACAGCTCCTTAAAGAGCTCGCGGTCCTCGGCACGCTCGATCGACTCGGAGCTGGTGCCGAGCAGCTCGACGCCGCATTCCTTCAGCACGCCCTTCTTTTCCAGCTGCATGGCAAGGTTCAGACCCGTCTGACCGCCGATGCCGGGAACGATGGCGTCGGGGCGCTCCATGCGCAGGATCTTGGCGATGTATTCCAGCGTGAGGGGCTCCATATACACCTTGTCCGCAATGGTGGTGTCGGTCATGATGGTTGCGGGGTTGGAGTTGCAAAGCACCACCTCGTAGCCCTCTTCCTTGAGTGCAAGGCACGCTTGCGTGCCCGCGTAGTCAAATTCTGCGGCCTGGCCGATGACGATCGGGCCCGAGCCGATGATCAGAATTTTCTTCAGATCTGTTCTTTTTGCCATGTTCAACTTCCTCCTGTTATCTATGAAAAATTAATTAAAAACAATGTTATTCCTGCCAGACGATCTGCCCGTTTTTCACGGTGCAAACGCATCTGCCGTACAACGTCTCGCCCGCAAATGGCGTGGCGCGTCCCATGCTTTGGAACTCGGCGGGGTCGACCCGATAGGGCGTTTCCATCTCCCAGATCGAAAAATCGTTGCCGAAGGGGATCTCGAATCGCTTGCGCGGAGCTTCGCAAAGGGCATCCACCACGCGCGAGAGGGGAAGGATGCCGGGCTTCACCAGCTTGGTGTAAAGCACGGGGAGCGCCGTCTCCAGACCGACGATGCCAAACGCGCTTTTTTCCAGACCCTTTGCCTTCTCCTCGGCGGAGTGGGGCGCGTGGTCGGTGGCGATGCAGTCGATCGTGCCGTCCTTCAAGCCCTCGACCAGTGCCTCGCGGTCGGTCTTGTCGCGCAAGGGGGGATTCATTTTGAAGCGCCCGTCCTCCTGCAGCATGCTGTCATCCATCACAAGGTAGTGCGGGCCCGTTTCGCAGGTGATGTTCACGCCCTCGGCCTTCGCGCGGCGGATGATATCCACGCTTTCCTTGGTGGAGATATGGCAGACGTGATAGCGGCAGCCGATCTCGCGCACCAGCTCGATGTCGCGGGCGATCTGCGCCCACTCGCTTTCCGAGCAGATGCCGCGGTGGCCGTGCGCCTTCGCGTACGCGCCGTCGTGGATGTAGCCGCCGTGTAAAAGATCGTTGACCTCGCAGTGCGCCACGATCATTTTGCCCAGCGCCTTCGCGCGCGTCATCGCCTCGCGCATCATCTCGTCGCTTTGTACGCCACGCCCGTCGTCCGAGTAGCCGATGCAAAGGGGTGCCATCCCCTCGATGTCGGAAAGCTGCTCGCCCTTCTCGCCCACCGTGATGGCCGCCAAGGGGTAAACGCCGATGCAGGCATCCCGCGCGATCAGGTCGCGCTGCAGCGTGATATGCGCGACGCTGTCGGGCACGGGGGCGAGGTTCGGCATCGTGCACACGTCGGTATAGCCGCCGCGCGCCGCCGATAAAGAGCCGCTTTTGATCGTCTCCTTATAAGAAAATCCCGGCTCGCGAAAATGCACGTGCACGTCGCAAAAACCGGGAAAAAGGAAATAGTTAGGTCTGTCAAAACGGGAAACGTCGTCGTCAACGGAAAAAGAGGAAACGGGAAAAGAAGAAGTAGCCGTAAGAGCCGTTTTGTTCAACTGATGCATTTCCGCGATCTTCGTCATGGTGTCCCTCCTGCATATTACGCGGGCGCCCTACACGTGTATGTGCGTGCGCCTGCATTTACTATCTCAAATATTATACTATGAATAGCGAAACGTGTCAAGGGGGAAAGAGCGGAAAAGAAAGAATAAAAATATACGAAACAAAAGCCGTTTTTTTGGTGATTTTGAAAAAAGCCCCCGAACGGTGCGAGTTTTCGGCGGCATGAGAGGGACGCGAAGGGGACGTGTCAGGGAAAACTTTTGCAAAAGTTTTCCCTAAGACCCTTTCAAAAACCTTTGCGCGGAAAATAAAGGGTATGATGTGCATGGTGCCAACGTTGGCGAAAGCTCACACCGTTCGGCGGGAAATCGCACAAACGGGGCGTCCGGAGGTCGCCCCCTACAATGTATGCGAAACGCCGCACCGTTTGGCGGGGAAACGCACAAACCTGTAGGGGACGACGTCCTCGGCGTCCCGCATCCCCGACGCATAAAACGGCTGCGCACAAATCTGTAGGGGCCATTCCCCACCTCGCTTCGCGAGCTAAATGACCCGCCATCCGCGATGCACAAACGGACAGTCGGGGACGCCTGTCCCTACGATGTATGCAAGACGACGCGCCGTTTTGGCGGTAAACGTACAAACCCGTAGGGGCGACCTAGCTCGCAAAGCGAGGTGGATGGTCGCCCGCATCCTCGGTGCACATAACGGCAGCGCATCTTGTTTGCACCCCTTATTCTGTGTAAGGTCTTTTGAAAGGGGGTGTGGGGGAGGACTTTTTGAAAAAGTCCTCCCCCACATAAAACAATCTCTTATCCCTCAAACTCGGTCTCGAACTTGGCCCACGGCACGTTGACGTCCGCGTTGTCGGCAAGCAGCTCACGGATGTGAAGCAGCAGCGGGAAATCGGCGGCGTTGGCGCGGCCGGCCTCCACCATTTGCAGCACCGCGTCGGCGGTGCGGCGCGCGATGACGATCGACTCCAGCGTCACGCCCTTGAGGATCTCCATCGCCTCGTCAAACTTCTTGCCCTCGCCAAGCAGGGTGCCGATCTTGCGGGTGCGCCCGCCGAACACGGTCACGTAAAGGTCGCCCACGCCAAGGAAGATGTTGCGTGCGGCGGTACCCTCGCACAGATCCAGCAAAAGGTACATTTCCTTGGCGGCCTGCCCAAACAGCGCCGCCTGCGAATTGTAATGCTCAAACACGCGTCCTTCGCGGCGGTAGGAAAGACCGATGGCAAGCGAAACGCCGAGGGCGTATGCGTTTTTCAGCGCCACGGCGCACTCCACACCGCGGATGTCGGTGGAAAGCGACACGTGGTAATAATCCGTCTCAAACAGCGACTTGATCCAACGAAGCAGCTCGATGTCGGGGCCACAGAAGGTGACCGTGGTGGGGTCAAGATCGGCCAGCTCGTAGCTGGTGCAGGGGCCGCCGACGGCGTTGATCTTCAGCTTCTTGTCGGTGAATTTCAGCATATGCTCGGGGTAGGAGATCAGATTTCCCTTGCCCTCGCCGTCGTCGATCATGCCCTTGGTGATGGAAAGCACGGGCACTTTTTCGGGGATCTTCGGGATCACGTTCTCGCAGAAAAAGTCAAGTCCGAAGGAGCTGACGCCGCAAAGCAAAAGATCAGTGTCGGCAAGAAGGGCGTCCAGCTCCTCGTAATAGTGGAAGGTGATGCCTGCGGGCACCTTGAAGGAGGTCTTGACGCCGTTTACATCGTGGCAAAGGGTCAGATGTTCGCCTGTTTTTTGGCCGTGCTCGATGATCTTGCGGTCAAGAGGTGTGCCGACAAGGCGGATGGTGTTGCCGTTGTGCGCGGCGGGGAAGGTGATGGCCGAGCCCATCATGCCCGCGCCGACTACGGTGATAATAGCCATACAAATGCTCCTTAAATGTAACAATTTTTCGCGAGCGGCTTGCCAAAAGCGCGCCGTTGTGCTATCATTATAATAATAAAATGCGCGCGGTTTGTCAAGTTGCGGCGGGAAAAATGACAAACTTTCACATTTTCGCGCAAAGTCGATCAAAAAGGAGTGGTGCGCGCCATGTTGCAGATCGAGCGTCACAAGCAGATTTTGCAGCTGTTGAAATTTCATACCGCCCTGCGCGTCAGCGACCTCGCAAGCGAGCTTTACATCAGCGAGGCCACCGTGCGACGGGATCTTTGCGAGATGGAAAAGGCGGGGCTTGTGCGCCGCGTGTACGGGGGCGTCACGCTCAACGAGGCGGATATGCCGCTGGATTTCCGCAGGCGGGAGAACGCGCAGGCGAAGCGCGAGATCGCGGCCAAGGCCGCCGCGCTGATCTCGGACGGGGATACCGTGTTTCTGGATTCCTCCTCCACCGCCCAGCATATGCTGCCGTATCTTTCGCGCTTTCGTGACCTCGCGGTCATCACCAACAGCCACAGCGTCCTGGAGCAGCTCTGCACCTCGGAGCACCGTCTGATCTCCACGGGCGGGCGCTTGCTTTTGCGCAACCGTGCCTTTGTGGGCCCCGCCGCCGAGGCCGCGCTGGAAAGCCTTTCCCCTGCCATCGCGTTTTTCTCAAGCCAGGGGGTGGGGGCGGACGGCGAGATCACGGATGACTCGGAGGAGGAGACCTCGCTGCGCCGCGTGCTGTTGCGCCGCGCCGCACGCACCGTTTTTCTTTGCGACACGGGCAAGCTCGGCAAACGGCATTTGTATCGCCTTTGTCACCTTTGCGAGGTGGACGAGGTGATCTGTGACGGCGAAATTCCCGCCGCGTATTTCACAAAAAAGTAAAAAAGTGCCATAACGGTATGAGTTTTGGCAAAAGGAGAGCATATGTTTGACAGTAGAATGGCCAGCAGCGCATCGCTGGCATACTTGGGGGATGCGGTGCTGGAGCTGCGGGTGCGCGAGCGCCTTGTGGAGCTTGGCTACACCTCCTCCAAGGCGCTGAACCAGCACGCGCTGGAATACGTGCGCGCGGGTGCGCAGGCAAGGGCGATGGAGCGCATCCTGCCCGTGCTCACGGAGGAGGAGAGTGCCGTTTTTCACCGCGGGCGCAACCACGGACACGGCGCGCACCCCAAGGGTGCCACGGTGGGCGAGTACCGCAACGCCACGGGCATGGAGGCGCTGTTCGGGTACCTGTATATGACGAAAAACGAGGCACGTATCGCGGAATTGTTTGCACTCGCGTACCCGAAGGAGGCAGAAAATGAGAATTAAATTCAACCTTTACAAGGACGGCAAGCGCCGTGCCTTCACGATGAGCTACGATGACGGGCAGATCCACGATCTGCGCCTCGTCGAGATCTTCAACAAGTACGGCATCAAGGGCACCTTCAACCTCAACTCCAATAACGTGGGGCGCGAGGGCTACGTCACCGCCGAGGATAT
The DNA here is from genome assembly GCA_015064415.1 of Oscillospiraceae bacterium. GTDB lineage: Bacteria > Bacillota > Clostridia > Oscillospirales > CAG-272 > Firm-07. The sequence continues at coordinate 17,312 of SVSG01000015.1, read as the reverse complement.
CGCCACCAAGTACGTGGGGCACGAGATCGCCTGCCATGGGCTTACGCATCATTATTTCGAGCGCATCCCGCGCGAGGAGCTGATCTGCGAGGTGATGGAGGACCGCCGCCGACTGGAGAGTATGTGCGGTTACCCCGTAAACGGTATGGCTTATCCGTACGGAACGCTGTCCGATGACGTGAAAAACGAGCTGCGCGCGCTGGGTATTCTGTATGCGCGCGGGATCAAGCGCACAGCGGATTATGAGCACATAAACGTGCCGCCCAAGGATTTTCTTTGCTGGAACCCGACCGTCAGCCACCGCGATCCCCAAATGTTTGAGCTGTTGGACGGCTTTTTCCGCGAGGGCAAGGTGCGCCCCTTGTCGCTGTTCTATATCTGGGGGCACAGCTACAGCTTCCACGATGAAAATAACTGGGATCTGATCGAGCGCATTTGCGCGCGCGCGGGCGGCGACCCCGACACGTGGTACGCGACCAATATCGAAATTTATAACTATCTGACGGCGCTCTGGCAACTGCGCTTCACCGCCGCACGCGACGTGGTATACAACCCCACGGCGCTGGATCTGTGGATCGAGGTGGACAGAAATCCCGTGATGATCCCCGCAGGAAAAACAGTACGTTTAGACCAATAAGGAGGCAAACGGTATGGAAAAAGTGAGATTTGACTGTTGGAAGGACGGCAAAAAGCGCGCCCTTACCATGAGCTATGACGACGGCGTGTTTCAGGACAGACGTCTGGTGGAAATTTTCAACAAATACGGCATTCGCGGCAGCTTCCACTTAAACAGCGGCCTGTTTGGCGGGGATGGCGGACGCACCGTCCTTGCGGATGAGATCGCCACGCTGTACGCGGGGCACGAGGTCTCTGCGCACTCGCTCACACACCCCTTTCTGGAGCGCGTGTCCGCCGCTGAGGTGGTGCACGAGATCTTAGAGGATCGCCGCCGTCTGGAAGCGGCGTGCGGCTACCCCGTGCGCGGCATGTCCTACCCGATGGGTACCTATAACGACGCGGTGGTCAGCATGCTGCCCACGCTCGGCATTCGCTACGCCCGCACGACCAAGGCGACCCGCAAATTTGAGGTGCCGAACGATTTTCTTCTGTGGCATCCCACCGCGCACCACAACGACGAGCAGCTGTTCGAGCTGCTGGATAAATTTCAGAAAAGCGTCTACCCGATGCCGCTGTTTTATCTCTGGGGGCACAGCTATGAGTTCGACCGCCACAACAACTGGGAGCGCATCGAGCAGTTTTGCCAAGAGGCCTCGGGCAAAGAGGACACGTGGTACGCCACCAACATCGAAATTTACGATTACGTGATGGCGTTGCGCGCGCTGGAGTTCTCCGCGGACCGCAGTATGGTCTATAACCCCACCGCCACCGACGTGTGGGTGCGCTACAACCACGAAAGCGTCAAGATCCCCGCAGGACAGCTCATCCGTCTGGAAGAAAATTGAGAAAATAAGAATGTTTCTTCGCGGCGATCTGCGATCAAAAACACCATAAATCAGTCAAAAATTTGAAAGTGAGGATATGAAAATGGAACACCCCAAGATTAAAATTGCAGTCAAGAATTACGGCACGATGGTGGCCGAGCTTTACCCCGAGATGGCACCCTTGACGGTTGCCAACTTCCTCAAGCTTGCAAACGAGAAATTCTTTGACGGCCTGATCTTCCACCGCGTGATCGCCGGCTTTATGCTGCAGGGCGGCGGCTACTACGAGGATATGAGCGAGAAGGACACCCCCGCCATCCGCGGCGAGTTCCGCGCCAACGGCTTCGCGCAGAACACCCTCAAGCACACCCGCGGCGTGCTTTCCATGGCGCGCACGATGGATCCCAACTCCGCCTCCTCCCAGTTCTTCGTGATGCACAAGGCGGCACCGCACCTGGACGGCCAGTACGCGGGCTTTGGTAAGGTCATCGAGGGTGATGAGATCATCGATCGGATCGCCAACGTCGAAACCGGTAACTACGGCTACTATATGCAGGACGTGCCGCGCACGCCCGTGGTCATCGAAACCATTGAGGAGATCAAATGATCAAGGCAGTCTGCTTCGATCTGGACGGAACGCTGCTCCCGATGGACGTGGACAGCTTTTGTAAGTACTATTTCGGAATGCTGGCGCGCCATATGGTGCCCCACGGCTATGACCCCAACGCCCTGATCAACGCCATTATGGTCGGCACCAAGGCAATGTACCACAACGACGGCTCGCGCACAAACGAGCAGGCGTTCTGGGATGAGTTTTGCAAAATTTTCGGCGAAAATGCGCGCGACGATGAGGCAAAATTTGCCGAGTTTTACGAAACCGAGTTCGACAACGCCAAGGATGCGTGCGAGTTTGATCCCAAAGCCGCGCCCGCGCTGCGCGCGTGCCGCGAAATGGGGCTTCGCGTATGCATCGCAACAAATCCCCTCTTCCCCTCGATCGCAACCTACAAGCGCTTGCAGTGGGCGGGCATCGACCCCGCCGAGGTCGAATTTTTCACCGCTTATGAGAATTCTTCCTATTGCAAGCCGCATCCCGGCTACTTCCGCGCCGTTACCAACAAGCTCGGGCTTGCCCCCGAGGAGTGTCTGATGGTCGGCAACGATGCGGGCGAGGATATGGCGGCAAAGGCGCTTGGAATGCCCGTGTTTTTGCTTTTGAACAATTATCTGCTCAACCGCGAGGGCGTGGATATCACCGCCTTCCCGCGCGGCAACTTCGACGATCTGCTGGCGTATGTGAGGGAGCTTAGAGGGTGAGATATGGCGGGGGACCCCTTTTTGCAAAAAGGGGGTCCGCACCCCCTCCGCGATTGCCACGCAGTGGCACATCGGCGTGCTCGCCGCAAGGCGAGGACAGAAAACCCTTGCACGAAAAGGCAAGGGATACAAAGTGTGTCGCCGCCTTGCTTGCGGGAATGCGCCCATAAGCCTCCCTCCGGGAGGGAGGGGGACCACGAAGTGGTGGAAGGAGCCCGCGCATACGGAAAGCAATATTTGCAGAGGAGTTTGGCGTATACACACCGCGTCCGCGCTTGCTTTGCGCGGCCGAGATCCTTCGACTCGCGTTCGTGCGCTCGCTCAGGATGACGCAATACAGAGAAACCTTTTTGCTTTCTTGAAAACAGCATACAAACCCGTAGGGCGGGGGCTTGCTCCCGCCGCCATCCGCGATGCACAAAGGATGGCGCACACCCACAAACAAGCGGACGGCAGGGCGCTTTCCCGGCATGTGTGTGCCGACATCCTCATCCACCGCTGTCGCGGTCCCCCGCGACCAACGCCGAGCGTTGTGTCGACGCGCTCGCGAAGCGAGGGCAACTTCCCCTCCTTGGGGAAGGCCAACGTAGCCGCGTTGTTTACGAAAACTCGCACCGTTTGGCGGGTAATCGCAAAAATGGCAGCATACAAACCGTCAACGCTTTTGGCTCGCACTCGCCCTAACCTTGATCCAAAGATTTTCGAAAGGGGTGTGGGGAAAATCTTTTGCAAAAGGTTTTCTCCACAAAAAAACCAACCATGTACAACTTCGAACAAACCATCGAACAATGGCGCCTGGAGGAGCGCGTGGCAGGCATCGCCGTGGCGGTGACCGACCGCGAGGGCGTGATCTTTTCGCGCGGCTTTGGCGTGGAGAGCACGGATCGCCCCGACGTACCCGTCACGGGCAAGTCGATGCACCGCGCGGCCTCCATCACCAAGATCTTCACGGGCATCACCATTTTGCGGCTGGTCGAAAAAGGACTGCTCTCTCTGGATGAGCCGGTCAAGACCTGGGTGCCGTGGCTCACCCTCAAGGACGGGGACGCGGTCGAGAAAATCACCCTACGTCTGTTACTTTCGCATACATCGGGGCTCCCCTCGGAGTACACGCCGGAGGGCGCGCGCGACGAGGCGGCACTGGGGCCCACGCTGCGCGTGGAGCTGCCCGCGGCCGATCTTGTGGCAAAGCCGGGGGAGGGGAAATATCTGTATTCCAATCTCGGCATCCGCCTTGCCTCCCTTTGCGCGGAGCGCGTGACGGGCAAGCGCTTTACCGAGCTTGTAGAGGAGGCGGTGCTCACGCCACTTGGCATGGAACAGACCACCTTTGACCTGCGCGTGGCGGCGACCTATCCGATCAGCGTGCCGCACGATCGCAACGAGGCGGGGGATCCCGTTCCGTATCGCCGCATCAAGGAAAATGCCGCGCGTATGGCGGCGGGCGGGCTTTACAGCAACGCGGAGGAGCTGTGCAAGATGGCACGTTGCCTTTTGCGCGGTTGCAAGGCCGAGGACGGCACGCCCTTGCTTGGCGAGGACACGTTTGCCGAGATGTGCCGTGTGCACGCGAAGCCGGACGAGAAATACAGCTACGGGCTCACGATGCGGATGCAAGCGCTGGGAGAGCATACCCTGCTTGGGCACCACGGCTACGCGCCGCCCTATTCCTCCTCGCTTTTCGTCGATCCCGTGTCGGGCTACGGCGTGGTGACGATGATCAATACCGAGTGCAACGCCCTGCGTGAACGCATCCCCGAGCTGGTGCTCACCGAGCTTGCAGGCAAGTGATTTTTCTTTGCAGAACAATAAAAAACCGCAATTACCCGCCAAACGGTGCGAGTAATTGCGGTTTTTGTTTATAGATAGACAGATATGCATCGCGGATGGCGGGTCATTCGTGAATGACCCCTACGGATTTGTGCATAGCCGTTTTGTGCATCGGGGATTGCGGGCGAACACTGTTCGCCCCTACGGGTTTGTGCGAAGCCGTTTTGTGCATCGCGGATGACGGCGGGTTTGTGCGCTGATTTTCCGCTGAAGAGCGTGGCTACATTGGGCTCCCTTGTGCAAAGGGAGCTCCCGCGTAAGCGGGTGAGGGATTGTCAGCGATTTACAATCCCTCCGCCTCCCCCTGCCACGCCTGCGGCGAGTCGAGCTCGGCACCTCCCTTTACACAAGGGAGGCGTTTTGTAAGTGCGAACAATGAGGCAATACCGTTCTATGGGTTTGTGTGCTGTTTTCAAAAAACAAAAAGTTTTCTCTTTTTTTGCGTCATCCTGAGCGAGCGAACAAACGCGAGCCGAAGGATCTCGCCCGCGCAAAGCAAGCGCGGGCGCGGTGTGTACGCGCCAAACTCCTCTGCAAATGTTACTTTATGTGCATAGAACTGCAACGCTTTTGCTTAGATCCCGCAACGGCTTCGCGTTGCGGTTTGCTCGTTTGCTTCGCTGCACCTCGCAAACTTCGACTACGCTCAGGATGACACGGACGGAAAAACATCGCGGGTGGCGGCGGGAGCAAGCCCCGCGCTTTCGCGAAGCAGAAGCGACGTGCTCGCATCGCGCTTCGCGCGGGCGAGGACAACCGCCCTACGGGTTTGTGCGAATAATGCGGCGGTGCGCTTTGTATGCCTTGCCTTTTTGTGTAAAAGCTTTTGAAAGGGGGCGCGGGGGAGGACTTTTGCAAAAGTCCTCCCCCGCAAAAACCTCCCCCCAACACCTCTCCTACTCTTTCTCCGCGCGGCGGACGGTGCGGTTGGCCTCCGCTAGGGCGGTGATCGTTTCGCTGAGCAGCTCACGCACCTCGGGGTCGAAGTCGGAAAAGCTGCGCAGCACGTTTTTCAGGCTTTTCAGCTTGTTGTTGGCAATGCCGGAGACGGTCTGCTGCTCGGTGGCCTCCAGCACGGTGAACAGCGCCTTGGTAAACAGGCGCTTGCGCTCGGGGGAAAAGTGGGTGTGAAAATGGTCGATGATCGCCTCGGTGCGCTTGCCGAAGGCAGTACGCTCGGTGGCATAGAGAAAATCGGTGCCGAGGAGCTGCCAGGTGAGCGGCTCGTGCTGGGCAAGCCCCTTGGCGGAGCTTTGGATCACGCGATAGTTGGTGTCGTGCTCCATCAGCACCCCGACGATCGAGGACTCGGGCAGGTAGCTTTCGATGCGCGCGCGCAGCTCGGCGTAGGCGGGGGAGGAAAGGGTATCGTCGCAAAAGCCGGGGCCGTCGAAGTTAAACACGCGGCGGATGCGGTGGCGCACCTCGGGCCCGCATTTGACGGCGGAGTACATGGCAAGATTGCCGCCTTTGGAGTGCCCCCCGACGAAGATGCGGCGCAGCGGGTGGGCGGCGGCCACCTCGCGCAGGTATTCGACGGCGCGCAGCTGGGCGGGGACGGGGCACTCGTAGCTCATGCGCAGGTCCTCCTGCCACCCGATCAGCGAATCGTCCGTGCCCTCAAAGCACACGAAAAGATTTTGCCCCGGTAGCAGCAGCGTGTAGGCAGAAAACTGAATGCCGTTCTCGCGGCTCAGCTCCTGTGCGGCGGCCAGCACGCGCAAGGGGCCGAAGCGCGTGGTGCGCGCGGCGGCGGCAAGAAATTTGTGGTTCTGATTGGTGTCCTCGCTGTTTCCCGTTTTTTCAAAATACGCCTTTACCGCGTCGGCAAAGCGGACGGGCTCCTCGCGCGGCGAGGCGGGCACCACCCCCACGGTGGGCACGTAGGAAATCACCGCAAAGGCAAGGGCATCCACGGTGCAAAGGGGAACACTGCCGAAGCCAAGGTCGCCCCGCCAGTCCAGATAATCAAAAAGGTTGCTCACGGCGCTCTCCTTTCAAAAAAGCATTTCGCCTTTATGATAGCATATTCCAAACGCTCTGTCAAGCGTGAAAAAACGGCAATTTCCCCTCTTCACACAGAATTCATTTGACTTTTTTTCCGTTTTGATATACAATAATAAGGTAATGACCGTAAAAGGGGGACTGACCGTGGCTAAGTATACCATAGGAGTGGATTTCGGCACGCTTTCGGGGCGCGCGCTTTTGGTGGACGCCGAAAACGGGCGCGAGCTTGCGGACGCCGTGATGGAGTATCCGCATGGCGTGATGGACCGTGAGTTTTGTGCCACGGGTGAGACGCTACCCGCTAATTTTGCCCTGCAGCACCCCGCCGACTATCTGCAGGTGCTGGAAAACGTGATCCCCGCCGTGCTGGAGAAAGCCGGCGTGAACGCCGCCGACGTGGTGGGGCTTGGTATTGATTTTACCAGCTGCACGTTGCTTTCCGTGGACAGCGCGGGCACGCCGTTGTGTCTGTTGCCCGAATTTGAGCAAACGCCCCTTGCCTATGCCATTTTGTGGAAGCACCACGCCGCGAAAAAGTACGCCGACCGCCTCACAAAGGTGGCGCGGGCGCGAAACGAGGCCTTCCTTGCCCGTTGCGGCGGCAAGGTGGATGACGAATGGACGTTTGCCAAAATGTATCAGGTGATGGCCGAGGCCCCCGCCGTGTACGCGGCCGCAGACCGCTTCCTTGAAGGGGGCGATTGGCTGGTGCAGACCCTCACGGGCACAAGGGTGCGCAGCTATCATTTTGCCGCGTATAAAAGCCATTTTGTGGCGGGTACGGGTTACCCGAAAAAGGAATATTTTGACGCCGTGGATCCGAAATTCGGGGATACGGTACTGCAAAAGCTTGACGGCGAGCTCTTGCTTTACGGCGAGAGGGCGGGCGCGCTTTGCGCGGAATATGCAAAAAAACTCGGCCTTTGCGCAGGCACGGCCGTGGCCGTTGCCATGCCGGACGGACATGCGGCAGGCACCGCCGTGGGGCTCTCCCGCGCGGGGGATATGTTCGCGGTGCTGGGCACCTCCGGGTGCTTCATGGCCGTGGGAGACCGTGATGCCAAGGTGCCGGGCATTTGCGGCACCGTGAAGGACGGGATCGTGCCGGGCTTTTACGGCTATGAGGCGGGGCTTTGCTCGCTTGGCGACCATTTCGCCTTTGCCGCCGCCAATCTGACCTCCCCCGCCTATGCCCGCGAGGCCGCCGCACGCGGCATCGGCATGCTGCCCCTGCTTTTGGAAAAGGCGGCGGCAAAAAAGCCGGGCGAGAGCGGGCTGCTTGCGCTCAACTGGTTTAACGGCAACCGCAGTATTCTGGTCAATTCTGACCTTTCGGGGTGCTTCGTGGGGCTGACGCAGGCCACCGCGCCCGAGGATATGCTTCGCGCCCTTCTGGAGGCGACCGCCTTCGGCGCGCGGAACATCATTGAAAATTTTGAGCAAAACGGCGTGTCCATCGGGCGCATTATCGCCACGGGCGGCATCGCGCGCAAGGACCCCTTTACCATGCAACTGTACGCCGACGTGCTGGGACGCCCCATCACGGTGACGAAAACGGCGCAGGCCCCCGCACTCGGTGCCGCCATCGGCGCCGCCGTGGCGGCGGGAGTTCACGCGACGCCCACGGAAGGCATCGAGCGTATGCACGCGGATGCGGATCGCATTTACACCCCAAACGGTGCGAGTTTTGCCGTATATTCCGACCTGTACGCGGAGTACAAACGGCTGCATGATTACTTCGGACGCGGCGACAACAACGTGATGGCGCGCCTGCGCGCGCTCGCGGCCGCACAGAAAGGAAACTGATATGGGAAAACCGAAATCAAGCTATGCGCTTTGGATCATTGGGCATATTTTGCGCGCGCTTCTTGTGCTGGTGATCATCGGCATGTGCACGGTGCTGATCTGGCGCATGGCCTTTTCACAGCGCACGCCAAGCGCGCTTTCCGAGATCGCGGACAACAAGGTCTTGTCTGCGGCGTACGAAAAAAACGGCAACGCCCTCACGATTTTGGAGCAAGAGCAGGTGAAATACACGGAGGGGGCGGAGAATTACGCCTACTTCAATCTGGACTATTGCTACTTCATCAAGGAGGCGGATCAGGTGCAGCTGTTGCTGTTTTATAACAACAGCACGCTGGAGCATCTGGCAGAGGATCATCAGCTTGCCGAGGTGCCGCCGCGCGGCGCGGAGGTCTTTTCTCTTAAGCTGACGCAGTATATCGACGTCACGCCCGCCGATTACGAAAAGAAGGACAAGGACGATATCGTAACAAAGGAGCGCGTGATCACGCCCACCTCGTGTGAGATCGACACAAACTCGCTGTATACCTTTATCCGCTATACCTTTGACGGGGTGGAGCTGGTGGAGGACACGGTGGTCATCTATCTGGATATGTGCTATGGCGAGGAGATGGAAAGCTACGGCACGCTGCGCCTTTTCCACCGCGAGAGCGTGAGTACGGAGCGCGCGCTTTCCGAAACCGAGAAGGAGATCATCGCAAAATAACGGGTTTTCCCGACCCGTTTGGGGGGATATTGAAAAAATGACGTACGATTATCGACCGATACGCAAAAATTATCTGGCGCATATCACGGTGATGTGGCTTTTCGTGCTTGCGGGTGTCAGCTTTGCCGCATCCGCCGCCTTGGGGCCGCATCCCGCGCTCTGGCAATCGGTGGGGTTGATCCTTTTGTTGCCCGCCATCCAGCTGATCGCGCGTTATCTTGCCACGCGGCATCTGTACCGCATCCGCGCCTATGAGGACGGTGACACCGACCTTGAGGTCTATTTGTACCGCGGCGGCGACAAGATGCAGCTGGTCTGCCGTGTGGGGCTCACGGAGATCACCGCCGTCACCCCGCTTGGCGCGCAGAACAAACGTCCCCCGAAGGGGATCAAGCGCTATAACTACGCGCCCGACCTGCGCCCTGCCGAGGCGCTGGTGCTTTCCGTCTCGAACGCGGACGGCGAGTGCGAGATACTGCTTTGCCCCGATGCGCGCATGGCCGCGCTGCTTGAAAAAAGTAAGGAGGCGCGCGATGTCCCGTTACAAAAAGATCAAACCGGAGTTTGAGGCCCCGACCCTGACGCTTGCAAGAAAAAGAGCGCGTTTGGAGAAAATAGCGCAGGCCGTATGGGCGTTTTTGATGCTTTTTTGCATTCTGACCATCGCCATCGGCGGCAAATACACGTTACTTGTCGGCATCACGGCGCTTTGGATGAGCGGCGCGTGTCTTGCACTTGGCGGCTTCCTTTTTTACACGGTGCAAAAGGAATGGACAGCGCTTTTGCCGCAGGACGAGGTCGCGGGCGCGCGCGTCGGCAAGGAGGAGCGGGAAACGGCCGCCAAGGGGCGGCGCACTCTTCGCGTGATCGAGAGCGCGGTGTTGGCGGTGATGGGCGCGGGGCTTCTCGCGCTTGGCGTGCTGTACGTTGTCGGATGGCTGTAATTTCTCCAAATTTCAATAAAAAGTAGCGAAAAACACCTTGACAGAACCGTACGCATCCCATATAATAATAGGAAGTAAAAGGGAGTAGTTTGCGCGGCTTGCCGCGTGGGGTGGCTCGTCATTCCGATTTTATCCGGGTCCCCATCGGCATCTGTCGAAAACAAGACTTTTACCAAGCTTTGTTTGGTGAAGGTCTTTTTTTATGCAGACACCCAAAAGAAAGGAGTACGGACGTTTATGGAAATTCTGTACGAGAACGTATTATTGCTGTTCCAGAACGGCGGCTGGCAGCGCGTGGTCATGTGGCTGATCGGTGCCCTGCTGATCTATCTGGCCATCAAAAAGGATATGGAGCCCACGCTCCTTCTGCCGATGGGATTTGGTACCATCATCGTCAACATCCCCGCGGTGTATGACGGCGCGCTGTCCACGCTGTTTAACGCGGGCATCGCCAACGAGCTGTTTCCGCTGATTTTGTTCATCGGCATCGGCGCGATGATCGACTTCGGCCCCGTGCTTTCCAACCCCAAGCTGATGATCTTCGGCGCGGCGGCACAGTTCGGCATTTTCTTCACCTTCTGTCTGGCGGCACTGTTCTTCGACCTGCCCGACGCGGCCTCCATCGGCATCATCGGTGCCGCTGACGGCCCCACCGCCATCGTGGTGGCGCAAAAGCTCGGCTCCAAGTACCTGCCCGCCATCATGGTCGCGGCATACTCCTACATGGCGCTGGTGCCGATCATTCAGCCCCCCGTTATCCGCGCGCTGACCACCAAGAAGGAGCGCATGATCCGCATGCCCTACAAGGGCAAGGAGGTGCCCAAGGTCGTCAAGATCCTGTTTCCCATCATCATCACCGTGGTGGCAGGCCTTGTGGCGCCCGAATCCATCGACCTGATCGGCTTCCTCATGTTCGGTAACCTCATCCGCGAGTGCGGCGTGCTCAATTCGCTGTCCGAGACGGCGCAGAAGGTGCTGGCAAACCTCATCACCATCTTCCTTGGCATCACCATTGCCACCCGTATGAACGCGGCGGAGTTTCTGCAGTGGGAGACGCTGCTCATCCTCGGCCTCGGCCTTTTCGCCTTTGTTTTCGATACGGCAGGCGGCGTGCTGTTTGCCAAGTTCCTCAACCTTTTCCTCAAGGAAAAGATCAACCCCATGATCGGTGCGGCAGGCATCTCCGCGTTCCCCATGTCGGGCCGCGTGGTACACAAGATGGGCCTCAAGGAGGACCCGCAGAACTTCCTTCTGATGCACTCGATCGGTGTCAACGTGTCGGGACAGATCGCCTCGGTCATCGCGGGCGGCCTGATCCTCAGCTTTGCGGCGGGCTTCGGCTTGTTCGGTTGATGGAAAGGAGAATTTGCCATGTTTAATTTTGACCGTTTTCTGTTCGCCCTGCAGTATATGTGGAAGGGCATGCTTTGCATCTTCGTGGTGATCGCCGTCATCATCGGCAGCATCTATCTGATGAACGTGATCCACAACGCCGTCGCCAAGAAAAAGGCCTTGCGGCAAGGCGAGCAAAACAATCAGTAAAAAAAGACTGCAGAGTGCGCTCTGCAGTCCTTTTTTGTTTGACAAATCGCTGTAATTATGTTATACTATAAGCGTAAACGATCCGCAAGGAGGATATTATGAGATCTGCCATCATCAAAAAACGCATACGTATCGGTGTTTTGCTGACTGCCGTGCTGCTTTTCGGCACGCTGACGGCGCTTCTTACCCTTGGCGCGGGCGCGCATCCGATGCACTGTCCCGCCGTTAATTGCGATATGCTCTGGAACTACGAAAACGGCTTTTGCCTGCACTGCGGCGCCTTTGAGGAGCCGTATCTGAACCCCGGTGAGACCGAGGAGGCGCATGACGATTACTATGAGATCGCCAACGCCGGCAATCTGTACTGGCTGGCCGCCTACATCAACCGCACCGCCGAGCCCACCACCATCAACGCCAAGCTGACCGCCAATATCACGGTCAACAAGGATCTGCTTGGGGCGGACGGCACCCCCACGGAGGGGGAAAAGCGCGCCTGGACGCCCATCGGCGCGGAGCTTACCTGTAACTTTTTGCAGCTGGACGGTGACGGCTATTTCGTGAGCGGCCTTTACGCCGTGTCCGAGGATGAGGAGGGCGTGCCCGTGGGCTTCATTGCCACCGCCGCGCATGTGACCGTCAAGAACCTTGGCATCTGTGACAGCTATTTCGCTTCGCTTGGCACCGTCGGCGGCATCATCGCCGTGGCCGAGGACGATTGCGTGGTGGAAAACTGCTTCGTGCAGGCCACCGTCAAGGCCGACGTTTACGGCGGCATCGTCGGCAGCTTGCAGTTTGCTACAACCAAAAGTGTCGTGACCGGCTGTTATACCACGGCGGGCGCTGTGGTCAACAGCATTGCCGCGGAAAACGAGCTGGAAAATTGCTATTATTGCGCGCAGGGCGAGACCGACGAGCAAAACGGCACCACCCATATGAGTGCCGCGGAGTTTACCTCCGGTGCGCTGCTTGCCGCGCTGGACAGCGAGGAGTGCCATTGGTACGAGAGCTGTCTCACCGGCATGCCTCAGCTTCGCTATCATCATCTTTACAACCTCCCGTGTGATGCCGAGTGCCAGATGAAGGCCGAGTGCGTGAACAGGGAAGACAGCATTCGCGAGGTCACGCACGTTTTTGAGAACGATTGCGACACCACTTGCGAGGTCTGCAAGCGTATCCGTCAGGTGGGAGACCATCGGTATCAGAGCAGCTGTGACACCACCTGCGACTCCTGCGGCGAGGTGCGTGAGGCGGGTGCACACGCTTACAGCACCCCCTGCGACGCCACCTGTAACAACTGTCCGCACACAAGAGAGGTTCCCGATCACGTATACGACGGGGATTGCGACCCCGACTGTAACAACTGCGGCATGCGCCGCGAGAACGTCGGCGCGCACACCTTTGACAACTCCTGCGACACGATCTGCAACGGCTGCGGCGTGTTCCGCGAGGGCGGCCACGAGTATACCAATACCTGCGACGAGTTCTGCAATATCTGTAATGCAAAGCGCACGATCAAGCATACCTACGGCGAGTTTGTCGTCACCCGCGAGGCCACCGAGTTTGAAGCGGGCGAAAAGGTGAAGACCTGTACCGTTTGCGGGGCAACCGTGACAGAAGAGATCCCGCCCATCATCAAGATCCCGCTCGGCGCGCTGATCGCCATCGTGCTCGGCGGCTCTGCCGTGCTGGTCTTCGGCGGCTACGCGATCATTTACCTCATCCGTAAAAAGAAAAAATAAGCGAAAAGCGTGGGGGCGACCTTTTGGGAAAGGTCGCCCCCGCACCTCCACCCAAAACCTTTTGATCAAATGGATAAGCGCACAGCCGTGATGTCGGCGAAAACTCGCACCGCTTTTTAGGGGCTATACAAACACAAAAGGACGCGCCATGTGGCGCGTCCTTTTTATCATGCGGCAACGCATATTGTTTGCACCTTCCTCTTTTGTTTGAAGGTTTTGGGAGGGGGCGCGGGGGAGGACTTTGCAAAGTCCTCCCCCGCATAAACGTCCGCCCTATCAATCTTCAATCGCGGCAAGGCGCGCCTCGTGCGCGGCGATCTCCTCGTCGCTCTTGACGCTGGAGCCGTGCGAGCACGCTTCTATGGTAGGCAGCTCGCCATTGGGGCCAAAGAAGGGGGAAAGGTGGTCATTTTCGTACTTCGCGCGGTCCTCCTCGCGGCGGAAATCGGGGATGTCGTAGGGCACGCCGCGCGCAAGCAAGCTGCGGTGCGAAAGGATGCCGACGGAGGCCATCGTGGTGGCGAAATAAACGTCAAATTCGGGGGTACGTCCCTCTCGAATGCAGTCAAAGAATTCGCGGATGACAAGGAAATCACCGCCGCCGTGACCTGCGGTTTTGATCAGCTGCTCGTCGGGATCGTTCCAGGAGGCATTGTAGGTATTGTTGTTCTCCTTGCCCTCTGGCGTGTCCCACTTGTTATAGCGAAGCAGCACCTTGTCGCGCTCACCGCGCACGTTCTCGATCTGCCCCTTCACGCCGCAGATGCGGTAGGAGTTCTCATGTGCACCGAAGGCGGCACAGCCCGTGATGCGGAACACGGAATCGTCATTGTTCAGGCAGGTGATGACGGCCGCGCGGTCCTGCACACCTGTGCTGAGCAGAGAATCCTCCGGGAAAGGGGCGTATACCGGCATCGCCGTCACGCGCGTCGGCCACGCACCCGTGATATACATCAGCGGCGCCAGCGAGTGCGTCACGTAGTAGGTGCGGGGCAGCCAGTTACGCCAGTGATGATAATAGGGGCGCAGACTCTTCAGCTCTTTGTCGCCGTACGGATCGACGGGGTGATTGTACTCGCCCTCCGCGTACAACAGCTTGCCAAGCGAGCCGCCGCGGAACACGCGGCGCATCTCCTTATTGAAGATCATAAAAGGATAGTTTTCGGACAGCATATAGATCGCCTTGCTCTTCTCCACGGCGCGCACCAGCGCCACGCCCTCAGCCATCGTGCTGTTCGAGGTGCATTCACTCAGCACGTGGATATTTCTTTCCAGCGCCTTGATGGCGAAGGGCACGTGCTGGTTGAAATTGTTGCAAAGGAAAATGGCCTCAAGCCCCGGATGATTGAGGAATTCCTCAAAATCCGTGTAAGTGGCAAGGTCCGCGCCAAGCTGTTCCTTGGCCTTTTCCAGCTTTTTCTCGTTGCGGTCGCACACTGCCACGATCTCGCCGTTGTTGGCCATCACGACCTTGTAGAAGGTGGAGCCGCGCCCCAGACCGAAAATGCCGAATTTTACCGTTCTTTTCATATTCATTACCTCACTTTATATGGTGTAAATTACCGTTTCAAAAAGGATCAGGGCTAGCAACCCCACAAAGGAGAGCGCGACGGAAAGCAGCTCGCGGCGGGAGGGCTTTTGGTGGCAAAGCACGCTGATGACGGTAGAAACGATCATCGTGCCGCCCGTGACGAAGGGGTATTGCACCGCGGCGGGCAACACGGCCAGCGCCACCACCAGGAAATAGTTGGCCACGCGGGAGATCGCGCCGCACCCTGCGGCAAAGCCGAAGGCGGGCAATGAGGGCTTTTTGACCGTGCGCAGCATGCAAAGCAGAATGACCCCCGAGATCACCACCGTGGCGATCGACACCCAGATGCTATACACCGCGGCGTTGCATTTTTCAAAGCCCGCCGAGGTGAAGATCTTGGAAAGCACGCCCGACATGCCGTTGAGCAGGAACACGCCCGCGTAGTAGATGCCGCCGTTCTTTTTTTCGCCGCGCTCGACCGTAAGCGAAAGCGCCGCCACGATCAGCACGAAGCAGATCACGTTGCCCACGGTAAGGGGCTCGCTGTAAAAAAGAACGCCGAAAACGAAGGGCAGCACCATGCCGCCAAGCATGGCGAAGATCGAGTAAAGCGAGAGGTTGATGTGCTCAAACGCCTTGAGCGAGCAAAAGGTATAAAGGATCGAATTAAGCGCGGTAAGCACCGCCATGATCAGCGTGAAGGGGGTGAAGCCAAAGGCAAATTTGTTGATGATAAGCAGGCACACAAGCCCCGCCGTATTGCCGAAAAGGGCAAACATAAACGTGGCGGCCATGCCGCTGCCCGCGTATCTTTGATAGCGGCTGTTCATCATAAACTGCACGCCGAACATCACAACGGAAAGCGTCAATAGTCCGTAATACAAGAGGGGATCCCTCCTTTCCTGCCTATATTCTATCACCTCCCTTTTTCAAAGTAAATGGAAATTTTCCATGAATGTATGGAGCTTTTCCTCTTTTTTATTGACAAATCGGGAGAAATCGTCTATAATGGCGGCAAGAGGTGAGAAAATGGAGCACAACATCTGCAAATTCAACTACACAAGCTCAGGGGATCTGATCTGCACGAACTTTGTGTACGAAACAGACAAGGCGCAGGCGGGGGGCACCTGCCAAGAAACGTATACGCTCGGCTTTGTGGTCAAGGGCGCGGGCATGCTGGAGGCGGGCGGGCAGAGCCAACCCTTTTCGCAGGGGTGCGTGTTCTTTGTGCCCCCGAACGTGACCTACCGCATCGACGGAGCGGGCGAGCTTTGCTATTTTTACCTGCATTTTCACGGCCGCCGCGCCGAGGAGCTGGCGCAACGCGTGGGCGTGTTCGGTGAGCCCGCCGTGTTTGACAAGACCGAGCATTACGCGCGCATTCTGGATTTCGGGTTTGATTGCCTGCACAAGGCAACGGCGGACAATCTGGATATTTTCAGCGAGGCGGTGCTCTTGTATATTCTGGGGCACTTGGAAAGCGGTCGCCGCGAGAGCGGCGGGCTTGTTACCGAGATCGTAAGCAAGACCAACGAGCGCTTCTCGGACCCGCATTTTTCGCTGTCCGTGCTGGCTGCCGAGCTCGGCTATGACGGCAAGTATCTTTCCGCGCTTTTTAAAAAGAAGAAGGGGATTCCCTTCACGTGCTATTTGCGCGACCTGCGCATCCGTCACGCCGTGTTTTTGATGGAGCGGGGCGTGGTCAGCGTGAAAAATATCGCCATCCTTTCGGGCTTTGGCGACGCGCTGTACTTTTCCAAGCTGTTCAAGCAAACGATGGGCGTATCCCCCAAAAGCTATATCGAGGGGCTGGAGAGCACGTAAGAAAAACGCTCCTGTGTTCGCGAAAAGCCATACCGTATGGCGGGAAAACGCACCCCTTTCAAAAAAATCTCAAACAAAAAAGGAATATACAAAGAGCGCCGCCGTATTCTTTGCGAAAACTCGCACCGTCCCGCGGGTAAATGCACAAAACGGCTTCGCACAAACCTGTAGGGGTCATTCCCCACCTCGCTTCGCGAGCCAAATGACCCGCCATCCGCGATGCATAACCGTCCGTGTCATCCTGAGCGTAGTCGAAGTTTGCGAGGTGCGGCGAGGCAAACGAGCAAATCGCAAGGCGAAGCCGTTGCGGGATCTGAGTAAGAGCGTTGCAATTCCATGCGCGCAAAGTAACATTTGTGCAGGAACTTGGCGCATACACACCGCGCCGCGCACCAAACAGAACGAAAAAAGCCCGCCAAACGGCGGGCTTTTTTTGTTGTATAAAGGCTACGAAAAAGATATTTTTTGCGTTTTGCAATAAGGATTCGAACTCAAGGAAAATTTATTCGAAAAACTGCTTGTATTCAGTTTCGCGTTTTAATGCTTCAAACGCTTCTTGTTCGGTTCCAAAAAACGAATAAGCAAACGAACGATCTTTAGGCTCCCACCAACCGGGTTGTATATTCT
>SVSG01000014.1 GCA_015064415.1 Oscillospiraceae bacterium | reverse complement strand
TGCAAGGGTCTTTGCCGCACACTTTACACGTATTATCTACAGGCGGCTCGGGATCGCAGATGCAAGGGTCTTTGCCGCACACTTTACACGTATTATCTACAGGCGGCTCGGAATTGCAGATGCAAGGGTCTTTGCCGCACACTTTACACGTATTATCTACAGGCGGCTCCGGGAAACTACCGCCACCGCTGATATTTATATCCCACAAACCATCCAGCCACGAGGGAAACTCACCGAGAGCACCCAAAGCCGCCGCCAAGAGCATGATCACGAGCATAATAAATAATATTTTTTTCATACATTCACTCCTATCAGAAAAAGGCCTGTGACCTGATAGGTCACAGGCCTTAAAGTGCCTACTTTATTCGTAGAAGCTGACGAGATCATCTGCGCTTTCGCCAACGCAAATGACGGGCTTCAGAGATACGTTGCCGATCTCATATTCATCGGCGATGATCAAATTGATGGTGAACGTAGTGGTCTCGGTCACAGAGAATACAACCGGTTCACCGTAGCAGTTATGCGCGGTACTGTCCTTGATCAGCTGCATATACATCGTCTTGCCGGTACCCTCGAAAGAGCTATCGAACACATAAGACTTTCCGGCCTCAAGAACAACTGTACCAATTGCAATGGTTTTGGCGGTCTCAGCGGTACCGCTTACCTTGATCACGTTGTCATCAACAACCTTTACCGAAATACCTTCTTTACCGCTTTCGATGACGCCATCGGTGTCCTTGAAATTGGCGAGCTGATACAGGTTATCTTCATTGACCGTGCGAAGCTCCCATTCGCTCGGCTTGAAGAAATTTTTGTTGGCACCGGAAAGAACCGAAATGCCGCCTACGATCGTAACGGTTACGAGGATGATGGCAATTGCCATCAGAATAGTGCGCGTGCGCCCGCGCAAACGAAATTTTCTTGCCATGTGAAATACTCCTTTTCTTTATGTTGTTTTTTGGATCAGATTTTTTCGGTCACCTCCAGGGATGACCACGCGAACGCCATCTCATAATCGGTTCTCCTTTGATCAAGTATTCTTTTTTGCAGACATCTGATCGAGAAACTCCGGAACGGCGTCCTCGCATATTTTTCCAAACGCTGCTCCAAAGTCCGTTTTGGTGCGCTCTTCCTTTTTCGCTTTCGAAAGCTCGTTTTTATACAACCACGGCACCCCGACCGGGCGGCCGCGATCATCTATCTTTTCGTACACCTTCACCGTTTCCGGCTCCACCACCACATAACAAGATATGCGGCGATACAACTGATTCAACGTATCAAAATCACTGTATCGATACTGCATATACCAGTAAGAAAGCGGCACGGTTGAGGTGATCACGATCATTTTCCCGTTAAATACTTTGTTTGAAAATCTTGATCGTACCGAGCTTGCCGTATTGTTATCAAGAATTTTCAACAAATCCTCAAACTCAAAGGTGCGATCACGCAAATCATCAAGGATCATTGCCTTTTGTCCAAGATAATCCTGAAAAGGATCATTGGAGGAAGAGGAAATACAATAATCGTACCCCAGAGATTTTAAAAACTTTTTGGCATAATATGTTTTGCCGGCTCCACCCTTGCCTTGGATGAATACCACTTCCACGTTGCGTTCCGGATCCAGCATCATACATTGACAATGCAATTTCCAGAGATTTTGAAGCTTGGTAAAAGCAACCGTTTTTTCTGACACCGGCAATGAATCGATGTATTCCAGCTGTTGTGCATAGGAATATTTTTTGAAATCTCCCAAAATTTTGGATTGCTCAATCTCGCTTTCAATATCAAAATTGGCAACAACTTCAGAGGGAGAATATTGATACTTGTGTTTTTGTGATGGTTGACTATGGGTCAGATATTGAAACATATCCGTATTGCGCCCCAAGATCTTACTAACTTGTGATTCTTGAAGCCCAAACCAACCGGCAACTACTTTGGAATCCACACCGGAATTTCCAAAATTCAGATAAATGTGATAATGAGGTGTCTCATCCGGATCTTTATCGTGCAAAACAAAAGCCCATTTTTTAATCGTACGATAACGCTTCAACGTGTCACGGATAGGTTCTTTAAAAAATTCTACATTTGAAACAACCTCATACTGTTTTAACTTCATTTTTACCCCCCTGAACTCAAAACAATATGTATTTTGTTACTCGCTCACGTCAAACGGTGGAAACCTACGGTCGAAGGTGGAATTTTTCCACCTTTTTCCCTTGTTTTTCCACCTTTTGCCGCGGCGCTGGGACAAGCCCCCAGCGCCGCGTGGTGCTTCGCACCTTTTTGTCAGATTTCCCAAGGTTTTCAGCGGTTTTTCACTTGACCGCTTTTCCTTGTTTTTGGAACTGTGTTTTCCACCTTTTCCACCTTTTTTCAGGATTTTATTTTTCTTGGTTAGAAGAAGCGGAAAGTAAGGCATTCAGGACGGTGGAAAAGTCTTCTTGCACATCGTAATAGGATCCGTCTTTCATAAGGAGCCGGACACCTTTTTTCGTTGTACAAAACATTGCCAACTCAGTAATGTTGAAACCAACAAAATCCCCGGTTGACGTTGAAAAAGAAACAAAACGCGTCAAGCGGAGGCACCTTCTTTGGCGGGCAACTCCTCTGCAAAAGCTTCCAGAACTGCCTTGCGACCCTGGTACTGGGGATCGCGATTTTCAAACTGAGGATTCGGAAAATACACCGGTTCCACCGGAATCAGCTTGTCTCCGCATTCCACGTAAAAATTCGTGAATCGCTTTTCCTTGCCGGTCTCCTTGTCATTGTAGGTACCGGTCTTTTTGAAAAATTTTACCGTCATTGTTTTTTCTCCTTTCGCCTATGCGGCATTAAATTTATCTACAAACCTATACGGCATTGTATTTATAAGGGGGGGAATGAGTACAATGCCCTCACTCGCGGCCGGAGATAAAACGCGAGCGTTCTGCCAACGCACACGTCCCAGCTTCGGGGCACAGAAGCTGAAAAAAGGAAGAGTGAACAGAACCTCCGCACACAGGAACGGATTTTCTATTCACTCAACATTATAAACTTCACAAAAGAGAACTTTTTTCAAAAAAACTATTGACAAGTAAGGGGAAAAGTGGTATAATCTTTACGTTCGGAAAAAGCATATGCACCTTTAGCTCAGTTGGTAGAGCAACTGACTCTTAATCAGTGGGTCCCGGGTTCGAATCCCTGAAGGTGCACCACAAAGAAAAAGCTCCGATGCTTACGCATCGGAGCTTTTTCGATGATTATCCTGCGCCATATATCATCAAAACAGCAGGACGCCCGCGGGCGTCCTGCTGTTTTGCTTATATCTTGGGGAAGATGGGCATGCTGTCATCCTCGATGACGGTGTGAAGCGCGTACTTGTTCTCGGCGGCGGGCTCGCGGTTCTGCCACTTGCCGCGCGTAAAGTCGGGGAAGTCCACGGGCGCACCGTTTTGCGCGATGGATTGCTCGGAAAGCGGTCCCACCGCCATCCAGGCGGCGGCATCGTATACGTCAATCGGGGGGAGAGTGCCCGCCTTAACGCTTTCCACAAAGGCGCGACAGACCAGCCAGTCAATGCCGTCCGCGTGTGCACCGCCCTCTTGGGTGGCGGCGCGATATTCCTTTTGCAACGGATGCTCGTACTGCTCCATCATGTCGCCCTCGTTGCCCTTGTTCTGGCGTGTTTCGGGCATACCGGCAAAGTAAAAGACGTTGCCGTCCTCATAGCACATACCCTTGGTGCCGCGGATCGAGAAGCCACGGCTGTAATAGGGGCGGGGAAGGGTGGTGTCCAGCGTCAGAAGAATGGTGGCACCGTCCGCACAGGTGATGATCGTGTTCACAATGTCACCCTGCTTGTATTCGGTCTTTGCCCATACGCTGTCCGCGCCGAGATGGTCGGCGGCGTATTGCTTGAGACCGCAGGACTTGGAGGCGAAAGAGGAGAGGCGCACCATACGGTTGCCGCGGTTGATGTCAAGCGCCTTGGCAAGCGGGCCCAGCTCGTGCGTGGGATAGCTTTCGCGGTTGCGGTCGCGGTAGTGGCCGATGCGATAGTGCGGGATCTCCGCGGTATCAATGTCGCGGAAGAGCTCGCCCTCGTTCAGATAATGCAGATAGCCGCCCGAGGCGTGTACGACCTCGCCGAAAAGACCCTTTTTGATGATGTTGAGGGCGGCCAGCTCGCGTCTGCCGTAGCAGCAGTTTTCCAGCATCATCAGGGGCGTGCCCGTCTCTTCGTAAGTGTCGACCAGCGCAAAGCACTCCTCCAGCGTGTCGGCACAGCCGACCTCGATGGCAACGTATTTGCCCGCACGCATCACTTCCATGGCGATTTGCGGGCGCCCACTCCAGCCCGTCATCACGAACACCGCGTCGATCTCGGGGTCGCGCAGAATTTCGTGATAATCGGTAACGAATTGCGGGCGTGCGGCACCGCCGGCAAGCAGATGCGCGGTGGCGCGCTCCATACGCTGTTGCGAGGCGTCGCAGATATATTTGACCTCCACGTCACGCATTTTGGCAAGACATTCCTTGAGGATACTGCGCCCGCGACGGCCGCAGCCGATGTAACCGACCTTGATCGTTTGCTTCATTTTCTGTTCCTCCCGGGGGTGATTTGACTTCATTATAACACTTGTTCGCACAAAATGCAAGGTGAGAATGAGGAGAAAACCTTTGATTTTGGACTTTTTGAGTGCTTGGGCCGCTTGATTTGGCAAAAAACACAAACCCGTAGGGAATGGCATCCCGCGATTGCCGCGAAGTGGCACACGCATCCCGAAGGGGTGACGTTCTCGCCGTGCGAGGACGTTCGGCGTGCTTGCAAAGCGAGGGGGACCGCGACGTGTCTGTGTCAAGCATATCACGCTGTATGGAGAGATAATACACATTGGAAGAGGAGCTCAAGATATATCTTGAAGCTCCTCTAATTCCTTCCAAGCGGTGTAAAGCGTTTTTAGATCATTGGCAAAATTCGCATTTGCCTGTAAAAAGAAAGCATATTTATCACTATCATTTATTTGAAAAGGCATATCTGCATCTTGCATCAAATATTCAAGCATAAAGAACACAATTCTGTCGATGCGCAAATTTCGTATGGAAGTATTGATGTTGTCTCTTGCTTTCAAAAGCTTTTCCTTGATTTGATCTTCTGTCATACTAAAACCTCCGAATTCTCAAATATGGGTAGTTTCTTTTATTGTATACTCAAATTTGAGCATTGTCAAGGCTTTTTCAAAAAAATATATTATAATTTGAGTATCAAAAAATGAGGAGCTTGGTATGCAAGACAGATTGAAGAATCGATTGAAGGACCTGCGGGAGGATAGGGATTTGACACAAGATGCGCTGGTGGCCATTCTGAATATGAACAAGACAACCTATACGCGCTATGAGCAGGGCGTTTGTGATATACCGCTGGAGTTTGCGAAAAAAATGGCTTCATTTTACAATGTTTCTCTGGATTATATTGCGGGAATGATCGATACGCCGCGCAAATTAAGATGAAAGAATACCCGCCGTCATTCGGGACGGCGGGTAAAAAATTTTCGCACGGGCGAGAAAAAGAGGGGGAACCTTGAAAATGCTTTTTCCTTGCTTGGATTTTTTACTTTCAAAGGAAGTAAGTGCTGCTTTTATTGTGTAAAAAGGTTTTGGGTGGGGGTGAATTTTCTCGCGTGGGCGAGAAAAAGAGGGGGAGGCGTTTTTCCTTAAAAAACGCCTCCCCTTTTTCAGTCAAGGCGGTTGCGGCGCTCGCCGCAGATGAAGGCGCGAATGTTCTCCGCCACCTCAAACAGACACCGCTCGCGCGCCTCCACCGCGCCCCACGCCATGTGCGGCGTAAAGCAGACGCGCGGATGATTGCGAATGGGATAGAAGGGGTGAGTTGTGGGGAAGGGCTCGACGGAGTACACGTCCACGCCGAGGGCGCCGATGCGCCCCTCTGTGATCGCGTCGGCAAGCGCCTGCTCGTCGGTGACGGCGCCGCGCGCGACGTTAATAAAGATCGCGTTCTTTTTCATCAGCGCGATCTGCTTTTTGCCAATGATGCCGCGCGTTTCGGCGCAAAGGGGCAGATGCACCGAGATCACGTCGGAAATACGGCAAAGCTCGTCCAGTGAAACCTGCTCAATACCGGGCTTTGGCGTGCGGGAAAAGCCGATTACGCGGCATCCCATCGCGCGCGCCACGGCCGCGACCTGTGCACCGATGTTGCCCGCGCCGACAACGCCCCAGGTTTTGCCGTACAACTCGTGAAAAACGGGCTCCAAGCGGTTTGCGATCCCCGCGTCGGTGTAAGAGCCACTTGCCACACAAGCGCGGAAATCGGGCAGATTTGTGGCGAGTGAGAGGGCTATCGCAAGCGTAAGCTGTGCCACGCTGTGCGTGGAGTAGCCCTTCACGTTGGCAACGGCAATGCCGTGCGCGCGGCAGTAGCCAAGATCGACGTTGTCAAAGCCCGTGGCGCACTCCGCCACAAGCTTGAGGGTGGGGTGATCGCCCAACGTGTCGCGGTTGATGCGCAGCTTGTTGATGACGGCCACGTCCGCGCCCGCAAAGCGCGTGGCGATCTCGTGCGGCGCGGTGGTGGGATAGATCTCCACCTCGCCAAGCGCACAAAGGTGCGAAAGGTCCAGATCGGTGCCGAGCGTGGCGGCATCCCCTACAACGATTTTCATACGGTGTCCTCCCGTTGTTTTGTTGCCTTCATTATACCGCACAAGAGCGCGCGTGTCAAGAAAATCTTGACACGTATGTGCCGAAATCGAACATTTCCCCTCAAAACAGGCGCAAAGGTGCTTGCTTTGAAGAAGAAAAATCTCCCCGCCATCGGCGGGGAGATTTTTGCAATTAGTACCCAAACGGTACGAGTTTATTTTGCTTTTGCGTTGACAAGACCCTTGTATTCGTCAAGAAAGTCCTCCGCCTTTTTCTCCATACGCAGGGTGACGGTGTTCTCGTCGCGGAAGCAGAAGAGCATCGAAAGGTTGGCAAAGTATTTGTCGATGATCTGCACGCGCACGCGGAGCGTGTCCTCGGCGGGCCAGTCGGCGGAAAATGCCGCGTTGTAGTAGTTACCGGGGCAGCGCACGCTGCCGACGAGGTCGGAGTAGCCCTCCTCGGGGAACTTTTCAAATACGTTGTGCCCAAAGCCGAAGGTCATGCACTTTTCGCCCTGCGCGTTCTCATAGGTGAGCTTGCCCTCGTCGCCTTCGAAATCCAGACGGAACCACTTGATGCCGCTTTCGCTTTCGTCACAAAGGAAGGTCTTGCCGCTGATCTTTGCGGACATCGGGCTTGTGGGGCTTTCGTAAAGCGTGAACAGCTTTCGCGTGGCAAGATACTCGTTCAGCTCCGCGAGCGCCTCGGGATACTCGGGGAGCGGGTCGCCCAGGTGGTCGATGATGTTGTGGTAAAGTGCGCGGAAGATCTGCTCGTAGGCGTTGCTGTTGCCCTGGTTATCCGAGTTGATGACGAAAATGAAATCGTGCGCGGGATCGCAGAAGGAGACCTGATTGCCCATACCGAGCGTGGCAAAGCAGCCGCGCGGCGCGCCCCAGAACTGGTAGCCGTAGCCCTGCAGATCGTGCATATCCCCAAAGCCGTAAGGGTTGGTGGGCGTGGAGGGGGTGGTGGCGTCCTTCACGTATTTTTCATTGAGGTAGCGCTTGCCCTCCCACGTGCCGCCGTTGAGGACAAAGCGGGCAAACAGCCACAGATCGCGCGCGGTGCAAAGCACGCCGCTATCCCCCCAGGAGTGCCCGCCGGGGCACTTGAGGCAGGTGGAATCCTTGGAAAAACCGATACCGTTCAGTACCTTTTTCTTCAAATAGTCAAGGAAAGGCATGCCCGTGACCTGCTCGACCACGCTGCCCAGCATAAAGCTGCCCGTGCTGTCGTAATAGAAGGCCGTACCCGCGTGCTTTTGCGGATTTTTTGCAAAATAGTAGGCGGCGCGGTCCTCGGTGCGCGCCTTGAACCAGCCCGTGCCGCTGGCATCCATCGAGGTGCGCATCTGCAGCATCTCGCGGATGGTGGTCTTGTGCTGATTGAGGTGTTTGTATTCGGGGAAAAACTTGCAAAGCGGATCGTCAAGGGAGAGCAGCCCCTCCTCCTCGGCGAAGCCGATGGCGATCGACACAAAGGATTTGGACGTGGAGTACATGCGGTGCTGAAAGTCCTTGTGGAAGGGCGCATAGTAGCACTCCGAGAAGAAGTGGTTACCGCGCGAGAGGATCACCGCGTGGGTGGAAAGATGCCAGTAGTCCAGCTCCTTGTAAAAATTCAGAACGTGGCGGGAGGAAATGCCCATTTGCTCAGGGGTGCGAAAATCCATAAAAAAGCCCTCCTTGGGGTAAATTTTTTCATTCTTAATTATAAAGCATGCCTTGTCAAAATAATATCAAAATATTGCCATCTTTTTTGAAAATTGTATTTTCTTGCGCAAATTCGCTTGCTTTTTTTCATCGTATCGTGTATAATGAAAAAAGAGAAGGGAGGGAATGATATGCCGCAGATCGAGCTTGTGGAATCCGCCGATTTTTTCATTGAGAAGGAAGAATATCGCGGGGCGATGTATGCGATGCATCATCACCGTACCTTCGAGCTGTATTTTTTGATCAAGGGTGAGCGCGAATATTTTATCGAGGACCGCTTTTTCAAGCTGACCGAGGGGGATATGGTGCTGATCCCGCGCGGGATGCTGCACCGCACCGCGGGCAAGGGCGCGTCCCGCTTTCTGATCCATTTTTCCAAGGAATTTCTTGCAAAATATTTTACGCGTGAGGCGCTGGCGCCGATCATAGAGCGCCGCCCCTTCGTGTTCCGTGGGGATGAGCGCGAGCGTGAGCAGCTTTCTGCCGTGTTGCACACCCTGCTTTCCGAATACACGCGTGCCGAGCGTGAGGGCACGCCGCAAAACGAGCCGATGCTGGCGGGGTATCTGTATCGCTTGCTTTTCACGATGGTGTACGCAAATAACACCTACGTCCCCCACGATTATGCGGATGCGCGCGTGGCGCAGGTGGTCAAGCACATCAACGAAAATTACAGCCAGATCACGGATATTGAGGAGATCGCAGATCACTTTTTCATCTCCAAATATCACCTGTGCCGCATCTTCAACAAGAACCTCGGCATCTCGCTTGTCACCTATCTCAACACCATCAAGATCCGCGAGGCGTGTGAGATGATCAAGCGCAAGGAGGGAAACCTTACCGAGATCGCCATGCGCTGCGGATTTAACTCCTCCTCTTACTTTTGCAAGGTCTTTAAAAGCGAAAAGGGCATCTCGCCCACCGAATACAAAAAACGCCAAAGGTAGGGACGGTATATTTCGCGCCAAAGTCGCGATTCGACGCTTGACGTACGTGTTGTACGCCTGCACGCCGATTCACGCCTTTTGCATCGAAATCTGCCGCCCCTTTTTGTTTGGGCACAAGCGGTAGGGGAGCCGCGATTCGACGCTTGACGTACGTGTTGTACGCCTGCACGCCGATTCACGCCTTTTGCATCGAAATCTGCCGTCCCTTTTTTTGTTTGGCGCACAAGCCCGTCGCCCGCCATCCGCGACGGAGGATCGGTGGTGCACACCCGCAAACAAACGACGCGGTTCTTCATCATTCTCGCGGTTTGCCTTGACAAATATTTCTATATATGATATAATGAGAAACGATACTATATAAAAAGGAGATGGTTTTTTTCTCATGGGCAGTATACCCTTATGGATTGTATTTGCTCTTTGCGTGATCGGCGGTGCGTACTTTGCGGCAACCGAAAGCTCGTTCTCGGCGGTCAACAAAATCAAAATCAAGACACTTGCGGATGACGGCAACAAGCGCGCTAAGGGCGTGCTTTACGTGCTGAACCACTTTGAAAAAGCACTATCCACGCTTTTGGTCGGCAACAACGTCACCAAGATCGCAGGCGCCTCTGTGGCAACTGTGATCGCCTCGGAGATCTTCGCCTACAAGGGCGAGGCCTTCATCAATTCCTTCACCTTTTCCATTCTGTGCTCGGCGGCAACCACCGCGGTGATCTTTTTGCTCAGCGAAATGATCCCGAAAAGCTTTGCCAATGACCGTGCACAAAGCGTGTCGCTGTTCTTTCAGCGCTCGCTGCGTGTGCTGATGCGCGTGCTGACCCCCATATCTGCATTTTTCACGATGATCTCCAATGCGGTGATGCGTCTGTTCTCCAAAAAGGAGGCAGACCCGTCCTTTACCGAGGAGGAGCTTAAGGAAATTCTGGATACGGTCGAGGAGGAGGGCGTCGTGGACGAGGAGCGAGGCGATATGCTCAAATCCGCACTCGAATTCGGAGATACCGTTGTCGGTGACATCATGACGATGGCACGCGATATGGAGATGCTGAACGTGGCTGCCTCCACCCCCGAGGTGTTGGAGGTGATCCGCAACGCCAACCATTCGCGCATTCCCGTATACGCAGGGGATCCCGACCACATCATCGGCACGTTGCGCACGCGCACGTTCTTGATGGAGTATCGCCGTAATCCAAGGGTTAAGGTCCGTTCGATGCTTTCCGCGCCGCAATTTGTGCGCGAGGACGCAAAGATCGACGATATACTGACCGATATGCGCCAGCACAAGCATCACATTGCGCTTGTGCGGGACGAACATAAAAAGATCTTGGGTCTTGTCACCATCGAGGATATTCTTGAGGAGCTGGTGGGCGAGATCTTTGACGAGGAGGACGTGGTGGACCAGAACTTCCAGACGCTGGGAGGCGATCGCTATCGCGTCAACACTCATATGCTGCTGGGCAGCGTTTACGAGCGGGCGGGGCTGTATCAGGCACCGCGCCACATTGCGGCAAAGCCCGTGATCACCTTGATGCTGGAAACGCTGGGACACATGCCCGAGCAGGATGAGTGCTTCCTTTATGACCATCTGGAGTTCACCGTGGACACGGTGGAGGACGGTCGCCCCACCTTTGTGATCATCCACTTCCTGGATGATGAGGCGCTGGCCGAGCGCCTTGCGCAAAAGTCGGAAACGGAGGTGGACGCATAATGGAACACTTTATAAAAATGTGGTGGGCGTATGCCGTTATTTTCGTCATGGTCTGCCTTTCCGCTTATTTTTCCGCTTCTGAGATCGCGTTCAACACCTCGAACAAGATGCGACTGCGCCGCGCCGCGGACGAGGGCTCCAAGACCGCGAAGCTTGCGTACCGCATCAGCGAAAGCTTCACCACAGCGCTTTCCGCCATTCTGATCGGTAACAACCTGGCCAATATCGCCGTTTCCACCTGTACGACCCTCATTGTGATGGATCTGTTCCCGGGCAACGTGGGTGTGGCATCCACCGTGGCAACCATTGTGGTGACCATCGTGATCCTTATTTGCGGCGAGATCGTGCCCAAGAATCTCTCTAAGCAGCACGCAGACAGCGTGGTGCGTTGGATCGCCGTGCCCACCCGCATCCTGACCCTTTTGCTCTCGCCGATCGTGGCGATCGTGATGATCCTTTTGTTCCTTTTGCGCAAGCTTTGGGGTAAGGACCGCGTCGAGGGCGAGCCCACCGTGACCGAGGAGGAGCTTTCCTCCATCATCGAAACGGTTGAGGAGGAGGGCGTCATCGACGAGGAGCAAAGCGAGCTTTTGCAATCCGCCCTGGAATTTGACGCCACTACCATTGAAAAGATCATGACGCCGCGTGTGAACGTGACTGCCTTGGACATCGACGCCGAGGAGAGCGAGCTGCGCGCGCTGATCTCGGACAAGGCGCAGTATTCGCGCTTGCCCGTGTACGAGGAAAGCATTGACAACATCATCGGCATTCTGTCGCTGAACCGCTACTACAAGACCGCGATCGATGATCCCGCGCCCGACATCCGCTCGCTGCTGATCAAGCCCTGCAAGCTGCACAAGACCATGAAGCTCCCCGCCGCCATGGCGCGTATGCGTGAGCAAAAGGTGCATCTTGCCATCGTCATTGACGAGTTCGGCGGCACGCTTGGCGTGGTATCGATGGAGGATATTCTGGAGCAGCTGGTCGGTGAGATCTGGGATGACACCGACGTGATCGTATACGAGTGTGTGCCCACGGGCGAGAACACCTACGAGGTCACGGGCAAGATGAACATTGAGGATTGCTTCGATGAGATCGAGTTCGAGTGCCCCGAGGACTTCAGCTGTGAGTATACCACCATGGGCGGCTGGGCCGTCCAGATGCTGGAGGCAAACCCCCACGTGGGCGACAGCTTCCATTATGAAAATCTCTTTATCGTCGTTTCCGAAATGGAGGAGGAAAGCATCACCAAATTGACGGTGCTGGTCACCCCCGTGGAAAAGGACGAGGACGAGATCGAGGACTGATCTTACATAAAAACAGCCGTACGTATCTGCGTTTTGCAGACACGTACGGCTGTTTTGAGTCTGAAAGATATGCGGGGGAGCCCTTTTAGCAAAAGGCCTCCCCCGCACCCCCTCCCAAAACCTTTTGATCAAAAAACGGTGCGGGCAAAGTGCGCGAGCCGTGAGAAAATCATAAAAAGGATGCGCGATGTTGCGCATCCTTTTTATGACCTAAGGTTTTTGAAGGGGGACTTTTGTTGTCCTCGCCTTGAGGCGAGCACGTCGGTATGCCTTCGGCAACCGCGCAAAAGTTTCCCTACGTCGCTTTTCCTTACTTTTCATTGCGGTGGTTGTTTGTTTGGAACAGCTCGCGCCACACGTCGGTGTGCGCCTCACAGTCCAGATAGTGCGCGAACTTTTCAATGCGCTTTTGCTCGCAATCGGGCGTGCAGGCAAGCGCCACCGCGCGGGTGTAAACGTCGCGCATGCTCTCGCAAAAGTCACGCCAGCCCTCTTTCCACGTGCCGTCAGCCAGCTTGGCGTTGCGCGCGGCAAACGCGGCAAGCAGAGCGTTGGCCTCCTCCTTTGTGCAAAGGCGCATGCCGCCGTCGCCCACGGCGGTGATGGGGGTGAAGTACACGTTGTTCGTTGCGGTGTCGTACTCCACGGCAAGGCAATCGTTCCAGCCGGGCGTTTCGGCATAGGCAAATTTGGCAAAATGGAAGTTACCCTGCCCGTAAAGGATGTGACAGCCCGCATACTGCTCGTAACAGCCGATGCAATGGCTGTGCTGGCACAAAATGAGGTCTGCACCGCTTTCCGCCATCGCGTGGCAGGCGTCATACAGGCGGGGAGAGGGGTACTCACATTGCTCCTTGCCGCCGTGGTACAGCACCACCACGCGGTCATATTTCTCCTTGGCGGCGCGCACGTCAAGCGGCGTGCGGAAGGGGTCGAAGGGGCGACACCCCGCGCGATCCGCAAGGGCGTAGGAATACTCGTGCTCGCACACGGCGATCACGCAAAGGCGCGTGCCGTTCTGCTCGATCACAAGGTTGCGGCGGCTGTCCTCCACGTTCTCACCAAAGCCCGTATAGCCGATGCCTGCGGCATCCAATGCCGCCCTTGTGTCGGCGGCACCCTTCTTACCGAAATCAAAGAAATGGTTGTTGGCAAGCGAGCAATGCGTGATGCCCACGCGGCGCATCACCTTGGCCGCGGCGGGCGGGGCCTTGAGGGCGGGGCCGATCTTTTCGATGGGTGCTTCGCTTTCGGTAAGGGCGCATTCCAGGTTGACCATCGCCATGTCATTGCGCGCAAAAAGCGTGGACGTATCACAAAAAAGCGTGTCAATATCACCCTGCACAAACAAATGCGCGTTATCTGCGGTGGGGCAAAGATCCCCCAAAAACAGTGCTCTCATAAGGACTCCTTATTTGATGGATTTCAGGCGCAGTGTGCCGCGCACAAAGCGGTCGAACAAGAACAGATCAAAGGCCTCGTGCACCTGCGGCTCGATCCCTGAAAGATAGCGCTCCAGGGGATCCAGCGCCGCCTGCGCCTCTTCCAGCTGTCCAAGGGCAGCAAGGTGATAGATCTTCGCCAGATGGCGGCAGATCTCGGCGTGATAGTGCAGATAGACAAAGGATTGGCGTCTTGCGGGATCCGTGTCGCTCATGCCGTGACGGATCACGGGGGCAAACTCCTCCAGAAGCGCGGGGAGCTTTGCAAGCTGTTCTGCCACGTAGGGGTTGTTGTGGATGGGGGCCTTGTTCTCGCGGCTGTTGATGCCCGTGTCCTCCACCGCGTTCTTGGCGGAGCCGCGCAGGTTGGCGGGGCAGAAATACTGCGATACCTTTTCCAGATATTCGCGCACGCGAGCGCCGTCCTCGCCAAAGGCGGCGGTGAAATAATCGCATACGTATGCCTCGAAATCGAGATTTTTGTCAAACAACGTCTCCCCCATCAAAAGCATCGGCAGGGAGGTCGGCAGGTACATACGGTGTGTCTGGTCGCTCATACACCCCTGAAAGCTGACGTTCTCCAGCCCCTTCATATCGCGGTGCGTTTCGCGCGCGATGCGCATATGACCGGGGTCGCAATACTGATCGGTGTAGAAGCGGTACTCGAAAATGATGGAGGGGACGCCGCCGCAAAGCTTTTTCCACTCGCGGTGCCAGTGCAGGCGCAACGCGTTTTGCGGTGTGACATTTTGGTTGCGCACATAGGGCGGGATCTCGCCCGTGTATGCTTCGTTGAGGTAGCCAGTCTCGTAGTGCTGACCGATGGCGGCAAGCAGTACGAAGCGTTCGGGATTGTTCAGCTTGCACTTTTCGGGCGGGCGGACGGTGTCATTATACATAATGAAGACAAGGCGGGTCTTGGCGTTTATCGCCTCCAGCGCCGCGTCGATCTCGTTGAGCAGTGTCACGTACCAGTCGGAGGGGTGCATCTTCACGCAGTTCTCGCACTCGCAGTTGTTGTTAATGTAATCCGCCAGCCACACGTGCAGATAGTCCACCCACGGTTTTTTCGTGACGTAATCCACGCAAAAATCGACAAGCGACTTTCGCGCATCCGGGTTGGAGTAGCAAAAATGTGTGAAAAAGGTGGATTTGGCAAAAATGTCGCGCTTGCCGTTCACCATGGCGATATAATTCTTCTTCTCCTCGGGCAGCGCGTCAAAGATCTCCTGCTCGCGCGCGTAAAGCTCGTGATGGATGCCGAGGTTTTCAAACATCCACCCGTGTCCGATGGTGTGGAGCTGAATGCCCGTCTTGACGATGTCCTCTTCCAGCTGATCGATCAGCGGCTCCAGCGCATCGTATTCGATGTCCTTGCCCGTCAGCGCGCGGTTGGCCTTGTGTGCGTACCAGCGGTTCATATAGGAGTAGGGAACAAGCCCCTCGATCATATACATATTCATCCCGACCTTGGGCATCCAGTACACGGTGTCGCGCATATGCTCATAGCTGATCGCGCCCTCACAGCACTCACCGCGGAAGGGGTGATCCGCCTTCTTGCGGTAGTGGCACTTGTGCGACGTCAGATCGCAATAGGGGATATACTCGCCGTCCGTGCCGGGGCGCAGGAAGCGACAGCCCGCCGACTTGCAGTACTGATACACGGCGGCAAGAATGCTGCGCTCGTTACTGCCCGCGATGATGCCGCGGGCGTTCTCCACGCGCACGTCCAGAATATCCTCCATAAACGGATCAAACAAGTCGCTTTCATCCAAGGTGAGCTCGGACAAAAGCCCCAGCACGATGGCGTCCTCGGGGATCTCGGTCGGCAATTCCTCCACGTATTCGATCTCGGGCAGGAGGTCACAGTTTGAAATTTTTCTTATATATTTTTGCAGCTCCTCGGCGGCGTATTGGCGACATGCGGAACTGTTTTTTGCTAAAATTCGCATATACGTTCTCCTTTTTTGCTGACAAAAGCCGCGCAAGCGCAAGGAAAACTTACGCTTGCGCGGCAAAGCTTATCAGAATTTGAAATAGTCCTTCGCGTTGTAGTAGCAGATGCCGCGGATGATGGCCGAGAGGGCCTCCTCGTCATTCGGGTACTGCCCCTCCTCGACCCACGTGCCGATCAGGTTGCAAAGGATGCGGCGGAAATACTCGTGACGGGGATAGGACACAAAGCTGCGCGAGTCGGTCAGCATCCCCACGAAGGCGCCCAGCACGCCGAGGTTGCCAAGGGCGCAAAGCTGTGCCTCCATGCCGTCCTTCTGATCGTTGAACCACCAGCCGGAGCCGAGCTGGATCTTGGAGCGGTGGGGGGCTTTCTGGAAGCAGCCCATCAGCGTGGCCAGCACGTAGTTGTCCTTGGGGTTAAGCGAATAAAGAATGGTCTTGGGCATCGTATCATCAATATCCCACGCGTCCATCAAGCGGGCAAGATTTTCCGCCAGATTGGTCTCCACAATGCTGTCAAAGCCCGTGTCGGGGCCAAGAGCGCGATACATACGCGTGCTGTTGTTGCGGATGGCGCCCACGTGGATCTGCATGCACCAGTCGCGCTTGTGATACTCACGCGCGAAGAAGCAAAGCAGGTCGGTCATATAGATTTGCGTTTCCTCCATCGTGGCCACACCGCCTGCCATCACCTTGTCAAAAACGGCGGTGGCATCGCCCACGCCAAAGGGGATGAAGTCAAGGCCGTGGTCGGAAAGGCGACAGCCGTTCTCGTGGAAGCGGTCGATCGCCGCGGCAAGCCAGCTCTTGAGCTCAGCATAGGACTTCACGCCGGTCTGCTTGATATAAGGAAGGAAGGTGTCCTTGTGGATGTTCACCGCCTTGTCGGGACGATAGGTGGGCAGCACCTTGGTGGCAAAGCCGCTTTCGCGGATCGCTTTGTGATGCTCCAGCGTGTCGATCGGATCGTCGGTGGTGCAAACGACCTCCACGCCTGAGCGTGCAATGAGGCCCTTGGCGGAGTACCCCTCGGTGGCAAGGAGCGCGGAGCACTTGTCAAAAATCTCGTCCGCGTTCTTTTCGGTCAGCGCCTCATCAATGTCGAAGTAGCGCTTCAGCTCCAGATGCGTCCAATGGTAAAGGGGATTGCCGATGCAATAGGTCAGCGTTTTGGCAAACGCGCGGAATTTTTCGCGCCAGGAGGCGTTGCCCGTAACACACTCCTCCTCAATGCCAAAGGAGCGCATGGCGCGCCACTTGTAGTGGTCGCCCGCAAGCAGCAGCTCGCCAAGGTCACAAAAGCGGTGATCCTCTGCGATCCAAGCGGGATTGAGGTGGCAATGATAGTCGATGATCGGCAGATCCTTGGCGTAGGTGTGATACAGATGCTTTGCCGTCTGGTTTTGCAACAAAAAATCGTCATGAATGATGGTTTTCATAATTCTGCTCCTTTTTTACAGCGTGACGCCGTCCTTGAAAATCGAAATTTCGCGGTAGCCAAAGGTCTCGTTTTTGGTTTCCTTGCCCGAGGCGACCTCGGTGACAAATTGGAAGAAATCCTCGTCGATATCCTCGCCCGAAAGGACGGGAGAGGCGTCAAAATCGATCCACGTATGCTTGTTTTTCGCCAAATTGGCGTTCGTGGCGACCTTCACGGTGGGGACGGGGGCCCCGAGCGGTGTGCCGCGCCCCGTGGTGAACAAAATCAGGTGTGCCCCTGCGGCGGTGAGGTTGGTGATGGCCACGATGTCGTTACCGGGGCCGTCCAGAAGGGAAAGCCCGTTTTTCGATACCGTCTGGCCGTATTTCAGCACATCGACCACGGGGGCGGAGCCGCCCTTTTGCACACAGCCGAGCGATTTTTCCTCCAGCGTGGTGATGCCGCCCTTTTTGTTTCCGGGGGAGGGGTTTTCGTACACCACCTGACCGTGGCGCTTGTAATAATCCTTGAAATCGTTGACAAGGGATACGGTCTTTTCAAAGACCTCGCGATTGATGCAACGCTCCATCAGAAGGTGCTCGGCACCGAACATTTCGGGGACCTCCGTGAGCACACAGCTGCCGCCCTCGGCGATCAGGGCATCGCAAAAGCGCCCGACAAGGGGATTGGCGGTGATGCCGCTGTACCCGTCACTGCCGCCGCACTTGAGCCCCACGCGCAAGCGGGAAAGCGGAAGCTCCACGCGCCGGAACGTGGCGGCGTAAGCTTGCAGCTCACGGATGAGCGTGATACCTGCCTCGATCTCGTCCTCCACGTCCTGACAGTTCAAAAACTTGACCCGTTTGGGGTCATATTCGCCCAAAACGCCCTTGAAGACCTCGATATTGTTGTTCTCACAGCCAAGGCCGAGCACCAGAACGCCTGCGGCGTTGGGGTGGTTCACCAGTCCGCGCAGGATCTTTTGCGTCAGCTCCTGGTCGCCGCCCATTTGCGAGCAGCCGAAGGGGTGCGGGAACGCGAACGCGCCCGTGAGCGCCGCCAGACGCTCGGAAATTTTGTTGACACAGCCCACGGTGTTGACGATCCACACCTCGTTGCGCACACCGACCTCGCCGTTCTCTCTTAAATAGCCCATAAAGGTTTTAGTGCCCTGACGGGTGGAGAAATCGACACTTTTTTCGGTATACGTGTAGGTGAGATTGTCGGAAAGATTGGTTGCCACGTTGTGCGTGTGCACGTGCTCGCCCTCCTTGATGTCGGCGGTCGCGTGCCCGATGGGGTTGCCGTATTTGATGATGTTTTCGCCCTTTTTAATGTCGCGAAGGGCGTATTTGTGACCGTCCTCGAGGTTGACCTCGACGTTATCCAGCTTATTGATCCGCATACTTTTCCACCTCGGGCAGAAGTGCGGTAAGATCCTCACCCCAGAAGGCGACGTTGGCAAGGATGTCGGCGGTGGAGCGCGTCTTCATAAACTCGGTCACGGCGGGATCGTCGTTGGTCATATCCGTCTTGTAGAAGGCAAGGAGCTTGGCAAACGCGAAGATCAGCGTTTGCGGGTAGGTGCCGTAGCGCTTTTTGTACTCCAGAATGGAGGGCAGGACGCGCACCTTGAACTTGCTTACCGAGTTGAGCGCGATGGAGGACAGATAGTGCTTGATGTAGGGATTGGCGAAGCGCGTCAGCACGTTTTCGGCGTAATCCTCAAGCTCGGCCTTGGGCAGATCCAGCGTGGGAATGATCTCTTCAAATACACATTTGCGCACGTACGCACGCATCTTTTCGTCATCCATGCAGGACTTGACGGTGTCAAAGCCGCTAAGCAGGGCAAAGGGCACCATCGAGGTGTGCGCGCCGTTGAGGATGCGCACCTTGCGCGTGCGGTATTTTTCCAGCGCGTCGCGCGTGACGATCACGTTGAGCCCCGCCTTCTCGAAGGGGATCTCGGCGCCAAGGTCGATGTCGGTCTCGATCACCCACAGGTGGAAATACTCGGAGGTGTTGACCATCTGATCCGCGTAGCCAAGCTCGATCTTCTCGTCCTTGGGGTAGCCCGTGTTGATGCGGTCGACCAGCGTGTTGCAGAATACGTTTTTCTCGCTCACCCACGCGGCAAACTCCGCGCCAAGGTTCCAGAGCTTTGCATATTGCAGGATGCACTTTTTGAGGTTGTCGCCGTTGCGGTCGATCAGCTCGCAGGGCAGGAACACAAACCCGTCAAGACCCAGCTCAAAGCGGCGCTTTAAGAGCAGCGTGACCTTTGCGGGGAAGGAGGAGGGGGGCGCGTCGCACAGCTTGTCGGTGTCCACGAAGGTGATGCCCGCCTCGGTGGTGTTCGAGATCACGTAGCGCAGCTCCTTTTGTGCGGCAAGCGCAAGATACGCCTCAAAATCCTCGTAGGGCTTCACGCAGCGCGAGATCGCGTCGATCTGCGAGATCTCCACGCCCTCCTCGCCGCGGATGATATGCGTGTACTGGCAGTTCTGTGCCGTGAGCATATCGCACATGCCCTTTTCGATGGGCTGTACCACCACGACAGAGGCATCAAAATTTGCCTGCTCGTTCATTTTCTGGATCATCCAATCCGCAAAGCCGCGCAAAAAGCCGCCCTCGCCAAACTGGATAAAGCGTTCGGTATGCAATACTTTTTCTTTCATTTCCTTCACCGTTTTCCTTGTAAATTGATAGGGGAACAAATTTCCATTTTTATTGTAATACAAAACGCCCCCAAAAGATAGTACAATATTGCCTATCTGCGGCTCTTTTGTAAAATATTGCCGCCAAAATGCAAAATGTCACTTCTTTTCTTTTGAAAAAAGCAAAGAAATCGCAATATTTTACAATAACGCATACAAAAGGGCAATATTCTTATATCAAGTGTGCGGCAAGTGTGATAAAATGAAGGCAACTTAAAATTACGGAGGCAATTTATGCTTTTTGAAAACGGTTGTGTGAAAGAATTGAAGCTGGCATACATCGGCGGCGGCTCGCGCGGTTGGGCGTGGACGCTGATGAACGACCTGAAAAAGGCGACCGACCTTTCGGGCACGGTCTACCTTTACGATATTGATTTCGAGGCCGCACAGCATAACGAGGTGATCGGCAATAAGATCGACGGCAAGGGCTGGACCTACAAGGCCGTGGAAACGGCAAAGGAGGCCATGACGGGTGCGGATTTCGTGATCGTTTCCATCCTGCCCGGCACCTTTGACGAGATGCAGGTGGACGTGCACGCGCCCGAAAAATACGGCGTGTGGCAGTCGGTGGGCGACACCGCAGGCCCCGGCGGCTTTATCCGCGCCCTGCGCACCATCCCCATGATGCGCGAGATCGCCGCCAACGTGCGTAAGTACTGCCCCGAGGCATACGTCATCAACTACACCAACCCGATGGCGGTTTGCGTGGGCGCGCTGTATCGCGAGTTCCCGCAGATCAAGGCCTACGGCTGCTGCCACGAGGTGTTCGGCACGCAGAAGCTGCTGATGTCCGCGCTCAAGGAGATGGAGGGCATCGAGATCCCCCGCGAGGACGTGTGCGTCAACGTGGTGGGCGTCAACCACTTCACCTGGTTCACAAGCGCCACCTGGCAGAACCGCGACCTGTTCAAGGTCTATGATAAATTTATTGAAAAGTTCTACGAGTGCGGCTACAACAGAAAGGGCATCGGCAACTGGATGAACGATTCCTTTACCTCCAACGCCCGCGTGCGCATGGATCTGTACCGCCGCTTCGGCTACGTGGCCGCCGCAGGCGATCGCCACCTTGCCGAGTTTATGGATAATTCCGATTACCTTGCCTCCCCGGAGTGCGTGAAGGAGTGGATGTTCGGCCTTACCACCGTGGACTGGCGCAAGAACCATCTGGTCGAGCGTCTGGCACGCTCCGCGCGTCTGCTTTCGGGTGAGGAGACCTGGGAGCTGAAGGACACGGGTGAGGAGGGCGTTGCCCAGATCCGTGCACTGCTGGGGCTCGGCACGATGGTCACCAACATCAACGTACCCAACGAGGGGCAGATCGCCAACCTCCCCCACGGCACCATCGTGGAGACCAACGCCGCCTTCCGCGACGGCACGCTGCAGCCCGTGTTTGCGGGCAAGGTGCCGGACAGCATCTATCCGCTGATCTCCCGCGCCGCACGCGAGAACGACGATATTCTGGATGCGGGCTTCTCGGGTGACCTTGCTTACTGCTTTGAGAAGTTCAAGAACCTCAATATGATCAAGGCACTCACCGACGCCGAAAAGCGCGAGCTCTTCGACACGATGATCGCGGGCACCAAGAAGTATCTTGCCGATTACAAATAATACACAGAGAGGCAGAGCAAACGCTCTGCCCCTTCTTTTTTGCCAAGGGAGCCATAAACATTGGGTGAGGAATAAGGCGTGCCTTTTCATGATCGGGGAGATTATGTAAACGAGAGACAGACGAAATGTGACGAACACGTGAAGATGTGACGGAAATTATTTACAATTCATATATTGATTTTGGATTTTGTGAATGATATAATGAAATTGCACAAAGCGAAAGCCCAGACGACTCTATTTATTGTGGCATTTTACCACGGCTTTGCCGTGGGAGGCACCCGATAACCACGAAAGGAGCTTGCTATGAAAAAACGGATTTTTACATTGTTGCTCGCCGTCATACTTTTGATCCCGTGTGCCTTTCTCTCGTGTCACGAAGAAGTGCCAAACGTTGAGCCGTCCGATAACGAAACGCCCCCCGAACCGAAAAATTATGGCACGCTTTACACGGATGAAAACGGACGTCTGCAAAACGATCTTATCACGGTTGAAATTACCAACGAAAGCTTGGTGGCGCCGGTGACGAAGTTATCGTACAATATTTACAATGAATCAGCGTGTTATCAAAGCATGGAAAATGTGTATGAAGATT
The DNA here is from genome assembly GCA_015064415.1 of Oscillospiraceae bacterium. GTDB lineage: Bacteria > Bacillota > Clostridia > Oscillospirales > CAG-272 > Firm-07. Next base: position 30,050 of record SVSG01000014.1, on the reverse strand, counting down.
TGGAAATGAAGATAAATGGCGAGTGGGTGCAAGCACCGGCGGGAGTTATCCAACGTGTTCATCGTGATACATGGAGCTTTTTTAGACCCCAAAAAGTCCGTAAGGGAGATGTGTTTTTTGAGCTTGGAACCGATGCGGAATATTTTCCATTGGAGCCGGGAGAGTATCGTTTGATCGTTACCTACCCCATCTTGATGCCGACGGAAATTCAGATATATCCTACCGTAGAGTTCACCGTCGTGGCCCCCACGGAGTAAACCCAGTTCTGCCCCCCAACAACCATGAAAGGAGCTTGCTATGAAAAAACGGATTTTTACATTGTTGCTCGCCGTTATGCTTTTGACCTCGCTTGCTTCTTGCAGTAAGCAAGAGCCCGAGTACGGCACATTTTTTGCCGAAGATGGTATCTTTCAAAATACGGCAATAACGCTTAGCATTACAAGCCAAAATCTGGTCGCTCCCGTGAAAGAATTGGAATATATATTGCATGACAATTCTGACTATTTCGTGGATTCTATGAGTAATGTAAAGGTGGGTATAGAGGCAAGGGACGTATTGGAGATTTATCAGGATGGAGCGTGGCACAAGGTGGAGGTGCGTGGCGAGGGACAAAGAGAACCCTTGTATCAGCGAGTGATCGGCGATCCGCTGGAGCGCAAGGATCGTCATATCTGTATGAAATTTTATGATCCCGAGGTGTGGGATAGTGTTGTGAAGCATTATGCCTATTTAAAAGCCGGTTCCTATCGTCTCCGCGTCACGTATTGGATCTTTACCGATGACGAAAACGCCTATATTCCCGAAGAGCAGTTGGAGGCCGTTGCCTACTTCACTGTCGTGGCACCCACAGAATAATACGATCTATTTGAAAAACTTGCGCGTGTTGCTATGTGACACGCGCAAGTTTTTTCACAAGTACGGAAAATTTTGATAATTTTACGGAAGATTTCATATCGACACACGCTCTTGTTCGTGTTAAAATACGAGCAAGGGGTAAGATTTTCCCCATCTTTTTGAGCCCCAAGGGCAGAAAGGAAGTTACTATGGCACAAGCAAGAGATAAGTTCTGGATCTTCGGTGTGCGCGCGCACCAGGATGACGTGCTGCTCAAGCCCGTCGTGCATGGCACCAATCCCACCTATTTTTTCCATTCCCGCATCACCCCCGCAGAGGCGGCGTTTATGTTGGACGTGCCGAACGTGCTGTTTATCCAGTGTGACGGCGAGCCCGCGCCCTTCAGCTCGGATGCGAAGGGATATATGGAAAGCTTTTACCGTATGAAGAAGGTGCTGTGGGGCAGTGCCGGATCGGGAGGATTTCGTGTGGGCAACGAGGAGGATTTCGTCTGCGAGCTGGCGGAGAAGTACCCCAATATCACGGGTGTCTTTTTGGATGACGTCACCAGCGCGTTCCACAAGGTGCCGGATCAGGAAGAGCGTCACCGCCTGCGCGTGGAAATGCTGAAAACGGTCAAGGAAAATCTGAAAAAAGCCCCCCGTCCGCTGGACACCTACATCACGTGGTACTGGCATCAGGATCCCTACCCGGGTATGATGGATTACGTGGACGGCATTTCATTCTGGACGTGGAACTCCGAGGAGCTGCCGCTTTTGAAGGAGCGCTTTGAGGCGATCGAGGAAAAATATAAGGACAAAAAGATCCTGCTGGGCATCTATCTGTACGATTTTTATAACCGCAGACCCGTTTCCATTGAGATGATGGAGCTGCAATGCAACTATGCGCTGGAGCTGCTCAAAGAGGGCCGCATCGACGGTATGATCTTCGAGGCAAACTCCACGATGGGCGTGCGCCTGCCCTCCGAGCTTTGGCTGCGCGATTGGATCAAGCAGGTCAAGTACACCGAAGTTCCCGATTGAAAGGAGAAGGATCATGGCATTTGCAAGAGACAAATTTTGGATGTTTGGTGTGAAAGCGCACCAGGATGACTGTTGGCTGTTGCCCGATATGCGCGGTACAACAGGGCCGGCACCGTACGGCTGCCGTTCTCGCATCACCCCTGCGGAGGGCGCGTTTATACTGGACACCCCCAATATTCTGATGATCCAATGCGACGGCGTGCCCGCTCCCTTTTCTAAGGATGCGTACGGCTATATGGAAAGCTTCTGCGCGATGGATCGCGTGCTGTGGGGCAGCTGTGGCTCGGGCGGCTTCCGTGCCGGAAACGAGGAAAAGTTTGTCTGCCGGTTGGCAGAAGAATACCCCAACCTTGTCGGTGTGTTTATGGATGACATCACCTCCCCCTTCCACCATATCGAGGACGAGGAGGAGCGAAAGCTTCGCTGTGCGCAGATGGTGGCTGAGGTCAAGGAAAATCTGAAGGCGGCACCCCGTCCGATGGATATTTACATCACGTGGTACTGGCACGAGGATCCGCACCCCGATCTCTTAAAATACGTGGACGGCTTCTCCTTCTGGACCTGGAATTCCGACGATCTGCCCAAGCTGAAGGAACGGTTTGAAAGCGTTGAGGAAAAGTACAAGGGCAAAAAGGTGCTGCTTGGCATCTATATGTACGACTTTTACAACCGCAAGCCCGTGCCGAATGAACTCATGGAGCTGCAATGCAACTACGCGCTGGAGCTTTTGAAGGAAGGCCGCATCGACGGCATGATCTTTGAGGCGAACTCCGTGATGGGTGCAAGACTCCCCTCTGAGTATTGGCTGCGCGAGTGGGTGGACAAGGTCAAATATACCGAGGTCCCCGACTGATAAAAAAAGGCGATTACCCACCAAACGGGGTGGGTAATCGCCTTTTTTTTTACGGAATGATCAGAAATTTTTTGCCGCCAAGGGAATCGTCGGCGGCGGGGGCGTCCGCATCCAGCGCGTTGGCGTCTCCCAGCACCTGCGGGGGGATGCCGTAGCGCTTGGCCACGTCCCATAAGCGCTCACCCGGCGCAGGGTAGTAAAGCTCAATGGCGGCACGCGGTGTGCTCTCGCGCGGCGTGAAGCTTGCCTCGCGCAGCATCTCGACCGCGGTGTGGCGCTCGTCGCGTAAGGCAAGCTGGAGCTCGGCATCGGCGCGCAGCTTGCCCGCCGAAATGGTGGCGCGGCAGGAAGCCACGCGGCAATCCACGTCCATTTTCTCACCGCCGCTCTCCAAAAACAGGCGGAAGGGGAGGGCCGCATCCTGCGCGCAAAGCTCGCCCGCGCGGTGGCAAAGCAGATGGCATTGCAGCTTGCCGGAAAGCGAAAATCTCGCACCGTCTTGGCACTTTTCTGCAATTTCTGCCTCTGCCACACAGTCCAGGATCTCGCAATCCTCTCCAAACCCAAGATCGCCGAGGGGGGATTGCGCGCTGATCGAGAAGTTGCGGTTACAGCATCCGCCGTCCTGCCACACGGCTTGCCTTGTGAAGCGGCACTCGGCATCCGCGCCCGGCAAAAAGACGTCGCGGCAAATGACCGTCTCCTCCTCGCATTGTGCCATGGCGCAAAGTGCGAGCTGTGCGCAAACGGCGATCTCACCCTCCTGCACCGTGGCGTCAATTTTGCCCACCGTTCCCGTGGCACAGACGTGATGATGCGGGCAAACGCCCTCCAACGGGATGGCTTTTTCAAAGGGGATGCGCTGGGTAAGGGTGAAGGGAACGGCATCCTCCTCTCCCTCACGGCAAAGCAGAAGCGTCAGCAGCAGCTCGCCGCGACAGCGCACCTCGTCGCTTGCCGCAACCGCCTCCGGCAAGAAAACGCTGCCGCGCGCGCAAATGAGCCGTACGTTCTCGGCTGTTTTGATGCAGTCGGAAAGCTCCGCCTCCTCCCGTCCCTCGCCGATCACGCGCCCCGCGCACACTGTGTCGCCAAGGCGGCAGAGCTGTGCCTGCTCGTCAATACCCGTAAAACGGGGCTCGGTTTCCTTTTCCGCATAGCCGTATCCGCGCGCGTGCAAGCGGCAACGGACGGACAGCTTGCGCGGCCCCGTCACGCGGCTGATGACCGCGTCGATCACGGGCGCGGCAAAGACCTGCGCGCCCTCCATGTCGGCAAAACCCTCCAACGGTATCGAGAAAGCGTAACCTTCCTCGGGCGACGTGCCGTAAAGCGCTCCGTCGGGGCCGGTGTAAAGCACCTCGTAGATCACGCGCCCGGAAAACTCTGCCTTGCCTCCCCCCATAAAGCGTTCGGGCGGCAAAAAGGTGGGGCGTACCCACAAAAGTCGGCTGATCTCGCTGTAATAATCGGGCAATACGAACTCGGCCGTGACCTCCAGCGGAAAGGTCTTATCCATCGTTTCCACCTGGATGCGGCTTGCTTTTCCCTTGTTTTGTTCCATAGCCACTTCTCCTTTTATAATAGATGGTAAACCATATGCCGCACCGCGCCGAATTATGAAAAAAAGAAAGACGGCGGTGCCGTCTTTCTTTTTGGGAATTATTCCTCCCAGGGGAACTTGTACTGCGTCAGACCCAGCTCGTCGCGTACGGCGATGATCTCTTTTTGTACGGATTCGTTGATCGGCACGCCGGATTCGCGGGACAGACGGATCAGATGCTCCTTCTCGCCTGCGGTGTAGATGCGCTCGGCACCGGGGGCCTTCTTGGCGCCGCGGACCTCGCGGATGATGTCGCCGGCCTTCTTGCGGCAAACGTCCTCACCCATGAAGTGGTCGGTGTCGATAGCGATGAAGAAGTGACCGAGGTGGAAGGGAACCTTCTCACCGTTCTTGCCAAGACCCGTGAGGGCCTTGCCGTAGTTGCCGTCCTGCAGCACGGCGGAAAGCAGCTCAACGAACATGGCGTAGCCGTAGCCCTTGTAGCCGCAGCCCTCCTCGCCGGGGCCGCCGAGGGTGCAAAGAGCCGCCTCGCCGCGTGCCATTGCCTTCAGCGCGTCGCCTGCGAAGCCCTCGTAGGCGTTGCCCTCAAGGTTTACCAGTGCGCCCTTGGGAGCGTCCTTGCCGATACGTGCGTAGTACTCCAGCTTGCCGTTCTGGTAAGTAGAGGTGGCGCCGTCAAAGTTGAAATCAAAATCCTCGTCGGTGGGAACGCCGAGCGTGAGGGGGTTGGTGCCGAACATGCCCTCGACGCCAAAGGTGGGAGCCACGGTGGGACGGGCGTTGGTACCGGTAAGACCGATGCAGCCTGCCTTGGTGGCCATGGAGGTGTAGTAGCCGGCGATGCCGTAGTGGCAGGAATTGCGCACAACGACCATGCCCATGCCGTATTTCTTTGCCTTTTCGATGGCCATCTTCATGGCCTTGTAGCCGATGACCTGACCCATGCCGTCATGGCCGTCGACCACAGCGGTGGTCTCGGTGTCCTTGATGATCTCGAAATTGGTGATGGCGTTCTGGATGCCGGCCTTGATGCGGTCCAGGTAAACGGGCTTGAAGCGGTTAACGCCGTGAGACTCGATGCCGCGCTTGTCGCTTTCCAGCAGCACGTCTGCGCAGATGATGGCGTCCTCGCGGGGAATGCCGTAACCGACAAAGGAGTCGATCACAAAGTTGGTGATTGTCTTCCAATCCACAATGTTCGTTTTGACCATGGTTGTTACCTTTCGTGTTAAAAGTTATTCGGGCAATTGCCCGTGCTCTTGTATTGTAACACAAAAACGGCGGTATTGCAAGCCCCTCGTGAAAAATTTTCCTTATTTAATATGCGCGCACGTGAAAGGAGGGGGGGCGTGGCGCGCGGTGAGAAATGAAAAAATCTTTTCGCAAAAGTAAACAAAAAATGAAAAAAAGCGGCAAAAGCGTGACTTTTCACAAAAATAAACAAAAGCGCAAGAAGATTTCTGAAAAAGTTATTGACAAAAAACCAAATCTGTATTATAATGGGTGTACCAAAATTAATAAGGAAGGTGCTAACTATGCGTAAATTCCTCACGGCTCTTCTTGCCGTATTTATGCTGGCAGCTGTTGCTGTCCTCCCCCTGGCTGCAGAAACCACTGCAGTAACCAAGTCCGAATTCGACGGAACCACCGTTGCGGACGCTGAGGCACTGGATCTTGTCGTTACCGAGTTTATGTCCAATACCACCTGCTCCGTTACCGTGGGCGGTACTGACGTAAGCAGCAGAAACGCATTCCAGTACATCGAGCTGTATAACCGCAGCGAGACCAAGGAGATCAACCTGTACGACCTGGCTATCGTTCGCAGCAAGAACTCGCTGTCCAACGACCCCTGGAACGCCGGTCACAACTTCGACGCTAAGATGTCCCTGAACCCCGGTAACATCTACGACAGCGTTCCCGGTATGACCAGCTCCTACTCCAAGCACGCTTGCGTGAACCCCGGTACTGCTATCCTGAAGCCCGGCCAGTTCGCTGTGATCTGGTTCTGGAATGACGACACCACTTTCGTGTCCGATAAGGCCGGCAAGTCCCTTGGCGAGACCACCGTTGTGAATCTTCCCGAGGGTGGCACCAAGACCATCTACCACAAGGCATTCCGCGACCACTACAAGACTGAGAACAGCGGCGTGACCATCTCCGACGATCTGTTGATCATCGCTGTTTACGCCGGTACCACCACCGATACCACCAACAACCCCCGTTTCGCTCTGAACACCAGCTCCAGCTATATGTACGCTCTGGTTAAGGACGAGGCAGGCGGTGCCAACTTCGACAACAAGACCGAGCCCGCTTTCACCGCAAACAAGGGCTCTGACGGCACCCTGTACCAGTACAACGAGAAGATCGTTTGCCTGTGGCAGTGGGGCGTTCTGACCAACCTGTCCATCCCCTCCATCACCCCTGAGGGTGTTTCCACCATCTACGTTCCCGCAAACAACGTTCCTACTTACTACAACGCCAGCCAGACGGCTATCGAGGGCGATGAGTACGAAGCAAAGAACAACTTCTACGAATCCGGCTACGTTGACGGCTTCAAGGAAGTTGGCCTGGTTGCCTTCGAGGAGAAGCCCACCATCGGTACGATGGACGCTTACCAGTGGGTATACGTAGATCCCAACCGCGCTCCCGACAGCGTGAAGGGCCTTGCTGCTAACGGCAAGACCTGGGAAGAGGTTGCTGTTGAGAACTACCTTGCCGCAAACGTGCAGGCAGGTGAAGAGGACGTTGAGAACCCTGAGGAGGAGCGTCTCCCCGGTGGCGTTCACGTCGACCGTGACAACCTTGGTAACAAGGGCCAGAATGCTGACAACACCGGCAATACCGTGAACAACAATGACGGTGGTCTTACCCTTTGGGCACTGATCCTCATCATCGTTGCAGGTGTTGTAGTAGTAGGCGGCGGTGTTGTGGTTGTCATCATTGTTCTGAAGAAGAAGAACAAGCCCGTTGCCGCAGACGACGTTGCTACCGATGACGTTCAGATCGTCGAGGATAACGACAATAACGCTAACGAGTAATCAATTGGCTTTGGGCATTTGCCCATCACGAAGAGCCGCCGCGATCTGCGGCGGCTCTTTTTTTCAAAGAAAGGAAGATCGATATGAAACTGAGTGTATTGGCAAACCTGTACGGCAGTAAGACCCTGGACGAGACCTTGGATATCCTCTCCTCGCTTGGTGTGAACACCGTGGAGCTTGGCGCGGGCGGCTATCCCGGTAAGGCGCATTGCGACCCCGCGGAGCTTTTGGCCGACGAGGGAAAATATAAGGCCTTTCAAAAAACCTTGAAAAAGCACAAGACTACCGTTTGCGCGCTGGCAGTACACGGCAACGCGTTGCATCCCGATGCCAAGATCGCGGCCGCATTCGATAAGGATTTCCGCGAAGCGGTACTGCTTGCCGAGAAGATGGGCGTGGATACCGTCATCACCTTTTCCGGTTGCCCCGGCGACAGTGAGGGCTCCAAGTACCCCAACTGGGTCACCTGTCCCTGGCCGGAGGACTTTTTGAAGATCCTGGAGTGGCAGTGGAATGAAAAGCTGATCCCGTATTGGCGTGAGGCGGGTGCCTTTGCCAAAAAGCACGGCGTCACGCGCATCGCGTTTGAGATGCACCCCGGATTTTGCGTGTATAACCCCGAGACGCTGTTGCGCTTGCGCGAGGCCGTGGGCGACGTGATCGGCGCCAACTTTGACCCCTCGCACCTCATCTGGCAGGGCATCGATCCCGTGGCCGCCATCCGCGCGCTGAAGGGCGCGATCTATCACGTGCACGCCAAGGATACCAAGGTGGATGCCTATAATACTGCCGTCAACGGCGTGCTGGATACCAAGCATTACAGTGACGAGCTGCACCGCGCGTGGGTATTCCGCACTGTGGGATATGGCAACGGCGAGAGCTACTGGCGCGATCTGATCAGCAATCTGCAGCTTTGCGGCTATGACCGTGTGCTTTCTATCGAGCACGAGGATAGCTTTATGAGCATTGACGAGGGATTGTGTAAGGCGGTCCGTTTCCTTCAAAACATCATCATAGAGGATAACAAGCCCGGCACCATGTCCTGGGCGTAAGGAACCGCCACATTTTGCGCATAAGGTGCGGTCTTCCGCTCGGAGTACCCTCGTACACCTTCGCGCAAGACCACACCATCTGCATCAAAATGAGGCTGCCCGGGGAAGTGAGCGGTCGCCACATTTCGCGCATAAGTCGCGGTCTTCCGCCGCGATTGCCGCAAGCGGCATATCGTCATGCTCGCGTAGCGAGGACATTTGGAGTACCCTCGTACACCTTCGCGCAAGACCACACCATCTGCATCAAAATGAGGCGGTTCGACAAAGCGAGCGGTCGCCACATTTTGCTCCTTCCTTTAGATATTCTTCGCATGAAGTACAAAGCAGATAACCGCCTGTCATGCAAGCGGGTAACGCAAAGGCCTTCCCCAAGCGGGGGAAGGGGGACCGCGATAGCGGTGGATGAGGATGTCGGCACTTGCTTTGCGGGAAAGCACTATGGCGTCCGCTTGCTATAATGGTGTAACGAGCATTTTTAAAAATGCGAAGCTGTCTGCTGTTCTCAGAAGCCACATTTCGCGCAAAAAAGCACCCGAAAGCATTTTGCTTTCGGGTGCTTTTTTCGCTGTTCGGGGGATCGCGTTTTCTCGTACCGTTTGGGCACTTTCAGATATTTTTCAGCTTATCAAGGCACGCGCGGCAAATGCGCTTGCCCTCGAAGGTCTCGTTGTCCTCGGTGTTGCCGCAAAACAGGCATGCGGGCTGGTACTTTTTCAAAATGATCCGGTCGTTTTCGGTATAAATTTCGATATAATCCTTCAGGTTGATGTGCAAGGCGCGTCTGATCTCAACAGGAAGCACAAAGCGCCCCAACTCATCGATTTGACGTGTCACTCCGGTAGATTTCACAGTGTTTCCTCCTTTTTGTTTTTTTATAGCGGTTTTTCGACTCGCACTTATAGTATAATCTGTCGAAGCTTGTTTGTCAAGCAATTTTTTGGTAATTTATGGAATATTAACATTTTATGGTAAAAACGCCGCGTTAGCGGCAAAGCGTGTCGAAAGCTGTCAAAACGCCGTTTTCTTGCTTTGCGTGATTGAAAAGTGTAAGAACGGGTTAAGATAATGGTGAGAATTGGCAAAAAGGAGGACGCATATGATCAAAGGATGCCAAAGAGAAATGATCGTGCTGCAAACCAAGGAAAGCCCGCTTTTTGAAAGCGCCTATTTCGTGCTGCGGGCAGGGCGCGCCCCCACAGCGCGCGGGGATATGCTGGCGGAGGGCAACCGCATCGTGGAGGAGGGGCGAGGATATTTTTTGCGAAGGCGCAAAAAAAGCGGTTTTTTACCGTTTTTGGCGGGTTTTTTGCTGGGATCTTTGCTTTTGGGGGTAGTTATGCTGATAATCCTTGTATAAAGTCTTGACAATCGCGCAAATATTGTGTATAATAATATGAATAGTGATTTGATTTTTTAACGGTGATCCCTTTGCGGCGATCCCGTTTGAACGGTGAACACAGACAGCGCGCGGGAGCGTGGTACGCGCCCTGTCGCTTTGCCGCTTTTCAATTCAGAAGAAAGGAGAATTTATGCCTCAAACAACGCAAAAAACAACCAAACAACGAGCAGTACGTGCACCGAAGCAGGAAAAGCCCCCGCGTGCCCCCAAGGCAGAAAAGCCACGTGCGCCCAAGCACGTGCGAAAGTCCCAGTCGGCGACCTCGGCCAAGCTGCTGAAGCCAAAGGGCAAGATCCGTGTCATTCCGCTTGGCGGCTTGCAGGAGATCGGCAAAAACCTGACGGTGATCGAATATGAAAAGGACATGATCGTGGTGGATTGCGGACTGGCATTTCCCGAGGAGGATATGCTGGGCGTGGATCTGGTCATTCCGGATATTACCTATCTGGAGCAGAACGCCGACCGCTTGCGCGGTATCTTTCTCACGCACGGGCATGAGGACCACATCGGTGCCCTGCCTTACGTGTTGCGCAGCATCCAACCGCCGATCTTTGGCACCAAGCTGACGCTTGGCATCATAAAAAACAAGCTGGAGGAGCATTCCTTGCCCTTCGCCCCCGACTTCCGCACCGTCAACGCAGGCGACACCGTGTCTGCGGGCGAGATCAGCGTGGAGTTCATCCGCGTCAATCACTCGATCGCGGATGCCTGCTGCCTTGCGATCCATACGCCGCTTGGCACCGTGATCCACACGGGTGACTATAAATTGGACCTCACCCCCATTCAAGGGGAGATGATGAACATCACCCGCTTGGGAGAGCTTGGCCAGGAGGGCGTGCTGATGCTGCTTGGTGAGTCCACCAACGCAGAGCGTCCGGGCTATACCCCCTCCGAAAAGCTGGTGGGAAGATCGCTGGAGTATATCTTCACCTCCAACCCCAAAAAGCGCATCGTGATCGCCACATTCTCCTCGAACGTGCATCGCGTACAGCAGATCATCGACATCAGCGCACAGCATGGCCGCAAGGTGGCCATCACGGGGCGCAGCATGTTGAATATCGTGGGCGCCGCCGTCGAGCTTGGCTATATGAAGGTGCCGAAGGACGTGTTGGTCGATATCAGCGAGGCCAAGCGCTTCAAGCCCGAGCAGCTCACGTTGATCACAACGGGCAGCCAGGGTGAGCCGATGTCCGCGCTTTACCGCATGGCCTATTCGGATCACAATCAGGTGACGCTTGGTCAAAACGATCTGGTGGTGCTGTCCTCCAGTGCCATTCCCGGCAACGAGAAGCTGGTGGGCCGCGTCATCAACGAGCTGTCCCGCAACGGTGTCAGCGTATTGCATGACAACGATATGGACGTGCACGTTTCCGGTCACGCCTGCCGCGAGGAGCTGAAGCTGATGCTGGCGCTGACCAAGCCCCGCTACTTTATGCCGATCCACGGCGAATCCCGCCATCTGGCGGCACACCGTGAGCTGGCGCAGGAAATGGGCGTACCGGATGCCAATATCTTCATTTCCGAGATCGGTAAGGTCTTGGAGATCGATGCGAAGGGCGCACGTTTTTCCGGTGTGGTGCCTGCAGGTCAGGTGCTGATCGACGGCTATGGCGTCGGTGACGTGGGCAGCGCCGTGCTTCGCGACCGCAGATTGCTCTCGCAGGACGGTCTCATCGTGGTGGTCGCCACCGTGGATGAGGAAAGCCGACTGCTGCTTTCCGGCCCCGAGCTGATCTCGCGCGGCTTTGTGTACGTGCGCGATAACGAGCCCTTGATGGAGGAGGCGCGTCGCGTTGTGCAACGCCTGCTGATCTCGACCCTTTCCTCCGGCAAGATCGGTGACCGCATGCAGCTGAAAACGCGCGTACGTGACGAGCTGTATCGCTTCCTGTTCCGCAAAACGGGACGCAAGCCGATGATCCTGCCCGTCATCATGGACGTATAATTTCACTGTTCCTCACACAGCCGTCACGCGGGCTGTGTATAATAACAAAGACACTTTAAAAAATTTATTATAGTAAGGTGGTTTAAACAATGGGAAAATCTAACAGAATCAAGACGGATAAAGCGAATGAAACGCTTTCCGCCCCCGCAAACAAAAGAAAGAATGCAAGTAAGGGCATGCCCACTTGGCTTGGCACCACGATCGTGATCGCCGTGCTGGCAGCTCTTCTGCTGACGACCGTGTTCTTCGTGCTGGATGGCCGTGGTACCTTCAAGCGTATGCGCGTGATCCTTGCAACCGAGAACTATGAGGTGACGGTGCCCATGATGTCCTACATGGTCTATACCGAGTACCAGAACCTTGTCGCAACCTACGATCAGTACTCCGAGCAGTTCGGCATTACCGTTTCCGTGCCCTCCGGCAAGGGCGGTACCTCGCTGGACAAGAACAAGAGCCTGCGCGACCAGATCTACGCCACGCAGGACGATAAGGGTAACGCTCTGCCCCAGAGCGTGACCTGGCTGGAGCACTTCCTTGAGCTTGCCACCAAGGACGTCAAGCAGATGCTTGCCGTTTGCGAGGCCGCTCGCGTGAAGGGCGTCAAGCTGGATGACAGCGATATGGAGAACATCGACATGGCGATCCAGAGCATGGCTCTGTACGCCGCTTATTACGGCTACACCACCGACGGCTACATCGGCGCTATGTACGGTGAGGGCGTGGTAGAGGATGACGTGCGCGCCATGATGGAGATCTCCCGTCTTGCCAGCAAGTACAACGAGATCCGCTCCGAGGAGATCCTCAACGGTGTGACCGACGATATGGTCAACAAGGAGTACGAGGACAACAACACCGGTGACAAGGAAAACAAGTACGACGTGTTCGTCGATTACATCGCTTACTCCTTCATCGCTGACTTCAAGCCCTCCACCAAGACCGATAAGGACGCCGCTAAGGAAGAGAACGAGAAGAACGCCGCTAAGTACGAGGAGCTGAAGGCCAAGTACGAGGCGCTGAACAAGGAGCTGGAGGAGGCCGCCAAGAACGACCCCGACAACTTCGACAAGAAGCTGCTTTCCGTTCTGCAGGAGCTTTTCTTCGAGGAGGAGAAGGAGACTGCACTTTCCAAGAAGACCGAGGAGAATGCCACCCTTACCGAAGAGGAGATTCAGGCCTGCCGCACCAAGGCAGACACCCGCGCCGCTGAGGCCGTGGTGGATGCCATCGTGAACAACAAGGACGTGACCTCCTCCGGCGTGGACACCGAGTTCAAGGATTGGGTCAAGGACGACTCCAACCCCCGCGATATCCATGACGTATTCTCTGACGTCAGCATCTACGATGCATTCGGCAACCTCATCGATAACGAGGAGGAGACCGAGGACGACACCACTGAGGGTGAAGATACCACCGAGGGTGAGGAGAACACCGAGGGTGAGCCCAGCACGCAGGCAGATGACGATACCAAGAGCACCGAGTACAAGACCGCAAGCTCCTCTTACACCGTTTACCTTCTGAAGAGCAAGCTGCACCGCGACGAGGGCTTCGTGCGCTCCGTGGGCCACATTCTCTTCAAGACCGACACATACAAGAACAAGACCAACACCGACAGCTTCTCCGGTCCCATCAAGGTGCTGGCTGAGCGCGTGCTGAAGCGCGTGGGCAAGCTTTCCGCCGAGGAGATGGCCAAGGAGCTGATCACCCTGATGAAGGAAGAGGGCAAGCTTGTCGAGAAGACCGAGAACGGCGTGACCTACTACTCGATGGAGGAGAGCGTGTTCGAGGCATACGGCCTGCAGTACAACGAGGACAGCAACGTCTTTTATGACGACGTGACCGAGGGTCAGATGGTCAAGAACTTTGAGGACTGGCTGTTCGACGAGAAGCGCGTGCTGAACGAGGTTTCTAACCCCGCCGTTGACACCGACTACGGTTATCACATCATGCTGTACCGTGGCGACGAGAAGCCCGCCTGGAGCCACACCATCCGCGTGGAGCTGGCTGAGGGCACCTACGAGGCATGGCTGGAGGACTCTGTGAAGAACACCACCTTCACGGACAACACCGCCAACAGCAGCTACACCGATATGATCGGCTGATCATAGCCGAAAAACGTTATGGCCCGGAGGGTTTCCCCTCTGGGCCATACTTGCCAAGGGGATTTGAAATGAAGGATCGCACAAATCATACGTGCCGCGTGCTTGCACTCTTTTTTTGCCTGACCGTGCTTGCGGGGTGCCTTTTTTCCTGTCGGGGGAGCGACGTGCCGCTGACGCCGGGGCTTTCCCTGATCGAGGGGGTGCCGGTGTACGAGGATGACGTGGCAATGAAAACCGATCACGTGACCGTTACGCCGGGGATGATGGGCTACTTTTTCTACACCTACGGTGCCACGGTGCTGGCGGGGCTGGAAACGCAAAAGCCCTTTGATGAAAATAGGCGCTTGCACGATCAGATGTATAGCGAAACACAAAGCTTTTACGACGCGATCATGAGCGAAACGATCTCGCATATCAGCTATATGCTGATCTGCTGTGAGGCCGCGCGCGCCGAGGGTGTGACGCTGAGCGAGGCACAGCGCACCGCGCTGGAAAACCGTATCACGGGGTACCGCATGGAGGCGGCCGCAAGCTACGGCATCACGATCGAGGCGTATCTGCAAGGGCTGTATGGCCCCCGCATGACCGAGGCGGATCTGCGCGCCGTGCTGGAGCTGGAAACGCTGGCAAACAGCTTTTCCACCACCGTAAGCAAGCGCTTGGAAAGCGGGATCACAGACGGGCAGGTAGCAGAGTATATGCGAGAGAAGGGCATTTCCGATGAAACGCCCTCGCGCAATATTGCCTTTTTGTTCCTCCCCTTTGAGGGCGGCAAGCCCGCCGAGGATAAGATCGCGGACGTCAGCGCCGCCATGACGGCAACGCCCGATGCCGCCACGTTGCAATCGCAAACGGTCGGCACGTACGGCGAGGAGGAAAATCTGACCCCCTCAAACAGCGGCATCGCCGTCATTGGCGAGTGGCTGTTTGCCAACGGGCGCGCCGTGGGGGATTGGACGCGACTGGATACCGAGGGCGCGACCTATATGTTGATTTACACGGGAAACGGTATGAGTTATGGCGAGGTGCAGGCGCGCCGCGACCTTTACGATCACGCCTTTTCCAATTGGTATAACGGGTGGGTAGAGGCCCTCACGTTTGGGTATAATTACGATTGTCTGGACAGTTACGACGTGGACTGACGGGAAGGAGCTTTGATATGGTGCTTGAAACGAAACAAACCACGCTGGCGTACCGTTGCCCGCATTGCGGCGGCGGTGTTATGAGCGCGGTCAACCCCTTTGTGCTGAAGGGCTCGATGCTGCGACTGAAATGCGATTGCGGCAAGAGCTTTTTGGAGATCCAGCCGACCTCGGACCGCAAGCTACGGCTCAGCGTGCCCTGCATGGTCTGCCCCACACCGCACTATTTCACCGTGACCGAGAGCTTGTTTTACGGGCAGGAGCTGTTCGTGTTGCCGTGTCCTTATACCGATCTGAACATTTGCGTAATCGGCGAGGTCAATCACGTCAAGGCGGAGCTTTCCCGCACCGAGCTTGAGCTGATGGATCTGATGGAGAAAAACGGGATTCAGAGCTTTGAGGCGTTGCACCGCGAGGCCGAGGAGACTGTCAGCGATCCGCAGGTGCTGGAGATCGTGCTGTTCGTCATCCGCGATCTGGATGAGGAGGGGAAGATCTTTTGCCGGTGCGCCCCCGACGAGGCGCATGAGTACGATGCCGAAATTCTGCCCGAGGGTGTGCGCGTCCGCTGTAAAAAGTGCGGTGCCTCCCACGTGGTGCCCACGGCGTCCATGACCGAGGCGCATGAGTTCTTGCACTGCGATGCGCTGTATTTGAAGTGAGAATAAAAAATGCGGGGGAGGACTTTTGCCCAAAGTCCTCCCCACACTTTTTAAAAAAATGAAAGATGAAAATCGCCCCAAATATGCCTTGCGGGCTCGCGTTGGTGTGAAAACGTGACATGGTGAGAGATAATCTCCTCTCATCGCGCATACTTGGACGCTGTCGGCTCACGTTACTTACCTTGGCGTTTGACACATCGGTCAAAAAATGCTATAATAAAACCAGCAAGCGGTGCTTGCGACACAAATCGGAAAAGGAGGGTGACGGATGGAGGATTGGAAAAAATATCTCCCCGTGTTTATGCGCTACTTCCGCGCCTTTGCGCTTTATCCCGTTTTTTTGCTGATCTGGGCGATCTGCATGCTGACGATGGCCGCTTTTCACGTAAAGGAGCTTTTCGTGACGGTGACGGCGGCGATTTTCATGCCCTTTATCTTTTTCAGCGTGTCGCGTGTGTTTGCGGAACAGGATGACGAGGGCAACGCCATGCTTGCCGCTACCGGCGCGCAAGGATTGTGGGCGCGCGTGCGCGCGGTGCTTTGCACACGCGTGTTCTGGATCGACGCGGGCGTTGTGTTGGCGCTGGCGGCGCTTCTGCCCTTCGAGGCGGGGTTGTATCACGTGAACGCGATGCTTTTTTCGGGGCTTGCGCTCCCGCGTATTTTGCGTAGCTTACTGCTTTGCGCCGTCGCCCTGCCGCTTTTCCTTTGCCTTCTTTTGTGGGCGCGGCTGTCCGCGTGGCAAAAATATATGGACGATGCTCCCGTGTTCGCGCAGCCCACAGCTCCCGAAAAGAGTGGCCCCGATATGGTGATGGATACGATGGCGCGCGGGCAGTGGGCGGCACATTCCATGGGCGCGTCGATGGTCGTTGCCAATGACAGCGTGGAGACCATCAGCGCCGAGGGGCGCGCGTGGTTGCGCCGAGAGAACCGAAAAAAGAGTTTTTTCCTGCAGCTTTTGTGGGTGTTCGGCATCTACGCCTTCGGCGGCTTCGGGCTGTATTTGTTCGTGCCCGTGTTGATCTCTTTCGGTGCCATTCTTGTGAAGATCGGCACCCTGCGCTGGTGGTTGCCGGCGGCACTTTTGCTTGCGGTGATCGGTGGATTTTGGTTGTTCGCTTACCTTCGCGCCTTCCGCATTCGGCGCAGATTGTTCAAAAATCTGCATACCGTATGCCGCGAATACGGTTTTACCATCCTGAAAAAGAAGCGTCCATACGCCTCGCTTCTGCGCTACCGCGACGGGGCAAACCTCACGCTTTGCGCCAATGGCAAGACGTATGATTGCAAGCTGTTCGGCGCCACGCGCCGCCATTGGGAAATGTATTTTCACGAAAACGGCACGTTGCAGATCCGCCGCGCCTTCCGCTTCCGTCGGGTGGAGTTTTTCACCTTTAC
The DNA here is from genome assembly GCA_015064415.1 of Oscillospiraceae bacterium. Classification (GTDB taxonomy): domain Bacteria; phylum Bacillota; class Clostridia; order Oscillospirales; family CAG-272; genus Firm-07. Next base: position 13,018 of record SVSG01000014.1, on the reverse strand, counting down.
CAGCGAGTATGATTTCGGCTTTGAGAGCGAGCACACCAAGATCTGCATCGTGGCACCTGTGCCAAAGACGATCTCGGCGGGCAATGACAGATGGCACCGCCCCATCGATACGGGCACCAAGGTGGGCGAGTACCGCATCTTCAGCTCCACGGGCTTTCTCAACGCCCTGAAGCGGGATTGCATCGAACGCGACAAATAAAAAAGCCCCCCGTTGGGGGGCTTTTTTGCTTTTTTATTCCGTCAGGTCGCCAAGCTTTATATATTTCACTGCGCTCTTTCCGCGCAAGCGGCGCATGCCGTTGTAGCATTCCAAGGGGATCTCGCTGCAGCTGTACGCCATATAACAATCGCCCTTGATGTCAACAAGACAGATGTTGACAATGCCATACTTGCTGTGGAGATCGACCGCGATCTCGCCTTCATTGGGGGTGTCCGTATCCCATAAACGCAATTGAATTTGCGTACGGGGGGCGAGGATGGGCGGGAAATTCTTCGTGTTGAAGTTTTCTATATTGTAACCAATTAGCACGCGTCCGTTGTGCAGAATGAGGCGGGGGCGCACACCGATGCTGTTTTTCAGCTCGATGGCATCCGTCCAGGTTTTGCCGCCGTCGGGAGAGGTCGTGCAGCAGATACTGCCGTGCTCACCCTTGTCGGTGCGGAAAATGGCGTAGATCTTGCCGTCAAGGAATTTGAAATCCATTTCATACTGTGCCACGTGCGGACAGATGGCGAAAAATTCCAACGTGGCAAGGTGATCTGAGGAGCGATAGAGGATCGGCTCTGCCAAAAAGCTGGTGATCGTGCCGTAATGGTAACCGTCGCCGCCGTCGAAGATGGTGTGACCGCCGAAGCTGATCTGCTCGGTGCGGCAGAAGGTGTGATTGTGATAGCCATGCGCCTCCAGATACGCGAACTGCTCGGCGGTCGTCAGCGGCACCACGCTACCGTCCTCGCGGCGCAGATTCATACGAGCGGGCTCAGACAGCTCCCCCGTGAGATAGTTGAAATCGCGGTAATAGGTATAATGTGTGGCTTCGGCGCGGCTGTCGATCTCATAGATCACGCGCACGCATCCTTCCCCGAGAGAAAGGATATTCTGGCAGTATACGTCGTGTCCCACTGCCACATCGATCGCGCGCATATTGGTGGGTTGTCCTGCGGGAAAATAGGAGAGCGAGATGCGCCCGCGCGATTCACCGTAGCATCCGTGCCCGCCCGTCATATATGCGCAGAACATAATGCCGTATTTTGTGTCAAACGCCATATTGACACCGTCCGCGCTGGTCTGCGTGAGCCCGTCGTTGATCTGTACCGAACGGGAAAGATCGATTTCTTTTTTCATACCGTCCTCCATTGATTTTGTCTGTGTTCCCTTTTATTATACCATACAAAACCGGAAATGCAAGCAAAAAAGCCCCCGTTCGGGGGCTTTTTTGTATGTTACCAAGAGAAATACTCGGGAACGCAGGGCTGACCGGTGGCGGCGGACTTGACAGCGGCCTGGCAAACGGCCACGGTGTTTGCACCCTGAATGACGTCGCATTCGATGGGAGCGTCGTTCAGGATCACGTCGCACATATCCTTGATCTCAGCGGTCATATTGTGGTTGTTGGTGCTGACGGGCAGATCGGTCTCCACGTATCTGGGGGAGGGATCGCCGCCCGTTCTGGAATAGCTGATCTGACGGTAAAGCTTCATCGAGGGGGAGGTGTTGTCCACAATGATGGTGCCCTTGGTGCCGTAAAGCACGGTGCGCATCGTGTAGGGACGGTGGCAACCGATCGAGGTCATCACCTTACCGATGACATTGTTGGGGTACTTCATCACGGCGATGTAGCAGTCATCCACGGGCCAGTGAGGGAGCGCCACGTGGTTGGCGTAGCAGAACACCTCGGTGGGATCGCCTGCGATCCAGCGAAGCAGGTCCATAGCGTGACAGCCGCCGCCCACGATGGGGTAACGAAGGTTCACGGGGTCACGGCGCCAGCCGCCGATGTCATTGATGATGTCATAGTTGTGGGCGTACTCGGATTCCACGAAGAATAGGTCTCCGATCTCGCCTGCGTCCACCAGCTGCTTTGCGGCGATGAAGGACGGGGTCTTGCGGCAGACCTGACCGACCATGAACTTCTTGTTGGACTTCTTTGCGGCCTCTACGATGGCGGCAACGTCCTCCACCTTCATGGCAAGGGGCTTCTCGCACAGCACGTGGTAGCCCGCGTTCAGGGCCTTCACGGCCTGCTCGGCGTGTACCTGGTCGGGGGTGCAGATGACCACGCAGTCAAAGCCGCCGTCGGCAAGCATCTGATCGTAGTCCAGATAGTACTTGTCAAGACCGTTGTCCTCGGCGCACTTCTTAGCGTACTCCTCGACGATGTCGCACACGGCGATCAGCTCGGCCTGCTTGTTGTTGTGGATACCTTCGATGTGGCGCTTCGCAATGCTGTAAACGCCAACTACGGCAAAACGTACCTTTTCCATTTGAAATACCTCCAAATCTTATTTACAGGATTGTTTATATTCCGTGGGGGTCATCCCCACATATTTTTTGAATAGGGTAGAGAAGTAATGCGAGTTTGCTAGCATCAGCTTTTCGGAAATTTCAAAAAAGCTGTACTTGGTCTCGCGGATGAGGCGCTTGGCCTCCTCCATCCTCATCTTATTGAAGTAGCGCGAGGGGGGCATGCCGCACACGCGGGAAAAATGCTTGGAAATGTAGGAGCGGCTGAAATTCACCTCGCGGCAAAGGGCATCCATGTCGGGGTTGTCGTAAAGATTTTGCTCTAAAAACTCAATGATTTTGCGGCAAAGCGGATCTGCGGTCAGCTCCTTGTTCAAAAAGCGGCTCTCCTTGGAAAGGGCGAACACGTGCTCGCGCAGCAGCTCGATCAGCATCAGCGTGAGGCGCAGGAAGATGCTTTGCTCGCCACCGAAAAGGTTTTTTTCGTTGCGAAACAGGATCCCCTGGATCGAGATGCCCTTGTTTGAAAAGTCGAAGATCTCGGTCGCCTCGTGAATGATGCTGGAGATGTGCGCTTTGATGGCAAGCGAGGCGCGCAGCTTGCGCTCCTTCAAGTGGAAGAGCGCGGGGGAGTCACAATGAAAGCTGCAGACCAGAATGTTGGGAAATTCGCCTTTGGGGATTTGCAGCATGTGACGCTCGAAGGGCTTGTGGAAATATAACTCGCCCTGCTCCAGCGTGAAGGTGCGGTCATCAGCCACGATCTCGCATCTGCCGCGGTCGGCGTAGATCATTTCCCAGGCGGGGTGGCTTTCCACGTGGTCCTTGAACTTGTCGTTGAATTCAAAATAAAGTAAGGTATCAATGGCGCCGAGGCACAGCTCTTTTTCCACCGTGGTGCGGCCCATCGTTAACGTTTTTGTTTCCATAGCATCACCTTGCTTTCATTATACAACATTTTCTTGTACTTCGCGTACAAAATTTTGCTTTGTTTGTATAAAATATGCCGACGATCGCTCGTCAGCATATTTTTCAGCGAAACGCGCGGATCAGGCGGAATGCCTGCTCGGCGGTCTTTTCCAGATTGTGCTTGGCGTTTTCCGTGTGCATAGCGTCCTCTAAGGTCACCACGCCGCGCAAGATGGGGAAGAAGGCATCGATCCCCGCGCCGTTGCACGCGCTTGCCTCCTCGGTTACACAGCCCGCAAAGGCGATCACGGGCTTGCCGTGCTTTTTGGCAAGCTTCGCGACGCCAACGGGCGCCTTGCCCATGGCGCTTTGCCCGTCCAAGCGTCCCTCGCCCGTCACCACTACGTCGGCATCCTTGATATAGGACTCTGCACCGGTTGCCTCCAGCACAAGCGAGATGCCGGATTGCAGCTTGCCGCCAAGAAAAGCGGCGAAGGCGAAGCCAAGTCCGCCTGCGGCACCCGCACCGGGGAGGTCGGGGTCGGCCTGCGGATTGACGGCTTTGGCGAGTGTCGCGTAGCGTGAAAGCCACGCGTCCATATCCTTGATCATTTCGGGTGTTGCGCCCTTTTGCGGGCCGTAAACGGCACTGCACCCAAGCGCCCCGCATAAGGGATTGGTCACGTCGCAGGCGATGCGGAAATCGCACTCGGAAAGGGAAGGATGTACGTTTTCGGCGGATACGTGCTGCAGTTTTGCAAGCCCACGCGCTCCTTTTTCGATGGAATCGCCACTCTCATCCAACAAAGAAAAGCCAAGTGCCTGCAGCATGCCCGCGCCGCCGTCGTTGGTGGCGCTGCCGCCAATGCCGATGATAAAGCGGCGCACGCCGCGCGCGATCGCGTGCGCGATCAGCTCGCCCACTCCATAGGTGGAGGTGTAACGCGGATCGCGCTCCTCGGGGGTGATGAGCGTGATGCCCGCCGCGGCAGACATCTCAATGACGGCGGTGTTGCCGAACAAAATGCCGTATTTGGCGCGGACTTTTTGACCAAGCGGACCCTCTACCTCAGCAAAAACAAATTCGCCTTGGCAGCCCTCTACCAGCGCATCTACCGTGCCCTCGCCGCCGTCGGCAAGCGGGCGCACCGTCACCGTGGCATCGGGATAGACTGCGCGCACACCGCGCGCAACGGCCTCCCCCGCCTCGATGGAGGAGATGCTCCCCTTAAAGGAATCAATGACTGTTACAACGTTCATAAAAACCCCTCCGTCCCGTCGTCACTCCGACGGATCTTCTACCCTTATTGTAATAAAATCCCGCCTTTTTGTCAAGAGATTGTCGCATTTTACCCCCGAAACGGGGGGAATTTTCGCGGGGACTTGCTTTTTGGAAGAAGTTATGCTATACTTTAGTTGGAAAGATCTTGCCCTTTGCCGCAACGCGGTGAGAGGGGAAAAGGAGCGTGAGGTTTTGAAGATCATGTTTGTTTGCCACGGCAACATTTGCCGCTCGCCGATGGCGGAGATCGTCATGCGCGATCTGTTGCAAAAGCGCGGCCTTGCCGATAAGGTCACGGTCGCGTCCTGTGCGACCAGCACGGAAGAGATCTGGAACGGCGTGGGCAATCCCGTCTATCCGCCCGCGCGCCGCGAGCTTGCGCGCCACGGGCTATCCTCTGAAGGCAAGCGCGCCGTGCAGCTGCGCCGTGACGATTACGAAAAATACGATCTGTTTATCGGGATGGACAGCGCGAACATCCGCAATATGCACCGTATGCTTGGCGGCGATCCTGCGGGAAAAATTCACAAGCTGTTGTCGTATGCGGGGCGCGAGGATGACGTTGCCGACCCGTGGTACACGGGCGAGTTTGACCGCACCTATGCCGACGTGCTGGAGGGCTGCACCGCTCTTCTGGACACGCTTGATATCAAATAAGGAGATTGTTATGGCCGTATTTATCACAATGCTAAGCTTAGGTGTGCTGATTGCCGTGCTCGGTATCATCAATATGATGGGGAATATATCCTCTCTCCACGCCTATCACAGAAGGCGTGTGACCGAGGAAAACAGGAAGCCGTTTGGCAAGCTTGTGGGGCTGGGGACGCTGCTTATCGGTGTGGCGATCACCGTGTTTGGCGCGCTTTTTTTCGCCTTTGAACGAACGCAGCTTGAATTTCTTGTTATCATTGGCGTGATTGAATTGATCGTCGGTATCATTGCGGGAATGGCTGTCAGCTTTTATGCAATGATAAAGTATAATAAAGGGATTTTTTAGCATAAGAAAACACCCCGACGGTGCTCCGTCGGGGTGTTTTCTTTACTCAAATTCTTTCGTGATGGTTTCAATTTGCGCCGCCGAGGTGGCGGGCTTGTCGCCGAAGGGGAAGGGGAGCCCCATTTTTTCGTACTTGGTGTAGCAGAACTTGTGAAAGGGCAAAAGCTCGATCTTTTTCACACACGGGTAGGTGTTTTTCAGCGCAAAAAGTGCGCGATTGTCCTCTATCGTATCGTTGATTCCCGTCACGATGACGCGGCGCAGCCAGGTGGGGATATGGCGCGCGTCCAGCTCGGCAAGAAAACGCTCGGGAGCGTCGATGCCGCAGCCGATGTGCGCGCGGTAACGCGCCTCGTCCGGCATCTTGTGGTCAAGAAGCACCAGGTCGGTCACCTCTAAAAGCGCCTCCACCTTCTCGTTCCAAAGGCAACCGGAGGTGTCAAGCGCCGTGTGCAGACCCGCCTTTTTGCAAAGCGTGAACAGCTCGCGCACAAACTCCGCTTGCATGAGCGGCTCGCCGCCCGAAACGGTAATGCCACCCTCTTTTCCGAAATAAGCCCTGTAACGGGTCGCGTTTTTCAGGATCTCCTCGGGCGTGACCGTCTTGCCGCCGCCCGCATCCCACGTGTCGGGATTGTGGCAAAAGCCGCATCGCAAGGGACAACCCTGCATAAACAGAACGAAACGAACGCCGGGGCCGTCAACCGTCCCCAGCGTTTGTATCGAATGGACGCGCCCCTCCATCAAAGAACCTCGTGGAAGGTGCGGCTGATGACCTCGCGCTGTTGCTCGCGCGAGAGCTTGTTGAAGTGTACGGCGTAGCCGGACACGCGGATGGTCAGATTCGGGTATTCCTCGGGATGCTCGTATGCCTTCATCAGCGTCTCCTTGTTGAGGACGTTGACGTTGATGTGATGCGCGTGCTGGATGAAATAGCCGTCCAGAATGTTGACCAGATTGTTCACGCGATCCGCCTTGTCACGACCAAGTGCCTCGGGCACGATCGAGAAGGTGTTGGAAATGCCGTCGCGGCAGCAATCATAGGGCATCTTAGCCAGCGAGTTGAGCGAGGCGAGTGCGCCGTTCTGCTCGCGGTTGTGCATCGGGTTGGCGCCGGGGGCAAAGGGTTCACCCTTTTTGCGCCCGTCGGGGGTGGAGCCGGTCTTCTTGCCGTACACCACGTTCGAGGTGATGGTGAGCGCGGAGAGCGTATGCACCGCGTTGCGGTAGGTCGGGGTCTTGCGCAGCTCGGTGATCACGTCGGAGAGCATGCCGCGCGCAATATCGTCCACGTCGTCGATATCGTTGCCGTATTTGGGGAAGTCGCCCTCGGTTTCAAAATCCACAATATAACCGTTTTCGTCGCGAACGGGGTGGACTTTTGCGAACTTGATGGCGGAAAGCGAGTCGGTGATCACGGAAAGTCCCGCAACGCCAAAGGCCATCAGTCTTTCCACCTTGGTATCGTGCAACGCCATCTGGATCTTCTCATACGCATACTTATCGTGCATGAAGTGAATGACGTTCATCGTGTTCACGTACAGGCGGCACAGCCACTCCAGATATACCTTGAAGCGGGAGGTCACGGCCTCGTAATCCAGCACGTCGCCCACGTACGGCTCGAACTGCGGGCCGATCTTCACTCCGGTCATGTTGTCATAGCCGCCGTTGAGGGCAAGCAAAAGGAGCTTGGGCAGGTTGCAACGCGCGCCGAAGAACTGCATCTGCTTGCCGATGCGCATCGCGGACACGCAGCAGGCAATGCCGTAATCGTCGCCGTACTCGGGGCGCATCAGATCATCGCTCTCGTACTGGATGGAGTCGGTGTCGATCGAGACCTGCGCGCAGAATTTCTTAAAGCCCTCGGGCAGATGCTCGGACCACAGGACCGTGAGGTTGGGCTCGGGCGCGGAGCCGAGGTTGTAAAGCGTATGCAGAACACGGAACGAGGATTTGGTGACCAGCGTCTTGCCGGAAATGGCCATACCGCCCACGCTTTCGGTGATCCACATGGGGTCGCCGCCGAACAGCTCGTTGTACTCAGGCGTGCGCAGGAGGCGCGCCATGCGAAGCTTCATTACGAAATCGTCGATCAGCTCCTGGGCGCTCTCCTCGGTAAGGATGCCGCGCTCGATGTCGCGCTGGATGTAAATATCAAAGAAGGTGCTGACGCGGCCCATCGACATGGCGGCGCCGTTTTGCTCCTTGATGGCGGCCAGATACCCGAAGTAGGTCCACTGGATCGCCTCGCGGGCGTTCGTAGCGGGCTGGCTGATGTCAAAGCCATAGCTTTCCGCCATTTTCTTGAGCTTGCCAAGAAAGTCGATCTGGCGGGCGATCTCCTCCAGCAGTTGAATGTTCTCCTGGTTCATCAGCAACGTGCCGTACTGCTGCTTGTCCGCCTTCTTCTGCTCGATCAGCGCATCCACGCCGTACAGTGCCACGCGGCGGTAGTCACCGATGATACGGCCGCGGCCGTAAGCGTCGGGCAGACCCGTCATGATGCCGATGTGGCGTGCGGCACGCATCTCATCGGTGTAGGCGCGGAACACGCCGTCGTTGTGCGTGGTGCGGTAGTGGAACGCCTCCTCGATTTTATCCGAGAGCTGATAGCCGTAGGCGGCGCAGGCAGAGCGTGCCATGCGGATGCCGCCGAAGGGGTGCACGCCGCGCTTCAGGGGCGCGTCGGTCTGCAGACCCACGATCAGCTCCTTTTCCTTGTCCAGATAGCCGGGGGCATAGTTGGCAAGCGAGGAGACGGTCTCGGTGTCGATGTCCAGAAGGCCGCCGTTCTTGACCTCCTCGGCCAGCAGCGCGCGGAACTTTTCCATCAATTCATTCGTGCGCGCGGTGGGGCCTGCGAGGAAGCTGCTGTCTCCCTCGTAGGGGGTGTAGTTATTCTGAATAAAATCACGGACGTTGATGGATTCCTTCCATTCCTTGCCCGCAAATCCTTCCCATTGTGCATATTCCATCATTTTTATATCCTCCTTTTTGGCGGTGGTATCAAGAAAACAAAAAGACAGCCCACGTGGACTGCCCAGACGGTCGGCAAAAAGGCGGCATGCCGCCCGCGCACTACACGGTGTATAACTCACCCGATCCGTCAGCAGTACGCTATATATTGTGCGAATGTACATTTATTATACTACATGTGCGCAAATCTGTCAATCGTGATTATAGATAAAAGTGAGACAAAAAATTGGCGTTTTTTCATAAATGCGAAAATTCCGTCATTTTTTTCACAAGCGGAGATCAGGCGCGGTGCCCCTTTGCGTATGCGCCGGGGGCGACGCCCACAATGGCTTTGAACATTTTGGAAAAGTGGAACACGTTGGGGTACCCCACGCTGACGGCCACGTCCGAAAGCGTGCCGTAGTCACTTTTTAGCATCTCCTTGGCTTTTTCCACGCGCAAGCGGTGCAGGTATTGAATGGGCGAGGTGCCCATGGCGGCGGTGAAAAGCTTGCGAAAATACACGGTGCTGACGCCGCAGCGGGCCGCCAGTGCGTCGTTGGAGAGCGCCTTGGCGTAATGCGCGTGCAGATAGTCCACGGCGGGGCGGAGCTTTTGCAGCTTTTGAGGCGGGAGATAGGCCCCTTCCGCGCTCTGCGCAGAAAAAAGCAGGTGGAGGCATTCGTAGACGATCGCCCGCGCCTGCAGCTGCCAATGCGGGGCGCGCGCGGCGCAGACCTCAATCTCCCGCGCGATCAGCGCGCGCAGGCGTTCGGTGTCCGATACCTGAAAGGCCAGAGGACAGGGTGCGGTCAGATCGGTATCAAATTCGATATGAAGCCGGTGCCCCTCGGCAAGACAGCGCCACATGTAGCTCGCACCCTTTGGCAACAGTATGGGATGCGTGGCGTTAGAGCGGATCTGCCCCGTGGCACAGTCATACACCGTTTCCCCCTCAAGGCGCAGGATAATGGCACTATGGGGTCGATTTTCCCAACCGCCGCATGCATCCTTTTCGTGGAACATCATATGGGCGGAAAGAACTTGCACAACACTGAGATCGGAAAAAGACATGGGATGCGCCTCCTTGTTTTTACTGCTTTTATTGTAATACAGCACGCGGATTTTGTCAAGATATTGTATCAGATTATATAAAAATATCATATCGCACATTTACACACCCTGCGCAAAATGCTATACTGTGCGTGGAGGTGATCTGATGAAACAAAAATTGTCACAGCTCCCGTCCCCCGCGTTGGCGGGTGTAATCAGGGAGAGGAGCGTGCGCGCCGCGATCGCCGAGGCACAGAATTGCTTTTATGACGGCGCCACGATGCTGGATCTGCATCTGTCCCGTTTGGAATCGACCGAAACCGAGGATCTGCAACAAATTATTGCCGGCTGCAAGCTGCCGATGCTGGCGCTGTATTATCCGGGCAGCAATGTTCCCACAGAGGAGGCACGCACCGAGGCGCTCTTGCGCGCCGTAAAGGCGGGTGCCGCAGGCATTGATATCCAAGGATATACCTATCATCTGCCCTCCAAAAGCGGCTTTTGCGGAGAGGACGTTTATTCCTTCACCAAGGGGAATCCGCGCGAGATCGTGACGGACGCGGCGGTGATCGAACAGCAATGCGCCCTGATCGAGCGCGTGCACGGGATGGGCGCGGAGGTCCTGCTTTCCTGCCACCCCGGCACGGTGATGAGCGCGGAGCAGGTGGTGGAGCTGGCGCTGTTTTTGGAAAAGCGCGGGCCCGACATCATCAAGATCGTGACAACGGCAAAGACCGAGGAGGATCTTGCGGAGTGCCTGCGCGGGATGCTACTGCTCAAAAAGGAGCTGAAAACACCCGTCAGTTATCACGCGGGCGGTGCCGCAGGGGGCCCCTCGCGCATTCTGAACCCCCTGCTTGGCGGACATATCGCTTTTTGCGTGGATCGCTTCCACGCGGACAGTACGATGGAGCAGTTAGACCTGCGCACTGCGGCGACCATCGTGGAAAATATGAGAAAGATCAGGTAAGACGTGATGAAAAGGTTTGAAGGGCGCACCGTGATGGTCACGGGTGCGGGCAAAAATATCGGCAAGGAGATCGCGCTTTCCTTCGCACGTGAGGGCGCAAACGTGATCGTGTGCGATTATAACGCGGAAAATGCGACGCAAACCGCCGCGGAGATCGAGGCACTGGGTGTGTCGGTAATGACGGCTGTTTGCGACGTGCGCGACAGAGAAAAGATCAAAACATACGTAGCCGAGGCGACCGCGCGTTTCGGTGGCGTGGATATTCTGGTGAACAACGCGGGCGGCAGTGCGGCACTGCTCAAAAAGCTGACGCGCTTTGCCGTGGCGGAGCCCGAAACGTGGGATTTCGTCATTGATACCAACCTCAAGGGTGCCATGTACTGCGCGCAGGCGGTATTGCCCGCGATGATGGAAAAGCGCTACGGCAAGATCATCAACATTTCCTCGATCGCCGCGCTGTGCGGCCTTTATGACCGCGTGGATTACGCCGCCGCCAAGGCGGGGCTGATCGGTATGACGCGGGCGCTTGCCATGGAGGTGGGCGAGTACAATATCTGTGTGAACTGTATCTCCCCCGGCGCGATCGAGCGCGGCGGCGTCAAGCGCGAGCATATGACCTTCCTTGGACAAACGGGGCATTCCGGTACACCCTTGGATATTGCCGAAACGGTGCTGTTTTTGGCAGGGCAGGATTTTATCACAGGGCAAAACGTCGTGGTGGACGGCGGCAGAACCCTGGGCCCTGGCCACAGATAAAAAATGAAGCAAAGCCCCCCACCTTCCCAATCGAGTATAATTACGGCAAAAAAAGATGCTCGCCGTAAGAAGCTTTTTACACTTCAGGTTTTATGATGAAAGGAAAAAACAGAATGAAACGTGTAGCTATTATAGGATACGGAACCCGCATGCGTACGGTGGTGAAGGAGCTATTGCGTACCGGACAAGTGCAAATTGTTGCCGTTGCCGACCCGAATGAGGAGGGGGCAAGAAAAAGCGCGCAGAAAAACGGTGTTGAGGATTGCCGCTTTTACAGCAACGCCGAGGAGATGTTGGAAAAAGAGCAGCTTGACGGCGTTTGTATTGGCACACGTTGCTCATTGCACACCAAATACGCGCTTCTTGCGGCAAGCAAAAAAATCCCCATGTATTTGGAAAAGCCGGTTTGCACGACCTATGAGGACCTTGAAAAATTAAAGGGGATTTTGGATTGGAGCGAAAAGACGGTTGTTTCCTTTCCGTTGCGCCTGACCCCGCTTGTGGCACACATCAAGGAGATCCTTGATAGTGGGAAGATCGGTGAGATCGCACACGTGCAGGCGTATAACAATGTGCATTACGCGCGCGGCTATTATCATAAGTGGTACCGTGACGAAGGGGAAACGGGTGGGCTGTTTCTGCAAAAGGCCACGCACGACATTGACTATATTAACTATCTTCTGGGAGGCATCAAGCCGACAAGTGTCTGCGCGATGAAATCCAAGCAGGTTTTCAAGGGCAATAAGCCGGCAGGGCTTAAGTGCCGGGATTGTGACGAGCGCGAGCGCTGCCCCGAAAGCCCCCAGAACGTGCAAAAGCTGCAGGACGGCACCGTCCCGGGCGAGTACTGCTGCTTTGCGGTGGATACGGGGAACGAGGATAGCGGCAGTATGCTGGTGCAATACGAGAATGGTATGCACGTGGTTTATTCGCAGAATTTTATCGTGCGTGCAAATGCAGGCGGCCGCGGCGCGCGGTTGATCGGTTATCTTGGCACCTTGGAATTCGACTTCCGCACAGGTGTTGTAACGCTGCATCACCATACGGAAAAGGTCACCGAAACCTACACGTTTCAAGATGAAAAAAGCACACACTTCGGCGGTGATGCCATGCTTGCACAAAACTTTGTGCGCGTGATGCAGGGGCTGGAGTTCTCCGCATCAACCTTGGCACACGGGATAAACAGTGCCGAGATCTGCCTTGGCGCAAGGGAATCTGCACAAACACATCGTTTTGTTTCACTTTCCCCCGTGTAAACGTCGCAGATCTATCATCGGCCTTGCCATGATCCCACAATGAACGATATTTGACTGAGAAGAAATTTAAAAATACAGGTAGGAAAGCGATAATGAAAAGCAAACAGATAGTTTTTACAGCAACACACAAAGCAGAGCTTTGGGAGGTAGACGTCCGCGAATTAAAGGAAAACGAAGTATTGACCGATATGGAATACACTGTCGTCAGCGGCGGCACTGAACGCGCTAACATTATGGCGATGCCCAATGCGGGCGGAGATAATTTCCCGAAAACGCTCGGTTATTGCGGGATCGGACACGTTATAAAGGTAGGTTCGGCGGTTGATAATATAGCCGTCGGAGATCGTGTGCTCGTATATCACGGAAAGCATATGAA
>SVSG01000013.1 GCA_015064415.1 Oscillospiraceae bacterium | reverse complement strand
GCCGACATCCTCATCCACCGCTATCGCGGTCCCCCTTCCCCCGCTTGGGGAAGGCCTTTTTCAAGGTATAACCTCTGTTGCCCACCCGCATAGCGGGTGGTTTCTTGTTTCGCACTTCGTGCGGGGCCGCCTAAAGGTACTAAAACAAAAGCCCCCGCCACAAGGGCGGGGGGCGGCTTGGGGAAAGCTCCCCACCAAGCCCTGTGGGCTTGCTAAGAAGATGCCCTCGCCCCACCGGGGCGTACGCACGAGCGTGACCGTGCATCTTCCGCCCATTTCGGGTGCTGAACGCACCCGAAATAAACGGCGGCTACGCCGCCTCCCCTCGCCCCCTCGTGCCGCCAAGCCATGGCATAACAAAAGCCCCCGCCACAAGGGCGGGGGCTGGCTTGGGGAAAGCTCCCCACCAAACCCTGCGGGCTTGCTAAGAAGATGCCCTCGCCCCACCAGGGCGCACGCACAGCGTGACCGGGCAGCTTCCGCCCATTTCGGGTGCTGAACGCACCCGAAATAAACGGCGGCTACGCCGCCTCCCCTCGCCCCCTCGTGCCGCCAAGCCATGGCATAACAAAAGCCCCCGCCACAAGGGCGGGGGCTTTTGTTATGGCGCGGCTTGGGGGACTCGAACCCTCGACCTACTGGTTCGTAGCCAGGCACTCTATCCAACTGAGCTAAAGCCGCGTGTCGCTTTGACACCCATATATAATAGCACAAGCTTTTCTTTTTGTCAAGAGGTTTTTCGAATTTTTTTGGAAAAGTTTTTGCGGGCAGTCTATTTTGCCCGCGCGCGGGCAATACTTTTGGCAAAGAAACACAAAACGCAAGGAGGTTGACACATGGGCGAAAAAAGCGCGGTACGCACCTTCTCCTTTCTGCTTGTCACGCTGACGGTCTATTACTTAGTATGGCAAATCCTCTCGCAACACCTTGATCTTCCCGTTTATTACTACGCGCGCCTGATCGAATTTCTCGGCATCCTGCTGTTCGTCGCGCTGGCGCTGTTTACCCCGATGCGCTTTTCGGAGATGGGGATCGTCACCCCGCGCGGCGTGCTGTTTCGCTCACTTTTGCTTGGCGGCGGCGTGTCGCTCGGCGTCATTTTCTTGCTTGCGCTCCTCTTCACGGCGCGCACGGGGGAACCGCTTTCCGCGCTTTACGTGCGGGGCGACGTCTCGCGCTTCACCTACGTGCTGGTCGCGCCCTTGCAGGAGGTGCTGGCCAAAGGTGTGATGTATTACAGCTTTGAGCTTTGTCTCGCGCGCCGCCATCCGCACGTTGCCAACGCCCTCTCGGCGCTCACCTTTGCGCTCTTTCACGTGATGTACGGCCCGCCGATGATGCTGCTTTCGATGGCACTTTGCCTTGGAACGGGGTGGATCTTCCAAAAATACCGCTGTGTATGGGGGTGCGCCCTGGCGCACTTTGCGATCGGATTTTTTTACGATTGCTTCGCGTTTTAGGATTGCAATTCCGCGCGCTTTGTGGTAAAATAAAGAAAATACCGCCAAAGGAGGAGCTTTGCCGTGATCCCAAGCCAAAAGCCGCGCGCCACCAACTGCGAAAGCTGTGAATTTTACGATTATGACGAATACGAGGACGCGTACGTGTGCACGATGCGCCTGGACGAGGACGAAATGTACCGTTTCCTGCAGGGCCGCAACGCCTCCTGCCCCTATTACCGCTACTACGACGAGTACAAAAGCGTGCACAAGCAAATTTGAGAAAAAATCTCACGAAGCCGTGAGATTTTTTCTTTTTTGCGCGTTTTTTTGAAAAAAATTCATTAAAATATCACATTCGCGTCGCGGGAGAGTCGCAAAAACTGTTGATTATTATATTATTTTATGTTATAATAATTGAGTATAGCTTCGCGCATTGCGCGAATAAAAATCAGGAAAGGAATTTGTCCTTATGATTAAAATCGACCATCTGGTCAAAAACTACGGCGCGAACTGTGCCGTGGATGACATCAGCATCGAGATCGCGAAGGGCGAGATCGTCGGCCTTCTCGGCCCCAACGGCGCGGGCAAAAGCACCACGATGAATATTCTGACGGGATACCTGTCCTCCACCGCGGGACGCGTGCTTGTGGATGACCTCAACGTGCTGGACGAGCCGCTTGCCGTCAAGCGCCGCATCGGCTATCTGCCCGAGCAACCGCCCCTGTACCTTGACATGACCGTGGAGGAGTACCTCATCTTCGTCTACAACCTCAAGGGCTGTACCCTCAACCGCACCAAGCATCTGGAGGAGATCTGTGAGGTGGTGAAGATCAAGGACGTATACAAGCGTCTGATCCGCAACCTCTCCAAGGGCTATCGCCAGCGCGTGGGTATTGCGCAGGCCCTGATTGGCAATCCCCCCATCATCATCTTTGACGAGCCGACCGTCGGCCTTGACCCCAAGCAGATCATTGAGATCCGCAATCTGATCCGTACCCTCGGCAAGGATCACACCGTCATTCTTTCCACCCACATCCTGCAAGAGGTGCAGGCCGTTTGCGACCGCATCATCATCATGAACAAGGGCAAGGTGGTGGCGGACGAGCTGACCGAGAACATCTCCCGCGCCGTGGACGGCAACCACCGCTACCGCGCGACGATCTGCGGCCCCCAGCGCGAGGTGCTGAGCATGCTCAACGCCCGTGCGGATCTGGCCCGTGCCGAGCTGACCGACGCCCGCGACGGCGACGCCTATACCTATATTCTGGAGGGCGCGCACGGCGTGGATATGCGCAAGGGTCTGTTCCACGCGCTGGCCCAGCACGGCTGGCCGCTTATCGGCCTTGAGCCCCTTGGCATGAGCTTGGAGGACATCTTCATCACCATCGTCAACAAGACGGGCGGTGAGGAGCAAAAGCTGACCAAAAACCGCCGCCAGCAGGGCAAGGGCGGGCAGATCGCGGAGGTGGACATCGCCCAGTCGATCCTGGATGCCACCGCCGAGCAGCAGAAGAACATCGCTCCCTACGCGGGCGACGACGAATAACCCCACTCTGAACGAAAGGATACAAACGCTATGTTCGCTATTTTCAAAAAGGAGCTGCGCGGGTATTTTCTCAATCCCGTGGGATACGTTTACACCGGCATCTTTCTGGCGGCCTCGGCACTCATCTGCGCGATGACCACCATTCAGGAGGCCAGCTACGACACCTCCAGCTACTTCCAGTACATGGTATTCACCTTTATCATTCTCATTCCCCTTCTCACGATGCGCGCCTTCTCCGAGGAGCGCAAGACCCGCACCGAGCAGCTGCTGCTGACCGCGCCCGTTTCCATCACGGGCATGGTGCTTGGCAAATATTTTGCCGCGCTGGCGCTGTTCGTCAGCACCATCCTTGTTTCCTGCATCAACTTTTTCCCCCTTGTTTCCTACGCCATCGTGGAGCAGAGCCAGTCCGCCGATAAGGGCGTGCACATCGGCCCCGTGGGCGGGCAGATCGTCGGGTGCCTCATCGGCATCATCCTGATCGGCGCCGCCTTCATCGCGCTCGGACTTTTCATCTCCTCCCTGACGGAAAATCAGCTCTCCGCCGCCGTCATCACCGTGGCCGCTATCGCCGTGATGATCCTTGTCGGCGCGATGAACGATTACATCGGCTCGGAATTTGTGCGCGTGGTGCTGGACTGGATCTCCGTGCTCAGCCGCTATGACAAATTTGCCTACGGCCTTTTCGACTTCTCCGCCCTGCTTTACTATATTTCGATATCCGGCGTATTTTTGTTCCTGACCGTGCGCATCTACGAGAAGCGCCGTTGGGGCTGATAGGAGGTTGCCGACATGAATATTCTGCACAACAAAAAATTCAAGCACGGCAGCGTTTCCCTTGCGCTGACCATCGTGATCATCGCCGCCGTCATTCTGGTGAACGCCATCTTCACCGCGCTGGCGCAAAAGAACCTGTGGTACATCGACATGACCTCGGAGGACATTTACTCCCTCACGGATGACGCCAAGGCCCTTTTGGAAAAGGAGTTCAACACCGAAAAGCCGGTGCTGATCACCTTCTGCGCCGAAAAGACGATCCTGGAGGCCTCTGCCGAGCAGCGTATGGCGCTGCACACCGTGCTGGAGATCGCCAAGATCTACGATAATATCGAGGTACGCTACGTCGATATTTACACCAATCCCTCTGCCGTACAGCCCTATAAGCTGCACACCACGCAGACCATCAATTCGCAAAGCATCATCGTGGCCGCCACCAACAAGAACGATCAGATCGAATGCCGCGTGCACTCGCTCACCTCTCTTTTCTCCTTTGACAGCTCCACGCAGGCCGTCATCGGCTACAACGGTGAGCAGCGTCTGGTCTCCTCCCTGCTTGCCGTCACCAAGGACGAGCTGCCCGTGGCCTGCGTGACCACCAACCACGGAGAGGTGGACAACGATAACATCAACTACCTTTGCAACGCCCTTTACGAAACGGGCTACGACATCAAGGAGATCGACCTCACCAAGGAGGACATCCCCGAGGCCGCGCGTCTGGTCCTCATTTACGATCCGAAAAGCGACTTCAAGACCTCCAGCACCCTGAGCGACACCGACGAGCTTGCAAAGCTGGACGCCTTCCTTGACGCCCGCAACGCCGTCATGACCTTCGTGGACAACGAGACCCCCTATCTGCCCAACCTGGAGGATTTCCTGGAGGAGTGGGGCATCAAGATCGCCCGTCACGAGGACATCAACCTGATCATTCAGGACTCCGACCACTCGCTCACCACCTCCGGCTACACCAACGTGGGCCAGTACGTGCCCGACACGGGCGGACTTGGCAGCAGTCTTGTCTCCGGTCTGACCTCGATGAAATACCCCAAGACCGTGGTATTCCCCTCCACCACCACCTTTGCCGCCGCACAGGGCTACGTCAGCACCAAGGACGAGGATCACGATACCTGGTCCTACACCTACTATGAAAACGGCGTCACGCGCATTTCCTACGACGTGTTCCTTTCCTCCGCGACCGCTGCGGCCATCGCGGGCGGGCAGAAGCTGCGCGCCTCCGAGCTGGAGGCCCTTGGTCTGCAGGACCCCGCCAAGCTTCCCTTCTCTTACATGCGCGTCACACGCGAAAACCACGATAACGGCGACGGCACGATGAGCCACTCTTATCTGCTTGCCTGTGCCTCCACCGATTTCGCACGCCCCGCGGCCCTCAACTCCAATTACGGCAACCACCAGCTGATCACCTATGCGTGCAGCATGATGGGACGCGACGTGGTCTCCGTCTCGCTTTCCTGCAAGTACTTTGCCAGCAAGGAGATCACCAACATCACCGCCTCCGAGGCCAATCAGTACACCGTGGTGCTGACCGCCGTGCCGGCATCCCTTGTCTTTATCGCCGGTATCGTTATTATGATTAGGAGAAGATACGCATGACCTGTCCTGTATACGAGCCCCAAAAGCCGCGTCGCAAGCGCTCCGCGCTGAAGCGCCAACGCATGGCGATCCTGATATCGCTCATTGTGGTGGCCCTTCTGGCGGGCAGCTTTGCCGTGGTCTATCACTTCACCTCGCGCACCACCTTTCTGGATGCCGACAACGAAACAGAATACTATATCGTTGAGGTGGGCGGCATCTACGTGATACAGGATGCCGAGGGCAATACCCTGCCCACCACCTCGCACTCGAACAGCTACGCCACCACCTATCAGACCGCGCTCGGCACCATCGTGGCCGTCACGCCCGAAACGGGCGAGTTTACCATCGTGGCCGCCGTGGACACCAACGGCTCCGAGGCACTGGAGTTCAGCTCCTACTCGGGCGCGTTCGACATTCTGCTTTACCCCATGCTGGAGCGTGAGCAGATCAAGTCCATCCGCGTGGTCAACGAAAAGGATAGCTTCGCCTTCCTGCAGGCGCAGGTGTGCACCAACGTCAAGTGCCTGCACTCCGGCCTTTACGACACCTTCCCCCTGAATGCCGAGGGCAAGCCCACCTGCCCCAAATGCGGCACGCTTTCCGAGCGCTCCGGCTTTGAGGTGGAAAACCATCAGGGACTTACCTACGACGCCAACATGTTCGCCACGCTGGTGAACTGCACGGGCTACACCTCCACCTACATGCGTCTGGATCTTGCCAAGGTGCAGCAGTACGGCTACGGCGAGTACGGCCTGCCCGACAACCCCGACGATGCAATGGTCTATTTCGTCATCACGGACACCGCAGGCAACAGCCACAAGGTCATCATCGGTGACGAGGTGCCCTCCGGCGCCGGCTACTACGCCCGCCACGTGGGCCGCCCCGACGTCTACATCCTCAAGGAGATGGAGGAAACGCAGTACAGCTACACCCTGTCCAAGGCGCTGTTCTCCGAGCTGGAGGCCTACGCCACCCCGCTTGTCATCGACCCGATGAGCTCCACCGACTATTTCGACGTGACCGACTTCAACCTCAACACCGTCGGCAACATCAAGGAAAAGATCGAATCCGGTGAGGATTTCAAGGTCAAGGACCTGCTCACCAACATCATCACCTTCTCCTATATCCCGATCGAGATGCGTCAGGGCACCTTTACCTCCACCACCCCCTATCGCGGCGGCGGCAAGTACGAGGGCTTCAGCATCAGCGACTTCATGGTGGACGATTGCCTGCAGAACCTGCAGTACATGACGCCCTTGCGCACCGTGAAGCTGTTCACCGAAGAGGAGAACGAGAACGCACTGTTTGAATTTGCCAGCAACGAGGAGTACGGCGGCATCGCGTATCTGTTGCAGTACCGCCACAACCTCAAGCGCGACGCCAACAAAAATTATGAGGCGACCGACTGGGTGGACCAGCGCATCTGGATCAGCAACCTGACGGAAAATAACACCTATTATATGTATAACGAGGCCTTCTCGATGATCGTGGAGGTCGAGCGCATCCATCTGGAGTACCTGCAATGGGACGCCTTCTCCTGGGTGGAGGGCGACGTGTTCTCGGGCGGTATTGCCTACCTGCAAAAGCTGGAGATCCTTTGTCCCGGCGGCACGGCGGGCAAGACCTCGCTTTCCTTCACGCTGGATAACAGCGCCTCGATCGCGGGCTGGGACGGCACCGCATCGAACAACACCGCCGTTCCCTCCGACAAAATGAAGGTCTGGGCCAACGGCGAGCCCGTGGATCTGATGCAGTTCAAGCTTTTCTACCAGACGCTGCTTTACTCCTCTCTGAGCGGCACCGCCTCCTGCTCGGAGGAGATGCAGGAGCTGTTCCGCAACGCCTCGAAGAACGAGGCGGGCGGCTACGCGCTGGAGGGGGCCGAGCCCGTGCTTGTCATCAAGATGACCTACAACACGGGGGAAGACGGCAACGGTGAGACCATCGTGCGCACCTACGCCTTCTATAAATACGGCGGCGGTCGCCAGTGCTTCATGTCCTACAACGGCTACGGCAGCTTCTACATGCTGCAAAACCGCGTGAACAAGATCATCAGCGACATTGCCAAGATCTTCACCCCCGACGATCCCATCAAGCCGCAGGCAAAAACCTGATCAAACAGCTAAGGAGCCCTTTGAAAAGGGCTCCTTTTTTGCGCTTTTGTCAAAAAAACGCGCATACGGGTGGCGTTTTTGCCGTCACTCCCAAAAACGCTTTACTTTTCCGCGCGGATATGCTATAATGAAACAAAGACACCAAAACGGAAAGGAGAACCGCATGAAAACACGATTTTTGACCGCAGTACTGCTGCTTGCGACGCTTTTCGCGCTTCTGCTCTCCTGCGCGCCGGAGCCACCCGCCCCCTGCGTGCACACGGACGTCGATAAGGACTATATTTGCGACGTGTGCAAGGATGCTTGGCCAAAGCCAACGTGCACCACGCATGCAGACGCAAACGGCGATCTGAGTTGCGACAACTGCGGCGAAACGCTCCCAAAAAAGGAGTGCACCGCACACACCGACGCGGACGGCGATCTTGCTTGCGACAATTGCGGCACCCCCGCAGACGAGGCGGTGGCGGGCTGGCTCCTTGCGGGTGTTCCCACCTATCGCGGCGGCACGCCCTCCAAGGCACTCTACCTTGCGGGGCAAGGGATGGACACCGCACAGCTCCTCGAAAACGAGAACTTGCTGCAAACCGTGTCCGACACCACCGCGGCGGAGTTTGAAAGCTATCTTTTCAAGCTGCAGCGCGCGGGATACCAAAAGGAATTTTACCGCGCGGCTGACACCAACCTTTTCGCTTCCTATATCAAGGGCGACGTCAGAGTTTACGCCTACTTCATGAGCAGAAGGGGCGAGGCGCGCATCATCAAGGAAAACGCGGGGCACTCCGCCTCTCTTACGGATTTCGCATACCGCTATGACCGCGCCGCGGGCGAGGGGAGCGTGCTGTATCAGTTTGCCCTTGCGATGAATGACGAGACGCACCCCAAGCCGGATTTCAAGGACAACGGGATGCTGTATCTGTTGAAATTAGCCGACAATTCGGTCATCATCATCGACGGTGCCAACTCAGGCCAAATGACCAACGAGCGACGCGACGAGCTGATGCAGATGCTCTGGGACATCACGGGGCAACAAGAGGGCGACACGGTGCGGGTGGCGGCATGGTACGTCACACACGCGCACGGCGATCACTACGGCGGCTTCCTGCGCTTCACGTGGAAATACGCCAAGTATCTTGATTTGGAGCGCGTCATGTTCGCCTTCCCCTCCCTGCACTCCCCCGACGAGGATCTTTCCACCGGCAGCGGCGCCGAGGGCTACCGCGCCATTATTGATCTTATACACAAGAATTACGCCGATGACGAGCCGCAGTTCCTGCGCCTGCACACGGGGCAGAGCTTCCAACTTGCGGACGTCACCTTTGAGGTGCTGCAAACACACGAGGATCTGGCAGACGCCGCTACGGGCGAATCGAAGATCTCCTCCTACAACGACGCCTCCTCCATCCTCCGCTTGAGTGTCGAGGGCGAGACCGTGCTCTTCCTTGGCGACGCGCAGGAGAAGGTGGCAATGCCAAGGTTGCTTGGCAACTGGTCGGGCGAGCATCTGCGCGCGGATGCCGTTCAGCTCTCGCACCACGTGATGAACGATCTGACGCCGCTTTATGACGTCGTGCGCGCAAGCGTGCTCCTTGTGCCGCAGGCACAGTACGGCATTGACAAGTCCGCACAACGCGCCGCCATTTTCGCGGCGGCCAAGGCACACGCCCGCGCGGATATGATCTTTTTGCAAAACGAGCAGACCGTCGGCATCGCCGTGCAAAACGGCCGCTGGGAAAAGGTATATTCCGTCCCCTTTGCCTACTGAGAAAGCGCGATGCAAAACCCGGGGGCAAGCGCAGGATAAAAGATATTGACACAAGCGGCAAAGCGTGATATAATTACAAAAAAGGAAACGATCTAACAAGGGAACCGGCTGACCGCAGAGAACGTTGGTTCCTTTGTGCTTTTCAGAGGGTAAATTTATGGTTAGAAAAAAGAAGCTCACACTTTCAACCACACAGATCATATTGCTCAGCTTCCTTGCGACCATTCTCGTGGGAAGCGGACTTTTGGCATTACCTATCAGCGCCGCCGACGGTGAAGCCGTGCCGTATCTTGATGCCCTTTTCACGGCAACCACCTCCACCTGCGTGACGGGGCTTGTTACGCTTCCCACGGTGTCAACCTGGAGCACATTCGGGCAGATCGTCATCTTGCTTCTGATACAGATCGGCGGTCTTGGCATCATCACCATCATGTCGGGGCTGATGCTTCTCTTAAACAAAAAAATGGGCATCGGGGACCGCTTGCTCATTCAGGATGCCTTCAATCTCAATACAATGTCGGGGCTTGCACAATTTGTGAAGAACGTGCTGTTCGGCACGCTGCTCATTGAGGGGATCGGGGCTGTTCTGTATATGCTTGTTTTCGTCCCCGAGTTCGGTGCAAAAGGTATCTGGATATCGGTATTCAATTCGGTTTCCGCCTTCTGCAACGCCGGCATTGACATTATTGCGGAAAACAGTCTTTGCAATTACGCCACCAATCCCTTGATCAATATTGTCACCTGTGCGCTCATCATTCTCGGCGGCCTCGGTTATATCGTATGGTGGGATGTGCTGCGTGTGATCAAAAGCCGTTCACCAAAGAACCGCAAAATATTCAGGCATCTGACCTTGCAGTCTAAAATTGCCCTCACCGTTACCGCGGGGCTTATTCTCGTCGGTGCCGTGCTCATCTTCATTTTTGAATATAACAACCCGCTGACCATTGGAGAGATGTCACTCTTTGATAAAATTCAAGTGTCCTTCTTCCAATCGGTCACCACAAGAACCGCGGGCTTTGCCTCGGTTCCGCAAGAGAATCTGACAAACGCCTCTGCCGCGGTATCGATCATCCTGATGCTGATCGGCGGTTCGCCCGTGGGAACAGCCGGCGGCATAAAAACCGTGACCATTGCCGTTCTTATTTGTTCGGCATTCGCTACCATCACAAACAAAAACAGCGCAACCTTGTTCGGTCGCCGTATTTCCGAGGGATCGGTGAAAAAAGCAGTTGCAGTGGCGGTCGCGTTTCTTACGATATGCACCGCATCGACGATACTCTTGATGGCAACAAGCAACAGATCTGCCCTTGATGTAGTCTATGAAACGGTCAGCGCAACGGCAACCGTCGGGCTTTCCAGAAACCTCACGGCAACGCTGAACAACTTCGGCAAGCTGATCATCATTGTAACCATGTACTTTGGCAGAGTCGGCCCCATCTCGCTTGCGGTGGCGCTCGGCAGTAAAAATGAAAGCCAAAACGTCATTTCCGAGCCGACGGAAGATATCAGTGTAGGATAAGGAGAAGCAAAATGAAAGCAAAGAAAACATACGCAGTCTTCGGACTTGGAAGATACGGCACCGCTGTGGCCAAGGAGCTTGTGGAAAACGGCATGGAGGTCATTGCCGTAGATAACCGGGAAAAGATCGTCAATGATGCCGCCGCATATCTGCCCGTGTGCAAGTGTGCCGACGTGACCGACGCGGAGGTCATCTCTCGCCTTGGCATCGGCAATATTGATACGGTCATCGTTTGTATGGCAAGCAACCTTGAGGCAAGTGTGATGGCGGTCACGCTTTGCAAGGAGGCGGGCGTGAAGACCGTTATTGCCAAATGCGCCAATGAGATGCACCAAAAGATCCTGCTTCGTGTGGGGGCAGATCAGGTGGTGTTTCCCGAAAATGAGTCCGGCATACGTCTTGCCAAAAATCTGCTCAGCTCCGGCTTTATCGATATGATCTCCCTGTCAAAGGATGTTTCTATCATTGAGATCGACGTGAAGGACGAGTGGTGCGGCAAGAATCTGATTGAATTGAATCTGCGCAAAAAATACGGCTTCAACATCGTTGCCGTCAAAAGGGGCGAGAACGTCAACGTCAACGTCAATCCCGAGCAGGTGCTTGACGCGGGAAGCACGCTGATCGTGATCGCCAATACGGCAAAGCTGGGCAAGCTGAAGTAAGACACAAGCGCCAAATTTTCCATCATTCCAGCTCACTGGGGCCCATACAGCAAAGCACCCCGACAGACGATACCGTCTGTCGGGGTGCTCTCATCTTTGCGGCAGGCCGCTAACGCGCCTTTGAGGCTTATCTGATGAAGTTCGTCCACACGCCTTTTTCGCGCACGGGAAGGCCGTATCTCTCCTTGCCAAGGGCAATGCTTCGCATCAAAAATACCATATTCGCGGCCACCGTACGTGCGTTTTGCAGACCTTCGCCGTCCTGCTCGACCTCGCCGGGGCGCGCGCCGTGAGCCATATTCCAGTACTGACCGGAGACCACGGGCATGCCGCTGATGGTGAAATATTTATTGAGCTGATCGAACGCCGCCGTCGTACCGCCGCGACGCGCCACCACCATGGCGGCACCCACCTTCATCCGCTTATCAAAATGCGCGCTGTAAAACAGGCGATTGAGCACTGTCACCAGCGTGCCGTTCGGCGCGGCATAATACACAGGCGAGCCCACCACCATACCGTCGCATTCCGCAAGCTTCCCTGCCAGCTCATTGACGATATCGTCCTCGATCACGCAATGCCCCTCTTTGTAGCAGGCACCGCAGGAGGTACAGCCGCGCACCGCAAGGTGCCCCACCTGCACGTAGTCGACCTCCACGCCCTCTTTTTCAAAAATTGCCTGCATCTCGGAAAGCACACGCGCCGTGTTGCCGTTTGCCTTCGGGCTGCCGTTCAACATCAAAACCTTCATATATAAAACCTCGTTTTTTCTTTTATTATATCTTTTTCAAAGCGCATTTGTCAATATTTTGTTCCATATTTTGCAAAATTCCAAAAAAAGCATTGCCTTGCGGGCAAGGTCTTGCTATAATAAGGATGAAATTTCCCAAAAGGAGGAGCATTCCCGATGCGTTACCCCGCCCTTCGCGCCGAGCTGCGCGAGCATTACGAAAACAAGGCAAACGATCTTGCCGCCGCCTTCCGCGCACACGCCGAGCCCTTGATGGACGCCGCGTTTGAGGAAGGGATGTCGGTCTATGCCCAAAAGGCGCTCCAGTACCGCGTCATTGCCGCAGAATGCGAGCCGATCCTGTTTGAACACTCCCCCTTTTACTACGAGCTTGGCACGCTTGCCGCGCATTGCGACGGCGCGCGCGATTTTCGCGGGCACAGCCACGCGGGCGGGTGGGTGTTCCGCCGCAACTACCACTATTTCAAGGAGCTTGCCCCCGCGCTCTATCAGCAAAAAAAGGCGCAGGCGAACGAGCTGCTCTACCTGATCTGCGGCGTTTTCAACGATTTTTCCCAGCATTTTTGCTTCAATCACCGCCCGATCCTGGAGGGCGGCTTCCGCGCCGTGTACGAGCGCGCCGAGCGCGAGCTTGCGCGCGCGCAAAGCGACGTCGAGCGCGAGTATCTGCGCGCCACGATGGAGGGTGCGCTTGCCGTGAAGCAAATGGCGGAAAAATTTGCAAAAGTGGCAGAACGGTATGAGAAAACCGCAAAATCCGAGGAGGCGCGCGCTCGTTTTGCGCGCATTGCCAAAAGCGCCGCGCGCTGCCCGTGGAATGCGCCCGAAAGCTTTTTTGAGGCGTTGAACACCTACGCGTTTTGCCGCAAGGCGCTCGGCACGCTGGAGGGGGTGGGCTTCAGCTCCTTCGGGCGTCCGGACAAGGATCTGTACCCCTTTTACAAGCGGGATATCGAGGCGGGCACCCTCACGCGCGAGGAGGCCGAGGCGCTGGTGCGCCAGTTCCTCATCACCTTCGATATGCACTATGACCACGATATGAAAATGGTCGGTTATGCCGATCACGAGCTGGAAAACACCTATACACTCGGCGGTTGTGACGACGAGGGGCATCCCCTTTACAACGATCTGACCGAGATCTTTCTTGTCGCCGCGCGCGAGGAAAAGATCATCTACCCCAAGATCAAGGCGCGCTTCGGCGCGAACTCGCCCAAGGCCTATCTGGACGAGATCAACCGCGCCGTGATCGCGGGAACAAGCACCGTTTTGTATCAAAATGACGATGCCACCATCCCCGCTATTCTGCGCATCGGTCGCCCGCTTGCCGAGGCGCGGGATTACATCATCTCCGGCTGTTGGGACCTCACCTCGGTGGGTGTGGAAAAGCCGGATGCGGGCAACTACGTCAATCTGCTCAAGCCCTTTGAGTTTTCCCTGCACCGCCGCGAGGACAAGATGGCGGCGGTGGGGCTCCACTTCGCCCCCCTTGACGGCGCGAAGGATTTTGACGAGGTCTACCGCATCACGCTGGACAACATCCGCATCCTTTTTGAGGAGCGCGCGCGCATCACGCGCGAGGGCGGGCATCTGTGGGACAAGGTGGACGTGCTGCCGCTCTTTTCCTCCACGCTTGCGGACTGCATCGCAAAACGGCGCGACTTTACGGCGGGCGGCGCGCGCTACCGCGACGAGCATTATTACTGCTTCGGTCTGCCCAATCTGACCGACAGCTTGCTTGCCATCGAGCAGCTTTGCTTTTGTGAAAAGCGTTGCACGCTGGATGAAATGCTGACCGCTGTGCGCCAAAACTGGCAAGGATGCGAGGATCTGCGCGCCGAGGCGCTCCGCGTGCCCGGCTGGGGGGATGGCGACCCGCGCTCCTCAGCGCTTGCCGCGCGGCTCAATAGCGACCTTTGCCGGATGCTGGACGGCATCCGGGGCGGCTACGGCGGCAAGATCCTGCTTGGACACCTCACCTACACCGAGATCCGCTTCTGGGGCGAGCAGACCCTTGCGACCCCCGACGGGCGATACGCGGGCGACTACTTCGCGCAGGGGCTGACCCCCTCGCGCCTCAAAAAGATCCCCGCCGTGACCTCGGTCATCAACGCGCTCTCCGCGCTTGACGGCGCGATGATGGGGGGCAACTCGGTGGTCAATATCATCCTGCCCGCCAACCGCATCACGCTGGATCGATGTGAGGCCTTCCTGCGCGCCGCCGCAGGCACCGCGCTCCAGTCTCTGCAGCTCAACTGCACCACGCGCGAGCAGCTGCTTGACGCGCAAAAGCACCCCGAAAAATACCCCGACCTCATCGTGCGCGTGTGCGGCTTTTCCGCCAAGTTCACCGCCCTCTCGCCCGAGTGGCAAGAGGAGGTCCTGACCCGGAATTTTTATGAGTAAGAGGGGCGTATAAGGGGGAACTTTTTGCAAAAAGTTCCCCCTTAACCCCTTCAAAAATCCTCAATCAGTCATTTTTGTGCGAACAATGCGAAGGACGTATTGTTCGCATTTTGTTTTGAAAAAAGGCGAACGGTTTCGTGCAAACCCGTAGGGGCGATTCTCCACCTCGCTTTCGCGAGCTAAATCGCCCGCCGTCCACGATGCATAACCCCCGCCCCCGCTTTCTTGACAACGCGCGCGTTTTATGCTATACTGGTTTTAGAAAGGAGGTTCCTTTATGAAACGAATTATATTTTCGGCACTCACGGTGCTTTGCACGATGCTGCTGTTGCCCCTTCTTTTGCTGCGCCCCGCCGACGGCTGGGATGTCCTTGGGTATATCATTATTTTCTTCCTCATCCTCTACCCCATCCAGGCCATCCTGCTCGGCATTCTGGCGGGCACAAACTGGAGATTGCTTTGGGGCATCCCCGTCTTTTCCGCGCTCCTTTTCCCGCCGCTTTTCTGGATCGCGATCCTTGACGTGGTGTGGGAGCTGTATATTTACGCCGCCATCTATCTGGGTCTCGGCGCCCTTGCCACCATCACCACGGCACTGATCCTGCACGTGGTCCAACTGCGAAAACGCAAAAATGAAGAAAAACCGGAGGTGTTATAACACCTCCGGTTTTGTTATAGCAAGAGCTCTGCGCCGTTTCTTGTTGTTTCATACGTATACAGATAATGATCCTCCAGCGTGGGGGCAACGTTTACCGCGCCCTCATCGGGAGAAACGTCCGACACGATGCGCAGCAACACGTTTTTGGGGTTCTCCTCGTCACGGTTGATGCTTGTCACGCGGAACCGTTGCTGAAATGCGCTTACCTCCTCCTCCGGCACACAAACACGCCAGACCTTGCCCGCCATTTCGGCGATCAGCTCCTGCGGGGCGGCGTTATGGATGATGACACCCTTTTTCAGCATGATGACGCGGCGCGCGATGAATTCAATATCCGAGACCACGTGCGTGGCAAAGATCACGATCTTATCAAGGGCGATCTGCGAAATGTAATTGCGGATGGCGATGCGCTGCTTGGGGTCAAGCCCCGCCGTCGGCTCATCCAAAATGAGGATATCGGGATCGCCGAGGATCGCCTGCGCCAGCGCGAGGCGCTGCTTCATACCGCCCGAGAGCGTGCCGATCCTTTTGTGCGCCACGTCCGACAGCTCCACCGCATCCAAAAGCTTGGAGATCTCACCCCAAACGTATTTTCTGCGCTCGGCGCGCTTTAGCTTGGCACCGACGTCCTTTAGTGCCGCCACGTACCAAAGGAATTGCTCTACGGTGAAGGTGGGATACATTCCGGGGTATTGGGGCATATAGCCGATGCGCTCACGAAAGCGCACGCCAAGCTTTTTGACATCCTGCGCCTCAATGCCGGATGCTTCAAAGGTAATATGCCCCATATCCGCGCGCAGATTGTCTGTGAGAATGTTCATCAGCGTGCTTTTCCCAGAGCCGTTGGGGCCAAGCAAGGCATAGATGCCCGGCTCCATCGTGGCAGAAAAATGCTGCAACGCCAGATTGGAACCGTAGGATTTGGATATATCATGAAATGCAAGCTTCATCATTTGCAATACTCCTTTCTTGCCATAAGCGTTAAGCCGACGACGATCAAGGAAATTGCGAACAAAAGCACAAGCAAATATCCCCAATCAAAGCCAAGCTGCACCTGTGCGCTGAGACGGAAAAGCTTGGCGGGCTGCAGCGTGTTGGTCAGATCAAAATACCGCATTGCACCAAAGCCGAAGGCCGTCGCGATTTTGGGCAAAAAGATCACGCCAAATGCGCTGACCAACGTATAAAGCTTATTCTTGATCAAAGCCCCCGTCACGGTGGCGAGCAACGCGATCAAAAGAATAAAGATCATACGCAAAAAAACGGAAAGCGTAAGGAATTGAAGAATTGTCAGCGTTGTGGCGCTGTCCTTGAAGAATTCAAAGGACAGAAGCGGCGCGTTCACGCAGGGTAAGCGGAAATGCGCAAGGATCAGACACAGATCCAATACACCGAAAACAAACGCCAACGCCGTAGCGCCGCATACGGAAAGCAGCATTTTTCGCTTGAACACGGGTGCTCTCCCGTTTTTGCTTGTTCGTATCAGTGGAACGATGCCGTCCTTGCTGTATTCGTCTGAGAAAACGCCGGAAAACAGAAATACGATACAAAAGATCAACAAAAGATCCGCAGAGTCCTCCCACAGCCGATCCCAATCCACGTCATATAGAAAATATCCGTCCGTAATGCCCTTTTCGGGGAGTGTGTTCAGATATTCTGCGTGTGAGCGGAGCTTTTCTATCAGATCGGCGCGGTCGGTTGCATAGTGATATTCCTTCAGATAATCGTCATACTCGGCATAGTCAACCGTTCCCGCAAAAAACGCCGCGCGCATCTCCTCATAGCGCGAAAGGATCGCTTGGATCTTCCCGTATTCTTCCTCGATAAACGCTTGCTTTTCCTGCGAGTTGGGGCCCGTCAGGGTTTCCATATATTCGGCATATAACGTGGTTTGATAGGTCGTTTTTGGTGCGTACGTTTGCACCGAAACGCCGATCTTCAGCAAAGAAATGATGATCAGCAAAAAAGTAACGGCACGTGAGGAAAACAGCTTTCGAAGCTCATAGCCGAAAAGCGAAAGGGTGTGAGGGCGATGCGCGGTTTTCCTTCGGAAGTGCGGAATTTTGGAAAACAGCTTTTTGACGTCAAAAACAAAGTGACGGGAGGTGGTGCTCAGCACTCCCCTGCGTCGATAAAGAACAAAAACAAGCAGGGTGACACATAGCGCAAGCGCAAGCGTGCCGATCAGCACGACCGGCCACAAAAGCACCGCATATCCAAAAAAGCCAAAGCAACGAAAGGTCGCCGTCAAGGTCGTGAAGCGCGAAAGAGCGTAAAGGTTGAAATAGCGAGCGCTATCGGGCAGGAATTGATACAATAAGAAATTCAATACGGCAACGCCGATGGCTGCGGTACAACCAAGAGAAATATTGCGAAGCAACACAAAGCAAAGGGCGCAAATACCCGCAACAGCACACCCAAGCAGTAGCTTGGAGGCGATATAAAGCAAAAGATATTCCCCGATCGATACACTCATTGGTATCATACGGAAATCAGCAAATATGGCAATGGAATTAGAGGCATCCGAAAAGGCGCCGCATTTCAAAAGCACCGCAAGCCACGCCGTAAGCAACAGCAAAAGAGCAGAAAGGAGCGCAAAAATCGAAAAGGCCGCGATTTTTGCCAAGGACAAACGCTCCCGTCCCTTTTTGGCGGTGCGCACGATCAACCCAACATTGCCCGCATCCGATAAAAACACCGTCAGCGTTCCCACCAAAACAAGCAGGAACAGAAAAATATTGAGGGTATCAAATCGAAAGAACTGATCCCAACCGTAGCCCATACCGGGCGTAAGCTTGGTATTTTTCAAAATCCCTTCATAGGTTTGTGCCATCAGCCCCTGCTGTTGAAAGCCGAACGCGCTGTCGCTATCGCCATCATAAGAATACAAAATTTCCGACTGTTGTATTTTGGCTTGTGCAATGACCTGTTCCATCGTTTTGGCGAAGGAGTCTGCGACGTTTTGTTGGGCAAAAAAGCGGCACAACAGCGCATAATCATCCACCTGCGGATCATTGGAGTACGTGCACGGAAGCGAGTACGTCGGCTCGGTATCAAGCTCACCTCGATAAAACGCCTGCATCAGCAAAAAATACTCCTCGTTTTGCGCACAAAGCTTCTCGTAGTACGCGGTCACTTGAACGGGATCCTTTTCATAATCTTCCCCTATTTTTTGCAAATAAAAGTAGGTATCGTCACGCTCGGTAAAGGTATAGCAAAGGATGAAATTTGCGCACAGACACACAAGCAAAAACCAAAGAAGGAGGCGGTGCATCGTAAGCTTTTTCAGTTCAAAATATATCAGCTTCATTGTTCTATACCTAAGTCCAGATCATCCGATTCGCCAATGATCGTGGTGCTATGATCCCGAAGGTTAAATAATAGCGTATAGCCGGAAAGTAAGGCTCCCGAGCCGTCGGGATATTCTTCACGGTAGCCCATCTTAAAAAACAGAATTTCTCCTGCTCCCCAAAAGCTGCTTGTGACCTGCGAATGCTTGGCGGTAAATTGGAATTTGGAGGGATTGGCGCCATCGTGCGCGATCTGCTTGAACGTGTGCAAAGAGTAATCTTGATTTCCGGCTTCCTCTAATTGGGCGGCGGTTGGCTGTATGCCTGGCGTCATTTGATAATATACGTATTGGTCACAAACAAAAAAAACCGATACATAATCTTCGCTCAAGCGTTGCTTTTCGCCGCTGCTGCAATCAATGCGGTAGAGAAAATGAGCGGACGGGTTTGAAACGGAGGGGTCCAACTTGGAAACCGGCGATGTGATGTAGATAAAGCCGTTATGGTAATAGATATTGTCACGTGAGGAGATGATGCCGTCACTTCCGTCCGCCAAATAGCGACAATCGGTGCCGTCCCGTTTGATAGCGACGACGTGGCCCATGTCTTGCTCGAACAAATACAGATAGGATTCATCCGCGCCAAACGGGATCCAAAGTTGATTGGGGTCGCTGCCGCAGGCGGCGGACAGATCGAACAAAACCTCTTCCTTATACTCTCCAATAGTGATCCGGCACAAGGAAAGGGCGTAATCCTTTGAGGATTCGGGCTTTTCTGTTTGTGCAACGTAACGGCTATAATAAATATCCTCACCGTCCAAAAGAAAAGTGTAGTACATTTGCTCATAGTCGTTCGGTTGAATTTTGAGCAGGTCCTTGTACTCGCCCGTTACAAAGTTATAATAAGCAAAAGTATCTATATGCTGCGCTTGACCTTCCTCTGTGCGCGCCTCAAGGGTATATTGTAAAAAGATTTTGTTTTCATAAACAAAGAAAAGCTTGCTGTCATAAGGAATATGACAGTAGCTGTTATTTTCCGGAAGGTACAAAAAGGTGTTGTGTGAGCAATTTGGTTGCAGGCATACCTCGATAAGCGAGCCGGAGGCAACATTGTATTTCATCACTCCCGGGTTTTTTATCCGTGTTCTCATTTCCGCGGCAGAGAATACGTACGTCTCATTTGAAATGAAGGTTCGCCAGCTGAAGTATTGCACGTCTTGTGTGGTGATCAGATTTTCAAACGTATGAGGGGGCGTTGAAATCGGTGCTTTATAGCAAGAACCAAGACAAAGGCATAATAGCAAAAACCACGCATATAAAGAATAACGTTTTTTCATAAGTGCTCCTTTCTGCATCGAACGCTCCCGTTTTTTTGGAACGAAATTTTGAAAGGCGGCGTATTATTTGAAGTCCGCTATCATACAGCCCCTCACTCAATGTATAACATTATATAGTATTCGGTGTCAAGAGCTTTTGGGGAAAATTTATATTTTATTTAAAATCGTAGGATTTCGATATGTCATGAAATGTAAGCTGCTTCGTCAAGCTCCTTTCACTTTGCAAAAAGATAGTACGGTCAGCAGCACAGCCGCGCCGCTCCACAACACGGCCGCAGTCGCCCCTGCGCCCGATAGGATCGGCGACATGCCGCCAAGCAAGCCGTTCAGCATAAGCCCGTCCATTACGGTTACGTCAAATACGTGGAGCAGTGGAACGCTCAGCACGGAAAGTGCATTAAGTGCCATAACGGGTAGCGTTTTTTCAAACAATGCGGAGAGTGAAAAGCAAAAAAGCCCCAGTACGATCGCGCCCGCGATGCGCAAAAAACCGTTCAGCAGCAACAGCTGCAGCAGACTTCCCGAAAAATTTTCGTACCCCACAAGACTTGCGGCAGGAGAGCGCGCCGAGGAAAGCCCGATGCTTGTTGTCACCAACATAAGACGATAGGCAAAGGATGCGAGCCCTGCCAAAAAGGAGAATAGCAACGCGATAAAAAGCTTTGTACAGGCGGTTTTCCATCGCCCGTTTTTGCTGCTGCGCAGGATCCTCGAAAAGCGATAGCGCTTTTCATAGGCGTAAATGCCGGATAGCAGCAGAAGAAGGAGCGCGGCAAGGTAATAATCGACGTCGGATGAGAAGATTCGCTCCCATCCCACCTCAAACACAAGCTCGGCGCGCTTGCCGTCCATTGCAAGCTCGTCGATGCGCAGGAGTCGTTGCTCCAATTGCTCCACTACCTCCGTTTTATCCATGGCATCGTTGCGGGCGGCGATATAAGCGGCATAGGCCTCGTGGTCAACGGAGCCGTTCTGATAGGCCTCTGCCATCTCGGCGGATCGCGCCAAAATGCGCTGTATCTCCTCTTTTTGCTCGTGGATATACCGGCGTTTTTCCTCGGTGACCTCGCCCTCTAAAACGTCCATATATTCACGGGTCAGATTTTCCTCAAACGTGCGGGGCAGTACTAAGCTCTGATAGGCATCTCGCGCGCCAAGCAGCAAAAATAATACACAAATGAGGATGGGCAGTACCCCGCCAAAAAGCTTGCGGCACTCGTAATGCCAAAGGCGGAGTGAGCGATACCGTTTGCCTCTCATGTTAAGCATGATGATGCCCCTTGATGCGGAATCGTGCGAAGGCGACTACGCTTGCCAGCAGCAAGCATGCCCCTGCGCCGACTAACACGACGGGTAAGGCAATGCTGTAATCCGCGCAGAGCCCGAACATAGAAACGGCATTCCAGGATTCCAAGTAAGCACTCCCCGAAAGCATGGTGAAGACGTTGAACAAATGCAGGGGGCTATGCTCGTGAAATACCTCCACCCGCGAGAGGGCGTAAAACAGCAGCACGATGCCGCCACCGCAAAGGCAGACGGCAAGCGTGGATCTGAAAAACACAGAAAGCAGCACGCAAAGCATCATCACGCAGAAGGTGGCAAGCGCGCGGAACAGGATGCGGACAAGCACCGCCTGCCACACCGTCAGGTGTAAAGTGGCATAGGGGAAAAAGCTTTGCAGGGGCAATCCCGCCCCCGCAAGACCGTATCTGCCAAAAAAGGCGGCGAGCGTCACAAGCGAGAAGAGCAAGGAAAGCAAAAGGGAAAAAAGCAGGCAAGCCATCCCCTTGGCAAGCATCGTGTGGGCGCGCCCGCGCCTTGTGACGCGCAGCATCGCGGCGACATCGCCGCTGCGCTCCGGCAAAAGCATGGCGGCGCCAAGCAGCACCGCGGCAAGCAGCAGAAAAACACTATCCCCGCCATAGGTCAGATAGCTGTCCCAGCCGTAGCCGTATTTGATCGGATAGGTGACAGCGCCGCGATCCTCGGAAAGAAAGCGGTTGGCAAGCGCCACCTGATAGCGTGCGGCAAAGGTATCGCTCTCCCCTCTCGAAACGCAAAGCGCATAAAAGGATTTGGCGCGCTCGATGGCGGCATCCTTGGCCGCCGACACGTCCTCGGCACGGCTGAGCACCGCGTAAAACTGCGCGATCGCTTCCTCGTCGGAAAGGTTCTCCTTATCCACAAAGCGCGGAATTGCTCCCGGATATTTGACGGGATATTCCTCGCCGGGGTGCTGCTTTTTCCATTCTCGCTCGGCGCGGATATGCTCGCTTTGCAGTACGTCTATGGTGTTCAGATACTCCTCTTGTGCTCGCACCTCGGCCAAAAAGCCGTCGGGGTCGGCAAGATAGGAGTCCAGCATCGCGTCAACGTACGGCCCGTACTCGTTTTCCGGATATTCCGTGCGCCAGACCATCACCACGTTAAAGAGCAGCAAAAGAAAGAGCAACACGGCAAGAAAACGGTGGGCGAGCAGCTTTTTCAGTTCACTTTTGATTAAACAGATCATCATTTTTTAAGCATAGGTTTCCAGTCGTTTGGTGGCATACGTACCTGTGTTTTTCTCGGGAGTGAGCAAATAATAAAAGTTTTTTCCCTTGGCGTTGACGGTGCCGACAAGCATCCCGTTTACCTCCCAAAGGGTTTCAAAATACAAAGCGTTGTCGGTAAGCCCCGTGTCCTTAAAATCCGAGGGCTTCAGCGTATAAAACAGCTCCGGCTCGCCCGAGCCGTCGGCTTTGATGCGGTAGGTGTGTGAGAGATCAGCGTAGGTGTGGTAGTAGATATAGTTATCCGAGATCCCCGCAAACCAGTATGCCTCATCCCCTTGCAAAAGCTGTGTTTCCTCACCTGTGAGCACGTCATAGGCGCTAAGCGAAAGATACCTGCGGCTTTGGCTTTCGTCCCGCTTGGCAAGATAGGCCGTGGTGCCGCGCAGATAGATCCAGCTCGTTCCCCAATGGAAATGCTCCAGCTTGCGTGTTGTGGAAAATTCAGGATCGGTGAGGTAATACTCGACCTCATCGCGAAACAGCAAATAGATGTGATCACCGCTCACAAAGAAGGAGGAAACGGTTTTTCCCTCGGGTGTGGGATAGGTGTCTACCGCCTCGCTTTCCACGTTGAGGCGGCAAAGCTCGCGCCCGCCCTCGGGCATATCGTGTAGCCAAAGCACGTATTTGCCGACCGCCGCGATATCCTGCACCTCGTTACGGTCGCCCTTTACCACAAGCGTGGCACCGCTTGCCAGCATATCCACGCGGTAGATGCTGTCGCCTCCGCCGCCGAACTCGGGGGAGGAACGGATGCAGTACAGCTGATCCGACACGGCGTTATACGCCATCATCCCGTCCACAAAAGAAAATTCGCCGGCGATGCAGTTGCCCGAAGCGTGCGTACACAGCGCATCAAAGCAAAAAAGATGTGAGGTGCCCGTCGCCTTGTTGATGAAAGCTGTTTTGGTGCCGATGCCGCCCTTGGCGGTCTGCACGTCCTGCGCCTCATAGAGCAGTATGCCGGGGGCATCCACAAAGCCGTTTTGCCCCCAATCGTTGCTGTAGCAAACGCCCGATGGGGCGTAAAGCGAGGTGTCGATCTTCGCGGCATCCGCCACCTCCCACATCGGCTCCTCGGCGCAGCCCATAAAGGACGCGCTAAGCGAAAAAAGCAATACCGTAAGCACACATATTGTCAAAATGCGTTTCATTTCTTTGCTCCTTAATCCTTTAGCACCGGCATTTGCCCCGTAACGGAAACCTGCCCCCAGACGTTATCGCCCGCAAAGCGTTCTTGAAAGAGGAATACGGCAGCGGTGGTGCTATCGGCATAATTTTCTGCCTTATCGCGCCAATCGCAGCACGCCAACGTCTTGAGGGCAATCCCTGTTTGCGGATCGGCGTATTGCAAAATGCCGTGAAAATCATACTCGTCGCATACAACGTAGTCGTCTTGCCCCTTGAAGTAATCGTAGCGTCGCAGCTCGAGCTGCTTGCCCGTCGGCTCTCCCCACACGCCGCAGATCATGGCAATGCTCATACTCCCCTCAGAGGTGTCGGTGAAAAACCACGCCTTTACTTCTTCCTCGGTTTTGGAGGTTTTCTGCTTGCGGAAGGTGTCGCCGTGCGGCTCATACAGCCAATACGTACCGTTTTCGTCGGGAGCATAGAGCCATTCGTCATCAAAGAAACGGATGTAATATTTGTTTGTGTCATAACGGGCATGTACGATAGGCTTAAGATCATAGCAATCTTTTATATTGAAAAAAGAACCGTTTCCATGGCTGATCAGCGCAAAATCCTCTGCTTCGGGCAGCGTGATCGGCAGTGTTTTCTCCACGGTCTGCTTCACGATCCACGGCCGTCCGTCAACGCCCTCAACGACCTGCACGTCTGCGGGCAAGCCGTACTCGGCGGGATCCAATTCCCGCTGCCCGCACGCTGAGAGCAGCAGACAAAGCGTTAGCACAAGCAGGACGGTATGTAAAACTTTTATTTTCATCGGTGACGCTCCCTTCTTGGATGCGTGACGCTGCACGCTTTTCACTAATAGATGTCAAAAAGGTGGGGCTTGGTTACACGAATGTAAATAATTTTTCCGCAGTTGACTTTTGCCATAAAGCATGCTACAATGAAAAAAACGAAAGAAAGGGAGGCGAAGGGATGACGTACGAAGAGGCGTACAAAAAATACCGTCGGCGAATGGAATCCTTTTGCCTGTACAAGCTGGATGGCGGGGACGGGCAGCTTGCCGAGGATCTGTGCAGCGAGGTGTTTTTGCTGCTGTATATGAAGTGGGATGCGTTGGACACGCACGAGGAAGCGCGCGTGCTGAAGTGGCTGTATAATACGGCGCTGATCAAGGTGAGAGAGCACCGCCGCCTTGCAAGCAAAAAGCCGCTTGTTTACAGTCTTGAGGATTACAACACCCCGGACGCCGTGCCGTGCGAGGCGCTGACCTACCTTGACACGCAGGCGGATGATGAGCTTGTGTATCGGCAGTACTTGGAGCAGATCAAGGCAACACTCTCACAAAAAGACCGCCAAACCTTTGTGCTGAAGGTGGAAAA
Organism: Oscillospiraceae bacterium; assembly: GCA_015064415.1. GTDB lineage: Bacteria > Bacillota > Clostridia > Oscillospirales > CAG-272 > Firm-07. The sequence goes on along the minus strand of SVSG01000013.1, from coordinate 27,281 downwards.
GCAGTACACGGTCGCGCAGATCGCAAAAGAGCTGCGGGAAAATGAGGTAACCGTCAAGGTGCGGTGGTACCGCATCCAGAAAAGGTTGAAGGAAAAAATACAGGATTTTTTGAAATAAATGTAACCTTTGCAGGGCGCTGACACATCAATTGGTGAAGGGCGATCTCAAAGCGACGGCACGGGAGAGGGAAATTATGGGGAAAATATTAAAGAGGAGCATAGAGGATCGGCGCGAGGGCTCGGTCGATGAGATCCGCGCGTGGCTTTATGCCACGATCGAGGCCGAGCTGCAAAAGGACGAGGCCGAGATCGACGAGGATTTGATCCGGGAATGCTCGGAGCTTGATGCATATCTTACGGGGAGCGAGTGCCCCGTCACGGAAAAGGAATACCAAAAGGCGCTGCGGCAGATCCAAAGCAAGGCGGCTGCAAGGCAGGCGGAGCGCTGCGGTGCGCAGGTCATCTCCCGAAAGAGGGACAGAGTCAAAGCGATCCGCGTGGCGCTGATCGCTGCCGTGATCGCCGTGGCGATGCTTTCCACCATCGCCGTCGCTGCCGTATCGCAAGGGCTGATCCCTGCGGAGTTTATGTACCGCACGCACCGGTACGCTACCGTTGAGGAAGCCGCCGAGGCGCTGGAGCTGGACATTTTGTATCCGACGGCAATGCCGGAGGGCGTAAAGCTGGAAAAGATCGTCCTGTCGGCGATCGGGCCGAGCGTTTATGAGGTCATTTTCATGACGGATCAGCCAACCGCGTGCCGTATCAGCGCCAAAAACGAGATCGTGACAGATCCCGCCACCTGGCAAAATACCACAAAGCACGAGATCAACGGGGTGAATTTCTACATCCTGCCCCTCTCCGATAACGAGCTCCTGGCCGTCGGCCAGCAAAACGGCTTTGAATACCAAGTGTCCGCCACCAATATGCAGGATCTGCTTGTCATATTGAACGGCCTACAGCCGATCACGCCGTAAGCGTCGGGAATATTTTCGCCGCGTGCGACGCTTCCGCCGCGCGCGCGACAAAAAATGCGCAAAAAATCAAAAAACTCTCCGCACGGGGGCTTGATTTTTTGCGCGTTTTGTGCTTTAATTATATCAGATGATTTTTTCGTCAAATTCACTTCCCCGGAGGTATGAAATATGAAAACCAAGGCCGTTCGTCTTTACGGCGCAAACGATCTGCGCCTGGAGGAGTTTGAGCTTCCCGAAATCAAGGAAACCGAAGTGCTGATGCGCGTTGTGACCGACTCGCTTTGCACCTCGACCTACAAGGCCGTCAAACAGGGTGCCGCACACAAGCGCGTGCCGCCCGATATTGCCGAAAAGCCCATCATCGTCGGTCACGAGATGTGCGGCGAGATCGTCAAGGTCGGCGCACAGCTGACGGACAAGTGGAAGGTCGGGCAGAAGGTCGTCATCCAGCCCGCTCTCAAGCTGGAGACCAACTATGACCCCGGCTACTCCTATCAGTTCATCGGCGGCTCCTCCACCTACGCCGTGGTGCCCGAGGTCGTGCTGGAGCGCGACTGCCTCATCCCCTACGAGGGCGACTCCTACTTCAAGGGCTCGCTTGCCGAGGCGTTCGGCTGCATCATCCGCGGCTACAAGGGACTTTACCACACCGATTATGAGACCTACACCCGCACCGACGGCGCCAAGAAGGGCGGCCGCGTGGCCATCCTTGGCGGCGCAGGCCCCATGGGCATCGGCACCGTGGAGCTGGCCGTGGGCTACGCCGGCGTCAAGCAGGTGGTCGTGACTGACCTCAACGCAGACCGCATCGCGTTTGCCGAGGGCAAGAGCTCCCCCGAAAACGCCGCCAAGAACGGCGTGGAGCTGATCTATCTCAACACCTCCGAGCTGGCTGATCCCGTGGCAAAGCTGCTGGAGATCTCCGAGGGCGGCTTTGACGACGTGTTCGTGATGGTGCCCGTTCCCGCGCTCTTCACCATGGCTGAGGCCATCTGCCGCTTCGACGGCTGCATCAACTTCTTCGCAGGCCCTGCCGTGCACGATATGCAGGGCAGTCTGAACCTGTACCGCGTGCACTATGACGGCATCCACGTGGTCGGCACCGCAGGCAGCATTCCCGTGGACATGGTGGACGTGATCAAGCTCCTGGAGAAGGACGCCATCAACGCGGGCGCGCTCGTGTCTCACATCCTTGGCATGAACGCCGTGATCGACACGCTGTATGCGATGGAAAAGCCCAACGGCGCAAAGAAGGTCTGCTACAACGAGCTGGACATCCCGCTCATCGCCATTGCCGACCTGCCTGAGCTTGGCAAAACCAATCCGCTTTACGCTCGCCTTGCCGAGATCGTTGCCGCAAACGACGGTCTTTGGTGCGCTGAGGCCGAGAAGTATCTGCTGGAAAACGCTCCCCGCATTTGATTTGAAAGGGAGAGACGCCTTTTGCAAAAGGCGCCTCTCCCTCTTTTTTTCGCCCACGCGAAAAAAATTCACCCTCTCCCCCAAAACCTTTACAAGGGGAAAAAGAAATACAGCCGCGTTGTTCGCACAAACCCGTCGCCATCCGCGATGCACAAAACGGCTACGCACAAACTTGTAGGGGTCATTCTCCACCTCGCTTCGCGAGCTAAATGGCCCGCATCCGCGATGCATAAATGGCGGGTATGCACAAAATTCTTCGCGCCGGGGCATCCTCACCCGTCACCCTACGGGTGCCACCCTCCCCCACTTGGGGAGGGACAAACAACGCTTTCGCTTTCTTCAATAGACGGTAAAATTCCGCTTTTGTTTGAAATTTCCTAAAACGTTCCGTCTGTTGTGAAAAGAATGGATTACAGTAGTCCCTCCCCAAGGAGGGGAGGGTGGATCGCGAAGCGAGACGGGTGAGGATGCCATCCGCGACGCACAACCTTCTACGCGCAAACTCGTAGGGGCCATTCCCCACCTCGCTTCGCGAGTTAAATCGCCCGCCATCCCCGACACACAACGCGGGCATGCACAAACCGCAAAAAACAAGGATGCACCATGGCGCATCCTTGTTTTTCATAAATTTAAGCGTCCGGGGTATCCTGTTTTTCGGACGGGGGCTCGGCGGGCGGCTCTGTGGGGGCGGGCGGCTCTGTGGAAGCGCTCGGCTGTTGCACGGGTGCTTGCTGCTCGCTCGGCTGCTGTGCGGAGGGCGTTTGTGCCGTCGGTGCCTGACCGTAAGGCATCTGGCCCTGCATCGGTTGACCATACGGCGTCTGACCATACGGCATCTGACCGTAGGGCGGCTGACCCTGCATCGGCTGACCGTAAGGCATCTGCCCGTATGGGGGCTGGCCGTAAGGCGGGGTCGGAGGATACGGGGACATGCTCTTACGTTTCAAATGATTGCGCAGACAGAAATACACGATCGCGCCCACAGGCAACACCAGCTTCACGCAAACGGAGAGCTGGATGGGGATGGCGGTAATGCTGGAAAAGCCCAAAGCCAATCCCAAAGACCACTCAAGGCCGGGCATTTCGCCGTAAGTCACGCTGATGCTGACGGCCGCCAGGATCAGAAGGATCCACAGCACCTTATAGCGGATCTTGCTTCTGGCGCAATCCACGATCATCCAGATTGCAAACGCGATCGCAAGCAAGGAAAGCACAAGAAAAACGATATTGAGCGGGATGGTATAGGAGACCGACTCCTCAAACTCGGTGGTGTCCAGGAACCAGAAGCCGTAGAGCTCTCCGTTATCATCCAACATGATCTGCAGCTGACAGCTTTTGCCGTCATCCGTTTTCATTTCAAAGGTGAGCGTTGTCACATCGATGCCATCCTCGATATCATAATGCCATCCGGTCTGCGTCAGCTCGTAGCTTTGCGTATTCTCAAAAACGGGGTACATCACATCCCACAGGGAAAGAAACTCCTCACGGGTGCAGATATCCTCCATCATGCCGTAGGCGCTGTACTGATTATCCTTCACCACGTAGTCCATAAACTCACGGCAAAGGGCCTCCCCTTTTTCGGAATCCTCCACGATCCCGCAACCGCCAAGCGCGATGGCCAGCGTCAGCAGCACGCATAAAAGGGCGACACTTCTTTTCAAAAAAGCTTTCACTTGGTTCACTCCTTTCCGGTTTCTGATTTCATTATAGCATGGCAAAAGAAATTTGTCAATACCGCCGAACCTGCCGCAAAAACGCGCAAAAAAGCGTTCTGCGCGCGCAAAAAAGTGACTTGGCGATAGGATAATGGCCAAAAACCGTCTCTCTTTTTCCACCACCGCCCGCCGCCGCGCGTTTTGGTTCTTGACTTTTCCGCCTTGCACATGCTATAATAAAAACAACGGGGAAGGCGCGCGCGAGCCGCCGCTTCCCGCATGGAAAGGAGGAGTTTTCTATGTTATATCTATGGATCGGCATTCTGGTTGCCGCCGTGGTCATCGAGGCGCTGACAAGCGACTTTGTGGCCATCTGGTTCTTCCCTGCGGCACTGGTTTCCATGGTATTGTCGCTGTTTGACTTGCCCGTATGGCTGCAAATGCTGGTATTTGTGGTGGTGGGGCTTGCGCTGGTGATCGCGACCCGCCCGCTTTGCCGCAAATTTCTCAAGCCCGGCAACGAAAAGACCAACGTGGACGCCATCATCGGCAAAAGCTGCATCGTGACCGAGGAGATCCGCAACATCGACGAGGTGGGCGAGGTCAAGGTCGGCGGGCTTTGCTGGTCTGCCCGCTCCGAGGAGAACCGCGTGATCGCCGTGGGAGAAACGGTGACCGTCACCGCGGTGCAGGGCGTAAAGTTGATCGTCAAATAAATAAAATAAAGGAGAAAAATTATGGGAGCTATTATTGCAATTATCTGTGTTCTTGTGGTGCTGTTGATCATCCTGATCGCCAACATCCAGATCGTGCCGCAGGCACACGCCTTTGTGGTGGAGCGTCTGGGCTCTTACCGTGCGACCTGGGGCAACGGCCTGCACGTGAAGATCCCCTTCATCGAAAAGATCAGCAAAAAGGTCAATTTGATGGAGCAGGTGGTGGACTTCCCGCCTCAATCCGTCATCACCAAGGATAACGTGCGCATGCAGATCGACACTGTGGTCTATTTCCAGATCACCGACTGCAAGCTGTATGCCTACGGCGTCACCAACCCCATCTTCGCCATTGAAAACCTCACCGCCACCACCCTTCGTAACATGATCGGCGAGCTGGATCTGGACGGCACGCTGACCTCGCGCGACACCATCAACACCAAAATGCGCTCGATCCTGGACCAGGCCACCGACGCTTGGGGCATCAAGGTCAACCGCGTGGAGCTGAAAAACATCATCCCGCCCCGCGAGATCCAGGACGCGATGGAAAAGCAGATGAAGGCAGAGCGCGAACGCCGCGAGGCTATCCTGCGCGCCGAGGGTGAAAAGAACTCCGCCATTCTGGTGGCAGAGGGCCGCAAGCAATCCGCCATCCTTGACGCCGAGGCCGAAAAGCAGGCCGCCATCCTGCGCGCCGAGGCACAGCGCGAGGCACGCATCCGCGAGGCCGAGGGCGAAGCCGAGGCCATCCTGAAGGTGCAAGAGGCCACCGCAGCGGGCTTGCGCATGCTCAATGACGTGCCCCCCGTGAAGGAGGTACTGGTGCTGAAGAGCTATGAGGCGCTGGCCAAGGTCGCGGACGGCAAAGCCACCAAGATTATCATCCCCTCCGAGCTGCAAAATCTGGCAGGTACCATCACGGCCCTCGCTGAGGTAGCCGCCAAGCCTGAGCAAACGGAGAGCTGATTACAAGCATCGTAAGCGAAACGGCCTCCCTGCCATCCAACAGATGGCAGGGAGGCCGTTTTTGCGTCCGTATGTCAAAAAAACGCCATACCGTTCGCCCCGAAACCGCGCAAACTCGTAGGGCGGTTGTCCTCGCCCACGCAAGCGTGATGCGAGGACAGCCTTCATTGGGGAGGGACTTCCGCAAGCGTTTATTTTTACAATAGACGGGAAGTTTTATGAAATTTCAAACAGAAACAAAATTTTACCGTCTATTGAAGGAAGCAAAAATGTTGTTTGTCCCTCCCCAAGGAGGGGAGGGTGGCACCCGTAGGGTGACGGGTGAGGATGCCATCCCTGACACACAAACGGGCTGTCGAGGCGCCAGCCCCTACCGGTTCGCGGAAAGCCGCACCGTTTGGCGGGAAATCGCACAAACCCGTAGGGGCCATTCCCCACCTCGCTTCGCGAGCCAAATCGCCCGCCATCCGCAAACCCGCGATACTTCCTTGTTTTTTCTTGACAATTTCTCCGTTTTCTTGTATAATAAAACCAACGTTATCAAATAGAAGGAGAACTTGCCGATGAAGCGTTTTATTCTTCTCTTTGCGCTTGTGGCCTGTCTGCTTTTGACGGTCTCTTGCGGCAGCGAGACCCCCAACAGCGGCGCACAAGAGCCCCCTGCGCCCCAGCACAGCCACAACCACGTGCTCACAAGCACCGAGCCCCCCACCTGCACGGATGCAGGATGGCACTACTACGAATGTGAATGCGGCGACGGCTACGAGGAGGTGCTCCCCGCGCTTGGCGGTGAATGCACCCACGAAAGTGAGATCGTCACCCCCGCCACCTGCCTTACCGACGGGCTGGAGCGCCTCACCTGCACGCGCTGCGGTGACACGTGGGAGCGTGTGCTGGACACCGATCCATGGAACCATGACCACGGTGAATGGGTGATCACCGTTCCCGCGACAGAGGACTCTGTCGGCGAGCGCGTGAAGACCTGCAAGACCTGCGGTGAGCAAGACGTGGTCGAGATCCCCGTCATCCCCTACACCGACGGTCTGCGCTATCTGTATGACGAGGAAAAGAACGCCTATTGGGTGAACGGGTGCGACTTTTTGAACACCACCACCATTCTGGTGCCCCCGACCTACAAGGGCCTGCCCGTTATTCGCATCACGCAGTTTTTTGAGGAAGTGACCCCCACCTCCGAGACGGTCACCGAGATCGTCGTTCCTGCCAGCGTGAAGGAAATGGACAACTGCTCGTTTGCCTATCTCCCCTCCCTGCAAACGCTGACCCTCCCCTTCGTCGGCCACCTTGCCGATGCATCGTGGGATCAGTCGCTCGGGTGGCTTTTCCTTGAATACAGAACGGAAAACCCCGAGATCCCCGAAACGCTGAAGACCGTGACCGTGACGGATCAGCAGATCCTGTATGCAAGCAGCTTCCAGTATTGCGCGCATCTGGAGCGCGTGATCTTTACCGATTGCCTCACAGAGGTCAAAAGCGCCGCCTTCGAAAGCTGCCCCGCGCTGCAGGAGGTCATTTTCCCCGCCACGGTGCAGACCTTCTGGCGCGTCACCTTCCGCGATTGCCCCGCGCTCACGCGCCTCACAATCCCCTTCATCGGGCACACGCGAGCACCGGAGGATGAATTCCAAGACGGCCTTGCCGCCCTTTTCGAGGAGGACAAGCGTCCCGCGCTGACGTCGGTGACGTTGCATGATACCGACCGCGTGCCGAACCACGCCTTTGCGGAGTTCGACGCGCTGCAGGAGGTCATCCTTTCCGACGAGATCACCTCCATCGGCTATTTTTCCTTTTACCATTGCACCTCCTTGCGCAAGCTTACCCTGCCCGCACGCCTTACCGCGATCGGGGAGGCCGCCTTTGTTGGCAGTATGCTGGAGCACGTCACCCTGCCCGACGCGCTTGTCTCGGTGGGAGAGCTTGCCTTTGCCGAAATGCCCGCGCTCGCCTCCGTCACCTTCCCGCAAGGGGCGACCACGCTGACGCTTGGGTTCGCCGCCTTTCAAAAAAGCGCGCTTTCCGCGCTGACGGTCCCCGCGAACGTGATCCTTGGCGAGGAGACCTTTGCCGACTGTGACGCGCTGCTTACCGTCAAGCTTGACACCGCTGTGATCGCCGCAGGCGCCTTCCGCTCCTGCGACAAGCTGAACACCCTCCTCCTTGGCGAGGGCGTCACGAAGATCGACGAACAGGCCTTCGAGGGGTGTATTGCGCTCACGCAGCTCGACTTTGCCGAAAAGGGCACGCTGCAAAGCATCGGCGCACACGCCTTTGCGGGATGCGTCGCGCTCAAAAACGTCACCCTGCCCCACTCGCTCAGCTCGCTTTCTTACGGCGTGTTCTACGGCTGTGAGGGGCTGGAGTCGCTGTCCGTTCCCTTCGTCGGCACAGACAGACAAAACGCCACCGCGCGCCGCTTCGGCTGGCTCTTCTTGAAAGACGGTCAGTCCGCCTCGCGCAATGACAATTACGGCATTCCCACCTCGCTGAAAGCCGTGGCTGTGACGAACGCCGCCACCATCACCGCCTACGCCTTTGACGGCTGCCCCTTCCAACAAATTCTGCTGGCCGAGGGCACGCAGGTGTTGGAGGAATACGCTCTTCACAACTGCCATTTTCTCACCGATCTGCGCTTGCCCACCACCCTCACGCATCTGATGGAAAACTCCATCGGCAGTGACGCCATCACCGCGCTGGTGATCCCCGATGCGATGACCTACGTGGCCAAGGGCGCCTTGAAAACACCGAATCTGCAAGTGCTGACGCTGCCCTTCCTTGGTGAAACGCTCAGCACCAGTAGTTGGGAGACCAAGTATCTGGGTCACATCTTCGGCGCGGGCAGCAGTCACGATCAGCTGCAGGAGACCGGCTGGAATATCCCTCAAGCGCTGGAAAGCGTCACCCTTACCAAGGATACCGTGCTTTACAGCAGGGCCTTTGCCGCCTGCCACAATCTGAAGCACCTCATCCTGCCGGACACCCTCACGCAGGTGATGGGCACCGAGGTATTCTTCTACTGCAATTCGCTTGAGGGCACCGTGTACGAAAACGCCGTTTATCTTGCCACCCCCACCAACCCCTATTTCCTGCTTTTGAAGCCCGTGAAAAAAGACGTCACCGCCTGCACGCTGCACGCCGACGTCAGATTTATCGCGGACGCCGCCTTTGCATCCTGCATGCAGCTTGCCGAGATCACCATCAAGCCGAAGCACACGATCGAAATTCCCACCAAGGCCTTCGACGGTTGCATCGCGCTTACCACCGTCAATATGGAAAACGTCACCTCGATCGGTGTAAGCGCCTTTATGAACTGTACCGCTCTGAAAAGCATTCGCTTGCCCGACACGCTTGTCAGCATCTCCACGCGCTCCTTTGAAAACACGGGGCTGCGCTCGATCACCATCCCCGCCAACGTCACGTCGATCGCACGCTATGCCTTTACCAACACCAATTTGGAGACCGCCTATTTCGAAACCGAATGGGATTGGATGTGGGCGGACGGCTGGTACGAGTACGGCGTGACCGACGCCACACTGGACGGGGACCCCTATAACGCCGCCTATCTGCTGGCGAAGGCGGACTACTCGATCCTTCACCACGGCATCCTGAAAAAGCAATAACAACCGAAATACAAAAAGCCCGAAAACGGATACCGTTTTCGGGCTTTTTGTTATTTTGTGATGATCTTGACGTTGGTGGGGTGGATGCCTGCTTGCTCGTACACGATCTCGTTGATCTGCGAGATCTGTGCGGGCTGCAGCTCGCCCTCGCCGCTCACAACGACCGAGCAGGCCTCGCCGTTGATGACGGCCACGCACTGAGCAAAGCCCTTGGCCAGCACCAGCGTTTCGATGTTCGCCTCGGCCTCCATCGCGCGTGCCAGCTCAGAGATCTCCTGCAGGGCGCCCGTCTTGGTCGCCTCGTCCGCCTCCTCGCTGTCCACTACGCTTTGCAGCACCTCCAGCGCCTCGTCACGGGCGCGTTGGCGGCTGACCTGCGTGGCGGAAAAGTAACCGTCAAGCGTGTTGGCACCGTCCTGCGTGCCACCGTCTACGCTGCCGCCCGTGTTCGTGTCGGGGTTTTGCACGGTGGGCGTCTGATTTTGAAACAGCACCACGTTCAGCACGACCGCCGCCGCGATCAGCAGCACCGCGCAGACCACGGCGATCTGCTTGCGCCCGATCTTCGGCATGGGTTTTACTTCCTTCTTCAGTTCCAGTTGAGTGTCCATACAGCAATCCTCCTTTTTTCGTGTTGGCCTCATTCATAGATATGCGGGCGCCACGCGGGATATGCAGACAAACAAAAAAAGACCGCACGCGGTCTTTTTTTGTTGAGCGATGCTCATTTGTCTTTGAAGAGGGCGCGGGAGAGGCCTTCGCGAAAGCTTCTCCGCATATTCTTCCTATTTTACTTTTTGTATTTTTGCGGCTTGCCCGTGGCGCGCCCTTGCGCGCCGCTCTTTTTGCCCGTCGCGGCACCGCCGCGCGGCTTGGTGGGCTTTTCCCTGCGTGAGGGGGTGCGAGCCGCGTTTTTCTCACCCCGTTTGGGGGTGTTTTTCGTTTTTGCGGCTTTTTCACCGCCGCGTGCGTCCTTTGGCTTCGGGCGGTGCTCCCCACCCTCGGGGCGCACCAGACAGTTCGGGCCGAAGCCGATCAGATCCTCGCGGCCCGCCGCGCGCAACGCGCGGCGCACAAGCGTGGCGTTTTCGGGGCGATTGCATTGCAACAGCGCGCGCTGGAGCTGCTTTTCCTCGGGCGTGTCGGCCACGAACACGTTTTTCATCGAAAGCGGGTCGATGCCCGTGTAGTACATCACCGTCGAGGCGGTGCCGGGCGTGGGGTAAAAGTCCTGCACCTGCTCGGGTGCGTAGTGGTCGCGCTTGAGGCACTCGGAAAGCGCCACGGCATCGCGCAGCTCGCACCCCGGATGACTGGACATCAGATAAGGCACCAGATATTGCTCCTTGCCGATCGACTTGGTCAGCTCAAAATAGCGTTTGCGGAATTTTTCATACACCTCAAAGTGCGGCTTACCCATCGCGTCCAGCACGCGCGGCGAGCAATGCTCGGGGGCGACCTTCAGCTGTCCGCTGACGTGGTCGCGCACCAGCTTTTTGAAAAAGCTCTCGTCGGGGTCGGCCAAAAGGTAATCAAAGCGGATGCCCGAGCGGATAAAGACTTTTTTCACGCGCGGTAAGGCCTCGATCGCCTCCAAAAGTTGAATATATTCGCGGTGGTCCACCTTGAGGTTGGGGCAGGGCTTTGGCGCCAGACACTTGCGGTGCGTGCAGACGCCGCTTTTCAGCTGCTTGTCGCACGCGGGATAGCGGAAGTTGGCGGTGGGGCCGCCGACGTCATGAATATACCCCTTGAAGGTCGGCATCTCGGTGATCTTTTTCGCCTCCGCGACCACGCTGTCGATGCTACGCGAGCGCACGGTGCGCCCTTGGTGGAAGGCAAGCGCGCAGAAATTGCACGCGCCAAAGCACCCGCGGTTGTGGGTGAGCGAGAACTGCACCTCCTCGATGGCGGGCACGCCGCCCTCCTTCTCGTAATCGGGGTGGTAGGTGCGCTGATACGGCAGGGCGTACACGCGGTCAAGCTCCGCGCGCTCCAAGGGGGGCATCGGCGGATTCTGCACCAGCATTTTGTCGTCGTAATACTCCACAAGTGCCTTGCCGCTGATGGCGTCCTGATTGCGATATTGTACGCCAAACGCCTCAGCGTAGTAGCGTTTTTCGGTTTTCAGACGGTTAAAATCAAACTCCGCCGCCACGGGATAATGCACCGTGTCCCCGCGCGCGGCAAGGAACACCGTGCCCCGCACGTCGCGGATCTTGCGCACGGGCACGCCCTTTTGCAAAAGCTCCGCAATGCGAAGCAAAATGTTTTCTCCCATCCCGTAGGTAAGGATGTCGGCGCGCGCATCCACCAGCACCGAGCGGCGCACACGGTTATCCCAATAATCGTAATGCGCGAAGCGGCGCAAGGAGGCCTCAAGTCCCCCGAGGATGATCGGCACGTCGCCGTATGCCTCGCGGATGCGGTTGCAATACACAATCACGGCGCGATCGGGGCGCTTGCCCGCGACTCCGCCGGGGGAGTAATAGTCCTTCGAGCGCTTTTTCTTGGCGGCGGTATAGTGCGCCACCATCGAGTCGATGTTGCCCGCCGTCACCAGAAAGCCGAGGCGCGGGCGGCCGAAGGTGCGGAACGCGTCCGCGCTTTTGTAGTCCGGCTGAGAAAGGATCGCCACGCGATAGCCCGCGGCCTCCAGCACGCGGGAGATGATGGCGACGCCAAAGGACGGGTGATCCACGTAAGCATCACCCGTAACGTATACAAAATCAGGCGCATCCCACCCGCGCGCATCCATCTGCGCCCGCGTGAGGGGCAAAAAGCCATTTTCCGACACCGTTAGGCCTCCTTTTTGCAAAATGAAGTGTTTTTCACCGAAGATCACACCGCAAAGCCGCCGTCCACACCAAGGCATTGGCCGGTGATAAAGCCCGCCTCGTCGGACAGGAAAAAGCGCACGGCGGCCAGCACGTCAAGGGGGGTGCCGATGCGGCCGATGGGCGTATCGTTTACAAGAGAGGCACGCGTTTCCTCGTCCAGGCTTTTGTTCATTTCGGTGTCAATAAATCCGGGCTCGATACAGTTGACCGTGACGTGGCTGGGGCCAAGCTCCTTGGCCAGCGCCATGGTAAGCCCGCGCAGGCCCGCCTTGGAGGCGGAGTACGCCACCTCGCAGGAGGCACCCGTTTTGCCCCACATGGAGCCGATGTTGATGATACGTCCGCACCCTTTCGCGATCATATCGCCCTGCGCCTCGCGCGTCATATACATGGCACCCGACAGGTTGGTGTTGATGACGTTCTGCCAATCGTCGTCGCTGATATCGCGGGAAAGCCCGATGTGTGACACGCCCGCATTGTTGATGATGGCATCAATTTTGCCGCCGAACTCCCGACGCGCCACGCTGACGGCGGCCTTGACGGCATCCGGATTGGACACGTCACAGCAGATCGGCAGCGCGCCGCTTTCCGCGGCGACGTGCTCTGCCGCCTCACTGTGGTGATAGTACAGGAACGCCACGCGGTGTCCGTCCGCGCAAAGCCCCTTGACGAGCGCCGCGCCAATGCCGCGCGAGCCCCCGGAGATCAAAATATTTTTCATAGTGTTGGTGGTGGCGAGAAGTTAGCTCGCAACTCCTTTCTAATATGGTCGAAATGGTCAAAATCAAAGCCCCTTGGGTGGGCGGCGCACCTCAGCGGTGGCATAGTCGGCGCGCAGATGCGCGGAAAGTGCCTCGTGACAGTCGGCGGGCAGCCTGCTTTTGGCAAACTGCGAAAGATGCCAGAACAGATCCCGTTGAGAGATCTTTTGGATCTCCTTGCCAAGTGCGCTTTCCAGATACGCGTCAAGCTCCGCATAAAACGCGAAGGGCGAGGGCAGGCGCGCGAGGACAAAGTAAAGCGTGTGCACAAATCTGCCGCTGTCGCGCAAGCGCTCCATCAGGTCGGAAATGCGGTGTAGCCGGCAAACGTCCGCAAAGGATAAAACGTCTGTTTTCAGCACCGTGTAGGGGGCTTTTGCCTCAAACACCGCGCCAAAAGTTGCGGCATCACGGCGAATGGCGGTGCCGTACAGGAATTTGAGAAAGCCGAGCTGCAACACGTGGCAGGCACCGTATGCCGCGTCAAAGGAGCGCGCAAAGCTTGCCATATCCTCATGCGGCAGGCCCGCGATCAGATCCAGATGCACGTGGCAGGCGTTCTGCGCGGTAAGACGCCGCGCCGCCGCCAGCACCGCGTCGGCATCGGTATGCCGCGCCACGGCCGCGAGCGTTTTTTCGTTGGTGCTTTGCAATCCGATCTCAAGGCGTACCTTCCCCGCGGAGAATTGCGACAGGATCTCAAAGGATTCCTCGTCCAAAAGGTGCGCCGCGATCTCAAAATGATAGCATTTGGTGTATTTTTTTGAAAGCAGGCCGCGCCAGATCTCTTTGGCGCGCTCACGGTCAAAATTGAAGGTGCGATCCACCAGCTTTACGGTGAAATCCCCTTCGATCTGCTCCAATTCCGCCAGCTCCTCCAAGGTCTTGGCGGCACTTTTGGCGCGCACGCCTTTGCTGGCGGAGGACAGACAAAAGCTGCAGGAAAAGGGGCAGCCGCGCGCGCTTTCATAGTAAATGAGTGGCGTAACGGGGCGAGTTTTCGCGTAATGGATGCCGCGCGCGGCGAATTGCGCATCGGGCGTGCCGCACAGCACGCGCGGAAGCGTTTCTCCCGCCTCAAGGGCGCGCACCGCCGCGACCATTTGCTCCTCTCCCTCCCCCGTGATCACAAGATCCACAAAGGGCAGTTGCTTGAAGCGCTCGGTGGCAAAGGAGACCTCCGGCCCGCCCAGCACGATACGGCACGCGGGCAGAAGCGCTTTGAGGTCGGCGGCAAGCGCCAGCATCTCGTCGATATTCCAGATATAACAGGAAAAGCCGTATACGTCCGCGTGTTTTTCGACCAACGCGGCAAGAAGCGCACGCGTGCGATCGCGCAAATTCCCCTCGATGATCTCGCTTTCATAGCCCGCCGCCAAAAGCGCGGTGGCAAGGCAGCGCACCGACAGGGCGCTATGCGCATAAGAGCCGTTGAGGGCAAATAATACGATTTTCATCCGGTGCCCTCCTTTCGGCAAACGATTTGTGCAAATCGGGCTTCTTTAAAAGAAAAATTCTTCACCCTTTAAGAAAACTGCGAGTTATAAAGTGAGGCGTAGAAGCCGCCCTTTTGCAACAGCTCGCCGTGGGTGCCGGACTCGATGACGCGGCCGTCCTTCAGCACCAGAATGACGTCGGCGTTCTGGATGGTGGACAGACGGTGCGCGATCACGAAGGAGGTGCGGCCGCACATCAGCTTTTGCATGGCGGTCTGGATCTGCTGCTCGGTGCGCGAGTCGACGTTGGAGGTCGCCTCGTCCAGAATCAGCATCGGCGCATCCGACAGCATCGCGCGCGCGATGGTGATCATCTGCTTTTGCCCCTTGGAGATATTCACGCCGTCGTCCGAGAGCACGGTATCGTACCCTTGCGGCAACGCCTCGATAAATTCATGGATATGGGCGGCCTTGGCGGCGGCGATCGCCTGCTCGCGCGTGGCGTCCTCGCGTCCGTAGGTAATATTTTCCAAGATCGTGCCGTAAAACAGCCACGTATCCTGCAGCACCATCGTATATGCCGCGCGCAACGAATGGCGCGTCGCGTCCCGCAGCTCGGTACCGTCCAGACGGATCTGGCCGCGATTGACGTCATAAAAGCGCATCAAAAGGTTGATGATGGTGGTCTTTCCCGCGCCCGTGGGGCCGACGATCGCCACCGTCATACCGGGGCACACCGCAAGGGAAAGCTCCTTTAAAATGACCCGTTCGGGGGTATATCCGAAATCCACCCCCTCAAAATCCACCTTGCCCTGCACGTTTGCAAGCACCGTGGCATCCTGCTTGTCCGCGGGCTCGCTCTCCTCATCCAGAAGGCGGAACACACGCTCGGCGGCGGCCATGCCCGATTGCAGCTCGTGCACGATATTGGCCATTTCGTTGATGGGGCCCGCGAAGCGGCGCGAGTACTGCACGAAGGCGGAAACACCGCCAAGCGACATCGTCATCACGGCGGGAAGCGCCGCGCCCGCATCCGTCAGCATATACAGAATACCGCCGAACACGGTGATCAGCGCGATAGAGAAATTATTGATCAGATTGACGGCGGGGCCGATCATCGCACCGTACCAGTCGGCACGGTAGTAGGCCTCGACCGCCTCGTCATTGCGCGTATCAAAGCGGGAAAGGATCACATCCTCGCGCGAGTAGGCGCGAACGGTGCGCTGTCCCGACAGCATCTCCTCGGCGTAGCCGTTGAGCGCGCCCAGCTTCATCGAGCGGTTTTTGAACAGCGGGCGCACGCGACGGGATTTGTAGCGCGTGAACAAAAGCGAGGCGGGCACCGTAACGGCAAACACCAGCACAAGCACGGGGGAGATGGAAAGCATCATGCCGAGCGCACCCACCACGGTGACCGTGCTGGCGCAGATCTGCAGCAGATCGTGCGAGAGCGAGGCGTTCAGCGTATCGATATCATAGGAAATGCGGCTGATGATGTCGCCCGTCTGGTGCGTGTCGAAATAGCCGACGGGCAGGGTGGCAAGGTGCTCGAACACCTCACGGCGCAAGGTGTAAATGATCTTCTGGCTCAGGTGCACCATCAGCACGGCCAACGCATAGGAAAGCAGGGCCGAGACCGTGTAACAGATCAAAAGCAGCACCACGTAGAAAAAGACCTTTTGCAGCTCCACGTTGCCCGCCCCTCGCTCGATGAGGTCGATCGCAAGCGCCGAGATCTTGGGCGCGGCAAGCGCGAGCAGGTTGGAGGAAAGCATCAAAAAAAGTGCCAAAAGTACCATAACGGGGTGAGAAAACAGGTATTTTCCCATGCGCAGGAGGACGGCCTTTTTCTCCTCCTTGCTCTGGGCTCTGTCCTGCATGGGGTTGTTCAGCGAGCGGGAATTGCCCATTCCGCCGCCGCCCCCGCCAAATCCGAAGTTATTCAAGGAAAGCACCTCCCATCTGCGACTCGCTGATCTCGCGGTAGGTGGAGCAGGTGGCAAGCAGCTCCTCGTGTGTGCCCGCGGCGATCACGGCGCCCTCCTCCATCACAAGGATGAGGTCGGCGTGCATCACGGAGCTGACACGCTGTGCCACCACAACGGTGGTGGTATGCGTCTGCGTTTTGATGGCGGCGCGCAAATTGGCGTCCGTTCGGTAATCCAGCGCCGAGGAAGCATCATCCAGAATCAGAATTTCCGGCTCGCCCGCAAGAGCGCGCGCGATCAGCAACCGTTGCCGCTGGCCGCCCGACACGTTGGTGCCCTTGGAGGTCAGGGGATGCTCGTATTTTTCGGGAAATTGCTCGATAAACTCTGCGGCCTGTGCCAAGTGCGCCGCGCGGCGGATCTGCTCGTCCGGGATCTCGCGCCCGAAGCGGATATTCTCCGCCACGGTGTCGGCATAGATAAAATCGTTCTGCATCACGATGCCGAAACGCGCGCGCAGATCCTTTTCATCGTAGTCGCGCACGTCGCGCCCCGCCACCAGCACGCGCCCCCGATCCGCATCGTAAAAGCGCATCAGAAGCCGCGTGAGGGTGGTCTTGCCCGAGCCCGTCACACCGATCACGCCCAGCGTGCCGCCGCGCGGCAAGGAAAAGCTGATATTTTTGAGGTTGTCGCGCCGCCCGTTATAGGAAAAGCTGACGTTTTCAAAGACGATATGCGGTGCGCGCTCGTCGCACGCCCCCCGCACGTCGGTGTCTCGGGTGTTCGCATAGGTGTCGATGACCTCCCCGATGCGGGAGGCCGAGGCCATGCACTTGCTGTACTGCGCGAAAATGCGCGTGACGATCGACATTGCGGTGGACATCAGCGTGAAGTATTGCATGAAGGCGATGATGCGCCCGGGCGCGGAAAAGCCGCCCTGCACGAACACGGCACCAAGCCCGATCACAAGCGAGAGCCCCACGTGCAACAGCACGCTCATCAAGGGCTGAGAGGCCGCCATCAGCACGCCTGCGCGGCGCTCCGCGCCGACAAGGGCGCGGTTTGCCCCGTCAAAGCGCTCGGCCTCGTATGCCTCGCGGGAAAGGGCCTTCACCACGCGCACGCCCTGACAGTCCTCGCGCACCACGCGCACCATGCCGTCCACGGCGCTTTGCGTTTTGGCGTAAAGCGGCAGGCCGCGCCGCGCGATCACAAAAACGGAGATCCCGATCAAGGGCAAAATGGCCAGCATGATCAGCGCCAATCTCCAGTCCAAAAACAAGGTGATCACCATGCCGCCGAGCAGCAGCATCGGCGCGCGCACGCCAATGCGCTGCATCATGCCGATGAAGTGATGCACGTTGTAGGTATCCGAGGTCAGACGCGACTCCAGCGACGGGATGGTGAAGCGGTCGGTATCCCGCGCCGAGAGGTGCATGGTGGCGTGGAACAGATCGTGACGGATGCGACGCGAGGTGTCACGCGCCACCCGCGCGGCGTTGCGGTTGGCAATGACGTTGCCGAAATAGGCGCCCAGCGCCGCCAGCAGCATTGCCCCGCCCCACAAAAGGATCTGCCACACGCTGTGCCGCGGCACCACCACGTCCAAAATGTGACTTAAAATATAGGGGAGCATCAGCTCCAGCAAGGTGGCAAGCACCTTGACCGTGAGACCAAAGGACATCACTCGAAAGGACGGGCGCAAATAGCGCAACAGCATTTTCACGGTATTTTCCCCCTTTCGACACATATTCATCTTATTGTATCATATTTCCCCCCGAGTTTCAAGTTTTTCGGGGTGTTTTTTTGCCCTTCTATTGATTTTCTTTTATATTTATGATAAAATATTATAAGATTTGAAAGGGGGGACACCTATGCCGCAAACCTTTATGGAATGGTTACAATTTTTCATGGGCCCCGCGATCGGCGCCTTGATCGGCTACTTCACCAACTGGATCGCCGTCAAGATGCTCTTCCGCCCGCGCAAGGCACTCTACATCGGGAAGTGGCACGTGCCCTTCACCCCCGGTGTCATCCCGCGCCGCCAGGGCGCCCTTGGCAAGGCGCTGGGCAAAATGATCAGCGAAATGCTGGTGCGCAAGGAGGACCTCAAGGAGTCGCTTTGCTCGGACGCCGTTTCCCGCACCGTGGCCAAAACGGTGATCGCCCTGCCCTCCATCCATCAGGTGGGTACCGAGGTACTGGGCGAGGAAAAATACGGCCGCGGCCGCGACATCGTACTGGATTTTATGACGGACCGCATCCTGCAGGGGATCCTTGCCATGGACCTTGGCGAGATCATCCACCGCGAGGCCACCGAGGCCGTGAACGCCTACACCAACAGCAATCCGCTGCTCAAAATGTTCGTCAGCGACCAGCTGATCGCCACCCTGACCGCGCCGATCGCGCAAAAGGTCACGGATTTTTTGGAGGCGGACGGCCGCGTCAAGCTGCGCGAGGCCCTGGCCGAGCAAGTCGAGGGATATGAGGACAAGCCGGTTGCGGAGCTTTTCAGCGACCCCGAAAAGCTGGAGCGTGTGCTGGTCAATTTCTACCGCACGCTGGTAAAGACCTATGCCGACGCCGTGATCGCGCACGTCCACATCGAGCAGATCGTGGAGGACAAGGTGCGCGCCATGGACCCGAAGGAGGTGGAAAACCTTTTGCTGATGGTGATGAAAAAGGAGCTCAACGCGCTTGTGTGGCTGGGCGTACCGATCGGCTTTATCATGGGCCTTGTCACCGCGATCATCAATCTGATCTGACGTTAAAAATACCGAATGGGAGGAAAATAACATGTTTTTTGAAGAATTGGAGCAATTCGACGGCGAGGTATTTGCCGCCTGCGGACGTGAGCTTTCCCGTCAGCAGCACAACATCGAGCTGATCGCATCCGAGAACATCGTATCCAAGGCCGTACTGCTTGCCGCAGGCACGGTGCTGACCAACAAATACGCGGAAGGATATCCCGGCAAGCGCTACTACGGCGGTTGCGTGTACGTGGACGAGGTCGAGGAGATCGCCCGTGAGCGCGCCAAAAAGCTGTTCGGCGCCGAGCACGCGAACGTCCAGCCCCACAGCGGCGCAAACGCCAATCTGGCCGTGTTCTTTGCCCTGCTCAACCCCGGTGACACCGTGCTTTCCATGAATCTGGCACACGGCGGCCACCTTTCCCACGGCTCGCCCGTCAACATCTCGGGCAAGTATTTCAACATCGTGCCCTACGGCGTGTCCGACGAGACCGAGACCATCGACTACGAGGCCGTGCGCGCGCTGGCACTTGAGCACAAGCCGAAGCTGATCCTCGCGGGCGCGAGCGCGTATCCGCGCATCATTGACTTTGCCAAGTTCCGCGAGATCGCGGACGAGGTCGGCGCGTACTTTATGGTGGATATGGCGCACATCGCGGGCCTTGTTGCCGCAGGCGTGCACCCCTCCCCCGTGCCCTATGCCGACGTGGTGACCACCACCACGCACAAAACGCTGCGCGGCCCGCGCGGCGGTATGATCCTTTGCCGCGAGGAGCTGGCAAAGCAGATCGACAAGGCCGTATTCCCCGGCACGCAGGGTGGGCCCCTGATGCACATCATCGCCGCCAAGGCCGTGGCGCTGGGCGAGGCACTCTCCGACGAGTTCAAGGCATACGGCGAGCAGGTCGTGAAGAACGCCACAGCACTTGCGAGCGCCCTCAAGGCAAGAGGCCTCAATCTGGTTTCGGGCGGCACCGACAACCACCTGATGCTGCTTGACCTGCGCGGGCTGGAGCTGACGGGCAAGGAGCTGGAGCACCGCCTTGACGAGGTGCACATCACCGCCAACAAGAACACCGTCCCCAACGAGCCCCGCAGCCCCTTCATCACCAGCGGCGTGCGCATCGGCACCCCTGCCGTGACCTCCCGCGGCTTCAAAGAGCCCGAAATGGAGCTGATCGCCGGCTGGATCGCCGACGTGGTGAACGATTTTGAAAACTCCAAGGAGCGCGTGACCCGCGAGGTCATCGCCCTTTGCGAAAAGTTCCCGATCTATCAGTAAAAGCCATGCGGGTGCGCCCATGGCGCGCCACGTGAGATATTTGGATGAGAAAACAGCCCACCGTTCGCAAAAAGCGCGAACGGTGGGCTGTTTTTGTGACAAAATCAAAAATACGCGGTGTGGCAGCTTTGGATGGCGACGGGAGCAAAGTCCGCATGGTCGCGCACCTTTTGGCGCGCCGGCATATACTGGGGGTGGAAGGGAGTGATTGGATGCGATTGGATCGAAAAGCGTTGAACCGACTGCTGTCGCTGAACGACGCACAGCTGGCGGCTGTGATTGATAAACTGACACGGGATTACGGAATTGATCTTTCCTCTATGAACATCAGCACCACGGATATGGCGGCATTACGACGCACGCTGCAAAACACCTCGGATGCGGAGCTGACCGAGCTTGCGCGCCGCTTACGGGGCGACAAATGAGCGACGAGGTGGGTGGGGGCATCCCCGAGGAGGAGTTTTCCGCACTGCTTGCGGGCTTGGATAAGGCGGCACCACTGGTGCGCGCCTTCTCGGATCGGGGCGAGGGAGATGAGGATCCGCACGGCAAGAGCGCCTCGCGCCGTGCGTTGCTGTGTGCGCTCAAGCCCTACCTGTCCCCTGCGCGGTGTGAGGCGGTGGACTATCTGCTGCGCTTGTGGCAGGTGGGGGACGTGATCAAGCGTTTGATGGGGGAGGAGTAGTATGTATATCCAGGAAAAGGACGAGGAGCGAGATCTGAAAGCTCCGCCCGATTACAGCGGGCATACTTATCAGTCGCCCCCGCCGGTGCAGGAGATGCCCGCAACGGAACAGGCGACAAAAGAACAGCCAACACCCACAAAAGCACCGGAGGAAAGCGTGCCGACAGGGGTGCTTACAGGCGACAAAAAACAAGATTTTTCGCAAAAAGGTGGCAAACGGGGTGGAATTTTTGAAAATTTAGGGGTGGGAGGGCTTTTTTCGCGCATACCGTTTTTGTCCTCACTTTTGCCCCCCTCACGCGAGAGGTGTGAAGGAAAAAGCGCGCATAGCGACTGGTGGGATCTGGCGCTGCTTGGGCTTGCCGTGCTTTTTTTGCTGGATGGCAATAAGGACCACGACGTCCTGCCTATCTTACTGCTGCTTTTGCTGTGGGATTGAGGGGAGTGGAAAGTGGTAGATGTGGCGGGGCTTGCCCCCGCCGCCATCCGCGATGCACAAACCGTCAGCGCACAAGCTTGTCCGCGACCGGGGGACTACTCTTCCGCCTCACATCCGTTCGGCACCTTCCCTCACAAGGGACGGCTAACAGCATCGTTACTTTTTATCAATAGACGGTAATAAAATCTGCTTTTGATGTTTTGAATAATAACAGCATTCCGTCCGTTGATAAAACTATGGAGCTTGTCTGCCTTCCCTTGTGAGGGAAGGTGGCGCGGCTTGCCGCGACGGAAGAGTAGTCTCCCCGATGCATAACCGTCCGTGCATATTGTTCGCACTCACCCATAATGCCATAAAATCTTTGGGAAGGGGGTGTGGGGGATGCCTTTCGAAAAAGGCATCCCCCACCGCGCTCCTCGCCGCGCGGCGGCATGCAAAAATCCCCGACGAAGCGTAACTCGTCGGGGATTTCTCATACCGTTTGGGGGTTAATTTGCGGGGACGGGGATGTTTTCCGCCGTTTCCTCTTGCTTTTTCGCCTCGGTAAGCTCGCGCTGGGCGTTGGCCAGCATCAGCTTGAGGCGGTTTTCCTGATTGATGCGGGAGGCGCTGGCATCATAGTCGATCGACACCAGATTGACGCCCGGATGGTGCTCGCGCACGAATTTCATCATACCCTTGCCCACGATGTGGTTGGGCAAACACCCGAAGGGCTGGGCGCAGATCACGTTTTTCACGCCGCGCTCGATCAGCTCCAGCATCTCGGCGGTCAGCAACCAGCCCTCGCCCATCTGCACGCCCTCGTCAATATAGCCCTTGATGGCGTTTTTGGTGGTGAAAAAGTCAGTGGGCGGCGTAAAGCTGCTGTACGTGCGATACATCTGTGCAAAATCCAGCTGCTTTTTGTAAAGGTAGGTATTCATAAAGCGCGTCAGCTTGGCGGTGTAGGTAAACTTGCCGTAAAAGCGGTTGTCCACGTCATAGCCGTCCACGCAGTACATCAAAAAGTCCAGAAGCCCGCCCATCGCGGTCTCTGCGCCCTCGGCGACCAGAAAATCCTCCAGATGGTTGTTGGCAAGCGGCGAGAACTTGACGAAGATCTCGCCCACGATGCCCACCTTGACCTTTTCCGTCTTGACGCGGGGCAGATTTTGCTCAAAATCCTTCAATATATCAATATAGGTGTGCCGCAGGATCTTGAATTTCAGATTTTTGCGCTGACTCATCAGCGCGGCGACCTTGCCCACCCATTTGTCGGCCATTTCCTTGGTGGAGCCGCTCACCACCTCGTACGGGCGGCATTGGTTGTAAAGATCCATCAACAGATCCCCGAAATACACGGCGTAAAGCACCTGCTTTAAAACGCGCATGCTGAGCTTGAGCCCCGGATGCTTTTCAATGCCCGTAAGACTGAGTGCGATCACGGGAACCTGCGAAAAGCCCGCCTTGGCCAGCGCCTTGCGCAAAAGGGGCACGTAGTTGGAGGCGCGACAGCCGCCGCCCGTTTGCGTGAGCAAAAGCGCGGTCTTATTCACGTCATACTTGCCGCTTTGCAGGGCGCTGATGAACTGCCCGATGACCAGCAGCGCGGGATAGCAGGTATCGTTATGTACGTATTTAAGCCCCGCCTCGATGACGCCGCGGTCATCGTTTTCCAGCAGCTCGCAATGATAGCCGCAGGTGTTGAACACCGCCGCCAGCAGCTTGAAGTGCATATGCAGCATATTGGGAATGAGAATGGTGTGCGTTTCCCGCATTTCTTTTGTAAAGATCACTTTTGTGCTTTCGCTCATCGCTCATTCCTCCTTTCCCTGTTGCTCCAGCGCGCCAAGTAAGCTGCGCAAGCGGATGGTGACGGCACCGAGATTGGTGATCTCGTCAATTTTGATCTGAGTATACAGCTTATTGCCGCGCTCCAGGATCTCGCGCACCTCGTCGGTGGTGATGGCGTCGATGCCGCACCCGAAGGAGACGAGCTGGACAAGCTCGGCGTTTGGTTGCTCGGTCACGAAGCGCGCCGCGTTGTAAAGGCGCGAATGGTAGGTCCACTGGTTGAGCACCTGCGTGCGCACCGGGGCGCTTGCCAGATGCGCCACGGCATCCTCCGTCACCACCACGAAGTCAAGCGAGGTGGCCAGCTTATCGATGCCGTGCCCGATCTCGGGATCGACGTGATAGGGGCGCCCGCAAAGCACCATCACGCGCTTGCCCTCGCGCTTGGCAAAGGCCAGTGCACGCTCGCCCTCGGCACGGACGGCGGCCATGTGCGCGTCATAGGCCTTGGAGGCCGCCTTGACGGCCGCGCTCACCTCTTTTGCGGAAAAGCTGCCAAGCTCGCGCGAAAGGAACGCGTGCAGCTCGATGGCCAGATGCTTTTTGTCGTTGATATTGAGGTAGGGGTACAAGAATTTCACACCCTGCAGGGAATCCATGTTGTGCAAAAGCACCTCGGAATAATACGCGACCACGGGGCAGTTGTAATGGTTATCCCCCTTCCCCTCGTCCACGTTATAGGTGATGGCGGGATAGAAGATCGTGTCCACGCCCTCCTCGATCAGCTGCTCGATATGTCCGTGCATGATCTTGGCGGGATAGCACGCCGTATCCGAGGGGATGCTGTACTGCCCCTTCTGATACAGCTTGCGGTTGGAAAAGCCCGAAAGGCGCACGCCGAAGCCGAGCGCACGGAACAGCGTGTAAAAGAAGGGGGCCATTTCGTACATCCCAAGCGCGAGGGGCAACCCCACGGTCACGCCGCGCTCGCCCTCGATGGGCACCAGCGCCTCCAGCGCGTCGCGCTTGAACTGATGCAAATTGGGCAAGGGATTGGCCGAGGGCTTTTTGCCCGCGCCCTTTTCGCACTTATTGCCCGAAATATAGGTCTCGCCGTCGGCGAAGGTATTGATCGTCACGTTACAGCGGTTGGTGCACCCCTTGCACACGATGGCGCGTGAGGTGTGCACAAAGCTTTCCAGCTCCTCACGCGTGAGGATGGTGGATTTTTCCGCACGCTGCTTGCGGGCGTAGATGGCGGCACCCAGCGCACCCATCAACCCCGCGATGGCGGGGCGGGTCACGTTGCGTCCGAGCTCGCGCTCAAAGCCGCGCAGCACCGCATCGTTGAGGAAGGTGCCGCCCTGCACGACCACGTGCTGTCCGAGCTCGTCTGCCGAGCCCGCGCGGATCACCTTATAAATGGCGTTTTTCACAACGGAGATCGAAAGCCCCGCCGAGATATCCCCCACGGTGGCGCCGTCCTTTTGCGCCTGCTTCACGGAGGAGTTCATAAACACGGTGCAACGCGAGCCAAGGTCCACGGGTGCCCCCGCGAACAGCGCCAGCTTGGAAAACTCCGCCGCCTCATAGCCAAGACCCCTCGCAAAGGTCTCGATAAAGGAGCCGCACCCCGAGGAGCACGCCTCGTTGAGCATGATGCTGTCGATCGCGCCGTTCTTGATCTGGAAGCACTTGATATCCTGCCCGCCGATATCGAGAATAAAGTCCACGCGCGGCTCAAAATAGCGCGCCGCGGTGAAATGCGCCATCGTTTCGACAAGGCCGTGATCCAGGTGGAAGGCGTGGCGGATCAGCTCCTCGCCGTACCCCGTCACCGCCGAGCCGCGCACGCGGATGCGGTCACCGCAGATGGCGTAGATCTTTTCCAGCTGCTCCTTCACGATGCTAACGGGATTGCCCTTGTTCGAGCTGTAATAGGTATAAAGGATCTCCTTTTTGTCGCTCATCAGCAGCAGCTTGGTGGTGGTGGAGCCGCAGTCGATGCCAAGGTACGCGTCCCCCTCGTAGCTCTCGGGGTCGCGTGTGGGAAGCGTGGCACGCGCGTGGCGCGCGCAAAATTCGTTATACTCGTTCTCATCCTTGAAAAGCGGCTCCAGCGTCACGGTGTTGGTGTGCGCGGAGGTTGCGGACGCGATACGCGCGACAAGATCGTCATAGGAAAAGCTTTCCGAAAGCCCTGCCGCGTAAATGGCGGCGCCCATGGCCACCGAAACGCGCGCGTATTCGGGGAAGATGGCGTTCTCCTCCTCCAGCTTCAGCACGTGCAAAAATTGCTTGCGCAGGCCCATATTGAAGGAAAGCGGGCCGCCCAAAAACATGACCTTGCCCTTGATGCGCCGTCCTTGCGCAAGCCCCGCGATCGTCTGGTTGACCACCGCGCGGTAGATGCTGGCGGCGATATCCGCCTTGGAGGCGCCCTGATTGAGCAGGGGTTGAATGTCGGTTTTGGCGAACACGCCGCAGCGCGAGGCGATGGGGTAGACGCGCTCCGCCGCAAGCGAGAGCTTGTCCATCTCCTCGACCGTGACGTCCAGCAGCGTCGCCATCTGGTCGATGAACGCGCCCGTACCGCCCGCGCAAGAGCCGTTCATGCGCTCGTCGGTGCCGCCGTCGAAGAAGATGACCTTGGCGTCCTCGCCGCCAAGCTCGATCACCACGTTGGTGTCGGGGCGCAGCTTTCGCACGACCTCGCCCGTGGCAAAGACCTCCTGCACGAAGGGCAATCCTGCCGCGCCCGCAAGACCGAGGCCCGCAGAGCCCGAGATCGCCACCTTGATGGGGGCGTCCCCGATCTGCTCCTTCAGGCGGGAGAGGATCTCCAGCGTTTTTTCGCGCACCTGTGAAAAATGGCGCTCATAACACTGATAGGTGATCGCACCGTTCTGCTCCAGCACCACCTTGGCGGTGGTGGAGCCGATGTCGATCCCCAAAAGGGCAAATTTTTGATCGTTCATATGTACTTTTGTACTCCGTTTCTGTAATCTTCATACGGATCGGTGCATCTGCACATTCCTACGCCGCGCACCAAAACGGTGCGCGGCATAAAAGGGGCAGATACGCGCGGGATGATGCGAGAGGAAGAAGGATGCGGGGGAGCTTTTTGGTAAACTGTCCTCGCCTATGGCGAGCACGTCGGTATGCCTTCGGCAACCGCGAAGTTCCCCCGCGCCCCCTCAAAAACCTTTTATGGCATTTGTGGATGGTGCGAGCAATATGCACGGACGTTTATGCATCGTGGATGGCATCCTCACCCGTCTCGCTTCGCGATCCACCCTCCCCTCCTTGGGGAGGGACTACTATAATCCATTCTTTTCACAACAGACGGAACGTTTTAGGAAATTTCAAACAGAAGCGAAATTTTACCGTCTATTGAAGAAAGCGAAAACGTTGTTTGTCCCTCCCCAATGAGGGTTGTCCTCGCCCACGCAAAGCGTGATGCGAGCACGTCGACACTCCGCTTCGCGTCGGTCGCGGGAGGGTGGCACCCGTAGGGTGACGGGTGAGGATGCCCCGTCGCAAACAAATTTGTGCGTAGACGGTTGTGCATCGGGGATGCGGGACGCCGAGGACTTGTGACCGCGAAGCGTGTCACGTGCTCGCCGCAAGGCGAGGACAACGTCCCCTACAGGTTTGTGCGTTGCCGGTTGTGCGTCGGGGATTACGGACGGTCGAGGACGCCCGTCCCTACAGATTTGTGCGTAGCCGGTTTGTGCGTTTCCCCGCCGAACGGTGCGGCGTTTCGCATACATTGTAGGGGGCGACCTCCGGACGCCCCGTTTGTGCGTTTCCCCGCCGAACGGTGCGGCGTTTCGCATACATTGTAGGGGGCGACCTCCGGACGCCCCGTTTGTGTGTTTTACCGCCGAACGGTGCGGCTACGTTGGCCTTCCCCAAGGAGGGGAAGTTGCCCTCGCTTCGCGAGCGCGTCGACACAACGCTCGGCGTTGGTCGCGGGGGACCGCGACAGCGGTGGATGAGGATGTCGGCACACA
>SVSG01000012.1 GCA_015064415.1 Oscillospiraceae bacterium | reverse complement strand
CCCAAAATCGAGCCAAAATGAGGCAAATCCGGAGGCAAGAAAAAAAAGATTTTCGGACACTGAAAAAGTGCCAAAAACCCTTGTAAAATAAAGAAAAACGAGCAGAAATAATCTACTCGTTTTCTTGGTCTGAGTGACAAGACTTGAACTTGCGGCCTCTACCACCCCAAGGTAGCGCGCTACCAGCTGCGCCACACCCAGATGTCTTGCGACCTATATAGTATACCAAAACTTTCTCTAATTGTCAAGCCCTTTTTTTGAAAAAAATCACTTTTTTTGAAAAAAGTTTTTTAGCGCGCGATTGGGGGCGCGGGAACGGTTGGCGCGTGCGCTTTCAGGGATCTTATAAATAGTTTCCAAATGTGAACGAATCGTGAAAAGCGTTCGTTTTTCATTAAATTTTCATGAATAGAATTGACCTATTTTAAAAAATATGATAAAATATTAAAAACACATGCGTTTGTGTTTGTGCAATTTGGCAATCCCAAAACAATTGGAACAGGGGGACAATATGAAAAAAATCATCTGCCTTTGGATGTCGCTTTGCGTACTGCTGTCGCTTGCGGCGATCCTTCCTGCGGCTGCGGCACCGGCGCAGGAGAGCACCATGTGGGCGACGGTCAGCTACCGCTATGACCCCGTGGATGAAAACGACGTACCGGAAAGCGTACTGGTCTCACTGGCGGCCGCAGGGGCGTCCAGCCAGCCCAAGACCTATCTGCAACGTGCCGCCACCGTTACCTGGCAGGCGGACGAGGCAAATCTTAAGGTGAACGGCGTGCTGCAGGAGGGTGTCAGCATCCATCTGGAAAAGGCGGGCAAGTACGACATCACCGTGATCCACAAGGAGACGGGCGAGTACTGGCTTGGCACTCTGATCGTGCTCCCCGTGATCAAGCTGGGCGAGACCACGGTCGGCTTTGACAACGATCTTGCCAAATTCCAGGATCTGATCTGCACCTATTATCCCGTGGTCGAGTGCCTCAACGTGGACAGCATGGCGCTGGACGAGGGCATGGCGAGCTATGACAAAAACTTCCAGTCCGGCACCACGATCACACAGATGGGCCGCCACACGCTGAAGATGGTCAGCAACAATCAGGTATACAGTCTCACGTTCTACGTCAGTGCCTGCACGGCGCAAAAGGTGTACGACACCGAAAGCGGCCTGCACACGCTGGAGCTTACCGTCGGCGAGTTCCCCGAGCAGCCCGACGTTATTCTGGACGGCGACAAGAATCTGGGCCCCGGCGTACACCGCGTGACCGCTGTTGGTCAGCACACGCTGACGGCTGCGCTGAACGGCACGCCGATCACCGCAATGGGCGCTTTGCCTGATGCACAGACTCTGAATCTGCAGGTTGTTGTGGTTCTGCCGAAAACCACGGTTGACGAGCCCGTGTCGCTTCGTCTTTCCGTTTGGGATGCGGATTTTTACGTCGACGGTGAAAAGATCGAAGGCGACTACCGCTTGGAAAAGAGCGGCGAGCACGAGTTCGTAGTGAAGGACGCGAACGGCAACGTGGTCGAAAACGCCTTCCTCTTGCGCGTGTCCGAGGCGGACGAGGGCACCACGTACACCACGCTGACGCTGCGATTTGACAATCCCCACAATACTTACGTCATATTCTTTATCATTGTTGCAGTGCTGTTGATCGCGGCGGCGGTCTTCTTCTTCCTGCAAAGAAGGAGGATCGTATGACAAGCTTTGAATTTATGATGCCGTTTTTGCTCATCGCACTGACGCTTGCCGGCGGCGCGGTGCTGTTCTTCGCGTTGCGCGCGGAGTACCGCCTGCTTTGCCGCAAGCAGATCAAATTGGCCAATTACCGCGAAAAGAATTATCTGTTCTACATTACGCGCGACATTCCCGTTGCGGTGGTGGCGGGGGCGCTGGCTGCGATCCTTCTGGTGTTGACGCTGGTCGTGCTGTTCAACCCCGTTTTGCGCATTTATGCGGTCCCGATGCTGTTGCTCGCTGCCGTGAACGGCGGCGTGGTCTACTTCTCGCTTTCCCGCCGCAAATACGTGCGCGATATTCGTATTTTCGACGCCTACTACGTGCAGGTGGCCGACCTTCTGAGCAACAAGGAGCAAACGCTTTACAACATGGAGGTCTGCCGCAAGCGTGTCAAGGAGCTGCATGGTCAGCTGAGCGGCACGCTGAGCTCCTTCAACAAAAATCTGACCCATCCGATCTCTGCGCAGTTCCTTTCCGACCTTTTTGCCCCCATCGGCAAGATGGTGCAGGAGTACATGGAGGAGATCGACCGCTTCTCTTTGCAGATCGAGCATGATTTTGACAATGCGCTGGCGCTTTTCCTGCAAAACGAGGAGCAGCCGGAGCTGAAGGTCGTGCCGTTGCGCGACTTTGACGACGTCACCGTGGACGATCTTTTGACCGATATCAAGAGCTCCTACGGCACGCAGGTGGCCGGCATGGTCATTCAGCAGGTGGAGTCGGGGGCCGTGGCGGGCGCTGTGGCACTGGGCAACATCATGACGCTGCTGCACGGCATCGGCGTCAAGGTCAACAGCGAAACGCTGACGCGCTTTATGCGTGCGGCGGCTGTATTCAAGGACCGTTCCGCGCTGGCAAGCGTATTGTACGAGAACCGGCAGATCCCCACCGTGATGGTGCGAGAGGTCATGATCCCCGAAAACTGGGAATGGGCGTTTGCGCCCGGCATGGTGGCGGCTTACAACAACCGCCAGCTGACCGTTATTCTTGCCGATCTGCTTGCCGCAAACCGCGTAAAAATGTCTTATCTGTTGCTTTCTCAGATGGACGCCGCACACGCCGACGTGCTGGACGAGGCACTGAAGGCGGAAAAATCCCGCGTGGGCGGTGGCGAGCTGAACGAGGCGGCCAAGCAAACGCAGGCCTTTGCCCTGATCCTTGGCAACGAGTATGCCGTGGGCAATACGGGCAGTATTTTTGAGAACATTGCACTGATGCTGTACGATCGCCGTACCGAGCTGGACCTTGGCGAAGAGGAGGAAGCGCGGATCGTGGAGATCGTGAGAAACGAGGCGTATATGGATGCGCGCCGCGAGCTGGGCATCCTCTATACGCGCGTTGCGCGCACGTGGAAGCCGCTTTGCGACTCTGCCACGCGCGTGTTGCTCCAATATATCGTCAATCCCCCGGCGGATGCCGCGATCTGGTCTCCCGAGCGCCTTGCCGCCGTTCTTGGCGAGTACCGCTTCACCCTCAGCTTTGGTGAGATCGCCGCGCTTCGTATGCTGGTGGGCGGTTGGATGCTGTGCCATGCGGATGAGGCAGTCCGTGCCACCGTTCTGCAGGAGTTTGTAAGCGTTCCCGCGGCACTTCCGTGCGCCGGCGCCGCAAACAAAGAGGAAATGGCAGAGTTTGGCCGGCAGCTGCTTTGCCACCTGCTGGAAAAGGACCGCGTACACCTGCGGCCCTTGATGTACCGTACCGAAAGCACGCGCCAGGCGCTGGACCGCGTGCGCGCATTCTGTGAGAAAGGAGACTGAGTATGAGCAAACAGTTGGTAAGCTTTGTGCTGGATAACAGCGCGTCGGTCTCCAAGGAAAAGCTGGCCGCGCTGATGAACGGCTTCCGCCGTCTGGCCGCCTCGGGGGCGCAATATCCGTTCCTGGAATGGGAGCTGTTGACCTTTGACGCCTTTGCACCCGACGTGGTGAAGAGCTTTGCGGATGCCGAGATCAGGCCCGTCCGCGCGGGCCGCATGCCACTTCTGAGGCGTGCCACGCAGGTGGCGGCCGATCGCTTGCTTTCGCGCGTTTCCGAGCTGGAGAGCGCAGGTGAGGAGGTGTTCCGCCCGTGGATCGTGATCCTGTCGGACGGGTTCACCTTTGACGAGCCCTCTGCCGTGGTGGCACAGCTGGAGGAGATGGAGCAGTCCGGGCGACTGATGTATTTGCCCTTCAAGCTTTCCGGAAAGCTGTATACCGAGCGGATGCAGTCGCTTGACCGCGTCAAGCACATGATCACCATCAAGGAGGGGCAGATCGATCAGTTCTTTACCTTCTTTGAGGGGATGCTTGATCGCCGCGCCGAGGGCGCGGAGGGCGGCTTGAAATTCCGCAAAAATGACTTTGAAGGGTGGGCTGTGCTGTGATTTTACAAAAATGGAAGCAGTGCGGCGTGGCCGTACAAGGCAAGGACCATATTACGGCAAACGTGGTTTGCCAGGACAACGTGGCCTCGGCATTCGCTGACGGTGTGTATGCCATCGCGCTTTCCGACGGCGGCGGCAGCCGCAAGTTCTCGCAGATCGGATCGGAGTATTCCACCCGCGCGGTGACGGAGCTGCTTGTGAAAAAATTCGATGATTTTTATGCCAAAATGGAGAAGATCGAGGGCGGTGACCCCAAGGCGGCAACGCTGCTCTTGCACCTGCGCTTAGAGATCCTGGACACCGTGCTGGACGCCCTGCGCACGCAGGTCACGCCAGAACGCGCACTGCCCGATTTTGGCTGTACGCTGCAGTTTGCCGCGATCAAGGCGGGGCGCTACATCGCAGGTCACGTGGGTGACGGCGTGATGGCGGCGCTTTACCAGCGCGGCCTTACCCGTCGCGTGGAGGTGCTCTCGCACCCCGAAAACGGCGGAGGCCCCAACATCACCTTCTTCGTGACGGACCATAACGCCAAGGATCATTTGCGCCTTGTGCACGGCGAGTGTCCGCAGCTGGAGGGCATTCTGATGATGTCGGACGGCCCCGAGGAGGTGCTGTATACCCCTGCGGGCGGCATGCATCCCAACACGCAAAAGCTGTTTGATAATTTCGCGGGCGTGCCCGTGGAGCAATACCGCGCCAATCTGCAACGCTTTCTTTCCCGCACGGTGGCGCGCCAGAGCTACGACGATCTGAGCTTGAATCTGCTGTATCTGGAGAGCGTGGATAACACCACACTGTCGCCGGAGTACAGCGAGGAGCTGTTTGCCGGTATCACGGGCGAGGGACAGATCAAGCGTGTCAGCAGCTACGCTTACCTTCTGGATCCCGGCGCCCCCGCGGGCGCTCCCATCGATCTTTCTTTCCTGAGAGGTGAATCATGTCAGTAAAAGCATATTATTATATGGATGACTCCTTTCTCTTGGAGGAAGATGCATATCTGATGGTGGAGGAGCTGCTTGCGCGCGAGCCCGAGCTTTGCTTCCTTCTGGATACCGCCATCCATGCGCGCGTGGCGGATTACCGCAATCTGGGACGCGAGTCCGACGCGCTGGCGCTGGAAAACTTCGTCAAGCTGTTCACGGCGCTTGGCAACACGCTGCAGGTCGATACGGGCGACGGATTCCGCTATGATGCGCTCACGCCCATGGCCGCAGAAAAGCTGGTGATCGTGACACAGCAGCAAAAGCTGGTCGACAACTTCGCGCCGCTGGGCGATGGAGTGCAGTTCCTGCGCTTCCACGAGGGCGCGCTTGCCCCCTTCCCGCATGGCGTGGATGAGAACGGCAAGGCCTTTTATCTGGAAAAGGACGTATACGTCAACGCCTTTGATATCAAGGAGCTGACCTACGTGTATTCGCCCCGCTACGGCTATTTGAAGCTGGATAAATCGAAGGAATATTCGGGCGGCGAGGGCGTGTGCTATCGCACCTATAACGGTCTTTTCTGCAAGCTGTATTTCAAAAAGCACATCTCTTACGTAAACTTTAAAAAGCTGCAGGCCATGGCGGAAATGGGCTGTGATAACCCCTTCATTTCCTGGCCGCTGGATATTCTGTACTACCGCAATCAGTTCGTCGGCTATCTGATGAAGGAGCTTTCCGCCATGCAATCGGTGGACGAGCTGCGCGACGACGGCTTTTCCGAGTTCCGCCTCATCGACCGCTTCCTCATCGTGCGCAATTTCCTGCGCAACGTGCACTATCTGCACGAGCGGGATATTCTGGTTGGTGACATGAAGCTGGATAACATTCTGGTGGCCAAAAACTGCGACGTGCACATCATCGATGCGGGCAGCTTCCAGGTAGAGGATTACGCCTGCACCGTGTGCCACAAGGAGTATACCGAGCGCATCTATACGGGCGATCAGCTCAAACGCATTCTGCGCAGTGTGCGCGAGGAATACTTCCCGATCAACAAGATCATTTTTGAGATCCTGATGCTCAAGGGCCCCTTCTACAGCAAGGATAATACCGAGATCGATGGCGACGGCAGCCGTGATTTCACCTACCCGCCGGAGTTTGATCCCAATACCATGGATCCGAAGACCCTGCCTTACCACATGAAGGTGTGGTTCTCGCTCAGCCCCGCAATGCGCCGCTATTTCTATTACTATTTTACCGAGGGCAAGGTCACTTACCTGTCGGAATGGTTGCGTGAATTGGACGTTTACATTCTTTCCAAAGAGCGCGCCGCACAAAAAAATGCTTAATGAAGTAAAGGAGAAACCGATATGAACAACGGACTTTTTGACGATCTTGATTTTGGCGATTTCAGTGCGCCTGCCGCCTCCTCCACCCGTAAGGTGCCGATCTGCCTGGTGCTTGACTGCAGTGGCTCCATGCGCTATCCCGACGGCACGAAAATGCCTAAAATCGACGAGCTGAACCGCAACATCGACGCGTTTCTTGCTTACGTACAAAATGACCCCAAGGCCTCCAAGATCTGCGACCTGTGCATCATCACCATGGGTGACGTGGTGCGCATCGTTTCCCGCTATACCACGGTGGACCGCATCCACTTCCGCCATCTGGCGGCAAGCGGCGGCACCCCCCTTGGCACCGCCATGACGAAGGCCGTAGAGCTGCTCAAGGAGCGTCGCCAGTACTACCGCGACAACGATATCGAGCACTATAAGCCGATTTTGATGGTGATGACCGACGGCGATCCCACCGACGATATCTCCTTCATCTCTCGCGAGGTGTCCGAAATGGTCTCCAACAAGGAGCTGAAGATCTTCCCCGTAGGCATCGGTGTGAACTTCAACCATGACTCCCTGAACCGTTTCTCCCCCCTGCTTCGTCCCAAGCTGATCCGCAATACCGAGGCGTTTGACAAGCTCTTCAAGCTGCTTTCCGCCTCCTCCAGCAATCCCAACGATGATTCGCTTGAGAAGTGGTTCAACAACGATTTCTGATCAAAAAACTCGAAAAGCATCCGCGTCGCACGTCGACACGGATGCTTTTTTGAAAATAAACGTCGAATAAAGGACAAAAAGTGAAAAATAAATAATAGAAATTGGAAATTTGCATAAAATATTTGGAAATGCAAAAAAATAGCTCGGACTTTAAATTTGTGGAAAAAGCTTTGATTTCGGGCAAAGCTGTTTGACTTTGCGGGTAAAGTATGTTATACTACTATCAAAGCAATTCACTCTTCGCGCAAAGGCGGAGAAAAGGAGGACGAAATGAAGGTCTTACTGACGGGCGGCGCCGGTTACATCGGCAGCCATACGATCATTGAAATGTGTGAGGCAGGCCACGAGGTCGTGGTGGTAGATAATTTTTCCAACAGCTCCAAAAAGTCTGTGGAGCGCGTGGAACAGATCCTTGGGAAGAGGATCCCCTTGTACGAGGCAGACGTTGCCGATAAGGAGGCGATGGACCGCATCTTCGCGGAGCACGCCATTGACGCCGTGGTGCATTTCGCGGGTCTGAAGGCCGTGGGCGAGTCTGTGAGAAAGCCCTTGGAGTATTATGAAAACAATCTGATCTCCACGCTGGTGCTGCTGCGCGCCATGGAAAAGGCGGGCGTGAAGAAGCTGATCTTCAGCTCCTCCGCCACGGTGTACGGCAACCCCGAAAAATGCCCGATCACGGAGGACAGCCCCACGGGGAACTGCTCCAATCCTTACGGCTGGACGAAATATATGATCGAGCAGATTCTTTTCGGTTACTGTGTGGCGCACCCCGAAATGCAGGTGATCCTCCTGCGCTATTTCAATCCCGTGGGCGCACACAAAAGCGGTAGGATCGGTGAGATGCCGAACGGCATCCCGAACAATCTGATGCCGTACGTGACACAGGTTGCCGTGGGCAAGCTGAAGGAGCTTTCCGTCTTTGGCAACGATTATCCCACCCCCGACGGCACGGGCGTGCGAGATTATATCCACGTGGTGGACCTGGCGCGCGGTCACGTGGCGGCATTGCAGTATGACAAGCCGGGCGCCGAGGTGTTCAATCTTGGCACGGGTGTGGGCTACAGCGTGCTGGACATGGTGCACACCTTCAGCCGCGAAAACGGCGTAGAGGTGCCCTATCGTATCGCGCCCCGCCGTGAGGGGGATATTGCCGCATGCTATGCCGATCCCGCCAAGGCAGAGCGCGTGCTTGGTTGGCGTGCCACGCACACGCTGTCCGACATGGTGCGCGATTCCTGGAGATGGCAGTCGCAAAACCCCAACGGATACGAAGAATAAAAAAAGCCGCGAAGCGATGCCGCTTCGCGGCTTTTTGCTATTTTGGCGCGAAAAGCGCGTGCCTCTTGCTTTTTTGTGCGCGCGTGTGTTATAATGAATAAAGCGAACGGTCAGGAGGTCTGGGAATGCCCTTTGAAATTTGCAAGCTGACAGATCATGCGGTGGTGGATTTCGCCGCCACAGAGCTGAAAAAATATCTGAGAATGATGATGCCGGAGTGCGGTGATATCGCCATTTCGCGCGTGAGCGCGCCCCGCGAGGACGCCTTCGTGCTCGGTGTCATGCAGGATCTCGGTCTGGATACAAGCGAAGCCGCCGATATCGAGCTGGATGACATCCTGTACGTCGATACCACGGCGAAGGGCGGCGTGATCGCGGGCTCAAATCCGCGCAGTGTGTTGCTTGCCGTGTATCGCTTTTTGCAGGAGAACGGTTGCCGCTGGCTGTACCCCGGCATTGACGGCGAATATATCCCCGTGAGGGAGATCGCGCCCACCTTCTATCACAAAATGGCGGACGCGCGTTATCGCGGTCAGTGCAACGAGGGGGCGGAAAGCCAGC
Organism: Oscillospiraceae bacterium; assembly: GCA_015064415.1. Taxonomy (GTDB): domain Bacteria; phylum Bacillota; class Clostridia; order Oscillospirales; family CAG-272; genus Firm-07. The sequence continues at coordinate 45,922 of SVSG01000012.1, read as the reverse complement.
AATGCATGATCGAAACCATTGACTTCACGCCCAAGATCGGCATGAACGTCTATATGATCGAGTTTGACAATCCCTTTACCTATTACAACGAATATTACAACCACAAGGACAACGAGGCAAACCGCAAAAAGGAGCCCGTGAGCTACGATACCGTGAAGCAGTGGAAGCGCGCGTGCGAGTGCGAGATCGAGCGCCGTGGGTTGCAGTTTCACGATATGGGACACGGCTGGACGGCAGAGCCCTTCGGCATTTCCTCCATTGAGGGCTGGAAGCGCGTGCCAAGCGACAAGATCCCCGATGACGTCCGACAGTATCTTGCCTATCGCAAGGCAAGCGACGGCACCTCCAGCCGCCGTTTTTGCGGCAACGTACCGCTGAATACCAACGTGTGTATGTCCAACCCTGCGGCACGCGCCAAGGTGGTGAAGGGCGTGGCAGATTACGCCGTAGCGCACACGAACGTGGCCTACACGCACGTGTGGCTGGCGGACGCCTGCAACAACCATTGTGAGTGCGAGGAATGCCAAAAAATGCGCCCCGCCGACTGGTACATGATGATGATGAACGAGCTGGACGAGGAGCTGACGCGACGCGGGAGCGACGCACGCATCGCCTTTATCTCCTACGTGGACACGATGTGGGCACCCGAGCACGTGAAGATCAAAAATCCCCGGCGCTTCGCGCTTTTATTTGCGCCGATCGCGCGCAAATATCTCACCTCTCTGGACGTGGCAAGCGACAAGGGGGAGACGATGCCCTATGAGCGTAACCGGCTGCGGATGCCAAAGACCATCGAGGATTGCTATGCCTATCTGCGCGACTGGCGTAAGCTTTGGCAGGGAACGGTGTTCTGTTATGAGTACCATTTCTGGATCAATCAGTATTTCGATCCGGGCGCCATGTACTTCTCCCGCCGTATCAGCGAGGATATCAAGTCGATGGTGAAGGCGGGCATCGAGGGGCTGATCGAGGACGGCTCACAGCGCAGCTTTTTCCCGAACGGGCTATCCTATTACGTGTATGGGCACACGCTGTTTGATCTGAGCGCCGACGTAGATGCGCTCACACGCGATTATTTCGCGCACGCCTACGGCGAGCACGCGGATTTCGCGTATGAGTATCTCAAAACGGTGACGGAGCTGTTTGATTTTGCCTATATGAAGGGAGAGGCAAGCACCGACCGCACACACGGCAAATTTTACGATCCCGCGCGCAAGAAAAATATGGAAAACGTCATAACGGTAGCAGAAAACGCGAAAAAATACGCCGTGGAGCACACGAATTGCCCCAAACGCGTGCAGACGGTCTCGATGCAGCTGCTCGCGCATCACGCGGATTTTTGCGCGGGGCTTGCCAAGTGCATGATGCTAAAATGTGAGGCAAAGCATGAACAGGCGGCCGCGCTCTATCACGCCTTTTTTGACGAGTTTGGCAAGCGCGAGCTTGAGATCGAGCGCTATTACGATCAGTACATGTGCAAAAGTGCTCTGCGCAAGATCTTTGAGGAGCAATTCCAGACCAGCATCACACAAATCATCGGTTAAGGAGTGATAAGATGTCTTACAAGATTTATAAATTGAGTGATCACGCGGTGGTGGATTTCGCCGCCACGGAGCTGAAAAAATATCTGAGAATGATGATGCCGGAATGCGGCGATATTGCAATTAGCCGCACAACGGTGCGAGAAAACGACGGTTTTACGCTTGGATTGATGCAGGACTTCGGTCTGGACGTAAGCGAGGCCGCAGACACGGAGCTGGACGATATTCTGCATATCCAGACTACCGCGCGGGGTGGTGTGATCGCGGGCTCGAATCCGCGCAGCGTGTTGCTTGCCGCGTACCGCTTTTTGCAGGAGAACGGCTGTCGATGGCTGTTTCCCGGTATTGACGGCGAGTATATCCCCGTCAAGGACGTGCAGGCGGTCTCCTATCATAAAATGGCGGATTGCCGCTATCGCGGCCAGTGTAACGAGGGCGCGGAAAGCCAGCAATGCATGATCGAAACCATCGATTTCACACCCAAGATCGGCATGAACGTCTATATGATCGAGTTTGACAATCCCCGCACCTACTATGACAGCTATTACAACCATTCCGGCAACAAAACAAGACGCCCCGAGCCCGTGACCCCCGAAACGGTCAAGCAATGGAAGCGCGTGTGCGAGTGCGAGATCGAGCGTCGCGGGTTGCAGTTCCACGATATGGGGCATGGCTGGACAAGCGAGTCCTTCGGCATCCGCTCGGATGACGGGTGGAAGGCGAATATGGAAAATCCCGTACCCGCCGAGTCGGTGCAGTATCTTGCTGAGATCGGGGGCGTGCGCGGACTTTATAAGGGCGTGGCACTGAACACCAACTTTTGTATGTCCAATCCCGAGGCACGCGCCAAGGTGGTCAAATACGTGGCGGATTACGCGCAAAAGTCCGCGCACGTGACCTATCTGCACGTCTGGCTTGCCGACTGGCAGCGCAATCATTGCGAGTGCGCCGCCTGCGCACCCAAGACTCCCTCAGACTGGTACGTGGTGCTGCTCAACGAGATCGACGCGGAGCTTTCGGTACGAAAATTAGACACACGTATCGTCTTTTGCGCGTATTCCGACACCGCGTTCGAGCCCACCTGCGAGCACATTAAGAATCCCGCCCGTTTCTCAATGTTGCTCGGTGCCATCTCGCGCAGCTATACGTATTCGGTGGAGAAAGATCCGCGCGTGGAGCTCACCCCCTTCGTGCGCAACGTGACGGGGCGCCTCTCGCGTATGGAGGAGTACGTCATGCGCGCGCAGAATTGGCGCGATTTTGCCCCGTGTGCCTCCTTCGCGTACGAATATCACTTCTGGAAGCATCAGTTCTTCGCGCCGGGCGTCCTTTCCTTTGCCAAGCGCATTTACGAGGACATCCTTTCCTATAAAGCCAACGGCTTTGACGGCGTGATCGAGGACGGCTCTCAGCGCAGCTTCTTCCCGAACGGGCTTTGCTACTGGGTGTACGGACAGACGTTATTTGATAACAGCGCAAGCTTTGATGCGCTGGTAGAGGACTATTTCACCCACGCCTACGGCGAGGACTGGCGCGAATTTTACGCCGTCTTTGAGCAGATCGACACGCGCCTTTCGCAGAAATACTTAGAGGTGCCGCACTCGCTCAAATATGATAAAACGCACTATCACAATGCCGCGATGGTGGGGCCCTTGCAGGAGGTGGCGCAGGTGTGCGACCGACTGGACGCCTTGCTTTTGGCACACGAGAATATGCCGATGCGCGCGCAGACCGTGAGCATGCGCCTTTTGGAAAAGTACAGTGAATTTTGCCGCGGACTTGCCGCCGTGTTCGCTCTGAAGGCGGCAGGAAAGGATCTGGAGGCGTCCGACAAATTCTCGGATTTCTCGACCCATTTTGCCGCTTATGAGGTGGAGATCGAGCGTTATTTCGATCAGCACATCTTTTACACCACCTATCGCCCGTTGCTCAAGGAAACGAAGGCGCTTGAGCAGTAAGTGAAAATTCCCTGCGCCGCGGCGCAGGGAATTTTTGTTTGTCGGGCATTTGGAAAAATCTGCCTTTTTCGTGTATAAGTGCTGCGCTTTTCGGAAAAACTTTGGGCAAAGAAGGGAGATGAAAATATGAGAAAATGGACCACCCTTTTGTTGGCCGCCACCATGCTTCTTAGCGCATTTTTGATCCTTCCCGTGCAGGCGCAGGGCGAAATTTACGATAGCGTGATCCGCCTTCACGTGCTGGCAAATTCGGACAGCGAAAAGGACCAGGCATTAAAACTTGAGGTACGTGATGCCGTTTTGGCGTACACGGAGCGCTTGCTTGCCGACGCGAAAAGCATGGAGGAGGCAAACGGGCGCTTGCGGGATAGTCTGTCACAGATCGGGGAGATCGCCGAGCGGACGCTTGCCGAAAAAGGAGAACCGCATACCGTCGCGGTCACGCTGACGAAGGAGGCGTACCCGCGACGCATTTACGAGACGGCGGCCCTGCCCGCAGGGGAGTACCTTTCCCTGCAGGTGAAGATCGGGGAGGCCGCAGGGCAGAACTGGTGGTGCGTGCTTTTCCCGCCGCTGTGTCTCAGTACCGCCGCGGGGGAGCGGGAAACGGCTTGCCTTTCCGCAGGGCTTACCGAGGAGCAGTACCGTCTGATCACGGAGACCGAAGGAACGAAATACAAGCTGCGCTTTAAAATTCTGGAGGTGGCCGAGGAGCTTTTCGGTTAAAATCATCCGCAAAAGTGCGCAATGCTGCAAAATAGTACAGAAACGGGGTTGATTTTCCCCGTTTTTTGTGTTACAATGGGGGTAACGATAAAAGGAGGATAACCCCGATGATCAATTTGCTTCCCACCCCGAAAAAATATGAGATCCTTGACGAAAAATATCACGCCATCCCCGCCGCCGTATATACCGACGTGGCGGATTGGAGCGACGTGCAAGAGGGCTTTTGCGAAAGCTTTGAAAAGGTATTTGAGGAAGAGCTTGCCGTGTCCTGCGATGCGGGCATTCGTCTTGTTTTGGACGGAACGCTTGCCGCTAACGCGTACACGATCGACAGTACCGACCGCCTCGTGATCCGCGCCGCCACCCGTGAGGGTGTACTGTACGGCCTTGCCAGCGCGCTCCAGCTGATGCAGTATCAGGGGGGCGAGCTTTCCGTGCAGAGCTTGCAGATTCACGATTGGCCGGAAAAGGAGTTCCGCGCCTTCATGATCGACGTGGGCTTTTGCTGGCAGCCCTTTGAAAAAATGCTCAAGTATATCGATCTTTGCTTCCTGTATAAGATCAATCATTTGCACATGCACATCGCGGACAACGTGTGCTACAGCTTGCCCTCCAAGGCGTTCCCGAAGCTGACCTCCAAGAAGCACTTCACCTATGAGCAGATCGCGGAAATGAACCGCTACGCCAAGGCGCGCGGCATTCTGCTGGTGCCCGAGTTCGAGTGCCCCGGTCATGCCGAGTCGCTCAATCGCACGTATCCCGAGATCTTTTCCAATCATGCGGAAGGAGAGAGCGGCAAGTTCTATAACGAGCTGGGTGATCCGATCAACGCGGGTGCCCTTGTCTGCGCGGGCAGCGAGGTGGCCTTTGAGGGCGTCAAGACTTTGCTTGCCGAGATCGTAGAGCTGTTCCCGGATGCTCCCTACATCCACATCGGTGGCGATGAGGCCCCCTGCGAGATGTGGAATCAATGCCGCGATTGCCGCGCATACATGCAGGCGCACGGCATCAAGGACGCGCACGAGCTGTATAGCGAATACGTGGGCCGCGTGGCCGCCTACGTGCTTTCGCTTGGCAAAACGCCGATGGTCTGGGAGGGCTTCCCCAAGGAAAGCTCGCACTACGTGCCCAAGGAGACTGTTGTTATCGCGTGGGAGTCGCACTATCAGCTGTGCACCGAGCTTTTGGAAAACGGCTTCAAGATCATCAACGCCTCCTGGCAGCCCACTTACCTTGTGGACAGTCTTACCAGACGATGGGGGCCCGAGGATCTGCTCAACTGGAACGTGTATAACTGGCAGCATTGGTGGGAGCATTCCGTAGCGCGTCTCAATCCCATCAACATCCAGCCCACCGACGATCTGCTGGGCGCTACGATGTGCTCCTGGGGCCTTACCTACGAGCAACACATCAGCCGCCTGCTTGAGAATTTCCCCGCCTTTGCGGAGCGCACCTGGACGGTGGAGCGAAAGCTCAGCTTTGAGGATTACAAAAAAGTATTCAGAAAGGTTTTGCGCCGTGCCGCGTGGCTGGTGCAGGACAAGTAAAATAACAAAAAAGTCGCACACGTGTGCGACTTTTTTGTTTCAAAACAGGACAAATCCGATGACGGACAGCAGGACGCAAAGTAAGACCGACCACTCACAAAGCGCGTCCAGCATGGTGTAAAATTGCACGTGAAGGGGAACGTCGCGCCTGGGGGCGGGGAGGTTTTCGGCGGCGCGCATGCGGTACTCCTTGGCGCAGAAAAAGGAGAAGAACAGCGCCGACACCAAGAAGATCAGAATGACAAGGAAAAGGAAAAGCTCGACACTGCCCGTAAAGCTGTAAAGCGCGTTGAGATAGCGCTGGCCGAAAAGCGAGACCACGTTGTAAAGCACGTGAATAAGCATCGAGGCAAGCAGCGAGTCGGTGGCATAAAGCGTGAGCGTCAGCAACGCCCCCGCGAAGAAATAGACGGGGAGATTGTGCAGATCGAAATGGATCAGCGAGAATAACAGCGAACCAACCAGCACGGCGCGCAGGGCCCCGCGACGGTCCAGCTCGGCACAAAGGATGCCGCGGAACAAAAGCTCCTCCAAAAGGGCGGGCAACACGGCGATCAGCGGAACGGCGATCAGGGATTGCAACGGGCCCGTGGGGGCGGATGCCTCAAAGGAGGCGGAGCTGTTGCCGATGGTGTCTGTGCCGCCAAACAGGATGGAAAGCAGCAGCGCGCCGCTGAACAGGGTGAAAAAGGCGGCAAGCATCAACGGCAGGTGCGCAAGGTGCGGGCGGCGCAGGCGGATCGAGCGTGTATAGCCCTTGCCGCAATGGCGGATGAAGATCAGTGAGGGGATCAGAAACGTGCCAAGCTGTACCAGCAGGGGCACCCAGAGGGGGGCGAAAAGGTCGGGCAGAAAAAGCTTTACCGTACGGACCGCGAACAGCGAAGCGAAGGCGAACAGCAGCAAAAGAGGATAGCGCGCGCGTTCCCTTGCGTAGCGGGGACGCGGTGGCAAAAGGTTAGCCATACGGCAAAAGTACTCCTTTCTCGGTCAGAATGTGGGTGGCGGGGATATCGGTATCCTCGCGCGGCAACGCGTCGCAAAGCAACGCGCTGTAAATGGGAAGCAGTGTGATACCCGGAAAAGCGGGGAGAAAGCGGTCGTAAAAGCCGCCGCCGTAGCCAAGACGGTAACCGTCCTTCGTTGCCGCAAGTGCGGGCAACAGACAAAGCGTGTGCGCGCCAAGGGAGGCCCTTGGTGCATTCTCGCTGGGGGTGAGAATATCGAAACGCCCCGGGGAAAGCTCCGTGAGTGCGCTTACCGTGTGGAAGGACATCTGCTTGCCCGTGCAACGCGGAAACGCGACGCAAAGGCCACGCTCCAAGGCAATACGGTAAAGCGGGGTGAGGTCGGGCTCACCCTTCGTGGGGGCGAAGGCAAGAAGCGTGTCGCAATCACGGAAGGCGGCGTGCGCCGCGATCTCGCGGCACAGCGCAAGGTCAAGCTCGCGCTTGTGCGGGAGCGTGGCGCGCAAAGCAAGATACGCGGCGCGCAAGCGCTTTTTTTGCTCGGGGATGGTTATTGACATTGGATGGCTTCGCGCAGGCGCTCGGCAACGGAATCGTCCGTCATGGCCTTGACCAGCTCAAGACCGAATTCCAGAGCCACGCCCATGCCTGCGGCGGTGATGAATTTTCCGTCGCGTACCACCTTTTTGTCGGAAATGGAGGCACCCGTCAGCTCGTTTTCAAAACCGGGATAGCAGGTGGCTTCCTTGCCCGCAAGCAGTCCGCGCTTTCCAAGCACGAAGGGGGCGGCGCAGATGGCGGCAATATAAGCGTCGTTGCGCACGGCGGCCTTCAGCGCCATATCCACAATGCGGCTTTCGTCCAGATTCTTGGAGCCGGGCATGCCGCCGGGCAGAATGACCATTTCGGGCGCGGCATCGGCAAACATTGTGTCGGGAATATCGGCTTGCACCGTGATGCCGTGTGAGCCGCGGATCATATCGCCGCCCACGCCCACGGTGGTGACCTCAACGCCTGCGCGGCGCAACAGATCCAGGGGGCAAAGTGCCTCAATTTCTTCAAAACCGTTGGCTAAAAACAGATAAACCATAGAGGGGCTCCTTTGCTCAGTTGCAAAAATAAGCGGCAAGTGCCTCGGCGGTATTGTTGCATACCGCTTCGGTGCGGGCGTTCAGATCCTTGATCTTGACCGTACCCTCGGCAAGCTCGCTGCCGCCCATGATCGCCACGTGGGTGTAATCCCCCTTGACGGCGTAGTCGATCTGCTTGCCGAACTTTTTGCTGCCAAGATACAGCGAGGCGGCCACACCGCTCTCGCGCAACGTATCGGCAAGCTTGACGTACGCCTCGTAGGGTACGTCGTCAAATCGGGTCACCAGCACCTTTGCCTCACCGCCCGTAAGATCGGGGATCAGCTTGTGGGTGACAAGGAAATTTTCCAGCGTCACGTCGCCCATGCCGTAGCCAACACCCGAGATCTTCGCGTTCTTCACGAAAAGGCCGACAAGGTTGTCGTAACGGCCGCCGCCAAACATGGCGCGGTTGTTTTCGGGGGCGAGGTCGAACACCTCAAACACGGTGCCCGTGTAATAATCCAGACCGCGGATGATGCCGAAATCGAACGTGCAGTATTTGTCCATGCCCGTCTTTTCCAGCGCGTCGAACAGGGAGTTGAGCTCGGCGGCGCCCTGTGAATCGGGGCAAAGCGCGGTGGCCTCCTTCACGCCCATTCCGTAAAGCGCGTCGATCTTGGCGATCTGCTCGTCGGAAAGGCCAAGCTCCTTCATCGAGCTTTCATACGCTTCCCGCGTGACCTTGTTCTTGCGGTCCACCACCTTGGAGACGCGGCGCGCACCCTCTTGGTCGGTGCCCGCGATGGCGGCGATGACGTCGTTGAAGAAGCGGCGGTTGTTGATGTGCACGCAGAACATGCTCTCATCCGCGCCGTAGGCGCGCAACACGTTGATGGCGCTCTGGATCACGTCCAGATCGGCCTCATAGGTGTCGCAGCCGAAGATGTCCACGTTCAACTGCCAGAACTCGCGGAGGCGACCACGCTGCGGGCGCTCGTAGCGGTACATGTTCGAAATGCAGAACCATTTGAGGGGGTAGTTGAGCTCGCCCATCTTGGCCGCGACCATGCGCGCCACGGTGGGGGTCATTTCGGGGCGGATGGCAAGACCGCGTCCGCCGCGGTCAGTGAAGTTGTAGGTCTGCTCCTTTGCCAGCTCCTCGCCGCTTTTGGCCGCATAGAGGTCAAGCGACTCCAGCATCGGGCCGTCGTATTCCTCAAAGCAGCTTTGCGTGAGAGTGCCTCTCACCTTGCCGAAGAACCAGTTGCGCAGCTTCATTTCTGCGGGGTAAAAATCTCTTGTGCCCTTGTAGGGTTGAACCGAAAGCTTATCCATTTGAAAATCCTTTCCGTATTTCATGTTTGTCATAATTAAAATAATTATATCATATTTTACCGCGTTTGTCTATATCTGCGCCCTTTTTCCTTCGAAAAATATTCCTCCCCCTTTACAACGCGCCAAAAAAGTGATACAATGTTAGCAAGAAAAGATAAGGAGGACATTTCCATGACCTTTGATATGTCCCGCGAGGACGGCCTGCTTTCCAACGAGGAGCGCTTTATTTCGATCTTCAAGAACAAGATCCACCGCGAGGGGGCGGATCGCCTGCTGGATTACCTGTGCTCGGACAACTGTGACTTTTTCACCGCACCCGCCAGCACTCAGTATCACGGCGCGCATCCGGGGGGGCTCTTGGAGCACAGCTTGAACGTATACGATTGCCTTTGCGATTACCTTGCCCGCGAGCGCGTGCGCGACGTATACGGGCTTGATTATTCCGAGGAGAGCATTGCCATTGTGGCGCTTTTGCACGATCTGTGCAAGGTGAATTTTTACGTGGAGAGCACCCGCAACGTCAAGGAAAACGGCGTGTGGGTCGCCAAGCCCTACTATACCATTGACGATCAGCTTCCCTACGGTCACGGCGAAAAGTCTGTTTACATCGCCTCGGGTTACATGCGCCTGACGCGTGACGAGGCATTTGCCATCCGCTATCATATGGGCTTTTCGGGGGATGAGGACGTGCGCAACGTGGGCAACGCCTTCTCCAGATTCCCGCTGGCGGTGGCGCTGTTTACCGCGGATATGGAGGCGACCTTCTTTGTGGAAGGGCGTCATCCGAAGTCGTGAGCAAAGCAATGGATCTTGAAAAAAACGACCTCGACCGCGTTGCGGACGAGGAGGAAAATTGCGAAAAAACTGATACCGTTTCGGGGGATAATGCCAAAAACGGCAGAATTTTGCACGAGAAACTTCTCGTCGCGCTTGTGTATGCGCGCTACCTTTTGCCCTTTTTTACGGTGCTGCTTTCATTCCTGCTCTCCTGCATTTACTGTGTGGGCGGCGTCATGGGCAGACGGACAACGTGGGTGTCCTTACTGCAGCTTTTCGGCAACACGCTTGTTGGCATGCACGACTATCTTGGCGGAAAGACCTCGGCGGGGCAGAGCTGGTTTTACGGCATTCTGTCGGCAGGGGCGATCTTGGGTATTCTTCTGTTTCTGGTGGCACTTTTTCTCACGGGGCTTGCGGCCTATACCGCCGTCCGCGCTTTTCGCGCGGGGTACAAGAGCGAGGAAAGCAACCGCATGAAGCTGATCTTCAAGGTGCCCTTTCCCAACCGCGTGTGGTTGTATCTTTCGGATTTGCTTGTGCTGTTGCCCTTGCTGTATCCGTATTTCCTTTCTTTTGTGGGCGAAAAAATCCCCAACATCAGCGGGGAGCCGGTGCGCTTTCAATGGAATATCCCGCTGTTCGTTTGCGCCGGGCTTTGCCTTGTGACGCTGGGGCTCTCGTTCCTTGTCGCGCGTACCGAGCGCGCGAAGCACATGAATATGTTTTTGCTGTATCACGAAGAGCCCCGCGAGCAACCTGAGGACGAATGAAAACGCCCGACGGGCGAAATAAAAAAGGCGAGCAATGCTCGCCTTTTTTGTATGCAATTATTCCGGAACGATGAGGCCGTAGCCGCCGTTTTTGCGGCAGTAGACCACGCAGATCTCCTCGGTCTCGGCATCGCGGAAGACGTAGAACTGGTGCTCCAGCAGGTTCATCTGCAGGATGGCTTCCTCGACCGACATCGGCTTGACGGAGAAGGACTTGGTGCGGATGTCGAACTCTTCCTCCTCTTCAAAGTCCTCATCGGGGGCGTAGTCTGTAAATGCGCCCTGACGCAGCCTCTTTTCCAGACGCGTCTTGTTCTTGCGGATCTGGCGTTCCAGCGACTCCACCGCCTCGTCAATGGCGATCTGGAAGGTCTCTGCGCCCTCCTCGGCGCGGAAGATGGTGCCGTTGTAACGGATGGTCAGCTCGATATATTGCAGATCGTGGCGGCAGCTGTAAACAACGACCGCCTCGGTATCATCGTCGAAGAAACGGTTGAATTTGGCAAACTTCTTCTCGGTCATTTCCTTGAGAGAGGGGCGCACGGTCATTTGTTTTCCGCTAATGGTAAATTTCATATGGTTTCCGCCTTTCTGTAACCGCTTGGGTGATTCCATCGGATTACAGTTCTATTATAGCATACTATTTGTGAAAAGTAAACATCTTTTTTGAAAAAAATCGGAAAAATATGTGAAAAATTTCAAATTATACGGTGAGGTCCTTCGCCCAACGGGTGGCAAGGTCGATCCAGCACTCGTTGTGGGGGATCAGGTTCTTTTCACTGCCGCTGGCGGTCTGATCGTTGCAAAGCGAGAGACCGTGGCGCCCCTCGGGGAAAATATGCAGCTCGAAGGGGACCTTGGCACGCGAGCAGGCCGCGGCAAAGAGCAGGGAATTTTCCACGGGCACGGCCTGATCGGCGGCGGTGTGCCACAAAAAGGCGGGCGGGGTATTCTCCTTCACGTGCAGCTCCAGCGAGAACTGATCCGCGACCTCGCGGGGGTAATTTGCGACAGATTCCTCTTGGAAGGTACCGCAAAGGCGCTGGGCGGAGTGCACGTGCGTGTACGCGCCCGTGGTGATGACGGGATAGCACAGGATCATGCCCGTGGGGCGTGCCACGCGGGTGTCCTCGGTACCAAGCACCTCCTTCACGGCGGGGTGATCCCACAGCACACCGGCGCTTGCGGCAAGGTGACCGCCTGCGGAAAAGCCGGTGATAAAGACGTAGTCGGGGTCGATGTTATAATGCTCGGCGTTCTCGCGCACGTGCTTGATGGCAAGTGCGGCCTCCTTTAAGGGGCGGAAATCCTTTGCATTTTCCTTCACCGAATAGTGCAGAATAAAGGTAGCAAAGCCCGCGGCCAGATATTGCGCGGCGACCACCTCGTCCTCGCGGTGGGAAAGATTGCTGTAACCGCCACCGGGGCAAACGATCACGGCGCGGCGGGGAGAGAGCTTGAGATCGCTCAAATTGGAAAGGCAAAGCGAGGTAAGCGTGGCATCCTCAAAGGGGTGCAGGGTGATTTGTTCGATCAGCATAATGTGCCTCCTTGATATCTTGTTGTTGCTATTGTAGCACATTTTTCTCACTTTGGCAAGATTTTTCGCAAGACCTATTGACATTTTTTGATACTTATTTTATAATGATGTCATCAAAGAAGAGTAAGAGCATTGGCGTCAAGTGCCGACGGGACGGGGAGTTGCCGGTCGGACGAAGTTTGGTGCAAGCCAAACGCGGTCAACGCTCTGCATCCCGCTTCACCGAAACAGAGCGTATAACGCCTCCTTTTTTCGATGAAATTCGGGAAAAGGAGGTTTTTATTATGAAAGAAAAACAACCACACGTATCGCGCAAAACGCCGCACGCTATTGCCGTATTTGCAAATCCGCGCGCCCTTTGCCTTGCCGCGTTGCTTGCGGCCATGAGTCTCATCCTCGGCAAATTTTTGCAGATCCCGACCCCGTTTGCGGAGTTTGTGCGCATCAGCTTTGAAAATCTGCCCGTCATTCTTGCAGGGCTTGTGCTGGGGCCGATCGCGGGGGCGATGACGGGGGCGGTGGCCGACCTTGTCGGCTGCCTTGCCTACGGCTATACCATCAATCCCCTCATCACGCTGGGGGCCGCCGCCGCGGGGCTGGTTGCGGGGCTTTGTGGGTGGTTGCTTGCCCGCGCGCCCTTGCTTTTGCGCATTTCGCTCTCGGCGCTGGCGGCGCACCTGGTGGGTTCTGTCGGCATCAAGACCGCCGGCATTGCCGCGTGGTATCTTGCCAAATACAATCTCGGGTATCTGCAGCTGACGCTCTGGCGGCTGTTGAACTATACCATCATTGCCATATTGGAAATTGCCATTTTGTATCTGCTTTTGCGCCATCGTGGCTTTCAAAAGCAGTTGGAAAGGATGTGTCGGAAATGACCTACGAACAAGCGCTGGAATATATCCACTCCGTTGTGTGGAAGGGAAGCCGCCCCGGCCTTGCACGCATCACGGAGCTGCTTGAAAAATTGAATAACCCCCAGAACGGGCTCAGATTTATCCATATTGCGGGCACAAACGGCAAGGGCTCGAACTCTGCTATGCTGGAAAGCGTGTTGCGCGCGGCGGGGTACAAAACGGGGCTTTTCGTTTCCCCCTATATCAAGCATTTTAACGAGCGCATTTGCGTGTGCGGCAAGCCGATCTCGGATGGGGATCTGGCGGCGGCCACCGAGATCGTGCGCCCCTTTGCGCAAAGTATGGCGGACGCCCCCACTGAGTTTGAGCTGATCACCGCCATCGGGCTTGTGCATTTTCTCAAGGAAAAGTGTGACGTGGTGGTGCTGGAGACAGGTATGGGCGGTCGATTGGACTCTACCAACGTCATCCGGGATCCGCTTGCCTGTGTGATCACGGGCATCGCGATGGACCACACCGCGTTCCTTGGGGACACGGTGGAAAAGATCGCCGCCGAGAAGGCGGGGATCGTCAAGGCGGGCTGTCCCGTGATCTGGGGTGGCTACGACAAAGGCGCGCGCGCCGTGATCGAAAACAAGGCGCGTGAAATGGGCTCTGCCTTTTTCGCCGCCGAGGACACCTCGATGACGGTGAAGGAAATGACCTTTTCCGGCACGCTGGTGGACTATGGCGCGCACACGGACGTGCACATTCCGCTGCTCGGCACCTATCAGCCGCAAAACCTTGCCACGGTGCTGACCACGCTTGACGTGTTGCGCACGCGCGGGCTTTCTATTTCTAAAGAAGCCGAGCTTGCAGGTCTTGCCGCAGTACGCTGGCGCGGCAGATTTGAAAAATTGTGCGATACGCCCCTCATTTTTTCGGACGGCGCCCACAATCCGGAGGGGATCGCCGCCGCCGCCAAGGGCATCAGACATTATTTTCCCGACAGACCCGTTGCCCTTTTGACGGGCGTGATGGCGGATAAGGATTATACCGACATGGTGGCAACGCTCGCGCCCCTTACCTGCCGTGTTTTCACGTTGACACCGAATAACCCCCGTTCGCTTGCCGCCGCCGATTACGCCACCGTGTATCAAAAGGCAGGCGTCGAGGCAAGCGCACACGATACCGTGGAGGAGGCCGTTGCCGCCGCCGTCGCATACGCGCGCGAGACGGGCACGCCGCTTTTCTCGCTCGGGTCGCTGTATATGTACGTCGAGGTCACGGACGCCCTTGAAAAAATGGGGCTGATCGATGCTTGACAAACAAGTGTTTTTCTGCTAAAATATAGCAAGCGGATTTCCGCAAGTGAGTTCGTAACCATCCTCACTTAAAACAAAACTAGGGAGAGTAAAACCATGAAAAACAAGACCCGTTTCCTCGTTCACGCGGCGGTGATCGCCGCACTTTACGTTGTGCTGACCTACTTTTCGGCAATGCTGGGGCTATCCGGGCAAAACGTCATTCAGGTGCGACTTTCCGAGGCACTTTGCATCCTGCCGTATTTCACCTCAGCCGCCGTGCCCGGCGTCACCCTTGGGTGCTTGCTTGCCAACGTTTTCACGGGGGCGCACGTGCTGGATATCCTGTTCGGCACGCTGGCCACACTCCTTGGAGCCATTGGCACGCGCCTTCTCAAAAAGTGGCGTTTTCTCACACCGTTACCGCCCATTTTGGCAAATACGGTGATCGTGCCCTTTGTGTTGCGCTATGCATATTTCCAGACCGACGTGGCGTTCCCGTTCCTTTTTCTTACCGTTTTTGTGGGAGAGGTGCTGTCGGTCGGTGTACTGGGGCCGGTACTGCTTTTTGCCCTGCAAAAGCACCGTCGCCAGTTGTTTGGTGACAATGCCCGCAAGTATATGAATGAAGAATAAAATATGCGCCCCGACTGCAGTCGGGGCGCATATTTTTTTATAACGCTTCCTTTTTCCAAAGGTGAAGCACAAACAGCTTTGTGAGGAGGGAAAGGGCGAAAAACAGCATACCGTTCAGGAGAAATCCGAGCACGGAGACCTGTGTGATCTCATAAAAGGCAACGTCAAGGATATAGAAGCGCTCAAAGCCCGTCATGGGCCCGTAGCTGAAGCCGAAGGCGGAATAAAAGATCACGAAGGGGAGCTGAAAGATCGCATAGATTACCGTGCGATGCAACGCGTCCTTGTAAAGGTATTTGAAGTTCTGCGAAAGCGTGAAGGGGTGTTCCTTCAGCAGTGCTTGATATTTTCTGCGCTCCTCGCCGTTTCGCGCGAAGGTGACGGCAAGAAATATGGTGAAAATCAAGAAAAGCGCCAAGGAAAAGCAGATCACCATGATCATCGGCGTGTGGTCGGGATAGGCGAGCGATTGCTGCACCGGAGCGGCCAGCATCACGATGTAGAAAAGATCCGCGACAGCGTGCGCGATCACGGTAAGCAGCAAAAAGACAAACGTGCGGTGAATAAATGCTCTTCTTTGCGGTGTCATAGGTGGCCTCCAATTTTGAATTATGGGATCTGCGAAAGCTCCCACATTGCAAATCCCGTACCGGTGGGGGATTTGAACGCTAAAATAATACTGTCACCCGCCCACAGATCATGGGATAGGTCAAACACAAGCTCGGTGCGCTCGGCGCGGAATACGTGATAGGTCGCGCGAGAGAGATAGGTCTGCTCGTTTTGCAGCAGTTGTAACGTCAAATGAGCTTGCGGCGAAAGGGTAACGATGAAGCGCACCGCGCCGTTATCCAAAAGGGTGGCTTCCGCTTTTTCCAACTGAAGCGGGATGCTCCCCGCACTTTTTTTCAACGTGGCCGTAAGTGCGATCTTCTCGCCGTTTTCCGTGCCAGTGGTGATGGAGACGTGCTCTTTTGACACGGGTGCCGACGTGGCATGGGGGAGCTCGGTGGCCGTGGCGCTCACAAGTGCGCCGGCGTCCGGTTCCGGCACGCCGATATTTGCGCAGGAAAGCAAATTGGCATAGGCCATCTGATAATTTTGCGCGTAATCAAGGGGCTTTTGCGAAAGCTCTTGCAGTGCGCTTGCCATTTTTTGCTGTGCCGCCAAAATGGCGTGTGTGCGCGGCATTCCCTCGTGTCGCGCGGTAAGGTAGGTGTGATAGAAATAAAAGAAATTGCCGTTTTGTCGCATTTGCTCGGCATCGGCAAGGCAGGAAACGCCGTTGTTGTTGAATTCTGCCGTAGGGGCAAGGGCACCAAGGCAACCGTTTTGCAGGGCGATACGAACAAGATTTTGATCCAGTCCTTCGGCGGTGTTGCAGGCCCAGACGTTCAAAAAATAAGGATTTTTGCCAAGAACCGAGTGAATATTATTCCAGTCGAGGAGTGCAGTATAAGAGCATTTCTCGCCCTCCCATACGGTGCGGAACAGCTCCGCGCGGCTACCGTGCCCCGAAAAGTAAAATTCGCACACGCCGCCCTTGTTTTCCTGCACCATTGCCTTTGTGGTGCAATCCTTTGTTGTAGCGGTGGAGGAGGGGTGGTCACCTTGTTGATTGGCATAGAGATTGGCGCGGTCGAGGATCTTCCATTCCTTGACGGCGCGGTCAAGGAACACGGACATATCGTCCACGCCCGTGCCGCCGTGCGCAAAGATGGAGTTAGCGAAGCAAACGGGAAGCGGTACGGCGCTGTCCGCGCCCTTCCAATATGCCTGATAATTCTCCACGTAATCGGTGTATTCGCCGTATCCCAGCGTGAGACGGCAAACGCGCCACGCGGGCGTGAAATCAAGCTTCTTGTCGCCCGCAAAATAATCTGCCACGCTGAAATTTTGAAGCGCACTTGCATCGTTTTCAAAATTGCCGTAAAAGTAATCAGATGCAAAGGCATCGCCCGTGGCAAAGCCCTCCCGCAAGGCAACCTTGTCGCCAAGCCAAAAGGCGGGTACCGCCTGCGACGTGCCGAGAAGCAGGATACCGTCCAAGGTATTTTGGCGCGTGGTGCGATCTGTCTTCAGCTTTTCGTAAAGCGACGGGGCATCGGTGCAATCCTTGGCATCTATCCAAACGATCTCGTGCGCGTCGTATGCGGAAAGCAACGTCTGTATGGCAAGGGTGTCCTCTTTTGACAGATGCTCGCTGTTCAGCACGACGTAGTAAAATTTGTCATAGCTTTTCGCCCCTTGCGGCGGATCGGTGCAGGCACCCAGTGCAAGCAATAAGGCGCAACTCAAAAGCAGGGCGGTGATGCGTGTTTTCATGGTGGATCCTCCTTTGCTATCAAAAAAGTGCGCCAACCGAAGCTGACGCACCGAAAAATGCAAGCTCCGATTGTCGCCAAACAAATTTCAAGCAAAGCAAAGGATAAATCCTTATACAATCACCCGCGGAGGTTGCATTTTTGCCGAATCCACCGAGCGATTGTGTACGACGAAAAAAGGGTATAGCTTTCCCTTTGAAAAAGAAAAATATCCCTTGCGCAGATGCTTATGAAATTTGTTTGGCACTTTTATTATAGCACAAGCACAAGGAAATATCAAGGCCTTTACCAAAAAAATCAAAACGGGGGAGCCACGCTCACCCGTTTTACTTACAGAATACCGGTAAGGAAGATCTCAATGCCGATGGCGATCAGGATCACGCCGCCGAAGATCGCGGCCTTACCCTCTAATTTGGTGCCGAACTTTTTGCCGATCAGAATACCGGCAAAGCAAATGCCGAAGGTCAGCACGCCGATGACAAGGCAGGACACAAATGCCTGCAGGGGGGTATAATCCGCGATGGTAAAGCCAACGGAAAGCGCATCAATAGAGGTTGCCACGCCTTGCAAAAGCAGGGAGCCAAAGCCAAGGCGCGTGGTGCAGTCACAAACAAGCACCTGCTCGCCGTCCTCATTTTCCTTCAGCTCGCACTTGCAGGAATGAACGCCCTCCCAAAGCATTTTGCCGCCGATAAAAAGCAACAGTGCCAGGGCGATGTAGGGGATAAAGGGCTGAAAGGCAGTGAAGTAGCTTGCCGCAGTAGATACCAGCAGCCAGCCGATCATCGGCATGGCGAACTGAAACAGCGCAAAGGTAGCAGCGATCGCGCAAAGGCGCGGGAGCTTCATACGCGGCTCGTGCAATCCATCGGCAAGCGAGACGGAAAAGGCATCCATTGCAAGCCCTGCACCAAGCCCCGCGGCGGTCAGTAAAAGCGTTACGTTGATCATTTTAACACTCCGAAATTGTCCTATAATGCAAATTCCGGGCAGATGCCAAACGGCATCTGCCACGGAACGGTTTGTTTACTTATGCTCGTGATGCTTGATAAAGCCGAACAGCTTGCCAAGCTCCATCACAACAAGGGGAACGAAAATGAGCCCCACGCCGATCAGGTACTGCTGCCAAGTGAGGTACACCAGATTGAAGATGTCCTGCACGCCGGGCACGAAGAGCACGAATGCCATCAGTGCGGTGGAGGCAAGTGCGGCGAGGTTGAGGTTCTTGTTGGTGAACGGACCGATCTTAAACAGCGAATGCTCGGAGCGCATGTTGTAGGCCTGCACGATCTGGCAAAGGGCCAGCACCATGAATGCCAGCGTCTGGCCGCCCATCAGGTTCAGCTCGTGTGCGTCATCCAGCAGAACGCCGTTGAACATGTCGGCAAGCGGGAGCCCGGTGCCCACCCAGAAGCCGATCAGCGTGAGCGCGGCGAACATCACGCCCTGGATGGCAACGCGAATGCCAAGACCGTGCGCGAAGATGCCCTCATCCTTGGGCTTGGGCTTGCGGTCCATGACGTCCTTCTCCACGGCCTCCATGCCAAGGGCGATGGCGGGCAGAGAGTCGGTGACCAAGTTGATCCAAAGCAGCTGCATAGAAAGAAGAGGAGAAATGTGCCACATCAGCATGGCGAAGAATACGGTGAAGACCTCACCGATGTTGGTGCTGAGCAGGAAGCCGACCACCTTTTTGATGTTGGCGTAAATGCCGCGGCCTTCCTCAACCGCGTCCACGATGGTGGCGAAGTTGTCGTCGGTCAGCGTCATGTCGGAAGCGCCCTTGGCCACGTCGGTGCCGGTGATACCCATGGCACAGCCGATGTCGGCGGCCTTGAGGGCGGGCGCGTCGTTCACGCCGTCACCCGTCATCGAAACGACCTGGCCCTTACGCTGCCATGCTTTGACGATGCGGATCTTGTTTTCGGGGGATACACGAGCGTATACAGAAATGCTTGCAACCACAGCGTCCAGCTCGTCATCGTTCATCGCGTCAAGCTCGGCACCCGTGATGGCGCGGTCGCCCTCCACAAGAATGCCAAGATCCTTGGCGATGGCGGAGGCGGTCACCACGTGGTCGCCCGTGATCATCACGACCTTGATGCCTGCACGGCGGCAAACGGCAACGGCGTCGCGTGCCTCGGGACGGGGCGGGTCGATCATGCCGACAAGACCCATAAAGGTGAGGCCGTTTTCCAGCTCCTCGGAGGTGGGGTCTTCGGGCACTGTGTCAATCTCCTTGTAAGCCACGGCCAGCACGCGCAGTGCGTCCGAGCTCATCTCATTGGTCACGCGCTTGGCGGTTTCCAGATCGCCCTTCACGCAGCGGGTCGCCATCATATCAAAGGCACCCTTTACGATAACGATCTTCTTGCCGTCGATCACGTTGACGGTGGACATCAGCTTACGGTCAGAGTCAAAGGGAATTTCGGCAAGACGGGGGAACTTGGCGTTCAGCGCATCCTTCTCAAAGCCGTTTTTGTGGGAAGCCACTACAATGGCGGTCTCGGTGGGGTCACCGATGTGCTGCTCGCCCTCGGCAGTGAAGTTCACCGAGCCGTCGCAGCAAAGCGTGCCGTAGTTGAGCAGCTTTCGGATCTGCTCGGAGTTTTCGTTCGAGATCAGCTCGACCTCGCCACCGTCCACGTAGGCCTTGGTGAGGGTCATGCGGTTTTGCGTCAGGGTGCCGGTCTTATCCGAGCAGATGACGGAAGCGCCGCCCAGCGTTTCCACGGCGGGCAGACGGCGAATAAGTGCGTTCTTCTTTACCATACGCTGCACACCGATGGAAAGCACGATCGTCACGATGGCGGGCAGGCCCTCGGGGATCGCGGAAACGGCAAGAGAAACGGCAGTCATGAACAGGTGCATCCATTCCAGGCCGTTCAAAAGACCGACCACGAAGATGATGGCACAGGCGGCCAGAGCCATAAAGCCAAGGTATTTGCCAAGCTGAGCAAGCTTTGCCTGCAGGGGGGTCTGGGTCTCGCCTTCGCCGTCAAGCAGGCCTGCGATCTTACCCATTTCGGTGTCCATACCCGTGCCGGTCACCACGGCCAAGGCGGTGCCGTAGGTGATGGAGCAGCCGGAGAACACCATGTTGGTGCGGTCACCGATGGGGGCCTTTTCGTCCACCACCACGGTGGCGTCCTTTTCGGAGGGAACAGACTCACCCGTAAGGGCTGCCTCCTCGGACTTCAAGCTGGCGCTTTGCAAGAGCCGTGCGTCGGCGGGAACGAAGTCACCGGCCTCCAGCTTGATGATGTCGCCGGGCACAAGCTCTGCGGCATCCACGACCTTTTCCACGCCATCGCGGATCACACGGGCGTGCGGTGCAGACATGTTTTTCAGGGCATCCAGTGCTCTTTCCGCCTTGCCCTCCTGATATACGCCCATCACGGCGTTCAGAATGACGATCAGCAGAATGAGACCGGGCTCGAACAGCTCGCCCCAGTTCTTTTCAATGCAGATCATAACGAACGATACAACGGCCGCGATCAAGAGAATGATGATCATGGCATCCTTGAACTGGTCAAAGAAACGCTGCAGCGTGGTCTTCTTTTTCTTCTCACGCAGGCGGTTCTCGCCGTACTTTTCTACACGTGCGGCGGCCTCAGCGGAAGAAAGACCCTGGGCTTTGTCAGTGGAGAGGGTGGAAAGCACCTCTTCGATCGACTGATTGTGGGGTGTCAATTTGGGTTCCTCCTATAAATTAATATATAATAGCCCCACAGCGGGGCAGGGAAACAGGGTAAAAGGGCGGTTTGCGCATAAAAAATAGACCTATCTGCTCTTTTGCAGATAAGTCTCGTCATTTAAGATAAAGCCAGGAATTATCTTCCATGATGTTGACCTTATCACAAGAGTGCTGACTACTCCCTTATTCTCTCCAAATTATAGCAGAAAACACCGTGGATGTCAAGGGGGGTAGCGAAAAAAAGTTTGCCTCCCCCCAAAGGGGGAGGCGTTGTATCATTCAAAGAGATACCATTTATCGGGAACGAAGTTCTTTTCCTCGCTTTTAAGCGGAAAGGCGATGCCGTACCCGGGATTATTTTTCCAAAAGCTGTCAAAGCGGGTCATGAAGCCCATCTCGCCGCGTGCGTCCACGTAATTTTCCTTGATGCGGTCGTACTTTTTATCGCGCGATGCCTCCTCCTGCACCTCCAGATCGGAATAGCGGAAGACCATGCGCAAAAGGCGCAGATTGTTGCGCGCGCGCGGCGTGTCGGCAAGCGAAAACGCGCGCTCATATGCCGCATAGATCGCTTGCTTGTCAATGTTTTCCATCAGCAGGGTGGCACATTTGTGCAAGGGGAGTTGCCCATCCACCAGCGCCTCGCCCGTAAGCAGGATCTCTTTTACCACGGGTGCGGCTTTGCCGCAAAGCGAGGCAACCGCCGTCACGGTGTCCTCTACGGTAAGCGAGGTGTCATACCCCGTGCGTCCGAAGGTGTAGAAGTTGAGCAGATGGTTCCATAGATTGAAGGTCTCGATCTGCGTGCCCGCACCCGAAATCCCTTTATCGATAAAGTTTTTCCAGATCGCCTGCACCTCGTCCGCCATCGGCAGCCAGCGCTGGCGTACGCCGTATATGCCCATGTAGTAATCGTAGTAGACAACCTTGGCCCCCGTCTTTTTCCATTTCAGCAGGTTTTCCTCAAAGTGCGTGCCGGAAAGGGAGGAGCCGTCCTTCTTTCCCGTGGTGCGAAGCCCCGAATTGTGCCACGTTGCCTCGTCCACAAGGATAGAGGGCTCCAGCGAGAGCCCCTCGGGGCAGTCCCAAAGATCCACGTAGATCAGCATATCAAAGCGCAGGTGCGGATGCACCTTATTCACAAGCTTGGCCACGCTGTTGATGAAGTAGCAATAATTTTCGACCTTGCTGTATTTGGCGCAAGCGGGGCAGGTGCATTGCTCGGCCATGCCGTCATTCGGCCAGAGTGCCAGCACGTCCACCGCAGGGTTTTCCGCCACCCACTCGATGATGTTTTTCGCCACCTCGCGGATCATGCTTTCGTTGCGCGTGCAATAGATCCACTGACCCCAGTGATCCGTGTTGTGAAAGCGCGTGCCGTCGCTTTGCAGCTTGAAGTACTCGGGGTGCGTTTCGTAATAATGCTCGGGGAAATATTCGTTGCCGTGTGCGGGCAAAAACAGACGCGAGGATTCGTGGTGGCCCACCGTAAAGCGGATGCCTCTGCGCTCAAACTCCGGCAAAAGCCCGCTCTTTTTGAAGTATTCGTACACGCTGGTCCACGTGAGGAAGCGGTTGTATCTGTTTTTGACAAGCCAGTCGAAGAAGGGAATGTTCAAGTCGCGCTTGGGGTTGCCTGCCGCATCCTCGTACTGCACGATCGCCGTGCGGTAGGGGCGGTCGGCCGAGGGCTTGCAATACTCTGCTCCGTCAAGCTCCAGGGCGTCCATGTGCGGCACGATCTCGCCCGCATCCGCGTGCGGGTGCGAGTATGCCGCCAGCACACAGCCGCAGTAACGCTCTAAAAATTCATACACGGCATAGATCGTGCCGCGCTCACACTCGCCCACGTGCCATGACGAGCCCGCCAGCAGAACGGTGTCCGCGTCAAGCGCGCGGATCAGCATTCCCTCGGGGCCGGGCACCGTGGTGCGGAATTCCTCTGCGGTGAGGTAGCGCACGCTTTGCGCATTGCGCTCGGGGCCGCCGATCAAAAACGCGGGGCCGTCGGGGCGCGCCTCGTCACTTGCAAGCGCGACCTCGCAGCGTAGTAATAATTTCAAATATTTTTTTAGTTCCTCGGCGGCAAATTGCTCGCGGGAGGTCGCCTTCACGGGAAGGAGGATGGTGACATGAGAGCGTGCGGTAAGCTTCATTTGTGTTCTCCTTTGACATTGGGTTACCTATATTATAACATAAAAAAGCGGGCCGCGCGGGTCCGCGCGCGAGAAAAATCTTTTTTGTAATACAGATTGCTCTTTTTTGTAATGGTCAAATTGTCAAATAAAAGAGTTCTTTTTTGTGAAAGATGTAAAAAAACAAGAAAAAACAAACTCCCGCTTGACAAGTGTATTGTTGTTGTGTATAATAAAATTGAGCATGGAAACATGCGACTGATTGGTAATTGTAACCAACTGTCATCGTTTAAATTAAAAGAGGTAAATGGCTATGATGAAAGCAAACGAAAGAAGAAAAGAAATGGCGATGCTGCTGGCCAATGCCAAGGCCCCCGTGGCCGGCAATACACTTTCCGAGCGCTTCGGCGTTTCCCGACAGATCATTGTGCAGGATATTGCCACGCTGCGCGAGGAGGGGTATGAGATCCTTTCCACGCACTACGGCTACTTACTGCAGAAGGTACCGCTTCTGGAGCGCGTGTTCGAGGTCATGCACACCGCCGATGAGACCGAGCCCGAGCTGCGCTGCATCGTGGCAAACGGCGGCTCCGTCAAGGACGTTTTTGTCAAGCATAAGGTGTACGGCAAGATCTCCGCACCCCTGAACATCTATTCCAACCGTCACATCGACCGCTTTATCAACGGCGTCAAGAACGGCACCTCCAGCGAGCTGATGAACATCACGGGCGGACGCCATTTCCACACCGTCCTTGCTGAGAGCGAGGAGATCCTCGATAAGGTTGAGCAGGCATTGAAGGACGGAAAATATCTGATTTCCGTGAAATGATAAATAAAAAACGAGCCGCAGATTTTTCTGCGGCTCGTTTTTTCAGTGCGTGAGCGTGTTCTCGGAGAAAAAGTCCAATACTGCGCGCATCGGGGCGTCGATCCATTTGTCACGATGATAAAGGAACTGCTTCCACAGCTCAAGGTCAAATTCCTTGACATGGAGGCGACTGATCTTACCTGCACGTACGGCGTTTTCCGTGACGTAGTCGGGCAGGAAGGAAATGCCGTCCCCCTCGCTTACCAGCTGGCAGATCAGGTCGGCACTGCCGAACTCCAGCACGGGGGTGACCTCCAGCGAAAAGCGAGCCAGCTGCTCGTCAAGCAGGCGGCGATAGCTCATATCCTTCTCGGTCAGCAAAAAGGGCTCGCCCATCAGATCCTGCAGTGAGACCACGTCCTTTCTTGCGAAGGGGTGACCGGCGGGGCAAATGAAATGCGCGCCGATCTTCTCCTCGTGGCTGATGATGTAGGTGGTGTTATAGATGTGGCTGTCCAGCGTACAGACGATGTCGGCCTCGTTATGATCCAGCAGGCGGAAGAGCTCGTCCGTGCCGGCGGTAGTGATCTTCAGGGAGATGTGGGGGTAAACGGCGCGGAATTTGGCGAAGCTGCCAAGCACCAGCGGCTCGCAAAGCGAGTCTGCCATGGCCACGCGCACAAGGCCGTGCGGGCAGGAGTCCTCCTTGGCGCCCTTGGTCATTTGCTCGGTCATGCGGTAGATCTGTTGCGCGTGCGCGAGTGCCGAGCGGCCCGCCGCCGTGAGGGAGATGGTGTGCCCCACGCGGTCAAAAAGCTGTACGCCAAGCTCGGCCTCCAGCTGCTTGATCTGAAAGGATACCGTGGGCTGAGAGTAACCAAGCTTTTCCGCCGCGCGGGAAAAGCTGTTCAGCTCCGCGACTTGAATGAAGGTGTTAAGATTGCGAAGATCCATGTTTTCCTCCATATAAAAGAAATAAATTGGTTGCGACGAAAGTATTGTCTAAATCAATATACAATTGTATTATACAACAACACACGGGAAAAATCAAGACCTTTTTTGGATAAAATACACACAAAAATGCAGAAAAATAAATATTTTTGCGTTTTGCTTGACAGCGCGTGCGCGCATGTGGTAAAATAAAGTAACCAAACAGTTACTTTTGCAAGGAAACGGACGTGAAAGCTTGATCGCTACCTGCAGGCAAGCGAAGGAGGCATACCGCCATGGGGCGGTGCGCGCGAATGTTACGCTTTGCGGCGTGGCACCATGGAGCGCACACGAGCTTGCAAGCAAGAGCTTTGCACCCGAGGCCCCTTATTTTTCGGATGCGCTTGCCATGCTGGATGAAGCGCGCCCCGACGTGGCGGTGGTTTCGCCCGTATTCGGACTCGCGGCCGAGGCGGTGATCGCGTGTGCCGCGCGCGGCATCGACGTGCTTTGTGAAAAGCCCGTGGCCACTACACAGGCACAGCTATCTCGCGTGGAGCGCGCAGTGAAGGAGAGCGGCATCCGCTTTTGCGCTATGCACGAAATGCGATTTTTTCCCACCTTTTATGAGGGCGCGCGATTGGTGCGCGAGGGCGCCGTTGGCGAGATATGCCTTGTCAGTGCGCAGAAAAGCTATAAATTCAGCTCGCGCAATCCCGCGTGGTACGCAGACCGCGCCCTCTTTGGCGGCACGATCCCTTGGGTGGGGATCCATGCGATCGATTGGATTTATCATTTTACAGGGAAGCGTTTTTTATCGGTAACCGCGCAAAGCGACGGACAAAGTCCCGAGCGTGCGGCAGTTTGCCAATTCATGCTGGAGGGCGGCGTGCCCGCTTCGCTTTCCATCGACTATCATCGCCCCAAGGCGGCGCCCACGCACGGGGATGACCGCATCCGCGTGGTGGGTACGCGCGGTGTGTTAGAGATCTGCGGCGACGTGCTTCGCTTGCTGGACGAACGCGGCGAGCGAACCGTTGCGTCCGCGCCGACCGCCACGCTTTGGGAGCGTTTTCTTGCGGGTGAGGAGCCCATCCCCGCCGATGAGATCTTTTATCTGACACGCGTGGCGCTTCTGGCACGAGAGGCGGCCGACACGGGCGAGAAAATCAATTTAATGGGGTAACGGTATGAATATTCTATTGGTTGGCGCGGGTGGCTACGGTGTCAAATACGTGGACTTTTTGCTTGGAAAAGTCGATCCCACGCTTACGCTTGTCGGCGTAGTGGAGCCCTATTTTGACAGTTGCGCGCGCATGGAGGAGATCCTTGCGGCGGGTATTCCCGTGTATAAAAGCATGGAGGAGTTTTATGCAAAAGAAATGGCGGAGCTCGCCATTATCTGTACGCCGCCTTTTTTGCACGCGGCGCAAAGCATTGCGGCGCTTTCTCACGGTTCCTTCGTGCTTTGCGAAAAGCCGGTTGCCCCCACTCTACGGGAAGCGTTGGAAATGGAAAATGCTGCCGGACGGTACGAGAAATGGGTCGCCATTGGATACCAATGGTCCTTCTCAGATGCCGTTCTTGCCTTGAAACGGGATATCCTTGCAGGGCGGCTGGGAAAGCCGCGCGTGCTCAAGACCATCGTGAGCTGGCCGCGCAAAAGATCCTACTACGGCCGCGGTGTCGGCTGGGCCGGAAAAATACAAAAGGACGGCGTGACGGTATGGGATTCCATTGCCTCAAATGCCTGCGCACATTATTTGCACAATATGCTCTTTTTGTTGGGCGAGCAGATGCAGAGCGCGGCAACACCGTTGCGGGTGGAGGCAGAATGTCTGCGTGCCTATGACATTGAAACCTTTGATACGTGTGCGCTGAAAATGGAAATGCGGGAGGGGAGTACGGCTTTTTTTGTCGCCTCGCACGCGGCGGACGAAAAGCTGGATCCACAGTTTGTGTATGAGTTTGAAAAAGCGACCGTGACCTATTTTGACGGGCAGATCGTGGCTGATTTTGGTGATGGCTTGCGCGTGTGCTACGGCGATCCGTTTGAAGATGAGATGCGCAAGGTAAGCGACTGCGCGAGAGCCGTGGAAAACGGCACGCTCCCACCCTGTACCGTGCACACGGCAAGTGCGCATACTGCGCTGATGGCAGGACTGCACAAAAACATGACGGTTGCCGCCTTTAACCCCGAAACGGTATCACAAAATGAGGAAAAGATCTGGGTGAGAGGTCTTTGCGCCACGATGCGTAAATGTTATCGGGAAACGGCTCTGTTTTCCGAATGCGGTATAAAAGCTGATAAATTTTCTTTTGCGATCGAGGAGATATAAATGGATCATGCGGGAATGAAGGCGGCGCAGGCCGCGCGGCGCGAAAAGGCGTTTGCCTATATGTTAGCAAGCGACCCCGCGCTGGATATGTACGCGTATGCCGCGATATTGCGGCTTGCGCGGGGCGTTGACGTTGAAATGGCGGAGAAGCAGATGAAGCGCACTGCCGATTGGTTCGATCTGCCCCACCCCACGGGGCGAGACCCGCGTGGAGAGTGTGATTTTGCCGCGCTGAATCTGTTGCATGCGCTCTATCTGTTTTATGATCGGCTGACAGCCGACACGCGTGCATCGTTGGATCGCTTTTTTCTGACACGCAATTTTCTAAGCAAGTTCGGCTCGGAGAATCACGCCTTGATGGGGGGCGTGGTGCGCTTGCTTGCGGCACAGTTTTATAAGGACCATCATTTCGAGCAGTTTGGGATGACGGCAAGTGCGGTGTACGATGAGGCCAAGGCGTATATTCTGGAGTTTCTGGACTACCGCGCGCGGCGCGGTTGGGGGGAGTTTGATTCCTGCGGCTACAATGCCGAGGACCTGGCTATTCTGAACACACTTTACAGCTATACCGAGGACGCAGGACTGAAAAAACTTGCCGCCATGCACATGGATGTGTTGCTGTTGGATATGATCGTGGACAGTCGCTGCGGCCTGCACGGCGGCGCGCATGGGCGCATCTATCCCAATGTGGCGTTGAATTCTGCCTTTCAAAGCGGCCCCCCTAAGTTTTTTCATGCCTCGACGTACACCTACTATTGCTACTATTTTGGGGCGGAGGGCGGTTATCCCGAGCCCCCGATGACGCACACGGCCGCCATCCTTTCCGATTACTATCCGTCCGAGATCGTGTGCCGAGTGGCGAAAAATCGCACCTACCCTTACGAGAATCGCGAACGCCGTCATCTGCATCAAACGCGCGGATTTCGCGACGCCATCAACCATGAGCTGCTTGTATCTGTCGAGGGGCTTTCCATCGATAAATACACCTACGTGTGTGAGGATTATATGTTGGGCGGTGTAAATCATCAGGATGATTATCCCGAAAACAACATCGGCTCCTGGTACGCACATCACGAGCAGCACGAGTGGGAGCTGACGCTTCTCGGGCGCGGTGAGGGACGCGCCAAGATCTTTTCGCATCACCCGGGCACCCCCGGCTACTATCAGATCCACAACCAATGGACAGGAGACAGCTTTTGTAATTGCGGCACTCATTTTTGCACGAAGGATACCGCGATCTCGATGTACGATATCAAAAATGAGCCCTATGCGGCACCCGTCGGTTACGTGCACCGAAGGAGGCGTATTCCCCTAAGCACCCCGGCATCAATGCAGACATTCCGTTGGCACTTTTCGATGAAAAAATGCTGGAGGAAAACTACATTTTCTTACGCTACGATCGGCTCTTCGTGATGGTGTGGTTCTCAAACGGATATCGCTTTGTTAAGGAAGGGGAGAGCGCGGGGTACGAGGCCGTGTCTGACGGATGGAAACATTGCTTTATATGTCACGTGGAGGGCATTGCCCATTACGCCTCGCTCGCAGACTTTGCCGCCGCGATGAAGAGACACCCGATTTTCTTTGACAAAGACACGATGACGGCCGAGTTTATGGATGTGCGCATGAACTACAAAGAGCGATACGTATGCGGCGAAAAGCAACAATTCCCCTATAAGCTGTTCGACAGCCCCTGGATGCAAGCCGAGTATGGCACGGGTGTTTATCACGTGACAGACGGCAGTTGCACGGTGATCTATGATTTTGAAAAAGGAGATGCATATGTGGACGGAAGATAAATTGAATGAAATGCTGACCACGCCTTCCGCGGCGCTGGTTGAGGATATGAAGAGGATCAAGGGTGACATTATGATACTGGGCGCGGGAGGCAAGATGGGACCTACGCTTTGTGTGCTTGCCAAGCGCGCCATCGAGCGAGCGGGTATCTCCAAGCGCGTGATTGCGGTCTCTCGCTTCACCGATCCGATCGCCACCGCACTCCTGCAGGAAAGCGGCGTGGAGACAATCCCCTGCGACCTTCTGGATACCGCGCAGCTACGCGCCCTTCCTGGGGTGGAGAACGTTATCTATATGGCGGGACGAAAGTTCGGCACGGACGGCAACGAGTGGCAGACATGGGCAATGAACGCCACGCTCCCCGCCTTTGTGGCAGAGAAATTCCAAAAGTCTGACATCGTGGTCTTTTCCTCGGGTAATATCTATCCCCTTGTGCCGATCGCGGGCGGCGGCTCGCGCGAGTGCGATCCCGTGGGGCCGATTGGCGAGTACCCAATGAGCTGTCTTGCGCGTGAGCGTGCATTTGAGTTTGCCGCGCACCGTTACGGTACGAAAATTTTTATTTACCGCCTCAATTTCGCCGTCGATCTGCGCTACGGCGTGCTGTATGATATGGCGGACAAGATCCTGCGCGGGGAGGCGATCGACCTTTCCACGCCGTGCTTGAATTGCATCTGGCAGGGGAGCGCGAACGAGATCGCCCTGCGCGGACTTTTGCACGCGGAAAACCCCGCCAAGGTGATGAACGTGACGGGCCCCGAAACGCTTTCTGTGCGCGCCACGGCACAGGAGCTGGGTAAACATCTCGGCAAGGAGCCGATCTTTAGTGGCTCGGATGGCACCGACGCGTATCTGAACAACGCCTCGGCGGCGATGGAACTGTTCGGTTATCCTGCCGTTGGTGCCAAGACGCTGATCCGTTGGCAGGCAGAATGGATTCAGGACGGCGGGCGTTCCCTTGGTAAGCCCACGCACTTTGAGGAAAGAAAGGGGAGCTACTGATGACAAGACGGGAAAAGGCGCTGGCGCTATTGCACGCGGGCACGGTGATCCCCGCCACCCCCTTGGCGCTGACGGAAAAAAGAGAATTTGACGAGGAACAGCAAAAAGTCCTGACGGGGTACTACCTCGCGGCGGGCGCGGGTGGTATCGCCACTGCCGTGCACAGTACACAGTTTGAGATCCGCATGCCTCAATATAATCTTTTTGAGCGCGTTTTGCGCACCGTTGCGGGGGCAATTGACGAATATGAGCAAAAAACGGGGCGCGTGATCGTCCGCGTGGCGGGTGTTTGCGGCAAGACCGCAGAGGCCGTGCACGAGGCGAAAATCGCCAAGGAATACGGCTACGATGCCGTACTGCTCTCGCCCGGGGGACTCAACGATCTTACCGAAGAGCAAATGCTTGCACGTACCGAGGCGGTCGCGCGAGAAATGCCCGTGATCGGCTTTTATCTGCAGACCGCCGTTGGCGGCAGGCGCTTCAGCTATGAGTACTGGGCGCGCCTTTGTGAAATTCCGAACGTGGTCGCCATCAAAAGCGCTCCCTTCAATCGCTATCAGACCTTGGACGTGGTGCGCGCGGCGGCGCTTTCCTCGCGTGCGGGGGAGATCACCCTTTATACGGGCAACGATGACAACATTGTGGTCGATCTGCTTACCGAATACCGCTTCCAAAAGGACGGCGCGACCTATAAAAAACGCTTTGAGGGCGGTTTGCTCGGCCATTGGAGCATTTGGACGAAAAAGGTGGTCGAAATGTTTGGAAATATCAAAAAAAACCATACCGTTACCCCCGAAATGCTAACATTGGCTGCCGAGATCACGGATGCCAATGCCGTGGTTTTTGATGCCGCGCATAATTTTGCGGGATGCATCCCCGGTATTCATGAGGTGCTGCGTCGCCAAGGACTGATGAAGGGCACGTGGTGCCTTGACCCCGACGAGACACTCTCACCGGGGCAGAGCGAGGAGCTGGATCGCGTGCTTGCGACGTATCCGCACCTTGTGGACGATGATTTTGTGAAAAAGTACCTGAACGGTGTCGAAAAGGAAGGTGGAAGCGCATGACGGCGCGGGCTGAAAATACCAAGCAGAAAATTTTGCAGGCGGCAGAGCCGGAATTTGCCGAAAAGGGCATATACGGCGCACGCGTGGACGAGATCGCGGTACGCGCGGGCGTTAACAAGCGGATGCTTTACGCCTATTTCGGGAGCAAAGAGCAGCTGTACGTTGCCGTGATCGAGGAGATCTACCGCCGCTTGGCGGAATGGGAGGCACCGCTTCTTACGCAGTGCGCGGGGAGTGCGGAGGAGGTGGTTCGCCTCTTGATCCGCAGCTACTTTGACTTTCTTGGTCGCAATACGTCCTTCGTGAAGATCGTGATGCGGGAAAACCTCAATGAGGCGCAGTATCTGCGCCTGTCGGCAGCGAAGGATATCAAGGGCAAAACGCTTGCACTTTTACAAAAATCCCTGCAAACGGGCATAGAAAACGGCACCTTTCGCGCGGATATCGACCTCGCGGAAACGGTGCTTTCCATCAATCTTCTTTGCTTTTCTTATTTTTCAAACGGCTATACCTTCACGCAGCTTTTGCAAACGGATTTCATGTCAAAGGATGAGATCTGCCGACGCGCCGACCACGTGACGGATATGATCTTGAAATATTTGAAATAAATGGAAGGAAGAAGAGAAAAATGGCACAAGGCATGAGGGGCTTCGGCCCGCAATACACCTATGATCGTGTTCCGCCCCCGAAGAATTTTCCCGACGTATTCCGCTATCTGCGGGTACTGCTTGGCGGCTTTTTCAAAAGATTTGCTTACGTTGTGCGGCTGGTCTGGCGAACGGGGCCGTGGATCTTGTTCTTGCTCAGCTTCATGGCGCTTTTCAAGGGCGTGACGCCGATCATCGGCTCCTTGATCTCCAAAAGCATTCTGAACGAATTACAGCACGTCATCACGCTGGGCGGGCAACCGCTTTCGGCCTTCTGGGGCTCCACGGTGCTCTATCTTCTGATCTTTTTGTTCGTCTACCGCGTGTTGGTGCGCATCGTGCAGAATCTCAGCCATGCCCTGAATCGCATCGCGGGCGAAAAGGTCGTCAAACAGGTGAAGCTACAGATCATGCAAAAATCAAAGGAGCTGGATCTTGCCTCCTTTGATGATCCGCAGTTTTACGAAAAAATGGAAAATGCCAACCGTGAGGCGGGCAACCGCCCCCTGAGCATCCTTTCCGACACCTTCGGCGTGATCAGCACGGTGATCGAGTTTATCAGCTATCTGGTCATTTTGCTGGCCGCCCCGGGGCTTGCGTGGGCGACGCTTGTGATCCTTCTTTTGTCCGTCCCTTCCGCCATCATCACCTTTATTTATCGCAGAAAGAATTTTCAGTATATGAAAAGACGTTCTAAAGAGCGTCGGCAGATGAATTATTACTCGGGGTTGCTGGTGGATAAGGACAAGATCAAGGAGGTGCGCATGTACGATCTGGCGGACACCTTTATCGCACGCTATCTCCGCGTTTTTTCGCAGTATTACAAGGGGCTGCGACGCTTGATCCTGAGCGAAAACGCGTGGCACGTGCTGCTTGGCATCGTGTCGGGCGTTACCAATCTGGTGTTTTATATTCTGATCGCACAGCAGGTGTGGACGGGTGAGATCCTGATCGGCGATTATACGCTCTATGCGGGAGCCATTGCCTCCGTTGCCACTTGCGTGGGCACGCTGATCTCCACCTCCGCCACGATCTATGAGGGCACGCTGTTTATCGACAACCTGATCGCCTTTATGAACGAAGAGCAAACAGTACGCCCGCGTCTTTCCTCTCCGCTTGCCGTTGCGCGCAACGTCGCGCATACGATCGAGTTCCAAAACGTCAGCTTCCGCTATCCCGGCAGTGACCGTGACGTGCTGAGGGGCATCAACCTCACGATACGCGGCGGGGAAACGGTCGTGCTGGTGGGCTTGAACGGGGCAGGAAAAACGACCCTGATCAAGCTGCTGACAAGACTGTACGATCCCACCGAGGGGCAGATCTTGCTTGACGGCAAGGATATTCGTGACTATGATATCAAGGCCCTGTATCAGATCTTCGGCATCATTTTTCAGGATTTCGGCAAATACGCGGTCAGCGTGGAGGAGAATATCCGCTTTGGCGATATCCACAAGGAGGCGGGCATCGGGGCCGTGGAATACGCGGCCGAGCAAAGTGCCGCCAAGGCGTACATCGAGGCCATG
This sequence comes from Oscillospiraceae bacterium, assembly GCA_015064415.1. Classification (GTDB taxonomy): domain Bacteria; phylum Bacillota; class Clostridia; order Oscillospirales; family CAG-272; genus Firm-07. The sequence goes on along the minus strand of SVSG01000012.1, from coordinate 12,648 downwards.
CCGGAGGGGTACGCTACGCCCCTGATGCGCATTTTCGAGCCGAACGGTACCGAGCTTTCCATCGGTCAGTGGCAAAAGCTTGCGATCGCGCGGGCGTTTTACGCGGACTCTGACGTGCTGATCCTGGACGAGCCGACTGCCTCGCTGGACCCGATGGCAGAGCAGGAGATCTTCAATCAATTCGACAAATTGCGCTCGGACAAGACCACGATCTTTGTGTCACACCGCCTTTCCAGCGCGACCGTGGCCGACAAGATCGTGGTGCTGGAGGGCGGGTGCGTGATCGAATGCGGCTCCCATTTGGAGCTGATGGAGCAAAAGGGCAAATATTTCGAGCTTTTCAGCACCCAGGCCAAGCGCTACGTGGCGCGAGGGGCAAAGCAAGAGCGTTGAAGCAAAGAAAAAATTCGTTTTAAAAAGCATCTTGCTTTATTTTCGTTTTTGTGTTATAATTTTGTAAGTAAAAACTGTCCAAATTTCGGGAAGGGAGGTGCCACAGTGACGGTCATATACAGCGTGATCTTCACGTTTTCACTACTGTTGCCGATCGGATATTATCTGTTCATGCGCAAAAATCAAAGTGAGCCATGGCTTTTGGTGCTCAATCTTTCCGTTTGTGTGGTAAACCTCGGCTATTTGCTTTTGTCGCTGTCCCGAACGGTGGAGTTCGCGCTTGTGGCAAACAAAATTGCCTATTGCGGGCAGGTTTTCGTGCCGTTTTGCATGTTTATGATTATCTCGGGGCTTTGCGGCTTTACCTATAAAAAATGGGTGAAATATGTGCTGATCGGCGCGGCGATGCTGATGTTCGCCCTTGTGCTGACCACGGGACATCTGGATTGGTACTATAAAAGCGTGACGCTGATACAAGCCGACGGTGCCGCCAAGCTGGTGAAGGTATATGGCTTTTTGCATCCCGTCAATCTCGTCTACGTGCTTTCCTATTTTGTGGCGATGTTTGTGGTGATCGGCGTATCCCTTAAAAAGCGCAAGGGGCAATCGCAAAAGCTTGTCGGCTTGATGTTTGCCGTGGTGATCGGCAACATCGGTATGTGGATCGTGGAAAAGCTGATCACATGGAATTTCGAGTTTCTTTCTGTGTCTTATCTGATGAGCGAATTTGTCTTTTTCTTCGCTTATTGGATGCTGCAGGATTACGTGCACGTCAGCGACGTGCCGCCCACCTCCATCGTGCTGGTGGATTCGATGACGGGTGCACAAAAGCTACAAACGGTATTGGAAAATTTGCCCGAGCAAACGGCGCTGACCTCCAAGGAAAAGGAGGTGCTGGAGCTTGTGCTTGAGGGCAAAAGCCGCAAGGAGATCGCAGCGCTTTTGCACGTTTCCGAAAACACCGTCAAGACCCATCTTACGCATCTTTACGAAAAATGCAACGTGTCCGGCAGGGAAGAGCTGCTGGCACTCTCCTATCAAAAATAAGCCAAAGTGGAGGGCGATGCGCATCGCCCTCCACTTTTTTCGTTTTCTCGCCCCGTTCGGGGGCTTTTTTGTTTTTGCGGGGAGGGCATCACCCGAAAATCACCCGTCCTTTTTTGAATATCACCCGTCGCGGGTGATGCGCACACACACGTGCGCGTGTTACAATGGACTCAAGGCGAACGTTGTGAAGGCCTTTTCAAAACAACATCACAAGGAGGACGAACAATGAAAACAAGGAAAATTTTTGCGGCACTGCTTTCGGTGCTGATGGTGGCTTCGATGCTGCTTGGCTCGACGCTCACGCTGTTGGCGTTCAACACGCCCAACGACATCAAGTCGGTGGCGCTGACGCTGGAGGCCCCCAAGGCGGGTGCTACGGTGGACCGCAGCAATAGCAGTGTGACCTGCGATACCCCGATGGACTATAAGGTCGTCGGCGTGCATTGGTACAAGGGCAACGAGACCGATTATCTGGATGATCGCCTCGGTGAAGGCGATAACGACGATTATTTTATCGGCAACTATTTCTACACCGTCAAGATCGAACTGGCGGTCAAGGGGAATAAGACCTGGAACTTTGAGTACGTGAACGGTGAGCCCGTGTATCACATCAATGCCACCGTCAACGGTCAGGCAGCTACGGTAAGCGCCCGTGAGCTCAATCCCGATGCAAAGACCATTTGCGTTACCTACAAATTCGATAACATTCCCGTGGGAGAGATCACCCCTTACGTGAGAGTGGCCACTCCCATTGCGGGTCAGACCAAGGATGACGTCATCGTCGCCCCCTATAACGAGCGCCAGATGTCTCGCTCCTCCTGGAGCGAGGATTGCAACTGGTATCACCGCGTGGGCGGCGAGTGGGTCGCAATGGATGACGACGACATCTTCATGACGGGCAAGGACTATCGCCTGATCGCCACCTTCTATACCCATGAAGGCTTCCGCTTCAGCGCGAGTGGTACGCACACCATTGGCGATGATGGATATATCTACGGCTACGTCAACGGCAGACAGATGTCGATGAAGCTGACGAAGATCGCCGGTGAATATCAGTATGATCATCCTGTGACCCTTACCTACGACATCGTATCCTGCAAGGCGCAGGAGCTGGATAGCGTGTCCTTTGAGGGCATTCAGGCACCCGTGGCAGGTCAGCATCCTCAGTACGCTGTTACTATGGGGGATGACACCTATTCTCTGGTTACCGATGATGCCGTCAGTGGCGGTGCGGAGTATGGCTTTGTAAACGGCCTTGCCTGGAGGCTGGGATACGGAGAGCCTCTGACCGCCCAGTCGACGTTTGAGCAGGGCGCTTACTACACGCTCTCCTTCTTCATCAGATCCGATGACATTCATCGCTTTACCGACTTTGTCATGGGCAGCGCCAACGTGGGTTACGTAAGCGTACAGACCATGGACGATCCCACTCTGGCATTTGTTACCGTAGACTTTGCCCCCTGCGGCGGCGGTGTGATGACCGAGATCAACGTGGGCGGCGTGACCGAGCCCGTGAACGGCGAGAAGCCCGATTACGACTTCACCTACGGTCAGGGCTATGACAAGGGTGATGCAGATCCCTCTATCGTTTGGTTTGACCTGACCGCCAACAAGGCGCTGACCGCAGAGGATACCTTTGAATACGGACACACCTATGAGCTGATGATCATTGTTCGCTCCGACAAGGCGATCAACGGCGATGCGGGCGAGTTTGAATTTGCCCCGATCGGCACGCTGAAGGCGAAGATCAACGGCAAGGACGTCGGTGTGATCATGGCTCACCCCGACCACCCCGAGACGCATTACGTGCAGCTGGCCATGACGTTTGAGTGTGCCAAGGCGCCCATCACCAAGATCGACGTGACGGTGGAGAACCCCTTGGAGGGCAGAAACCCCGCACAGCAGATCAAGCTGGGCAGCGACACCTATGTGGTAGAGGGCTTTATGATCGCGGACCACGAGAGCGGCACGGTGCTGAATCCCGATCACGTTTACGTTGGCGCCAAGAACTATTCGATTCTCGTGACCATTGCCGCCAAGGAGGGCTATCGGATCGCCGAGGGCGGTACCGCCGCCTTTATCAACGGTCAGGAGGCCAACGTGATCGCATACAGCGAGGACCGTGTTATCTTTGCACTGATCCTGCTGGCTGAAGAGCTGCCCTTCTACGGTGTCAGCTTCTCTGATGGGCAGAGCTTCCTCACCAAGGAAGGAGTGATCACCCTTCCCGAATATGAAGGCACTCTTGGCGAGGGTGAGAAGTTTGTGGGCTGGACCGTGGACGGTCAGATGACGTTTGTGGGCGAGTATTACATCGCTGAGAACACCCACTTTAGCGCAGTTCTGGTGGCCGAGGACGTACATCAGCACATTTACGATAACAGCTATACCGACAACGGCCAGGGCATGCACGAGAAGTGCTGTGTCGACGAGAATTGCCCCGATATTACCGGCTCGGTGATCAGCGGGCAGCACCAATACGGCAACAGCGGTCCCTGCGACGTGATCTGCGAGATCTGCGGACACGAGAGAACGAGCGAGAGCGAGGGCTACGGCGTCCACACCTACGAATTTGCCTGCTCCGAGGTCTGCCCCACCTGCGGCAAGCAGCGTGAGACCACCCATACCCCCGGCGCGGCAGCAAGCTGCACAGCAGACCAGACGTGCACCGTGTGCGGCAAGGTTCTTGCCGAAAAGCTTGCGCATACCCCCGGTGAGGCGGCAAACTGCGGCCACGCACAAAATTGTACCGTTTGCGGCACCGAGCTCGCACCCATCACGGGCGAGCATGTGCCCGGTGCTGCTGCAACTTGTACCGATGCACAGAAGTGCACCGTGTGCGGCACTGAGCTGGCACCCGCCAAGGGTCACACCGCCGGTGTGGAGTGGATGCAGGACGAAAACGGACACTGGCACGCTTGCGCTACCTGCAACGGTGAGGCCGATCGCGCAGCCCACGCAGATGCGGACGGCGACGAGCTGTGTGACGCGTGCGGCTATGATATGAGCGAAGGGCTTGCCGGCTGGGCGATCGCCCTGATCGTCATCGGCGCGGTGCTGTTGCTTGGCGGCGCTGGCTTTGGCGTCTGGTGGTTCGTTATCAAAAATAAGGCACCCGAGACGGTGAAGGCGGCAGAGGGTAGAACCGAAGAGCCGACCGAGGAAAAGAAGGACGAAGAATAAAACAAAAAACGAAAAGGAGGGGCGGCGTATGTGCCTTGGTAAATGGATCAAAAAGTGGCGTAAGCGCCGCCGTGACAGAATATACGAGGGCCCCTCGGTGGAAATAGACGGCGGCACGCGCATCCGTCACGATACCGATGCCCCGAAAGTGATCGAGTCCCGTGAGCTGACGCGCTTTTCCTGCCGCTTTTCCGCGCTATCCTTGATGGAAGAAGACACACAGCTGCTACGCGGTGTATATGATTTCAGCGCATCGAGGGGCGAGGACGGGGTCAGCTGTACCGTGGGGTGCAACAACCCCGCCGTCCTTGACGGCGAGCGTCGGGAAATACGCTCGCAGGAGCTTTTCGAAGAGCTGGAGTCGCTGCTGCGCAAATACAACGTGGCGCAGTATAACGGCAGCTATTATAAGGTCAGCGGCCTGCCCGATTTTTACGGCGCCTCGGTGGATGCCGAGTACGCATCGGGCGAAACGCTGTATTGCTACAACAATCAGGATCCTTTCTTACCCGTCGCCTTCGTGCAGGAGCTGTGCCGACTGTTCGGCATCGCGGCGGAGGGGAAGGAGTCCCTTTGAAGTAAAGGAGTTTTAATATGGATATTTTGAGAATGATCAGTGCAAAGGTGAAAAATCCGTTTTTGTACGTCAGAAATAAAATTTTGGCCATGATGTCACGCAAGGAGACCTACACCTTCGAGGCATTGCCCGAGACGCTTGAGGCGTTGAAGGCCATGCCCGAGGCGGTGCTGGATGATCCCTTCAAGACGGCGGCGCTGACGGTCTGTGCCCTTTGCGCTTACTCCAAGGACCGCGAGGTCGGCACCGAAATGTTGAACTTTTTGCGCGGTCCGCGCCCGATGAGCCCTGCGGACGTCTCTTTTCTCAACGACAGATTGATGGACGGCAAGGATTACGTGGCGCGCTCCTACTTTGAAGGTGCCACCCCCGCTAACGGGTACACCCCTGCCACGCCTTATACGGTGAAGGTGATCTCCAATCAGTATTCCAAGCTGGAAAACGGCAATTATATGAAGCTGTTGATCCACAGCGGCGGCGCGGACAGCCCGCGCTCGGTGACGTTGCGCAAAACGGGCGGCGGCACGTGGTATTTGTGGGAGCAAAATCTGCTTTCCGACATCCGCATCCCGACGTCGCAGGACGCGTGGGCGTAAGAAAGGAGCATACGTATGGACTTTTTGGGTAATTGGAAGTTAAAAAAGATGCTTTCCGCCGACGAGAACGGCGTCAAGATGTTCGACAGAGCCGAGATCGAGGCAATGGGCGACGAGGATCTTTTGAAGATGCTTGCGGCTGATTTTATCATCAGCGAGAGCGCCATTGACGTTTACTATCAGCCCACTGAGGAAGAGATGCCTATGGTGGAGGAAGAGGGCTGGGAGCTGACCGAAAAGGGTGTTTTGATCGACAGCTATCCCGCCAAGATCGAAAGCGGCGTGCTGTATCTGGATTACGAGCGCGATGGCGCGGAATATACCCCTGTTGAGATCGACGAAGAGGGGTGCCTTTTGATCGGCGACACGACGGCCATCGAAAAGGTATAACAAAAAAACCCCTCTGCCACGCAGGGGGGCTTTTGCCATACGGAAAGGAAACGCATATGGAGCTTTTGGGTGTTTGGAAGTTGAAGGAAATGCTTTGGGTCGGAAAGGGCAAATTCCGCAGGGTGAGCGATACTGAGATCGCGGCCATGGAGCCAAGCGACGAAAACAGGGAACTGAGGCGCATGCTTGAAGCCGAATTTGTTCTCAGTGAGACCGCGCTTGACATTTTCTACCGCCCCCGTGAGGGGGAGGAGGGGCTTGCCGCCGAGAAGGGCTGGCAGGAGACCGAGCGGGGACTTCTGATCGACCACTTTCCCTGTAAGATCGAGAACGGCGTGCTGTATGTGGACTATATGAAAAACGGCGCAGAATACGCGCCCACCTGGATAGAGGATGGAGTTCTTGCCCTTTCGGGCGGGCTTATCAAAATACAAAAGGCGTAACTTGATTTACCTAAGGAAGGAATGAAGTTGTTATGAAAATGAAAAAGATGAAACGGATCATCTCGGCATCGGTGGTGCTTGCCACCCTTTTCGCGATGTGCCTTGTCTGCACCCTGTCGGCATCTGCCGCAGACGGCTACGACCTTTGGGTGAACAATACGCAGGTCACCGCGCAGAACGCCGCCGACGTGCTGGGGGACGGTACCGTTTCTTACGATGCCGCCACCAAGACCCTGACGCTAAGCGGCGCCAATATCGCCGAACTCTACACTTCGGATATATTCACTGCCGGTATTTATGCCGAGATCGCGGATCTGACCGTCAAGTTGGTGGGCGAAAATCGGATCACGGTTCCCACTCATGATGGTGGTATGCCGGATGGCAGTGAAGTGGCTATCGCTTCTGCCAAAAATATAGAAATATCCGGTACGGGCAAGCTTTGGTCAAACGCTTACGTTGTAACAGGCGCGCAGGACGTTGTGATCAAAAATTGTGAGCTCTCCTCTGACTGGATCTGTCTCGAAGCGGTGGGCGACGTGACCGTGGAGGACGCGACGATCAGTGGCAAAGCGGGTCTGGTCGCCACCCAGGCCGGTGACATCACGCTGAAGAACACCAACGTTCCCGATGGCGGAAACTTTGTGGGACTGTATACCGAAACGGGTGATATCACCATTGAAAACTGCAATGTGACGATACATAGCGCTGCCGTCGACGAAGAGGGCACCGTACCGATCGCCGTTGGTGAGGGCGGCGGTAGCTTCACGGTGAAAAATTCGGTGCTTGACATAAAGGGCAATATGTATGGCATTTTGGCTCCCACGAGCGCGGGCGTCTTTGAAAATGTCAGCGGAAAGATCGAGATAAGCGGCGCTGTTGCCTACGCGATGATGTTTGGCGGCACCGTCTCGATGAAGGGCTGTGACCTTGAGATCTCCTGCCGCGCCACCAAAGAGGGCGCGTGCGGCATCAGCTCCATGCAGGATATCGGCATTGAGGACAGCAAGCTGAAGATCGATGTGCGCGTCGCGGATAAGGAAAGCGCAGTTTGCATCGGCGGTATCGAATCCCCTAACACCAACGTGGATATTTGGAACAGCACTCTGGAGCTGTCGGCATCGGGCCCCAATGCCGCAGGTATTTATGCCAATAACGTGAAATTGAATGACAGCATCACGAGCGTAGAAGCCACCGCACTTGCCACCGGCAAGGGCTTTGCCGCAGGCATTGCCGCGGCACAGGGCAGCGCCCGCGTGAGCGGCGGCGTGCTGGAGGTGCTTGCCACGGGCCCCGTGGAGCACGAAGGGCCTGCCACCGTGGGCATTCTCATGGGCAACGCCGTTCTTGCGCCCGAATTTATCGGGGCGGACGTGAAGCTGCGCGGCAATCAGGCGCTTGCTGTTTTTCCCGACCTTTCTGTTTACGGCAGAGAGTATGAGCTGACCGCCGCCACCGAAGTGAACGGCGGGACCGAGGTGGAATTCAATAAAGATAACCTTGCAAGCATCCGTTATTTGCACATCCACCCCTTCTACGCCATCTATTTTGATGCCAACGGCGGCACGGGCGAGATGACCGCAGTCCAAAACCACTACGGTGAATATACCCTGCCCGAAAACGCATTTACCGCTCCCAACGGCAAGCTGTTTAAGGGCTGGGCGCTTTCCAAGGACGGAGAGGTGCTGACCGAGGCGACCTTTACCCCCCACAAGGACACCGATCTGTATGCCATCTGGGAGGATGCACCGCAGCCCGATACGCCCGTCCATACCCACGCCTTTGGCGAGGAGTGGAAGTTTGATGCCGCGAACCATTGGAAGGAATGTGTCTGCGGTGAAAAGACGCTTGTCGGTGCACACGCCGATGCCAACGGCAACGGTGGCTGTGACATTTGCGCAGCACCCTATGAGGAAGGGCTTGGCGCAGGAGTCATCGTGCTGATTGTGGTCGGTGCAGTGGCTCTGCTTGGCGGCGGTGGATTTGCCGTATATTGGTTTGTGATCAGAAAAAAGAAGATGCCCACCGCCCCCGCCCCCGACGAGGAGGTGTAAGCAAAATGAAGGTACGTACCCGACTTTTTTGCACCGTTTTGTCTGTTTTGTTGCTTTGCGGTGCGCTTTGCCTGCCTGCCTTTGCGGCAAGAACAGCCATCACCACCGTGATCGCTACCTCCAATCTTGATGAGGTCGCGGTGCTTTACGGTCGCACCCAAAAATTGAATTTTACCGTGGAGGAGGGTGCGCCCACCCGCTTCAACCAGAGCTGGGTCACTTGTTGGGAAAAATATGACGAGGAAAGCGGCAAATGGGAAAACTACAGCGGTTGCTTTTACCCCGGCAAGTACCGCGTATTTGCCCAGCTTCGCATCGACGGCGAGAATGCCAAGACTTACGAGCTTGCCAAAACCGTGACCTGTACGGTGGACGGCGAGGCGTGGGTGCTGGAGCCCGTGTCACAGCACGGAGACTTTTCCTGCGTGTTTGCCACCTCCCCCGAGATCGTGATCGCGGATGATCCGAATATTGTTGAGCCCGTGGTGGTGGAGCACGCCTATTTCACCATGACCGGCTACGTGGCGGGGCAGGATTTTTCCGATATTGCATTTTATCCGCACCTTGGCAGCGAGGATAAGATCGACATCGTGCAAGTTCCCGTATTTGTGGATATGACCGATGCCAACGGCGACGGCATTTCCGACAGCATAGATACCGAGAGTATGACGTATACCCCTGCTGAGGGTGCGATCAAGGAAAATACCGAATATATGATGCACTTTTCCTTCCGTGCGAAGGAGGGGTACGATCTGTACGAGCTGGAGCCCAAAAACGTTCATCTGCCCTGCAAGAAGGCGATCGCACCCGGCGTGGACTTTGCCGGGGGCTATGACGCGGAAAGCGGCATTTACAGCGTGACGATGCTGCTGCTCCCCTCGGTGACCACGCTTTCCTTTACCGAAAGCCCCACAGATCCTGTCGGCTACTATCGCGGGGAGGACGGCAGTATCGAGCTTTCCTTCCTGACAAACGGTGCGGTGGACAAGTATCAGATCGCCTATTACGACGAGGAATATGAGGATTGGAACGTTTACAGCAACGCATTCACCACAAGCTTTACCTTTTACTATGTGGGCGAGGCGCAGACCGCGCTTTACCACATCGAGGCGATCAAGGACGGTAACACCGTGGCAACAAGCGAGCCCTTCCGCATCACGTGGAAGGAAATGAAGCCCGTGACGCTGCCCATCCGTATTGATGCAAGCGTTGCGGCGGGCAGCAAGACCCCCGTGGATCTGACGGAGCTTTATCCCGAAAGCGAGCAATATGAATTTGTCAGCGAAGGCGAGATCACGCTGAACCGCTTTCTCGACGGCGAGACGGGCGATCCCGTTACGCAGTTTGAAAACGGCAAGGAATACGGCTATATGGTCAGCGTGGCGGCAAAGCCGGGCTATTATTTTGAGAACAGAAAAAGCTTTTGGGGCACCCCCGACAGCGTTCGCATCTACGGCATCGGCTGGGAGCAGGTGATGAACGTGAAGATCGGCTCGGACACGCAGTTTGACGCCGTTTTCACCTTCACCTATAACGAAGAAACGGGCATTCCTGCAGAGCCCGAGAAGCTACTTAACGAGCTGATCTTTGATGCAAGCGCACTTGTGGGCGTGACCACCCCTGCCCGCATTCCCGATGAGATCTTTGCCCACGAGGCGCTGACCCTTTGCGGCGCAGAATGTGATTGCACCAAGCTGGAGGACGAGGTGAAGGCCACGCTCGACGCTTGGTTGCAAGTAGGTGAGGGGACTCCCCCCACCCCTGCCAACGCCTTTTTGCTGAGGAAGGCATATACGTATATGCTTGCTTTCCACGTGGCAGAGGGTTGGAGTGTTCCCGGTGTGCTGAGTGATTTTGACTTTGTGCTTTCGGGCACGGGGCTTGAGGCTGTTGACGTGATCTATCAGCCCGAGCTGCAGATGCTTGCCGTTCGTCTTGGTTTTCTGTGCGAGAATGAAAACGGTATCCCCGCGGGCGCGCATAGCTGTATCAAAAACGCAGTGGCGGAGAAGTCCCCCGGTTGCACCGAGGACGGCGTTGCCGCACATTACACCTGCACTTGCGGCAAGAGCTACACGGATAAATGGGGGATGCACGAGGTCGCCGATCCCGCCACTCTCAAGCTTGCCGCCACGGGGCACACCTTTGCCGCGGCTTGGCAGAGCGATGCCGCAGGACATTGGCACGTGTGCGATTGCGGCGCGCAAAGCGAAAAGCTGGCACATACCTTTGCTGATGACGCATGCACCGCCTGCGGTGCCCTTGCGGCGAAAAGCGAGGAAGGACTTCCCACAGGGGCGATCGTTGCCATTGCAATCGGCGCAGTTGTGCTTGTGGTCGGCGGTGGCTTCTGTGTGTATTGGTTCCTGCTAAGGAAGAAAAAACAGACCAACGTATAAGCGTTTTTGCGACAAAAAAGCAAAAAGCGGCGGGCATTTGCCCGCCGCTTTTCGGTGTGATATCGGTTTTTGATAGAGCGCAGTTGTGCGCCGCTTTTGTAACGTGTACCGTCAAAGAATGAAGGCGCTTAGTCCGTGAGGGCGTCCGATCTTACCCAAAGCACGGGGCGTACACCGTCCCTGTATTCCGCTCTTTCAAACGGGTTTAGGGTGCCGTTGTTGCAGACGTGATACAAGTAAACGTTGCTGTCCTCGTCCCAATCGTCATCGCTGTTCGGCGCGCGTAACCACCAGAAGGCGTAGGGCTCGCGCACAGTGCCGACGTAGGCCTTGCTTCTTGTGTAATCGGTGTATTCGGCACGGGCGTCATCGGGGGAGGGGAAATACTCCAGATATTCGTCAAAGTCAAGCAAAAATATCCGCTCGCCCTTTGTTACCTCGCCGATTTGTTGCTTTTCCTGCTCGTCAAAGGCGCGGTCGGCAAATTCGGTGTTCAGCCATTTCCGTATGTCGCTTGTTTCCCAATCGTTGCTTTCGTTGGCAGCGAATTGCTGGTGGTCCACCACTTTTTCGGTGATCAGCAGCGTCATATCTCCTCTTTTTTCAAGCACGCGCCAGGAAAGAGGTGTGAGCGTTTCACCATCCGCGTCCTGCATATAGCGGCCGAACGTCACGGTTTCGTAGTTCTTCGGTAGCGCTTTTCTTTCGTGCTTTTTCTTGATTTTTCCAACGGGACAAAGGCGCACGGAAATTTCGCACGTCGGGATATCGCTCTCGTCGCTGTCCTTGTACGTGAAGAAATAATCGTTTTTGGGGTCGGACATGTTGTGCACGTTCATTCTCAAGGTCTGGCCGTAGTATTCGGCAAGGATTAGATCCTTTGTGCCGACGAAGGCGATGTAGTGATCGCCGTCATCTGTCGCCCGGATGTCAAGTGAAGAAGGGTTCTCATAAACGTACTCGGGCTTGCCCAGCGTGTAGCGGACGATCTTGGCAAGCAGAGTAAGATCTTCATCATAGCCATGGGCAAACTGCTCAAGCGGCGCGTATCCGCCGCCCCTTTTCAGCGGGAAAAAGTCGTGTTTGCGCGTGAGGCGCCGAATTGTTTTCCGCGTGGCAAGCTTGGCTTCGTCAAAGCTCTCAAAAAGCTGTACCTCTGTTTCAGTATCGTTCTGGCACTCCCACCACTCGGCGATCTCTCTTAAGGTCTTTACTTCCGTCATCAAAACAAATTTTGCCATTTGGGTCTCCTCTCTGCGCTTGATATGATAAGTATAACACAGAAAAGCGACTTTGTAAAGAGGGAAGCACAGAACGCCGCACCGACGAAGTACAGCGGATGCAGAGATTAAAACAAAAAAGAGCACCCGATTCTCTCTGCATTCTTAGCGGAGAAATGGGCCTCACAAAAACTTCGGCAGAGAACTTGTTTTCTCTGCCGATTTGTTTTAGTGCCTTTAGGCAGTTGAGCGCGAAGCGCGAAACAGACAACCACCCGCTATGCGGGTGGGCAACAGAGGTTATACCAAAAAATCTCCTAACATGGTACAATAAGATGCTCAAGTCTAT
>SVSG01000042.1 GCA_015064415.1 Oscillospiraceae bacterium | reverse complement strand
TCCCATCGGAATAGTCGATAGAATTTACGATGCATTTTGCGAAATACACAGCCAAAACAAGCTCCAACATGGTAACGGTATTTTTGATTTTGGTGATTTTCAAATACACATATAAATTCCAATTTATCGAATAGCAAATCCCGACAGACTTTTGAAAATCTGTCGGGGTTGATTTTTGTCTTCTGCAAGGCGATTATTCGTATCGGACGCCGGTCCCTACAAGGAGAAAGCAAGCTTCCTTATGAGAAGTTGCCTTTTTCCTTGTGGTTTTTCATTTACCCCCTTAACGGGGTGAGTTTTTTGCGATTTATGCCTTTGCCCAGGTGGTGCCCTGCGCGGTGTCGGTAAGGACAATGCCCTTTTCCAGGAGCTCTGCGCGGATGCGGTCGGCCTCGGCGTAATTCTTCGCCTTCTTGGCGGCGGTGCGGGCGTCGATCGCCTCCTCAATGGCGCGGATCTCGGGATCGTCGGAGTAGACGCGCACGGCGGCAGCGGCGGCCTTCTGTGCTTCTTTCGCGGCATACGTATCCGCGTTTTTGAGCAAATTGAGCTGCAGAACGGTATCAAAATCGGCAAGAGCCGCACGTTTGGTGGCAGTGTTCGCCTTCGATTTGAGCACGTTGTGGATCGCGGTGATGGCAAGCGAGGTGTTCAGATCGTTGTCAAGACCTGCGACAAATTTTGCCTTGAGCTCGGCAAGCTCCTTCTCGTCGATCTCCTCGCCCTCGACTGCCTTCCACGCGGCGATCTTGGCGATGATCTTGTTGTAGGCGACCACGGCGTTGTCCAGGTTCTCCCAGGAGAATACCAGCGAGCGGCGGTAGTGCGACTGCAGGCAGAAGAAGCGGTAGACCACGGGATCGTAGCCCTTTTCCTCCAGAAGCGAGACGGTGAGGAACTCGCCCTTGGACTTGGACATCTTGCCACTGTCGGTGTTCAGGTGCAGCACGTGCATCCAGTAGTTGCACCACTTGTGTCCCACGTATGCCTCGCTTTGCGCGATCTCGTTGGTGTGGTGGGGGAAGGCGTTGTCAATGCCGCCGCAGTGGATGTCCAGCTTTTCGCCCAGATGCTTCATGCTGATGCAGGAGCACTCGATGTGCCAGCCGGGATAGCCGATGCCCCAGGGGGAATCCCACTTCAGCTCCTGATCGTCAAACTTGGACTTGGTGAACCAAAGCACAAAGTCCGCCTTGTTGCGCTTGTTGCCATCCTCCTCCACGCCCTCGCGCACGCCGACGGCAAGATCCTCGGAGGTGAAATCGTTGAAGATATAATATTGCGCGAGCTTAGAGGTGTCGAAATAGATGTTGCCGCCCGCCTCGTAGGCGAAGCCCTTTTCAATGAGCGACTCGATCACCTTGATGAAATCGTCAATGCAGTTCGTGGCGGGCTCCACCACGTCGGGGCGACGGATGTTCAGCTTCTCGGCATCGGCAAAGAAGCAATCGGTGTAAAATTTGGCGATCTCCATCACGCTCTTTTTCTCACGCTTTGCGCCCTTGAGCATCTTGTCCTCGCCCGTGTCGCCGTCGCTGGACAGGTGTCCCACGTCGGTAATGTTCATCACGCGCTTGACCTCGTAGCCGGAGTAGCGCAGATAGCGGTCAAGGATGTCCTCCATGATATAGGTGCGCAGGTTGCCGATATGCGCAAAGTGATAGACGGTGGGGCCGCAGGTGTACATACTGACCTTACCGGGCTCGTTGGGTACGAATTCTTCTCTTTGATGGGTGGCAGAGTTGTATAAAATCATTGTTCTTGTCCTTCCTTTTGTTCAATCTTCTCACGAAGCGCGTCGATCTCGGCGCGCAATGCATTCAATTCCTGTTGTACGGGGTCGGGGATGTGGATCTGGTCAAGGTCATCAGGGACACGTTGACCGCCCACACGCACGACCTTGGCGGGGATGCCCACCGCCGTGCTGTGCTCGGGAAGCTCGGATAGCACCACCGCACCCGCGGCGACCTTAACGTTGTTGCCAATCTTCACGGGCCCCAGGATCTTGGCACCCGCGCCTACCAACACGTTGTTGCCAAGCGTTGGGTGACGCTTGCCCACGTCCTTGCCCGTGCCGCCTAAGGTCACGCCCTGATAGATGGTGCAGTTGTCGCCGATCTCGGCGGTCTCACCGATCACCACGCCCGAGCCGTGGTCGATCACAAGCCCGCGCCCGATGGTGGCGCCGGGGTGGATCTCAATGCCGGTGATCATCTTTGCCCCTTGGCTGATGGCGCGCGCCGTGAAGGTGTGCCCGTTCTCATACAGCTTGTGCGACAGGCGGTGCGCAAGCCGCGCGTGCATACCAGAGTACAATAAGAGGATCTCCGCATCGCTTTTGGCGGCGGGATCTCGCTCTCGGAATGCCTGCACGTCATATTTCACCTCGCGCCAAAGCGCCGTCCCCTTGCAGTAAGCACGCTTGGCGGCGCGCTTCAGCAGTGCCTTGCCCACGGCGGCGGTATTCAAAACAGATAGTTCTTTTTTCATAGCTTGCTTCCCCTTGGCAGAAATAAAAAACACCCCTGCACCTTTCGGCACAGAGGCGGCGTGAACCGCGGTTCCACTCTGCTTCAGGGGCTTCCCCCTCTCTTTTCTGTCAGTCAACAGTTGATCTTTAACGCAGACTTACGTCGTGCAGTAGCGACATCGCCGTTCCCACACGCATCTTCCGGGTGCACATCTCCCACCTTGCCGTACACCGCTTTCAGCCAAGGCGGCGCTCTCTGCTCGGTTCCCGTGGGCCTTTTCCCGTTCACAGACTTTATCCTATCATTATTATTATACACGCCGCGCGCGAATTTGTAAAGGGCTTTTTGAAAAAAGAATAGAAAAAGGAACGCGAAAGCGTTCCTTTTTCTATATCAGCCCTGGCGTGCGATCAGCACGTAGGCGGTAACAAGCACAGCGACGAACAGGATAGCAACCACAAGGGTGATGCGGGAAAGGATCTTGTCGCGGTCACGTCCCTTGTTCTGACCGTAGTAAGTATCAGAGCTACCACCGGAAATGGTACCGGACAAGCGCTTATCCTTGCTGGACTGAAGCAGAACCAGCACCACCAGTGCCAGTGCCATCAAAATCAGGGCGCCACCCAAAACATACTGCAATACTAACATTTGAAACCTCCAAAAAACAGTAATAGAAACGGATTTTTCCGCATTTTTTCAACATATAAAGGTATTATAACACAATCGAAGCAAAAAATCAATAGGATTATGAAATTTTTTCAAAAAAACTTTTATTTCTCCGCAGAGCTGTAGGGTCGGATGCTGGCGGCATATTCGCTTGGGGTCATGCCCGTCACCTTTTTGAAGGTGCTGTAAAAGTAGGCGGAGGTGCTGAAATTGAGGGTGTCCGAGATGCGGGAGAACTGCCCCGCGCCCGCCTCACGGTCGCGGATCATCTGCTTGGCGGCGGCGATCTTCATCTCGGTGAAAAAGCGCCCCATGGTTTTGCCCGTCACCTGCAAAAAGCGCGCGCAAAGATAGGTCTTGCCGTAGCGGAATTTTTCACAGACGTCCGAGAGCGTCAGCCGCTCGGTCACGTGCTCGCGCATGTAGGCGATGATGCTGTTCACCACCTCGTCGGGGTATTCCTCTGCGGAAAGCACCGCGCGGATCTTGCGGTTCTGCTCCTTTTCCTCGCGCAAAAGCGAAATGAAGAAGGTCTCCAGCAGTAATTTCAGCATTTGCAGCCCGCCGATGGGGGCGTTCGGTCTTTGCGTCAGCTTTTTGAGGTCGGGGGTGGTGTGCGAAATCTCAAAGGTGGCGTGCGCCTCGTCAAAAAATTTGCGCAAAAGCGCGGCAAGCTCGGGCGAGAGGTGAAATTTTTTGTCCGCAAAGTGCTGCATCTCGCGCGAGTGGCACACGAAGGAGACCACGCACACGTTCGGTGCGATCTGCCCGTTGGCGCGCAGGCGGTGATAGGCGTTCGGCTTGTGAAACAGCAGATCCCCTTGGCCGAGGACGTACTGATCCTCCCCCTCGTGGCTGATGGCCGTGCCCTTGTCCACGTAGTGAATTTCCCAGAAATCGTGAATATCGATGGGATAGTTGGTGGATTTGGTCAGCTCGAAATAATGCACGGTAACGATCTGCTTCACGTTAAAAATGCTTTTTAGATCTTGTTTGATGTATTCCATATCTTTATTATAGAGCATCCTTGGCGGATTGTCAATGGTAATTTGTATGATTCGCGGAAAAAATCAATAACTTTGCGAACGATTTTATATCGACATGCGGGCAAGATTGTGATAAAATGCAAATAGAGCGATCCACCAAGGAGGAATGCGATATGAAGGCCGTCGTATTGGAAAGGGTGGGGGAGATCACGTACCGTGACGTAAAGCCCACCGACGTTTATATGCCCACACCGCAGGAGATGATCGATCACGGCACGAATATGTATTCGCTTGCCGAGGATCGTGCCCCCCGCGAGGGTGAGATCGCCGTGGAGGCGGTGCTTGGTGCCATCTGCACGCACGAGGTCAGTCTTTATAAGGGAGATCTGACGCATCCGCGCTATCCGATGATCCCGGGGCATGAGGCGGTGCACCGCGTGGTGGCGGTCGGTCCCGGTGTCACGCATCTGAAGCCGGGGGATTATTGTGCCTGCTGCTGGTATATGGGTCAGTGGTCGCGCCGTCTGGTCGGCCCCGCCGCGTATGCCTTCAAGCTGCCCGACAACATCGGCGATCCCGCCAACTGGGTCATCGAGCCCGCCGTGTCCATCGTTAATGCCGTCTCTTATATGGATTTAAAGCCCGCACACCGCGTGCTGCTCATCGGCGCCGGCTTTATGGGGCTTTTGATGGTTCAGCTGATCAAGGGTTATCCTTTCTCGGAGTTTGTGGTCTGCGACGTGAAGGAAAGCAGCCGCGCGCTTGCCAAAAAGTGCGGCGCCCAGGTGGTCTGCACCCCCGAGGAGGTCGAGGGACAGTTTGACCGTGTCATCGAGTGCAGCGGCTCGCAAAGCGGCTTGGACCTTGCCGTCAGATCCTGCGGCATGGCAGGTGACATTTACCTGTTCGGCTGGCACCGCTTTGACCGTACCATTGATTTCAAGACCCAGCATCTGCGCGGCAACCGCCTGATCCACACCTCGCCCGCGTTGGATGACGGGCGCGAATACGCCCGCTACTGGCCGATGACCATCAAGCTTTTTGAGCGCGGCGTGTTCGATCTTTCCTTGCTCATCTCGCACAAATACCCCGCCGAGGATATTGCCCGCGCCTTCGTGGACTCGGTCAAGCGCGAGGAGGGCTTTGTCAAAAGTGTCGTTTACCTGGAAAACTATCCGGGCGAAAAATAAAAATCCAAATCAAAATATAAAAGGAGAAACCGATAATGGGAAATGCAGAACAGATCGCGCGTCAAATTCGTATTGACAGCGTGAGAATGACAAACGCCGCGCACAGCGGTCACGTGGGAAGCATGCTTTCCATGGCAGAGATCGTCGCCGTTCTTTACGACGAGATCCTGCGCGTCGATCCCAAGAACCCCGAATGGGAGGATCGCGACAGATTTATTCTTTCCAAGGGTCACGCCGCCGCAGGCGTGTACTCCGCACTCGCGCAGAAGGGCTTTATTCCCCGCGAGTGGCTTTCCAAGTACTATTGCGACGACGGCAAGCTGATGGGCCACATCAGCCACAAGGTGCCGGGCGTAGAGTTTTCTACCGGCTCGCTTGGGCACGGCCTGCCCGTGGCTGTGGGTATGGCGATCGCCGCCCGCTATGCAAAATCCGACCGCCGCGTGTTCTGTCTTGCCAGCGACGGTGATATGAACGAGGGCTCCACCTGGGAGGCCATTATGTTCGCCGCACAGGAGCACCTTTCCAACCTGACCCTCATTGTGGACTACAACCGCATCCAGGCACTTGGCTTCTCCAAGGATATCGAGAACCTGGAGCCCCTTGATGCGCGTATGGAGCTGTTCGGCTGGAGCGCCAAGGTCATCGACGGCCACAACATCGACGAGGTGCGCGAGGCACTTTCCACCGTGCCCTATGCCGCTGACAAGCCCACCGTCATCATCGCCAAGACCGTGAAGTGCCGTGGCGTGGATTATCTGGAAAACACCGTGGAGTCCCACTATCGCTTCGTTCCCGACGAAAAGCTGGACGCCATCATCTCTGAGTTGGAGGTAAAGAAAATATGAGAGCCGTATTTAACAAAACGCTGCTTGAGCTTGCAAAGAAGGATAAAAGAATTCATATGGTGCTGGCCGATATCGGTTATGGCGAGATCGAGCCCTTCCGTGACACCTTCCCGGACAGATACTACAACGTGGGCGTTGCCGAGCAGAACATGACCGGCGTTGCTTGCGGTATCGCCATGGAGGGCAATATCGCCATCACGTACAGTATCGCCAATTTCCCCACGCTGCGCTGTCTGGAGCAGATCAGAAATGACGTCTGCTATCACAATGCCAATGTGAAGATCGTCATCATCGGCGGCGGTGTGTCCTACGGCGCACTGGGTATGTCTCACCACTCCACCGAGGATATCGCCATCATGCGCGCACTGCCCAATATGGTGGTAGAGGTGCCCTGCGATAACTATGAGGCCGTGGCCGCCACCCACGCTATGATCGAGTACAACGGCCCCTTCTATTACCGTTGCGGCTATAAGGGCGAGAAGGATATCCATGCGGGCCCCATCGATTTCAAGATCGGCAAGGCAAACATCGTCTCCGAAGGCAAGGATATCACGCTGATGTTCGCAGGCCCCATCGGCAGCGAGGTGGTCGAGGCCGCCGAGATGCTGAAGGCAGAGGGCATCAACTGCCGCGTGGTGAGTATGCACACCATCAAGCCCATTGACAAGGATATGATCCTGGACAGCGCCAAGAACACGGGCGGCATCGTCACCGTGGAGGAGCACAACCTGATGGGCGGTCTCGGCTCTGCCGTGGCTGAGGTGCTTTGCGACGAGGGTGTGAGCCCCGCGAAGTTCAAGAGATTGGCGTTCCCCGACGTGAACGTGGCCAAGATCGGCGGTCAGAAGTGGATCCGCGATCAGTACGGTCTGCAGGCACGCGGCATTGCCCAAAGCGTGCGCGAGCTTTTGAAATAACCCCCTAACGGGTCGAGTTTTGGAGGATTTTACAATGCTTTTGAAGGATAAAATTGCCATTATTACCGGCGGCGCGGGCGGCATCGGCCTTTCCGCATCCCGCATTTTTGCCGAGAACGGCGCAACGGTCGTGATCTTTGACGTGGTGGACGCAGCAGGCGAGGCCATTGAAAAGGAGCTGACCGAAAAGGGACTGAAGGCAAAGTTCCTGCACACCGACATCTCCGACGAGGAGAACGTCATCGCCTCGATGAAGACGGTCGAGGAGCTGTACGGCAAGGTGGACGTGCTGTATAACAACGCGTCCGTGTTCCTTGGCGGCGGCCGCGATAACGTGATGGATCAGCTGGACAGCAAGTTCTGGGATAAGATCCTGCACATCAATCTGTACGGTCTGTACCATTGCACCAAGCACGCCATCCCTTTGATGAAGAAGGCGGGCGGCGGCTCGATCATCAATACCTCGTCCAGCGCGGGGCAGATCGGCATTCCCGAATGCGACGCTTACACCGCCACCAAGGGTGCGACCACGTCTCTGACGCGCTCGCTCGCCGTGGAGTACGGTCCCTATAACATCCGCACCAACTGCATCGCACCTGCTGCGATCGCCACCGAAATGGTGAAGGAATCCAACCTCAACGATCCCAAGTTCGATGAGCAGAAGTTCCTCACGCAGGGCACCCCCCTGCGCCGTTGGGGCAAGCCCGAGGAGATCGCCAACGTGGCGCTCTTCCTTGCCAGCGACCTTGCCACCTACCTGAACGGCACGGTCATCGTTGCCGACGGCGGCATCACCGTGGCGTAATTGCCTTGATGAAAACCAGACCCTTGCCCCACGGCAAGGGTCTCTTTATATCTTTCAAGCGGATTTTTTACTTTTTCTCTTGAAGGCATTGATTTTTGGGGAAAGATATGGTACAATAAAAAGGTCAAGCTTATACGGAGAGATGTCCGAGCGGTTTAAGGAGCTGGTCTTGAAAACTTCCTTCGTCTGTTTATGTAATCCCCTATAAACCTTTGATTTTATTGGGTTTTTCGCATCTTTTGATGCACTTTGCGAGAAGCCTTTCTCGCAGTTTTCTCGCAATTTTCCTTGA
>SVSG01000041.1 GCA_015064415.1 Oscillospiraceae bacterium | reverse complement strand
ACTTTTTTTAGAGTTGTATTCTCTTTCAGAATTGTCGAGATGTTCTTTCTCGCACTTACATGCTTTATACTCATCTCTTACTGTTCAATTTTCAAAGACCATTTTCGTTGCCGCTCTTTGCGACAGCTTCATTATTCTACCACGATTCGTTTTTTTTGTCAACACTTTTTTTCGATTTTTTTTGCTTTTTTTGCGCTTTCTTGCAAAAAGTGCATGGCATGTCCGTTTTTTCCTCTTCTTTTGTGCATTTTGTACATATAGCTTTTTCTGCGCCGCGCAAAGTGCTTGCAAACCCTTCTGTGATTTCATGCAAATCCTTTTTCTCACATATGCGCGCGTATTATATAATGTAAGAAAGCTCCGACCGCCGCGCTCTGCATTTTGCGGGGATGAAGGATTGAAAGTTCTAAAAATCATTTTTTGAAAAACTATTGACTTTTTGGCCGCGGTAACATAAAATTATGACATATTTCTTGAATTGGAGACTGAAAAAATGGAAGCAAAAATGCGTTTGGAAAAAGACTCTATCGGTGAACTTGAGGTTCCTGCGGACGCCTATTACGGCGTGCAATCGTTGCGCGGTGCGCAAAACTTCCGCATTCTGGATCAAAAGCTGAACCCCGACTTCATTAAAAATATTGCACGCATCAAGAAGGCCGCCGCCATCGTCAACTGCGAGCTGGGCGACCTTACCCCCGAAAAGCGCGACGCCATCGTAGCCGCCAGCGACGACGTGATCAACGGTACCCTGCTTAGCTCCTTCATTGTGGATGCCATTCAGGGCGGCGCCGGCACCTCCGCCAATATGAATGCCAACGAGGTCATTGCCAACCGCGCCATCGAGCTTCTGGGCGGCCGCAAGGGCGATTACTCGATCGTACATCCCAACGATGACGTAAATATGGCGCAGTCCACCAACGACGTCATTCCCACTGCGGGCAAGATGACGGTGATCGACCTGATCGCTCCCCTGCTTGCCAACATGGCAAAGCTCCGCGACGCCTTCGCCGCCAAGGCCAAGGAATTTGACCACGTGATCAAGATGGGCAGAACGCAGATGCAGGACGCCGTGCCGATCCGCCTGGGGCAGGAGTTTGCCGCTTACGCCACCGTGACCGCACGCGACATCAACCGCATCATTGCCGCCGAGCGCGAAATGCACTCGATCAACATGGGCGGCAGCGCCATCGGTACCTGCGTCAACGTGGAGCCCCGTTACTTAGAGCTGATTGCCCCCGCACTTTCCCGCGTGGCGGGCTATCCCCTGGAAAAAGCCGACGACCTGATCGAGGCCACGCAGAATCTGGACGGCTTTGCCTGCGTTTCCTCTGCGCTCAAGACCTTTGCCATCAATCTTTCCAAGATTGCCAATGACCTGCGCCTCTTGTCCAGCGGCCCGCGCACGGGCTTTGGTGAGATCAACCTGCCCCCGAAGCAGAACGGCTCCTCCATCATGCCCGGCAAGGTCAACCCCGTCATTCCCGAGGTGGTCAACCAGGTGGCATTCCTTGTGATGGGTCATGACCTCACCATCAGCACCGTCATCGAAGCAGGCCAGTTGGAGCTCAACGCCTTCGAGCCCGTGCTCTTCTATCAGCTGTTTGAGTCGATCACCGCACTCACCGCCGCCGTGGACACCTTCACCGTCAACTGCATTGAGGGCATCACCGCCAACAAAAAGAAGTGCCGCGACAACGTGGAAAAGAGCACCGGCGTGGTCACCGTGCTGGTTCCCTTCGTGGGTTATCAGCGCGCTGCCGAGATCGCCAAGGAGGCATTGCGCACCGGTATCTCCGTTCGCGAAATCATCCTGCGCGACGGGATCCTCACCGAGGACGAGCTTGCAGACGTGCTCGATCCTGTGGCCATGACCGAGGCAAGAAGATTGACGAAATAATCATCCAAGATAAAAAGGACGGAGCCACGCTCCGTCCTTTTGCTATATTAATCTTCTTCGTCCTCGGCCTCTTCGTCCTCGTCGATCTCAGACTTTTCAGCGACCAAGACCTCGATGGCGATGGCGCGCAGATCCTCCGCCTCGGTGACGGTGATGGTCAGCGTCTCATAAGTAAAGTTGAAGCCAACCTCAGGGATACAACCGCAACGCTCGGCCAGCCAACCGTTGAGGGTGGTGGACTCGATCTCCTCGTTTTTCTCCAGCCCGAAGAACTCAAAAAATTCGTCCACGTTGATCTCGGTCAGCACGCGGTAGGTGTTTTCCTTGTCCAAGGACTCGATGTTGGTGTAGGCCACCTCATCGTCCTCCTCGTCGAAGATCTCACCGACAAGCTCCTCGATGATGTCCTCCATCGTCACAACGCCAAGCGTCATGCCGTATTCGTTCACCACCACGACCATGTGCGTGCGATTTTCCTGCATATCCTTGAACAGCTGGTCAAGGCGCACGGTCTCGGGCACGAATTCGGGCGCGATCAACGCGTCCTCCATGGAAAAACCGTCGCGGCCGCGCATCAGCAGATAGTTGCGCACGTGCAGAATACCGACGATGTGATCCAGATCCTCGTCATAAACGGGGATGCGGGAGTACCCTTCCTTTTCGATCAGGTCAAGCAAGGAATCCTCCTCGATGTCGCGCGGAACCGCGACCAGCGTCGCGCGGCGCGTCATCACGTCCGCGGCACTGCGGTGCTCCAGCTTGAACACGTTTTTGATATATTCAATGTCATCTTGCTTGAGTGTACCCTCATCGGCACCTGCATCCAGCATGATCACGATATCCTCCTCGGACACGGCCTCCTCCTTTTCGTGGGGGTTGATGCCGAAAAGGCGCAACACACCGTTGGTGGAGACTGCAAGGAACCAGATCACGGGCTTCAGGACCGTGGTAAGTCCCGAGATGAAGCCGCACATCGCGCGTGCCAGCTTATCCTTGTGCTTCATCGCGATCCGCTTGGGCACAAGCTCGCCAAGCACCAGCGTGAAGTAAGAAAGGATCAGCGTGATCAGAACCACGGAAACGGTGTCGATCAGGCCTGCGTATGCCCAAAGATCAAAGCGCTTCACCACGGCGTTGGTCAGCATTTCGGCAAAGGTATCCGCCGCAAATGCGGAGCCGAGGAAGCCCGCCAGCGTAATGCCCACCTGAATGGCGGAGAGGAACTTTGTCGGATCCTCGATCACGCGGAGCAGCTTTTTCGCCTTTTTGTCGCCGTCCTCTGCCTGCGCGCGCACCTTTTTTTCGTTGATGGAGACCATCGCAAGCTCGGTCGCGGCAAAGAGTGCATTCAATAAGATAAGTACGAACTGTAATAAAAGTTGTTTCAGAATTGTCATCATATCCTCCTAAAATTCAAATAAGCGTTTGTTTTGTCAGTGGGTGGCGATCAGCACAGCATTGTGTGCGGCACGGCACCGTATGACGGGCAAACGGGGTTATTCAGGCGGATATGATCGAAGTTCGGAATTCCCTCTTCGGGCCAACTTCGGGGTAACGGATCCACAAAACCAGCTCCTTTCTACAAAAATTCAATATACATTATAACATATTTTCCGACGAAAAGTGTGAACATTTTGTAACATCGCAAAAGAGGTGCCCACACAGGGCACCTCTTTTGCTTATTGGTATTCCGCCTCAACGCACGCACAGCCGAAGCTGCGAACGTCGAAGAGCTCCACGGTGCGGGCGTCGATTTGTTCACCCTTACAGCCGATGAATTTCACGTCCTTCACGTCGCGGGCAAAGTGCAACGTGGCCTTTTCAATGCCGTCCACGGCGCAGTTAAAATAGGCAACGGCAACCGAGCTTGCGTCCTCGTTACAACGGGCGTACAGGAAAGGATGCCCCTCACAGCGCACGGGCAGCTCCTTGCCGCAAAGCCACGGGATCTCACGCCCCAGCTGCGCGCCGCGGCCATAGCTCCAATACATACCCGAGTTTCTGGGCTGGGTCTCTGCGCGGAAGCCGTACACAAGGAAGCGCTGGCCCTTCGCATTTTCATAGCGGTAACACGCGGGGAAACAGCGCTTGGGGGCAAGCACGGCGGTGCTGACGAACGTGCTGGAAACACTTGCCTTGGGGGCGAGCTTCATATCGCACAAATTGTTTGCCCAGTAGACGGGGTGCGGATCGGTGCCGTCGGCAAAATCCTCCAGAACGCCCACCGCAAGGGGCGCACTTGCCAAAAGTCCCACGTCGATGCCGCGCGCCTGCAACAGCTCTGCGGCGCTCACGTCCAGAATAAGGCCGTTATCAAGCGCATCCTCGGGCAGATATTTGGCGTTCTCACCAAAGCAGATGCCGCAAAGCCCCGTGCCCTCGTAAACCGTGGGGATCGCTTGTACGGTAAGCATCTGCTGTGCCTCCGAAAAGGCGTATTTATACATGATCTCCTTTTGCGATTTTACCACGTCAAACTTTTCGGGCAGCGTGGCGTCCTGCAGCTTATGCATCTCCTCATACACGCGCACACCGACCTCGGGGCGGGTGTGGAACGCCTGCTGCATTGCTTCCTTGGTACTCCTTGCGGCAAGATGCGCGTTGATATAGCCGCGCTCCTGCGTCGGCTGGCAAGGATAGTGATAGAAATATTTCAACACACCGACGTTTTTCGTCAGCATCGTGGCGGTATCAAAGCACTCGATGTGTGCCACGGGGGTGTGGAAGCGGTTGTGCGGATAGGTGTCGCACTCGGCAAACAGCTCGATCCCCTCCCCCTTCGCCCACGCGTCCTGCATGCGAACGTACTCGATAAAGGTCTGCATCGGCGCCTGACCGAAGCGCTGGGCAAAATGCCAGTAGGGCGCGGAGGTAAAGCGCATGAAGGGAGCGGTGTTGCCCGCCAGAATGTGGGTGAGCTCCAGGGCGTCCACGCCCTCGGTATCAAAGGAGGTATAGCCCGCGCAAAAGCCCATCCGCACGGTGGGGTCCACCTCGTCCAGTGCCTCGCGCAACGTGCGACAAAAGCCCCGCAGGGTGTCGCCCTGCATTTGCAGCCAGGTCTTGCGGTATTTGTTCGCCTTGCCCGTGAACACAAGCTCGGGCAGTTGCTCCAGCGTGATCTCTTCACCAAGAAGGCGGCTGAACTCCTTCAAATGCCAATCACACGCGCAACCGATACCGGGGCGCACGGAAAGGCAGAGCTCGTCGTCCAGCATGATCATTTTCACGCCGCGGCGGGCGATCTCCTGCACCGTTTTGGCGATACTGCTCACAAAGGTTTCGTTCGAGGGGCAAAGCGCGTCGCCACCGTTCTTGCCCACGATCGAGCGGATCTGCGTCAGATCCCCCGTGTTCGTCGTATCGGAAAAGAGCGCACCGCCAAAGCCGATCGTGCTGATCCAAACGCCGCACGCATATCCCTTGCCCGTATAAAAAGCATATGCCTCTTCGATCAGATCCATCCATTTTTCCCACGTTTCCTCGCCAATCAAGGGCCAGCGCTCGCCGCAGGACAAAAAGACGTGACCGACGCCAAGTTCCTCAAAATCCTTCAAATACTGATCCCTATTCTGCGAGGGATCTACCATGATCGGTACGTAAAGCTTTCTCATGCTTCGGCTCCTTTCGGAAATTGCTATGCTCAGTATAACACGCAAGCGTGAAAAAAGCAAGCACAAAAATGCTTTTGTGCTTGCTTTTTTGCGATTAATATTGAATTCTTTGCATCTCGCCCTCGGCAAGACGGGATTTTTCCGCTGCAAAGCCGACAAGGTGGCTTTCCACCGAGTTTTCGATGGAGGTAAGCCCCAGCGTCTGCTCGCCCGCGCTTTCCGCGATAATATCTTTGATAAGGAAGAAGTCGCCGCCGCCGTGGCCGTAGCCCGACGTCTCCTTGGCAAGGGCTCCCACATCAATGACCGTTTCTTCTTCCCCGAATCTGCGACAATGCAGCTTGTTTTCCGTCATATTGCCGCTGATCTCACCAAACTCGCAGTGCACGTAAATGTCGCGGCGGCCGATGTCGGAAAATGCCGTCATCGTCAGATGCGCGGTGCTGCCGTTCTCAAAAAGGAAGTTGGTGACCTGGTGATCCACGGCATCGTTGTCGCAGGCATAGACGCAACGCCCGTAGGGGCCCTCCTCCAGCGCCTTTACAAGATTCTCGCGCGTGATCTCGTTGGTCAGCACGTCCAGCGGCCAGCGCAGCTTCTGCTCTTTCTCAAAACGCTTTTGAATGTAGAACTTATAAGCGGAATACTGACAGGTGTCTTTGAACTTACACTGCATACAGCGGTCTGCGGCGCCATCGGGCTGATTTTCCTTTTTGAAAAGGCGAAGCGAGCCCTGCGAGCTGACAGTTTTGATCTTATCCCCCATCAGCCAGATCAGAATGTCGATATCATGGCAGCATTTTGCCACGATCATCGGGGAGGATTTCTTCGTATTTGCCCAGTTGCCGCGCACGTAGCTGTGTGCCTGATGCCAGTAGCACACGTGCTCGGTCAGGTTGATGGTGGAGACGCGGCCGTATTTGCCCGAGTCTATCTCCTGCTTGATATAAGTAAAGAAAGGCGCATAGCGCAGCACGTGGCAAACGTAGATCTTTTTGTCAAGGCGCTTGGCGGTATAATAAATATCCAGCACGTCCGCCTCACTTGTGGCGATCGGCTTTTCCAGCAGCAGATCGTACCCCGCGTTCAGCGCCTTGATGGCGTGATCGTGATGCTGGGCGTCCTGCGTGGAGACGATGCAAACGTCTGCCAGTCTGCCCTTGCCAAAGAAAACGTCCTCATCGGTAAACAGCATTTCATCCGGGATATTGTGGTGTGCCTTGGCAATGGCCAGACGCGCCGTGTCGGGATCGCACACGGCAAGCACGCTGTTCTCCTGCAGCATCTTGATAAGACCGGTATAATTCTTTCCTCTCGCGCCAAAGCCGAGAACCGCAAAAGTCAACATAAAAAACCTCCTGATACTTGACAAGGCAAGTGTATTCTGTTATTATAATATCATATACGAGTTCTTATTTCTATGCGTAAACGTATAAAAAATCTATAAATTTGGGTATAAATATGTATCGACATCTTGACACAAGCGACTTTTTTCGCATTACGGCGCTTTACACCGCCTTTTCTGCGGTTCACGGCGCGGATTATTACGTCAGCGGCGAAACGCATGACTTTTGGGAGATCGTCATCGTCACGGAGGGCGAGATCGGCGTGACGGCGGGCAAGGAGATCTTCCACCTCAAAAAAGGGCAGGCGGTCTGGCACGCGCCGAACGAATTTCACAATCTTTGGAGCGAACGCGGGCGCGAGGCGGGCATCCTGATCTTCACCTTCAGCGCGCCGCGCCTTTCCCCTCCCCCCTTCAAGATCTTCAAGGTACGCGATCTTGCCGAACCACTCGGCATTCTTGCTGACGTGCAAAAAAACGTGCAGATGCACAAGCACTGGGCGATGGAAGCAAAGCCGGAATGCCATACGGGCGCTGAGCTTGCCATCAAGCGTCTGGAGCTTTTCTTGCTGCAAAGTCTGAGCGAAAACCGCGTGCGGGAGGAGCAAGGTCACCTGCCGCAGTCCGCTAAACACTACGCCATGGTCGTACGCTTTCTGGAGGAAAATCTGCACCGCAATCTGACCGTAGCACAGATCGCCAAGGAGTGCCGCATGGGCGAGGTCAATCTGAAAAAGACCTTCTCGCGCTACGCAGGCATGGGGCTGATCTCCTACTTCAACGCGATGAAGATCCGCGCCGCCGCAGACCTTTTGCGGAAGGGCGCCACGGTGCGCGAGGCCTCCGAGGCGATGGGCTTTCTCAACCAGAACTATTTTTGCACCGTTTTCAAGCGTGTGATGGGTAAGCCACCGAAAAGCTTCAAAGGATGATGAGAATGAGGATAGGAATACGGGGAGAACTTTTGCAAAAGTTCTCCCCGTACCCCTTTCAAAAGCATGAAAAGGATTTTATGTGCCTAATTTCCGCGATTTACCCAAAACCACTTGACAAAAAAGCACCTATCAAGTATAATGTTAAGTTGTGCGGGCCATTAGCTCAGTTGGTCAGAGCTACCGGCTCATAACCGGTTGGTCCAAGGTTCGAGCCCTTGATGGCCCACCAAAAAAAGGCATCTCCCCCTTGCGGGGCGATGCCTTTTTTTGCGTGGCCATCGAGTACGGCGAGAACCTTGGAGGTGGCCAAAGGCCACCGTTTATTTCAAGTGCGCCCTCGCGCTTGAAATGGGCGAGCCCTTGATGGCACGCGTCCCCCCTTGCGGGGCGATGCCTTTTTTTGCGTGGCCATCGAGTACGGCGAGAACCTTGGAGGCAATGACAACGGCATTGCCGTTTATTTCGCCAACGGCGAAATGGGCGAGCCCTTGATGGCCTGATACCCGCTTTTCTCTGTTGTCCTTAACGGAGAATTGGCAGGCACAAAATTTCGGCAGAGAACTTGTTTTCTCTGCCGATTTGCGGTATAATGGGGTTAGCAAAAAAGCCTTCCTCCGGGAGGAAGGTGGCACGCGCAGCTCGCGCAAGCGAGGTGGTGTGACGGAAGGAGCCCGCGTAACTTTGAAGTTTTGATATGTTTTATTGTCGCGCATTCTCCCTCACCCGACTTCGTCGGGAGCTCCCTCCCGGAGGGAGCCCCAAGACGCGCGTAGCCTTAAGGGGTATGGGCTTTGCCCTGTGCCTTTGTAATACAAAGGCGAAACTGGCGATAAAACAAGCATTGAAGGGAGGGTGCGTTATATGTCAAAAAAGTATATTTTCAAATACAACGGTTCAAAAAAATCTTTTCTAACCATTCTGGATTCATTCCATACCAATAATAGCAGATTTTATTATTTCGATGATTACATCATTGAAGTGCTTGATGATGAAATACGATTTGGAGTAGAACGTGCAGGTCACTCCGGTGGAAACTGGTTTG
>SVSG01000011.1 GCA_015064415.1 Oscillospiraceae bacterium | reverse complement strand
CCAGGCGGTATCTTGTTTCTGCCTCTGCATCTTTTCGTTTCATTTCGTTCACCTCCGCTTATATCTATCACTCTAAAACGCAAAAAAGTCAAGGCCCTATTTCAACCTTGACTCGAATTATATAATGTATAGGTAGGTAAACGAATGATACTTTTTTATGAACGATTACACGCCCTCGTAAACGATTTGTTTTTTTGCAATGTTACGCAACTTTATAATGTTACGATTTTCTCTTGAAAATGCACCGCTTTTTGACTGTATCAATATTGATGTCAGTAGGCAGAAAAAGCAGAATAGACCTTGTGTCTGTTCTGCTTTTTCTTATTTGAATTTCACGACGACGAGCTTCGCAAATGCGGAACGCATTTGCCTGTTTTGCGCTCCGCTAAATTGTGGATGATCGACACCTTTCGGCGCAAAACTAAGTTCGTAAGCTTGTCACTCAGGCCAAAAATCGGGAGTCGTAAGATTCCCGATTTTTCTTTTATTTCCTCGCAAATACTCGCGAAATCTCGCGTTTTCGTGATATAAAGAATGGGCTTGTTCTTCCCTGCTTTGAGGGTTGAACAAGCCCATTTTTCGCCTTTGACCACATGTTTGACCACTTGCGGAGATTTTTGGTTCAATTTCGGCTACTTTTCGATAGTTTTATGGCGGTAATCGCGAACTGTGATTATCGCCCTTCTACTTAAAATTCTCCTGCTTTTAAGCACACGCCAATTTTCCAAACTTCTTTATTGCTACTTATTTCGTAAATATGTAAAACTGATTTGTATAGTTCTCGATACTTCTCACAACGGGATGTATCAAACTCATAGCGATAATTATTCCATTCTCTAAAATTACGAACATCATAATTATTATATGAGCATCCTATAAAATCCTTCAAATCCTTGTCATTTTCAAGAATGTAATCATACGATGACGCCAACATTAGCATTTTTAAAGTCCAAACACATGTGCTATTCCAAAATTCGTCATTAACAGGATCTCCACATTTAATTTGTATTAAGTCGCCTATTGCATGCCCCCAAAACTCTCCAAAAGATTCAACAGATATACCTTTATCCAATAACATCTTTAACGCATAAATCGCGTTCTCATTTGTAACAAAGGCAAACTCCCACATAGGATTTATACTATTTGAACCATCATACGGTATTTTAGGCTTATCTATATCCATTCCGTATTTCAAAAATAGTTCTGTGATTTGGGGCAAGTCAACACTTTCGTTTTCCTGTGATCCACCTACAAGATCTCCATAAACATGATCAAGCAACCCCCAACCACATATTTCCGTTCCTCCAAGTGGATCTGCTCCCTGCTTCAGCAATTTTTCTACGACCTGAAAATCAATAGGTTCTTTGGCGCACTCATCAAACAATTTTTTGTTGAGTTCTATTTCTTCGGATGTATAAGTTCCTTCATATTTTTGAGTTTCATCTCGTTCGTAGTCGTTTCTATATTTGAATTCACTCATTCATAAACCTCCTAACCGTTCACACCTTTTATCCTAATCGCAAAATCATCATCCCAACCTACAAATGACAATGTATTACCATTCTCCAAATTGAAGAATATTTCTTCCGGAAGTTCGATTGGATCGCCTAATTGCGATTCATCAAAGCCGTTTGCATCCCAAGGCCAGCAATCAGTATCATTAACCGTCACATTTGCAATCTTCGCATTGCGATACCCTAACTTAAATGCCCGATAGACGTCATCGATTTTACAAAATTCCTCGTCACCGTTTTGAATGAAATCAAGGCGAGGACCGGTCACGGTTATCTCGCTATTATCAAAAGACCTCCACTTAAATAACCCGCATGCAAATATTAAAAGATTTAGAAGAACGCCTTCCATTTGAATGAAAATCTCTGATCCTACATAATAGTTAACATAGTTTTCGCTCACTCTAAGCGGATTAGCATAATTGGTTGCACTTACGTAAATAGCTTCGATCTTCCTGCCTTTGCAAAGCTCGTTTAAGGCTTCATTAAATGCCTTGGCAGAATAACACCATTTAAATTCCTTTTGCGGCAAATCAAAAGTGTACAAATGCGATTTTCCGAGCAATGACCATTCCATTTCTGCATATTGCTTTTCAATTTGAGCATACATATCACGAATAGCGCTCTCATCCATCGGATATTCAAAATCAAATTCTGCCGCATTTGTCTGCTTCTTATATCTGAAAATCCACTGCTTTTTCTCAACGTTTATCTCAAATGAAAACGGGTAATCAGCTCCTCCCATAATCCAAGGGACATCGTAATAAAGCTCTGTATCTTTCGTAATTTCGCCGTTAAAATACTCGTCTATTGCCGACATTATTTCGGACAAGCATTTGTTGCTACATTCGCTATGGAAACTATGTTTCTCCTTTTCAAAGAAATCAAATCTTATACCACAAAGAACATAATCCTGCGATGCGTACTTATTATAAAACTCATATGGCTCAATTTTTATTTGAAAAGATTTCGACATGTTTGTACACCTCCAATCGCATTTTAATTATAACACATCTCGTGTCCGATAAAAAGGACTTTTAGCACTCAACCGCGACCTTAATCACTCCGTCGCGTTTATTTTCAAACAGCTCATACGCCTCGTCAATCTTTGAGAGCGGATAGGTATGCGTGATCAGCGGCTCGGTATCGAGCTTGCCCTCAGCAATCAGCTTCAGCGTTTCCTCGCAGTCGCAACCGTCCACGCCGCCGGCCTTGAAAGTCAGATTCTTGCCGTACATATCCGGCAGAGGCAAGGTCTGCGCCTTGTCGTAAAGCGCCACCACCGTGACGATGGCATTCGGGCGCGCGCACTGCCACGCAAGCTCAAAGGTGTTCTCTGCTCCTGCCACCTCAAGCACCACATCCGCACCGCCGTGATCGCTGTTCTCGCGAACAAAATCAAGGCATTTTTCGGGCGTAACCGTCAGCACGTCGGGATAGTGCTCATTGACAAATTTGATTCGATTCTCGTCTTTCTCGCACACGATGATGCGCTTGGGATTCTTCAACATTACGCACAGGAGCGTGCAGATTCCTGTGGGGCCTGCGCCGATGATGAGAACGGTATCGTCCTCGGTGAACTCGGATATCTTCGCCGCCCAATAACCCGTGGCGAGAACGTCGCCCACAAGCAGAGCTTGTCTGTCGGTCACGCTATCGGGAATCTTGTTCAGCCCTTGATCCGCAAACGGCACGCGAACATACTCTGCCTGACCGCCGTCAATGCGGCAACCAAGCGCCCAACCGCCGTTCTTGTCGGTGCAGTTGTTGACGAATCCCTTCTTGCAGAAGAAGCACTCGCCGCAGAAGGTCTCCACGTTGACCGTGACTCGATCTCCGGGCTTTACGTGAGTGACCGCAGAACCGACCTGCTCCACGATGCCGACCATCTCGTGGCCAACCGTGATTCCTTCTACTGCTCTCGGCACGCTGCCGTGTTTGATGTGCAAATCGCTCGAACAGATGCTCGCAAGCGTAACCTTGACAATCGCATCCCTCTCGTGCTGTATCGTCGGCTTCGGTTTCTCAACCAAGCCGAAATTTCCTTTTGATATGTATGTGTAGGTAAGCATAATTACCTCCTGAATTTCGATACCTTATTATACCATAATTTTCGTCCTTTTTCAACCGTAGTATATGAACACGGCGACGGATTTCTCCGTCGCCGTGTTCTTTGAGTATTGCAGTGCAATTTTAACAAATGAATGATAAAATGAATACTTTAAGATTTGGAAATAAGGCGATTATGCCTCTTCCTGCTCAAGGAACTGCTGAACAGTCATCATCCCCTTAGCGATCATGAAGAACTTATCATTGTACTGATCAACAGTGAGGGCAGATACCATGATCATATACTCAAACACAGCTTCACTAAGAGTGCTTTCGCGATAGCTGGAGGTCAGTCTGAATCTGATCTCTCCGTCATTCAAATCATAGTCGAAAGAACCGTCAACAAGACCATAGTTAGCGGCACATACTGCAATCGCACCGTCAACACGCTTATCTTCGGGCATATTGAAGGGCATAGCCGAAAGAAACTGTACGACCTCGTTTCTGGGATTAACTACAACGATAAATTCAACGGGAAGATCTTCACTCTTGACACCGCTCTTGATAAGAAGCTTGTCTTCGTGCTTCGTATATTTCCAGCCGCGCGTGTCCAGCATGTTGATAAGGGTAGCAAATACTTCTTTTGCCTTTTGCATGTTCATTTCTTCTGCCATTTTTTGTTCCTCCAAAAAATTAATAATAGTTGGTCTAACCCAATTATTTTTATGATAATTCCGTGGATACCACGGTTCGCCCGAAGATATCATCGATCTCATTCTCTTTCAGATGATTCTTCTCCATCAGAGCGTCCACCATTGCATCGATAGCACGCTTATTCGTCTTAATGAGTTTGATCGCCGTCTCAAGCTCCTGCTCAAGCATCGCATTTACTCTATCGCGCACGACCTGATTCACAGCGCTGTTAGCCGCCTTGGGGTCAATGTAAGCCATTCCAACACTTTGATCCATGCCGTAATTACATATCATCTGCTCGGCGGTTTTGGTTGCCGAATACAAGTCCCCGCTTGCTCCGGTAGACATTCCGCCCTCCTCGCCGTAATACACGATCTCACAGGCACGGCCGCCAAGAGACGTGCGAATTCTACCAAGAAGCTCAGATCTGGTATACAAGCATTTCCCCTCACTGTTGGCATGCTGCATGTAGCCGCCATGATCACCGCGCGCAACGACCGTTATGTAGGAAGGTTTCTCTCCTCCCAGCCAACAAATCAAAGCGTGCCCTGCTTCGTGACGGGCAGTTCTCTTTAAAGTATCAGGATTCCATTCCTTCTTTTCGCCGCTGTTAAAGGTCTCGAATGCTTCTTCGAATTCAGCGTCACTC
The DNA here is from genome assembly GCA_015064415.1 of Oscillospiraceae bacterium. GTDB lineage: Bacteria > Bacillota > Clostridia > Oscillospirales > CAG-272 > Firm-07. The sequence continues at coordinate 57,012 of SVSG01000011.1, read as the reverse complement.
ACACAACCGTTTTCGGAACGAATGGCACTTCTCAGCGCCATTTCGAATATCGATTCCAGTTGTGCCAAGCTCATTCCGGTCGAACGCATTGCAATGTTATCCAACTGCTCCTCGCTGAGTTTAACAGATGAGTGCTTGCTCAACTTCATTTCAAGATAGCGCTTGCGTTCGTCTTTGTTGGGAAGATCAATGTAGATCCTGCGATCAAATCTTCTCAACAGCGCGGCATCCAGGCTTTTTCCTTTTTCGGAATCAACCCCATAATTCGTGGCGGCAAGAACAAACACCGGTTTAGACGTATCCGTATTGAAACCATCCATTTCAGTCAGGAACGCGGTCAAAACGTCACTGGTATGATCTTCCGATCCCAACAAGTTTCTGTCTTTTCCGATTGCGTCTATTTCATCAACAAATACAATGGAGGGTGCATACTTGCGCGCCGCATTGAACAAGGCGTGAACGGCTTCGGCACCTTCACCTACATACCGTTTCAAAAATTCATTGCCTTCAGCTTTCAAGAAGGTAACACCGGATTCGCCGGCCATCGCTTTTGCAAGAAGCGTTTTACCGGTACCGGGAGGGCCGTAAAGAAGAACGCCCTTGGGTGCACGAACACCCTTGCGCATATACTTAACGGGATTCTTTAAGTATTCCACAAAGTATTTCAGTTCTTGCTTAGCGTCCTCGGCGCCTATGACGTCTTCAAAATGAAGATCAGGTCTCGAAACACTATCCAAGATGCTCTTAGAGTCATCAACGTCCGTGATCAAGCTCAATCGGAAGTCAAACAAATTGATCGTTGCTGTTTTTTTGTTCTTTGAAATCGTCTGAGCGGTCTTGTAGGAGAGTGCCTTGTTTTCTCGCGCCAACTTCATCATATGGTTTTGCTGGTATGCAACCTTGCACTTGGCAACGACCTGATTTGCAAAAGTATTGTTACGCGCCCTTACTGTCAGCACATCTCTAACACCGATCTTGGCGAAAGAAAGGAATTCTTCCTGGCTGATATCATCTTCCTTTGACTGCAATATATAGACCGGAAGCGAGTATTTTTCCAAAACGCAGGTCAAGAAATCATGTCCGACCGAATTGATATCTTCGGCGTTGAGTACCGTGACGTCCGTATCCTTGATACCGCACTCTATGTCACACAAGACAACGCTGATATCGTGGTTAAACAAGACCTCGCTAGCCGCTTCCACACACTCTGCAACATGGCATACTGCTTGTCCGTTGAGCTTTTGCTCACAAATCGATGCCATATCGCCGCTTGCAAATATCAGGACCTCGGGCTTTGCAGAGCTCTCAAACATCGCAGAAATTTCGCCACTTAAACCGCTCAAAGGAACCGTGATGTCGATCTGTTTGATTTTTTCTACAGGATCTGCACCTCTGCCGGATGACAGAAGCCGAAACAGCTCATATAATTCCTCGTGGAAAAAGGCATTTGCTCTTCCCTTCACCGTTCGAGCATCAGCTTTTCCGCCTTCGGAAAACATAATGGCGCTGGGGACTTTCTCGTCAATAGAAATTTTTATGCCACTTGAAGCTTCAAACCCCTCGATATTTTTCTCAAGCTCTCTTTTGGCGATCGTATACAAATTGTTGGCTTCCAAATGATTGAACATAACCACATTTCCGGAAGCAAAACGGGAACAGATCGCAGCAGGAAACAGCGGCGCATTTGTCATCGGATTCCTATCGGATGCCAACGCTTTCAGAATTTTCTTGCGCGGAACGGCGGAGAGATTGACAATAGAAGGATCTTCATACAAGTTTTTGCCGACGTTCGTTGTAATAATGATCACCGCGTCGGAAAACGAGACCTCCTCGTTACTGTAACTGTCTCTCAGGCGTCCTGCATCAAGAAGCTGCAAAAACAGATGGATGATATTTATGTGCGCCTTTTCAATTTCATCAAAAAGCAAGACGCATTTGGGATTGTCCGCCACAAAGCCGGTAACGTTTCCGGGCTTGGGCGCCTTATAGCTTTTGTCCGTACCGTAAAAGTCGAACGTGGATTGCTCGTTGGCGTATTCGCTCATATCAAAGCGCATATACGGCAATCCTAATGCTTCTGCCACCTTTTCCGCAAGGAAGGTCTTTCCCACGCCGGGAGGGCCCGCAAACAAGAACGTTGCCTGCGGCTTCTTTATCTCCTTGCGGGAGCAAGCCATCAGTTGCGCCTGAAAATATCCGGATATGAAGGTGTTTATCGCCTGATCCTGTCCATATACATTTTTAAGCAGGACGCTTCGGACGTTGCGCATTGTCTGAACAATATCGGAAAGCTTTTGCTCTTTCGGAGGAACGTCCTTCTGTGCACGAGACTGCGCGCCCTTTACCTCATCCGACGTTTCCTCGGGGAGATCAAGAAACCAATCATCGTCAGGGAGATCAACCGAAGAAGAGGAGAAATCATTGTCAGAGCTCTTAGCCGGACTCTCGGACGCACTATCCTCTCCCTTGTCGCTTTCTTTCGGTACGCGAGACAAAATATGCTCACGGATGGCCTTCGTCGGTTCCGCAATAATCAATTCGAGATAAAGCGGGGTAGCAATGATATCCTGCCCCTTCGCCTTGGCTTTTTCCTCTGCATTTTTGCGAATTTTGTCAAAGATGATCGAGTCCATAAACGACGCCTTCTCAGAAGACGAAAGCGCCTTGGCTATATCTTGTATTTCCCCACTCCCACCGATATTGTATTTTTTCAGCAGGTCGCACACGACTGCCAGTTCTTTTTTTGCTTCTTCGTCTATTTCATCCGGAAGCTGATTGTGATCCATTGCCTCCATGGTCTTTAACACAGCGACCATAAAATAGTCGGCGGTCAACACCTTTTTGCCGTCGTTTTGCTTTATGACATCGGCAACTGAAATCAAATATTCCAGCAAACAACTTTTTTTCGGCATACAACGAATATCCTTTCACTTTTTTGCATGAAATAATAAAGCCATAGGTTCAAAAAAAGCAAAATCCTCTTATAACTTCATTATCAAACATTGTACTACATATTTTGACTTTTGTCAATAAGTAGTGGCATATTTATTGGTCATTCGTGCCGTATTCCGTAACCGCCGCTCCCCGCTTTTATCAATTGCCACCAAATTCATGACCTGCATTTTTCTTGTCCGCAAGAAAGGCCGTGAACTCCGGGAAAGACGATATCGCATTTTAGCCAAACCGTTTCATTTACTTTTGTCAAATTTAACGAAGACACATTTTTGGAATATATATGCATTTTATCCCATTCAACTCGTGCAGTGCCCGCGGCTTTGGCTTCTCCAGCAAGCCGAATTTCCCTTTTGACATGTATGTGTAGGTAAGTATAATTACCTCCTGATTTCAGACATCTTATTATGTCATTATTTTTCTCCTTTTTCGACCGCAATATATAAAGAAAACATTTTCTTCACGCGTGAGCCCATCAACTTCACAGAGGCCTCTTTTTATTTATAAATCAAGTTGACAAACCGCATTGTTGATGTTATAATCAATATTAACATATGCATATGCCCATTATGAGAAGAGGAATGTGACAATGATCAATAAATCAGACAAACTTAACCTTTTTTTCAAGTTGTCAAGGGAGATCTCCGAGCTTGAGTCTTCGTATGACGCAAAAAAGAAAGAGGTCGAGCAAAAATACAATACCGAATTCTCGTCCCTTGAGAGAGAATTGGGTATATATATAAGCAAAATCAAGCCGACGGTGGACACGGTTTGCAACCTTTACAAATCTAAGATTTTGCCATCCGGCAACAAGATAAGCTTGCACAACGGTACACCGCTGCAAGAATACAACTTCCTGAATGCATACGAGGTCGCGCTCAAATGCGGACAAGAAAGTGTCGCTTTCCTGTCTTTCGTCATTAAAAGAATCAACATCGACACCAACTTGTACGAGTTTGCCCTCAGATATAACACCGTGGTTCAAATATACGAAAACATCAAGAATCTCACCTCTCAAGCGATCAAGTCGTCGTTAAAGGAATACCAAGACAATATAGACGCCCTAAACGCCAAGCGTAACGCCATATGCAAAAGCAAAAAAGAATTCAATGACATGGTGAGCGAAATTATAACCACTTCTGACACGCTTCACCGCAAGACTATGATCGAAGCCCCAATGGAGATAGAAAAGAAGTTCGTACCGGAGATCTCCTTGTCGGTGGGTTACGAGGTTGACGAAATAATCATGTCCGATTCCTCTCAGAAGAATCAGGTCATAACGTCCTTGCTCAACTGGGAATTGCACAAGAGCGGCATTATGGTAATAAAAACTACCGAAAAAGATATCGATACCGCTGAGCTTTCTGTTTGCGCGGTAAACACGGTTATAAAATTCCTTTTCTCATATCCCTCCACAAACAAGCAGCTTTTGCTTTGTGACAGCCGTTCCTCCAACGCCGTCACCACGTTTGCGGGGATTTTGAAAAACGGCAATGCCGCTCTGTTCTTCGACAACGCTCACGACATTTTCGTAAAAAACACGGGTGAGGAAATAAGGAATTCTTTGGCTGCTCTTAACAAAATCATTAATCAAAGGATCATGCTCTTAGGTCAATCGCGTTGCTCCAACGTCTTGGAATACAATTACAAAAATCAAGACAATCCGCAGCCTATCATTCTTGTACTTTTGAACGGATATCCGAGCAAATATGAAAACGCTTACGACGAAATAACAAGCGCATTAAAAAACGGACAAGCCGCCGGCGTATTCTTTCTGATCACGGAAAACACACACACGGATGAAGACACCAAATATCAGCGAAGATACCTCCCGGAGCTTGAAAGTATGAATGCCCAAACGGTAGAGTTTAAAATCATAAACGGCAAAGGAATCCTACTTCAAAACGGGGTGGAATATTTGTCAAACACCTGCGGTGACGGCTATGACATAAATGCAATTTTGAGCGCATTTAAGGTAGAAATCAAGCGCGACACGAACAAGGTCATCTATCTTGACAGCGTTGTTGAAAAAGAGGACTTCAAAACCAGCCCACGAAGAACAAAATATTCCAAAGTCCTGTCCATTCCATTCGGCAAACAGGGCTCAAACCCCATTTCGGTAAATCTGAGCGCTGACGGTCCCGAAGCTCATCTTGCTTTGATCGGCACAACCGGATCGGGCAAAACAGCATTTATCAACAGCTTGATACTGTCGGCAAGCAAGCTGTATTCCCCCGCCGAGCTTGAACTGCACCTGATCGTTATGGTCAAGGGTGACTTTAAGATATTTGAGGAAGAAAAGCTCCCGCATCTGAAAACGGTGGTAACGGGCGACCGCATCTTTGCCGCAAATGACGTTTTGGACCTCATTGACGGCGAAATGAAGCGCAGAGGCGACCTCATTGGCTCACACGGAAATATATATGCCTATAACGAGGTAGCTGAAGCCCCTCTGCCTCGATGCATGATAATAATCGACGAATTTTATCAGCTTGTTCAAGATAGCAGCGAAGCAGTCAGCAGGATCAACAGAATAGCCCAGGTCGGACGTGCTTACGGAATCAGCCTCGTGATCTCTTCCATCAAATTCCCTGCGGAAGTGAATTCTATCATCGCATTGTTTGGCAACAGAATCGAGTTCAAAGCACATGAAAATGCGGGCCAGTTGATTCCTCACGCGACAAACAGACAGCCCGAGCTTGAGAAAATCAAAGGAAGTTGTTTCTTCGCGTGTGGCGGCAATTTACATAGCGTCAGAACGGCTTATTCCGAAGAGGGTGAAAAACTCAAGCATCATATTGAGGAGATAAAAGCCAAATACCCCGAGTATAAAATGGAACTCCAAAGCAACATCCGTGCTGTGCGAATCGCAAAGGAAAGCGACGTTCCCTTCGCGGTAAGGTGTGCCAAAAGCAACTACAGTGAGGAGGGTGTCATTCGTATGAGACTCGGCAAGACTTATCTCTCCAGCACACCGCTTGAATATCCGTTTGACTCCAAAAACAATCTGCTGTTCTTGTTCGGTCACTATCTTGACACCAAAATGATGGAGGCATCTTTGATCAAAGACACGATAGTTTTATCAAAAGGTATTGAAGGGCCCGTTGTCTATTATATCGATTACAACAAAAACGCATTTTTGAAGCGCAACAAAACCGTGATCAAAAGAATGCTTGATCCCTGGCTGTTATCGGGGAAAATGTCCTATATCGGAAGCGACGGCATTGATGATGCTTTTGAGGACATACAAGCTCTCATAAAAACACGGGAGGAAGATGACGAGTGCGAGCTTTATCCCATTCTCGTTTTGATTGCAAAGGCCGACGAGATATTTAAGGATGACGATTTGTGCGAAGCCCTTTGTGACTTGATCACGTCGGGAAAAGAAAACAACGTTTATTTTGCGATCCAGTGCAGCGAACCGATAAAATTCTTTAGATCCGAGAAGTATTTGCACGATGCCATTATTTTCCCGGATAGGTACAACGAGGAGGAAGATTCTTATTCCTCTTCCGCGCTGTGTGCCGCGCTTGAAGCGATGCCCGCCGGAGCCAGCGCGAAGGGGAAAAAGCTGATATACAATGCTTCCACCTCGGCACTTGACCACAGGCTCCATATTTTGTGCAACGACAATAAAATTTCCATCTTCGTACCATACGAATATGACGAGGAATATTTAAAAAACATAGTAGACTAACTAATTGAAAGGAGATATAATATCATGGCATTAAAATTCTGTCCCGAATGCGGCGCAAAGTTGATCACGCAAAAATTCTGTCAGGAATGCGGAAGCAATCTGAGTCAGTACCTTGCGGATGAAGAAGACTACGAAGACGAAGAAGACTGCGAGGACGAAGAAGACCGCGAGGACGAAGAAGACTGCGAGGACGAAGAAGACTGCGAGGACGAAGAGGATAGTGAAAATACCTCAGACTCGATTGATAATTTAATCGACTCTATACTGAATCTGGATGATGACGAGCTCGAAAAGGCATTAGCATACGTCGAAAAGTGCCAAGATCTGCTTCGCTCGCAAGGCGTCGACGCAATGATGGACTTTATGAACAACACAAACAACGAATAACAACCGAAGGAGAACGATGATGAAATTCTGTCCCGAATGCGGCGCGAAACTGATCACACAGAAATTCTGTCAGGAATGCGGCGCCAACATCAGCAAATACTTAAACAACAAAAACAACGCCGAAAGCTCCGGCGGTCTTGCCGGATTAGACTTCTCCGCCTTGGAGAACGAGGCCTCAAAGCAGCTCAAAAAGCAAAAGGCCCTCGAAAAGGTCAAAAAAGACTTCGAAATAAAAGACGGCGTACTGATAAAATACAAGGGCAAGGGCGGCAAGGTGATTGTGCCGAAGGAGGTTACGGTTATAGGTAAATCGGCCTTCAAAGCACTGGGCGGCTCATCGCAGGTAACAGAGGTGGTTTTTGAAGGCAAAGTAACGGAAATACAGAGCGAAGCATTTATGGGCTGTATCAATTTAAAGAGTATAAAACTTCCCAACACCGTCACCAAAATCGGAGACCTTGCTTTTTGCCACGCAGGTATGGCCGAAATGACTTTGCCAAGCAATCTTAAAGAGATAGGTGCATCAGCGTTTTCATATTCCAAGCTGAGAACCATCACGGTTCCCGGTGGAGCAATGTCTGGACGCGCAGAACTCACAGGAAATCGCGGTTCCATTTTCAATCGCTGCCAAAATCTGCAGAGCGTTATCTTTGAAAACGGTGTGACCTTTATACCGATGAATATGTTTTGCGACTGCGGAGCTTTGGAAAGCGTGACGATACCCAATAGTGTCAAATCTATCGAAAACAGTGCATTCTGCAACTGTGTAAGTCTGAAAAACGTTACAATCCCCTATGGAGTAACAACGATAAGATGCGCTTCATTCGAAAATTGCAGAAGCTTGACGAAAGTCAACCTCCCGGAAAGTATAACCGAAATCCACCCTGATGCATTTCGCGGGTGCAGAAGTCTGACGGACATCACAATCCCGCAAAACGTCACCACCATCGCTGACCACGCGTTTGTCGACTGCGTTGCTCTTGAAAGAATGCAGTATAACGCGAAATCGGCCAAGATCTCCTCCGATATATTTAAAAACGCAGGTTCTGAGAGTAGAGGAATAAGCGTAACGTTTGGAGCAAGCGTTGTTTGTGTTCCCGACCGTCTGTTCAAAAATTGTAAAATTTCAAGCATTTCCTTCGAAAATGGCAGTAATTGCAAAAGAATAGGCGAATACGCCTTTTGTATGTGCTCAATGGTAAAAAGCATACAAATACCAAACAGCGTCACCGAGATTGGTTCAAGTGCATTCGCCAACTGCGAAAGTCTGACAAGCGTTACACTGCCCCCTTATCTCACAGAAATAGCGAGTCACACCTTCGTCGGCTGCAAGAATCTGCAGGCTATCACCATTCCGTATGGCGTAAGAAAAATAGGAGAAGCTGCCTTTACGAGTTGTGATTCCATAACAAGCCTTGAAATTCCTTACAGTGTAACGGAAATAGGAGACTATGCGCTCGCTATTAGCGGAAAAACAACGATAAAAATCCCCAGCCACCTTGTGTCGCATTGCTTCAGCGAGGACTATGAATTTAGACGAAGTGATTGGAGGCTTATTGAATATTAAAGGAGAAGATATTATGAAATTCTGTCCCGAATGCGGCGCGAAACTGATCACACAGAAATTCTGTCAGGAATGCGGCGCCAACATCAGCAAATACTTAAACAACAAAAACAACGCCGAAAGCTCCGGCGGTCTTGCCGGATTAGACTTCTCCGCCTTGGAGAACGAGGCCTCAAAGCAGCTCAAAAAGCAACAGGCGCTCGAAAAGATCAAAAAAGACTTTGAAATAAAAGACGGCGTACTGATAAAATACAAGGGCAAGGGCGGCAAGGTGGTTGTGCCGAAGGAGGTTACGGTCGTGGGAAAGAACGCTTTTTCCCACGATAGGATCATGCGCAGTGAAATAACAGAGGTATCCTTTGAAGGACAAGTTACCGAGATCGGTGATGCTGCGTTTGAAGGCTGCTACAATATAAAAAGCATGGTTTTGCCCCAAAGTCTAAAAAAAATCGGCAAAGATGCCTTTGCATGCCTTGGAGCAACAACCCTCGAATTGCCCCGTGGCGGAGTATTCATAAGCGACGGCGCATTCGCTTTCTCTAAACTGACGAGTATAACTATTCCCGGAGACGCAATTTTTGAAAAAACGAATTGGTTTGGCGGAAGCGGAGCCTTTCACAACTGCACAAACCTGCAATACGTTACGATAGAAAACGGTTTTAAATGGATCCATTATAGAATGTTTCAAGACTGCAAAAACCTGAGAAGTGTTACCATACCCAATAGTGTAGCGGGAATAGATTTTGAAGCATTTTACAAGTGCGAAAGCTTGCCTAGCATTCAATTACCGTGCAATATTACGACGATTCCGGCAAGAGCATTTTCTTATTGCAGCAATCTGGCTCGTATTGAGATTCCGCGCGGAGTAACGAAAATAGAAATCCAAGCTTTTGATTCCTGCACCAATCTGACCGATGTCACACTTCCCGAGGGATTGACGCATATCGGCGAATGTGCATTTGCAAACTGCAAGGCCTTGACAACCATTACGATTCCGCAAAGCGTAACGAAAATCGATGATCTCGCCTTCCGAAGATGTGATAATCTGCGCACCGTAAAGCTTCCTATGCATCTTACACCCCCGTATTTCATCGGCAGTAATTTTAGCGTTATAAGATATTAATAAAGCAAAGGTGGAAAACATTATGAAAACCTGTCCAAAATGCAGAGCAAGCGTAGGCAGCACGGCAAAATTTTGCGTCAAGTGTGGCTTCAACATCAAGAAATTTGAAGAAGAAAACCAAAACGCAGAACATTTTTGTACGGAATGCGGAACCAAGTTTTCGGGTGGGACCTTCTGCCCGGAATGCGGATATGACATTGCGAAAGATCTTATGGCTGACACCCCCCTGCCCCCCGCCCAAACAAATCCAATGGACGCCGTCATTGATCTTGATACCATGAATGCCATGGCGCAGGATCAGCTTTATGCAAAAGAGGGCTTTATTGTAGAAAATGAGGTGCTGCTCGGCTACACGGGCAAGAAAAGAAGTATCGTCATTCGCTCCCCTATTGAGGAGATCTATGACAGCGCCTTCGAAAACAACGACGTCATCACGTTTGTGGAAATTGAAAACGGCATCAGAATCATCGGCAAAAGAGCTTTTGCAAACTGCAACTCTCTTGTAAAAATCAACATTCCCGCATCGGTAGAGAAAATATACGACGATTCATTTGAGGGTGTCAAACTTGAGAAGCTGATCTTAACCGAATATAACCGGGATACTTTAAACAAGCTCCTTTCCCCTACCGCAAGGGATTTTTTAAGCGTTGACGATAATATAGATCCCTACCTTGAAAATCAAAATGGATGCATTACGATCCACCTTCTTAAACTTGAACAAGCGGCACGCAATGCGGCTGAGGCAAAAAAAGCAGAAGCGGCACGCAAAGCGGCGGAGCTCAAAAAAGCAGAAGAAGCGCGCAAAGCGGAGGAGTTCAAAAAAGCAGAAGAAGCGCGCAAAGCTGCCGAGGCAAAAAAGCGCAAACAATTTCTTGAAAGCTGGTCCGCCGGCAAAACCGTAACCTTTGGTGTACACGGTGGCGTCCCCATTGAATGGATCGTACTCGAACAAGAAGGTCGCAAAGCTTTGGTAATAAGTAAATACGCACTTGAAGGCCGACCTTTTCACAATAATTTAAAAAGCAAGAACGTAACATGGGAAAACTGCCATCTGCGCGCGTGGCTTAATAATGAGTTCTTGAATAATTCCTTTAATTCGCAGGAACAAGCTCAAATCTGCACCACAACCGTAACAACCGATGATTGCATGGACACGTCCGACCGCTTGTTCCTCTTAAACAGTGACGAAGTGTTCAAATATTTTACAGGTGACCTTGGCAGTTGTTCTGCAAGCAATTATGCAAAAAGCCACGGTTTTCCCAATAACGGCGACGGACAAGTACGATGGTGGCTACGTGACCGCAGATGGAGTTTTCGGGATGACAAAAATCTCTTTCACTCTGCGCGCTTCTCAGGGGATAGGATTGTCCTTGACGGATATGAAACCGCGACAGAGGTCCGCGGCGTCCGTCCCGCAATGTGGATCAAATTTGATAAATAAGGAGTCTTTGTATGCCGTACAAGATCGACGTAGCTAAAATCGAAGAATATGTCATTTACCTCAGAAATTTCAAAAAAAAGTTGGAAAAAGACCTTGATAACTTCGATAAAACGTTGAAGGATGCCCACAGTCATTGGGATGATAGCAACTATGACCTTATAATCGAAGCCAAGGAGCAGGTTCTGAACGAACAGAAAAAGCTGGTTGAAGCGATTGACAAATCCGTCAAAAAGCTGAAGCAATTGCACGAAGAAGGTACGAAATATTTAAGGAGAAGATGATGAATAAGAATACGCTGATAAACAATTCAGATCCCGACGAAATGCTGAAGCTCTCCAAGAAAATCACCACGTATGCGAATGATTTGAAACAAGATATGAAAAAGCTGTTGAACACTCATCAGGAAATGCATTCGTGCTGGTCCGGTAAGCAGTACGATGACTTTTCCAAGGTAATTGAAGAGGTCAATGCAGTTATTCAAACGCAGGCGGAAAAGCTTCTTACCATCTCCCAAGATGTGGAGAAAGACGCGAAGCAATTAAAGAAGTTACAAGGCGTTGACGTGAGGTAATTTATGTCCCAAATTACGTTAACCGTCCTCAAAAGCGATATTCATACGGAAAAAGATATTGCAAGCGATACGCAAAACAGCTTAAACGCCCTTGCCAAAATTATATCCAACACTCTCGATGACAGGGTCGGAAAAAGCGCCGGCGAAAGTCTTCGCAAAATAACCGATCGCTTTGCCTTGAACATGGATAGCGGCCTAACCGCCGCCACGCGCGCAACAGATGCTTTGGATACGGGCTACAACAAATCGGACGTCCTTTTTACCCACGCCGAGAATCTTTGTGCCCGCGCGAATTTAATCATCAAGGAGCTTGGGGAAATATGAACGACGTTTGCTTTGAGCTGAACGCTCTTTCCATGATTCCAAGCTCTTGCATAGAGGCAGAAAATAAAATTCAAGAAAGCATCCGTGCCCTTGACGAAATTACATGCAAAACAGAAACAGAAATTGCAGACTTTATCGCCCATGAGAATAACATTATTGCGAGTATTCAGAACTCTATTTCAAACGTTGCGGGTCTGATAGCAACCGCCGACAAAAAAAGCATTGATGCACAAAATCAAAAATGTCAGACATTACCCCCTCCCGCAAAACCGTTGATACCTTCCAACGCTTCTCAAAACGATAAGGAAGCTATTTCCAATGCATATCAAAAGCAAGCGGCGCAAATCGAAGAACAAAACGCAAGAATTTGCGAGAAAAACCATCGTATTGACAACTACGTGTCCCAATGCGCCGCCGCAAAGTCAGAGCTTGAGGACATCCTTTCAAAGCTTTATCAACTGGAAGCATCCGTCAGAAGCGAGATGGAGACAACCACGGCTCGGACACGAGAATTTTTGAGCACGCTCCATAACTTCTCCAACTCAAACAAAAAAGTGAACGCAACAATGAGCGAGTTTTGTTTCGTATTCGATCACCTATATGAGACTGCGCAAGAGCTTTATATGATGCGTCCAAGTAACCTGCGCGAATACTCTTACGTCACTCGGCTGTTTCAAATAAAAAACACTCACCATCACAACGCAACTTCAAGTGCTTTTTTCGGAAAGAGCGTAAACGATGCGAACGCGGTATCCGCAAACTCATCCGAAAGCTTCGACTCCGCCTGCGATGAAGTTTTGTTAAAAGAACGAGACGAAGCTTCATTTTTCGAAAAAGCCGAAGCTATTACCCGTTTCAGAATGCCAAGTGCGAATTTACACAAGCTGGGAGGCAAGACCTTCCTTGCCAAAATGAGCGACAAAGGGTTTGTTACCGTTCCCCAGCCGGATGGTGCAACAATAGACGTAAACGGTATGATTCATTGGGAGAAAAAAGATGGATAACGTGCTAAAAATAAAGCTTGACGCTATGGAAAACGAAAAAAATGCGGTAATTTTCACTTATAAAAGACAACTTAACGCCTTTCACCATATCAAAAAAGAAATCGAGAAGATACAGTGGGAGGACGCCAACTATGACGCATTGATCGAGCAAATGAACGCTATCGGCAAAGAGCTGGCGAAAGCCCTTCAATTGATTACCAACGGTGACGACGTTTACGCCATAAGCGACGTGATTCCGTTGGCAACCAAGTATTTGCAACACGCAGAAAAATTTCCTCAAATATAGGTGCTGCTGTAATAGCGATAAACAAAAACTTATATACGAAAAAGGCCTTTCCGAAAGCGGGGATGTTCCGCTTTCGGAAAGGCCTTTTTATTTGGTTCTTCGTCGGGCTTTAACGCTTTTAAATCGATTTCACCTTCTTCAAAATATACGGTATCATCCAAAACCAGTGCAACCTCATTTTGCCCTTGATCGTATCTGGAAAATTCATCTTTGGCCAACTGAGTGTTATCTTGCCGACAAGAAGTAAAACATACCACAAGCACGAGAGATATAATGATAAATGTTACCGGCATCATGATCATTCGATTCCCCCTTTCCGTCACGCTATTCTCACCTTTATTATACCTTATTTGCAAAAATCTGTCAATCATGGGCGCGGCTGTGATATACGATATTGAAAAAACGGCGGGAATGTGGTATAATCAGTAGGAAACGAACGGAAAGGAGGACGTGCCTTGAAAAAGAAGATCACCATTGGCATTCTTGCGCACGTGGATGCGGGCAAGACCACGCTCAGCGAGGCGTTGCTTTTCATCTCGGGCAGGATCCGCACGCTGGGGCGCGTGGATCACAAAAACACCTATCTTGACACCAACGCCATCGAGCGCGAGCGCGGCATCACCATTTTTTCCAAGCAGGCAAGGTTTTCAAGCGAGCATTGCGACTTCATCCTCCTTGACACCCCGGGGCACGTGGATTTTTCTGCGGAGACCGAGCGGACACTCGCGCTATTGGACTACGCGATCCTTGTGATCAGTGCCTCGGACGGGGCGCAAAACCACACGCGCACGCTCTGGCAGCTGTTGGAGCATTACGGCGTGCCCACCTTCCTTTTTGTCAACAAATGCGACCTTGCCATCAAGCGCAAGGAGGAGCTGGAAAAGGAGCTTGCGGACACGCTCTCCCCCTTGTGCGTCGGCTTTTTAGAGTCGGAAAGCCGCGCGGAGCTGGAGGAAAAGCTCGCCTTCGTGCACGAGGATTTTATGGAAAGCTTTCTTGCGGGCGAGGGCATCGACGACGGCGACGTTTCCGATCTGATCAGCCGCCGCAAGCTCTTCCCGTGCCTGTTTGGCTCCGCGTTGCGGATGCAGGGCATCGAATATTTACTGGACACGCTGGACAAATACACCCTGCCGCCCGTCTATGACAAGGAGGGCTTTGGCGCAAGGGTCTATAAGATCGCACGCGTTGGTGCCACGCGCCTTTGCTATATGAAGATCACCAGCGGCCAATTGGCCGCGCGAGACGAGATCAGCTATCTTTCGGAAAACGGCACGCGCATCACGGAAAAGGTCAGCCAGATCCGACTGTATTCGGGCGACAAATTTGAGCAGACCGACGTGGCCGCGGCCGGGGAGATCTGCGCCGTGATCGGGCTTTCCGCCACGTACGTGGGGCAAGGTCTTGGGCTGGAAAAGGACACCCCAAAGCCATTGCTTGAGCCGGTGCTCTCTTACGCCATCGAGCTCCCTCCCGACTGCGACACGCGGGTCTATTTCCCAAAGCTCAAGGAGTTGGAGGAGGAAGAACCCTCGCTGCATCTTTTGTGGAACGAGGAGCTTTCCCAGATTGAGGCGCGCCTGATGGGCGAGGTACAGACCGAGCTGATCCGGCGGCTGATCCGCGACCGCTTCTCGATTGACTGCACGCTTGGCGCGGGCAGGATCCTTTATAAAGAAAAGGCGGCGAAACGGGTGGTCGGTGTCGGTCACTTTGAGCCATTGCGCCACTATGCGGAGGTACAGCTGCTGATCGAGCCCCAGCCCAAGGGCACGGGCTTGATCTTTGACACGCACCTGCCCGAAAACATGCTGGATCTGAACTGGCAACGTCTGGTACTGACGCATCTTTACGAAAAGGACCACCGCGGCACACTGACGGGGGCGCTGCTCACCGACACGAAGATCACGCTTGTGGCGGGCAAGGCGCACCAGAAGCACACCGAGGGCGGTGACTTCCGCGAGGCGACCTACCGTGCGGTGCGCCACGGGCTGATGAAGGCGGGCTGCACGCTGCTGGAGCCGTACTACAAGTTCACCTTAGAGATCCCCACCCCCGCAGTGGGCCGCGCGATGTCCGACCTGCAGGCGCGCTTTGCGGAGTTTGAGGTAAAGGGCTCGGACACGGAGCGCACCACCCTTTGCGGCAGGGCGCCCGTTTCCACACTGTTTGATTACACCAAGGAGGTCATTGCCTACACGCGCGGCGAGGGGCGGCTGTTCTGCACCTCGGACGGCTACGAGCCCTGCCACAACCAGGACGAGATCGTGGCCGACGTGGGATACGATCCCGAGGCAGACCTTGACAACCCGCCGCACTCGGTATTTTGCGCCCACGGCGCGGGCTTTACCGTGCATTGGAGCGAGGTGGATGCCTACAAGCATCTGGAGGCCAACGTGAAGGAGACGGCCGACGGTGCCGCGATCCTGCCCAAGCCCTCGGCGCTCTCGCGCAAATACAACATCAGCGACGAGGAGCTGGACGCGCTGATGCTCCGCTTATTCGGCCCCATCAAGCGCAAGCAATACAGCGAGCCGAAGATCGTGTCCGCAGGCAAAAGCGAAAAGCCCCACAAACAAAAAACGGTGCGCTCACAGCGCAACATGGTGATCGTGGACGGCTACAACCTGATCTACTCGGACGAGACGCTGACCAAGACCGCCGCATTCAGCTTGGAAAAGGCGCGCGAGGAGCTGATGGATCTGCTCAGCAACTACGTGAATTACACCAAGACCGAGCTGGTGCTGGTGTTCGACGCGTATCTGGTGAGGGACGGCGCGGGCTCGGAATTTGTGCACGACGGCTATCGCGTCGTATACACCAAGGAGGACCAGACCGCCGACGCGTACATTGAAAAAATGATGCATGATCTTGGCCCCGATTATAGCATCCGCACGGTGACAAACGACAAGCTGCTGCAGTTCTCTGCCGTGCACGCAGGTGTGTCGCGCATGACCGCCAAGGAATTTTTGGAGGAACTGACCCGCATCGGCAACGAGATCACGGAATTTATGCGCAAGCTGTCGCAAAGCAAGGGATAGATCATAAAGAAAACCCGAAGGTTCCTCGAACCTCCGGGTTTTCTTTTGTCGCGTGACCGTCAGAACACAAGGTCGATCAAAAAGATCGCAGCACGCTTTTCTGCCTTTTTCATATCATTTTCCTTTACCAGATAAACGGCAAAATTCTGTATTTCACCCGCTTTTTATACGCCGCATAGCCCGCAAGCCCCGCCTCCAGTACCTTTTCCTCGTTACAAATGCGCACGGCGATCACCGCAACGTAAGGGGCAAAGCAAAGAAGCGACCACCACGAGCCAAGCACCACGGGGATCGAAAGGAAGAGCCAGATCGTTACCGCGTACATCGGGTGACGGACGATGCCGTAAAGCCCCGTGTCGATCACCTTTTGCCCCTGTTGCACCTCGACCGTGCGGGAAAGATAGGCGTTCTCCCGCATGACCTCGGCATACAGCGCGTAGGAAAGGAGCAGCACGGCGCAGGCGACGATCACCGCCCACGTCGGCACCTGTGACCAACCGAAGCGAAAATCAAGCCCCGCCACCACAAAGCCCGCGACAAACAAAAGCCCCGATGCGGCGACCACGCCCTTTTGTGCGCCCTGCTTTTCCTTTGCATCAAGCCGTTTTTCCAACAGCGCGGGCGCCTTGATCAGCAAGACCGCGCCGAGTATCAGCATCGGGATAAACAATAGCCCGATGAAAAGCCAGCCGTTTGGATAGCGGATACTCCCCGCAGGCAAAAACAGCAACGCGCCCACCAAAAAAAGCCCCAGCAAAAATTTGAGCAATGCACGTAAAAGAAGCATACGTTCCCCTCCTTTTTTGTCATAACAGGCACGACAAAAAGTTGTCCGCCTGCGCTCTGCTTGTAAAAACAAGCACGTTCTTTTCGCCGTATTTTTCAAGCAATGCCAGCACCTGCGGGCGCTGCTGCGCGCGATAGCTTTGGATGAATGCGATAAATTCCGCATCGCTCTCCTGCTCCACCCACGGCATATCCGCCCGTGGCTTGCCGCGCCGCCTGCGCACCCCGTCAAGGCAGACGTCAAGCGGATAATCCAGAAAAATGACCGTGTCGCACGCCGCCATCCGCATCTCCATCGTGGAGGCGTAGTTGCCGTCAAGGATCCACGCGTCCTTTTCAAGCACGGCGGCAAGGCGCTCCAGAAAAACGCTTTTTTCCACCGTGGTCTTGTCCGCGTTCCAATACATCAGATCCAGATGATGAAGCGGGAGTCCCGTTTTATCGTGCAACGCCCGCGAAAACGTGCTTTTGCCGCCCCCCGGACAGCCGATGACAATGACTTTTTTCATACTTTTACTCTCCTTGACCTTGCGCGGAATTTGCTTATTTTCGGCAATAGACCTCGATCGCACCCGCGACGAACTCTGCCGTTCCCGCCCCGAATCTGTCGATATTATTTTGAAATCGCGCGTCGGAAACGTACATTTTGCCAAGAGAGGTCAGCACTCTTGCGGTGCAGGTATAGCAGGTGGCGGAAATATACGCCTGAAGCTTTGAGACCAGCGCCCCCCTCGGAGCTCACGTCGCATGTGCGCCGTGCTTTTTTCGTTATTCGCTTTCGTATTCCGCAAGAAGGCGTTCTTTGTGTGCCTGATCCTGCAGCGCCGCAAGCTTGAATTGCAGGTTGTTTTCCATCAATTCCGCAAAGCTCACGGGCGCAAAGCCGTTGACGTCCGCCCCCGCATTCAGCGCGTTGAAGCGCAAAAACAGCGGCAAATATTCCTCCGATACCCGATTGTGGATATGGCCGTGTATGAGATAGCCCAGTCTTTTTTTCTCCTCTTCCCTGCTGAAATTCCACTCCAGCAGCGGGTAGTGGCACAGCGTGATCGGGTGCCCGTCAAGACGGAGCTCCAGATAGGGGGCCACCAGCTCGAAATACCTTTGGCACTCCTCCCTTTTCGCCCAACCGACATCATGATTGCCCGTAATGAGTATTTTTCTGCCCGCAAGCTGCTCCATATAGTACGCGACCTTCCGTTTATCCCATACCACGTCGCCAAGAACGTATACCACGTCCTCCTTTTTTACTTTCCTGTTCCAATTTTCTATCAGCGCGGCGTCCATTTCCTCCACGCTTGCAAAGGGCCGTTCACAAAGGCGAATGATATTGCCATGCCCCAGATGAAGATCCGATAAAAACAGATCCACACGATCACCTCTTTTGCTTTATTTTTTCACGTTTCGGGCACACGTAAGAGGGAAATTGCCTCCTGCACATGCCGTTCCTCCAGCCCGCGCCCGATCCTTGGATTGGTTCTGACAAGATGCTCCGAAAGCTCTCCCCAGCCGCCGAATTCGTCATCCAAGATCACAAAGCGGTCGACCTCGGCGGCGTGCGCGTCAAGCCACGCCCCGATCTCCTGTGCCCGCCCGTGGGTGCTTAAAACAGGCGTTTTGTCGAAGATCTTCAAACCGTATTTGGCAAACAGCCGATTCAGCTCCTCCCCGATCCCGTCGCACTCGTAAGGGGTGGGCCCCCAGTGCTTGCGCCAGCTTGAGCTCAGCACGATCTGCGCCGGGCACGCGGCAAACAGCGCTTGCAGCAGCGGCATTCTGCTCTCGTCGATATTGCCCTGTGTCGCCGTTCTCTCGCGGTCATATTTCACGGAATTCAGCACCCCGTCGATATCCAGAAACACAATGTTGTTTCGCTGTGCTTGCATCGCGTTCATTTCTCCTTTTTGACGTAAAAAGTCTCTAACGTATCCACGCAAAAGCATCCAAGCACGCCGCTTTTCCATGCCCCTGTGTCCAGATGGATCTTGTGAAAATCCCGCACCGTTCCGGTCCTTTCCACACACTCTCTGGGATAGATCAGGATCTCGTTCCTGCCGCACACACAATCGGTCGACGTGTGCCCGAAAAACACGCATTTCGGACTTTTGTGCACGACCTCGGGCTCCTTGAATCCGCGGCCGTACAAAAGCTGCTCCAAGGGGACCCTTTCAAGGGGCTGCAGATACCCTTCGCCATCCAGTGGGATCCCCGCGTGCACGCAGATAAAATCCTCTTCTTCGATGTAGGAGGGCAGCTCCTCCAGCCAGTCGACGATCTCCCAGCTTATCCGACGGCCATCCCCCGGAAAATAGGTGCTCAATCTGAGCAGAACGTCGTCAAAATCATCGGGCGAGCGCTCCATGATGCCGCGATAATACTTCAAAAAGGCATACTCGTGATTGCCGAGGATGCAACGGATGTTGTCCTTGTCACACATATAGCTTGCCAGGCGCATCGATTGCAGCCCCTTATCCATCATGTCGCCGCAAACGTATAACGTATCCGAGTTTGAGAAACCGATCCGTTCCAAAAGCGCCATGAAAAGATCGTATTCGCCGTGTATATCCGATGCAATATATCTCATTTCGTATCTCCCTCCTCCCGCACGAAAATCAAAGCACGCCCCCTTGATTTACGCCTGCAGGTGTGATATAATGATAGTATAGAAACGCGTGCGGCAATTGCGTCCTTGTCATTGCCCGCGCCGACAAAAAAACGAAAGGAGCGCAAAGCCATGCTGAAAGGCAAAAAATTATCCATTCTCGGCGACAGCATCTCGACCTATCGGGATGCCTCCAACAACACCGCCGCCAACGCCACCACCTACTATAACCCCTATTTTTACAGAGATCCGTTTCCCTTGGAAAAAACCTATTGGATGCAAGTGATGAACACCTTTGGCATGACACTTTGCGTGAACAACTCCTGGTCGGGCGGCAATCTCAGCGGTGCGGAAGATCCCGACTCCGGTGTTAATCGCGTCCATCAGCTTTCCCGTGACAGCGGCGAGGAGCCGGACGTAGTCATCGTCTTTATGGGCATCAACGATCTGGGGCGGTGCGTTCCCCTTGAGGTGTTTGCCGCCGATTACGAAAAAACGCTGCTGACGATCGGGGAAAAATACCCTCACGCGGCCGTGTGCTGCATCAATCTGCCCGACAGAGCGGCCGTGCTAAAACACCTGACCGAGCAGTTCAACGCGGCGATCGAGGAGGCCGCCCGACGCGCGGGCGAACGCTTTTTCATCGCGGATCTGTTCCACAGCCGCCTGAACAACGATTTCTACTATAGGAACACGGTGGACGGCCTGCACCCCGACGAGGACGGCATGCGCATCATCGCCGAGGTCGTCACAGACGCGATCAAAGCCAACGTCAAGTGATTTAACGCTCATACGCCACACGGCGTATGAGCGTTGTTTTATGCATCCAGATAGAACTCCTTCCTATCGTCCAGACGGAGCAGTGCGGGCGCGATCCCCGAGGCGGCACCGACGTCAATGTCGATCCAGGTGTCGGTCGTCAGTATTTTTCCCTTGTACTCCTCGCCGTAAAACCACGTGGGCGTATGCCCGAATATCGTGGTAAACTCGGAGGAATAACGCGTCTCAAGGCGCGGTCTGGTCCAAAGGAAATCATAGTCGGTGCAGTCCTGAAGCGAGCCGCCATCGGCACCGCCCAGCCCCGCGTGCGTCAGAAAAAAATCCCGCCCGCCGACCGAAACGCTGTCGTAAAGCGGCGTGTCCTCCACGTACTCCAGGATCATTCGTCTGACGTCGGGCAGCTCCCGCGCCAAGCTCTCCAGCGTCGGGCGCGCCCCGTTGCGGTTCCAAATGGCCATCGCCCGCATCTGATCCGAATCCAGGGCGTCGACCGTTTCGTCTGTCACCTCGTTGAAAAGAAAGCTGCAATCCAGCATCATTTGCTCGTGATTGCCGCGGATCAGCTCGATATTCGGCTGATACATCAGATACTTCAAAAGGGCAATGCCCTCCTCGCCTCGGTCGATGACGTCGCCAAGCAAAAACAAATAATCCCCAGAGCCAAAGCCCGCCTTCCCAAGCAGCTCCTTCACGCGCTCAAGCGGGTAACCGTGCCAATCGGATGATACGTAAATCATAAAGTCCCTTCCTTTCTCAACGCTCTTCGCGTTGATCTTCGCCTGACGAAAGCTGCCAACCGTGATCGCCGTGGTAGATCATTTGCTTTGTCATACCGCCGTCGATGCAGATATTTTCCCCCGTGATAAAGCCCGCCATGTCCGAGCAAAGATACAGCACCATATGGGCAATATCCGTCGGAACGCCGACTCTGCCCACGGGCTGTTGCGTCGCGTCGGGGCCCTCGTACACGGTATAGTGATTGTCGATCCAACCGGGTGAGATCGAGTTTACGCGCGCCTTGCCCGCAAGCGTGACCGCCAGCGCATGCGTCAGGGCGGCAATGCCGCCCTTCGCCGCCGTATAGCTCTCGGTCTCGGGCTGACTCATGCGGTCGCGGGAGGAGGAAATATTCACAATGCAGGCACCGCTTGCCAGATACGGCGCAAAAAGCTTAGTGAGGTAAAAGGGCGCCGTCACCCCCACGCGCAGGGCGTACTCAAAATCCTCGTAGCTCCCGTTCGCGAGACCGCAGGACACGGGCGCGGCGTTGTGGATCAGATAATCCACCCGCCCGTGCTCGGCAATCACCTTGGCGGCGAAATGCTCCAGCGTCTCCTTGTTTGCCAGATCCCCCACAAAGTAATCGTTATCCAGAAGATCGATCACGCATACCGTTGCGCCCGCTTTTTCAAATTGCTCGCGGATACACCGACCGATGCCGCGCGCGCCGCCCGTGACGACGGCGATCTTATTTTTAAAATCAAACATCCCCGTTCTCCCTTCACCAAAATGCACGCGGCCAAAGGCAACGCGCTCCTTCAAGCCGCGAGGGCTTGCTTCTCATATAAAAGGTATAACACCCCAATTATATTTTACACATTTTCCGGGTGCCTGTCAAGGCACAGCCGACACGCTTGCTTTTAAAATATACGCGTTTTTGCCGTCTCTCGCGTTTCACTTTTGCGTTTTTTGTAACACACCGAAAAAATTTTAAAAAAACTCAAAAAACCACTTGACAAAAGAAGGGTTTTCGCATATAATATATATGTTCGAAAAAATCCAAGGATTTCTTCGGGCCACATATGCGGGTATGGCGGAATTGGCAGACGCGCTAGATTCAGGTTCTAGTGGGGGCAACTTCGTGGAGGTTCAAGTCCTCTTACCCGCACCACAAAAAGGAAATCCGCGCCCGTTAGGGTGCGGGTTTTCTTTTTGCTGTGAGGGCAACTGGTTTCTTGAACCGATACCGAATTTTTCGGTTTTGCAAAGCAAAATGCGGCTTTTGAAGCCGCAAGAAAACATTCTTGGAGCACGCTTCGCGTGCGTTCTGGAGAGTTCAAGTCCTCTTACCCGCACCAGCCGACAGTGTCGGCACCCAAAGCTCGGGTGGCGACAGCAAAATTCCGAACCTTATCACACGATGGTGGGGTTCGGATTTATCTTTATTAACTGCACCAAAACAAAAACGGCACCCGATCGGGTGCCGTTTTTGTTTTATCCAAGCCGCGTGGCTTGGTATGGAATCATGCGTCAGCGCGCATGGCATCACCGCAGGCGCATTTTCGCGGCTTGATGCCATACAATGCACCGCCACACGCGTTGCATTGATTCCATTCCGCCTTACGGCGGATGCCATACACGGCTTCGCCGTGATACTGCGGCTCTGCCGCAGAAAGCGGGGTAAGTCCTCTCACCCGCCACAAGGCCCTCGTACACCGACACTTCGCTTTCAAGATTTTTCCCGCACATCCGTTTGCGGAAGACAACATTTTTTACAATCCTATTTTCAAATCGGCAATTTTGTGCTATAATGCAAGCAGATGCTTATTTCTTGGGAGGCTTTGAAATATGTTTTTGGAAATGAATCTCAAATCCGCCGAGCTGAACCGCCAGACGCAGGTTTACGTTCTGCTCCCCGATGACAATGACGCCCCTTGCAAGGTGCTGTGGCTGCTGCACGGGCTTTCGGACAATCACACCGGCTGGATGCGCTACACCGCCATTGAGCGGTACGCAAGAAAGCACCGCCTTGCCGTTGTGATGCCTAACGTGGACAGAAGCTGGTACACCGACACCGCCTACGGCGCCAATTATTTTTCCTTCGTGACCAAGGAACTGCCCGAGGTGTGCTTCAAGACCTTCCGCCAAATGAGCCGAAAGCGTGAGGACAACATCGTGGCCGGGCTTTCGATGGGCGGCTACGGTGCCATCAAGGCGGCGCTTTGTTGCCCCGAGCAGTACGACGCCTGCATCTCGCTTTCCGGCTCACTGGACATCACAAGAAAAGGACGTCCCTGCAATTTGAACGAATGGCAGAGCATTTTCGGCTTCGACATGAAGGATCCCCTTGAGCTGGAGGGTAGCCGACACGATCTGTTTGCACTGGCCGAAAAAGCCAAAAGCGAGGGCAAGCAGCTCCCTCGCCTGTATCTGTGGTGCGGGACCGAGGATCATCTGATCGAGATAAACCGCACGTTTGACCGTCACCTGACCGAGCTTGGCATCGACCACAAATTTGAGACCTCCGAGGGCGATCACTCCTGGAAATGGTGGGATCTTCACATTCAAAGCGCGCTGGAATGGGCTTTGTGTGACTGACCGAGCAACGAGCCCCAAAAGAACTGATCTTTACAAAAAGGACGGCGTAACGCCGTCCTTTTTTCAATTCTATGCATCGTCGACATCCTGGCCTCATCTTTCTGCACGCCCATATTGACAAATCGACAGTTTTCTTATATAATCTTGATAGTATTTAAAATGCTTTGCATTTTACAGGGGAGCAAAAGAATGGATGTTATTAACCGAGTATTGGGCTTTGTTTACGATAACGTTTTAAGCATTGCCATGATGGTGCTGCTGATCGCAGTAGGAGCGTTTTTGTCCGCGAGATCCGGCTTTCTGCAATTCAGAAAATTCGGCTACGTGCTGAAAAACACCGTCGGGCAGCTCTTTCAAAAAAATCTGCACGCAAGAGACAAGGGCAGTGTCAGCCCCTTCCAGGCGGTCACCACGGCGCTGGCGGGTACCATCGGCACGGGCAGCATCGCAGGCCTTGCCACGGCGCTGGTGCTGGGCGGTCCCGGTGCGGTGTTCTGGATGTGGGTCAGCGCCCTGCTTGGCATGTTCACCAAGTATGCGGAGATCGTCCTTGCCATCAAGTACCGCGAAAAGGATGAAAACGGTGCCTTTATGGGCGGCCCCATGTACTACATCAAAAACGGCCTTGGCGCGAAGTGGCTGGCCGCGCTGTTTGCGGTGTTTGCCATGATCGCCTGCATCGGCACGGGCAACGCGACGCAATCCAACTCGATCTCCGGCGTGATGGAAAGCAACTTTCATATCGCCCCCTGGATCACGGGCATCGTCCTCACCCTCATTGTCGGTGTGGTGATCCTTGGCGGTGTGAAGCGCATCGCCTCCGTCAACGAAAAGCTGGTACCCGTGATGGCAATATTCTTCATTCTTGCCTCGATCCTTTCACTCATCTTCAACGTGGAGAAGATCCCTATGGCCTTCGGGCTGATCTTCAAGGAGGCGTTCAACTTCAAGGCCGCCTTCGGCGGCGCGGCGGGCTACGGCATCCTCGCGGCCATGCGATACGGCATTGGCAGGGGCGTTTTTTCCAACGAGGCGGGACTTGGCAGCGCGCCCATCGCGCACTCGGCCTCCAGCACCAAGGACCCCGTTAAGCAGGGATTTTGGGGCATGTTTGAGGTCTTTATCACCACCATTGTGATCTGCACCATGTCCGCGCTTGTCGTACTGACCTCGGACGTGTATCTCACGCCCTTTGGGGCGGGTGCCACGCCCGCCGTCAACGGTGCGGCACTCAGCAGCGCCGCATTTGACGAGGCACTCCCCTTCGTCGGCGGCATCGGCATCGCCGTCTCCACCGTTTTCTTCGCCCTTTCCACCATTCTCGGCTGGGCATATTACGGCGAGGTCTGCGCGGGGTATCTGTTCCGCGGACACCGCAAAACGGCGGTCACGGTCTATCGCCTTGTGTACGTGGGGTTCGTGTTTCTTGGCGCCGTGGCGGAGATCAACGTCGTCTGGCTGATTGCCGATTGCTTCAACGCGCTGATGGCACTGCCCAACCTGATCGCGCTGATCGCGCTCTCCAAGGTCATCATGACCGCCACCAAGGAGCATTTCGCCAAGAAAACGGATCCGCTAAGCTTGGAAAAATAAAAAACAAGTCCCGACAGCGTGGCTGTCGGGACTTTCTTTATTCCTCTTCTTTTTTCTGCTCGTGCGGCTTTTTCATTTCAAAGTGAATGAGAACGCTGAGCAGGGCGCGCAAAAGGATCACCGCCGCCAGTACGTAAAGCTCCTCCAAATTCTGGATCAGCACGGTCTTGAGGATCTCTGCCGCCATTTTGAACTCCAGCCCCGCGGCAAGGCCCTTGGCCAGATGCGTGTGCAGGTCCAGCTTCTTTTTCATGAAGGTGTTCTGGATAAACTCCCAAAACCCCTTAATGCCCGACCAGGTCACCACAAGGATGCCTATGATCTCTAAAACGGAAATGATATATGGCAATACAATGGCGATTGCCTGATGAAGGATATTCATATGATTCCCTTTCTAAGTATTGGTGATTATATTATTATATACCATAACGCGAATTTTGTCAAGAGCGTACCTGCTCGCGCCGCGCAGTTCTTTCCGCTTCCTTTTGTTGCAGCTGACGCTCGTAGATGATCTCGGTGGCAAAGGCAAGCTTGGTCACCACGTTCTGCTTTGTCGGATAGCAGTAGAAGGAGTCATTTTCGGTGGAGATATCCAGACAATCAAAGGGCTTGACGTAGCACCAATCGTACTCGATATGCAAGCTGTTATTCTGCCAGGGTGCGCGGTGGACGTAGTATTTTTCGCCGCGATATTCCCCCTCCAGCAGGAAGCCGTTTTCGGGATCGTGCGAGAGCTTGGCCGCGCCGAGATGCTCAAATTTCCAGCAACGTGGTTGCGAAAACACGTCCACGTCATCGCAAAACGCGTACTCGCCGCGCGTGATCTCTTGCTTCACCTGCTCGCGCTCCCACAAGAACCAATCGGGCACGCGAACAAATTCCGTCTCCCCCTCGCACGCCTGCAACTCGCCGTTTTCGCAAAGCGTCCAGCGCTTGCCGCATGCGGTGCAAAAGATCTCCGTACCCTTGGAGTCCATCTTCGATTCCGCCATACAGTGCGGGCACTGATACAAAATTTTGTGCAGCCCCTCGGCGCGCGTTTTCTCCGTGATCAGAATGCCGTTTCCCTTCTGATAGCGGTAATCGTCATAGGCGAACGCCTCCTTCAAGGCGGCGTTGATCTCGTCCACCGACATCTCTTCGATCTGCTCGGGCGTGAGGAGCTTGGTCGCCACGGTATGGAGCGGCACCTTGCGCTTTTTGCGGAAGTTCCAGAAGGGCGAGTGCAGATGATTGCCGTGGTGAATGATGACCACCACGGGCACCTTACAGCGCTTCACCAGCGTGCCGAGCGAGTCGGGCAGATAGGAGGTAATGCCGCAGGGGGAATAACGCGCCTCGGGGTACATGCAAAGAATATCGCCGCGCGAGAGCACCTCGCGGATCGAGCGGTACAGGTGCAGATCGGTGGTGAATTTGCGCGTGCCGATGGCACCGATCAGCTCCATCAGCCACGGGCGGCGATAATAGCCGTCCAGATTGACCACGTTGTTCACGCGGTGCGGCCAGGTCACCATCGCCGCCAGCTCGAAATCAATAAAATACATGTGATTGGAGAGCAACAGATACGGCGGCTTCAGCCCCTCCATCCCCACCTTTTCGATCTTATATTTCTTGCCGAAAAGCAGAATTTTGGAAAGAAACCAGATCAGCCATGTCAAAAATTTCGGCTGACGTATGGGATATTTTGCGTTATTGTAGCGTTTTTTGTTCTTGTAATTGACCTCAATATTTTCCTTTGGCGTCATACGTACTCCTGCGTAAATTTTTTGTTGTCTTTGCGCATATTTAACATTATATCGCATTTTCGCGAAAATTGCAAGCTTTTGTTTTTTGTAAAAAAGTTGAATTGTTTTCTTTTTTGTGTTAAAATATAATATCATGAACGTTTTCACAAAAAAGGAGTGTTCCGAATGCTTTATTGGTTGATCCCGCTTTGTGTGCTCGGTTTTCTGCTTGTTGCCGCGCTGACCGCCGCCTCCATCTGCTTTTTCCGCATCTTCTACGCCTCGCGCAAGGGCCCGCGTGAGGAGTTCCCCACCCCGAAGGGGGAGATCTACGAGCCCTACCGCCCGCAGATGATCGAATGGATCAAACAGATCCGCGCCATGCCGCACAGACGGGTGACGATCACCTCGCACGACGGGCTGAAGCTTGTCGGCAAGTATTACGAGCACAAAAAGGGTGCGCCCATCGAGATCTTGTTCCACGGCTATCGCGGGTGTGCCGACGCGGACCTTGGCGGCGGCGTTTTCCGTTGCTTTTCACTGGGGCGTAACGCCCTGATCGTGGATCACCGCGCCAGCGGCGAGAGCGAGGGCCACGTCATCAGCTTCGGCGCGCTGGAGAGCCGCGATTGCCTTGCGTGGGTGGATTTCGTCATCCAAAACATCGACCCCGATGCCAGGATCATCCTCACGGGCATCTCAATGGGTGCCGCCACCGTGCTGACGGCCGCTACCCTCCCCCTGCCCCCGAACGTGGTCGGCGTGCTGGCGGATTGCGGCTATACCTCCACGCGTGAGATCGTCAAAAAGGTGATGCGCGACATGGGGCTGCCCGCAGGGCTTCTGTACCCCTTTGCCCGCCTTGGCGCGATCTTGTTCGGGCACTTTGACCCCGATGCCCTCTCCCCCATCGAGTCCATGAAAAAATGCCGCCTGCCCGTGATCTTTTTCCACGGCGACACCGACGATTTTGTGCCCTGCGCCATGAGTGAAAAAAATTATGCCGCCTGCACCTCCGCGCACAAAAAGCTGATCGTCACGCCCGGCGCGGGGCACGGCCTCTGCTTCCCGCTTGACCGCGAGACCTATCTTGCCGAGGCGGATGCCTTTTTTAAGCCGCTTCTGAGCTGAAAACAGCTTGCAAAGCCCGCCGTTTGGCGGGCTTTTTTCGCGAAAACTCATACCGTTTTGGGGGTAAATTGATTTTTTGAGAAATTTTTAAACAAGAAAACAAAGAAACGCGGGGCATCCTCCTCCGTTTTTTTGTCAAGCGCATCATTTTTGCGAAAAATTCCGCAAATAGCGACCGGTGGAAAAATATTTGACAATAAACTTAAGCAAAGCTTAAAAAGTGCACAAAAGACGATGACTTTTCTGTTGACTTTCAACAAACTTCAACAAACTTGACAGAAACCCCTTGCCAAATGGGGTAAAGAGGTTTATAATGTAAGCGCGTGTATACTCGCGCGCGTATGACGCGCGTATTTATATAGACTTAATTTTCGGAAGGGGTGATCGCCACGGCGATATGTAAGCGCATATGGAACGTTGCCATTATTGTGATCATTGTGGCAGTTCTCACCCTTGCTGTGCTGATGGTGGGCGTGCGACTGATCGGCCTTCAGCCCTACACGGTGATCTCCGGCTCGATGGAGCCGACCTACCACGTGGGATCGATGATCTACGTGAAGGAGGTCGACCCACTGAAGATGCAGGTCGATGAGCCCGTCACCTTCTACCTGAACGACAACACGGTTGCCACACACCGCATCATTGAGGTCATCCCCGATGAAAGCAACCCGAACGTGATGTATTACCGCACGCAGGGCGATGCCAATGAAACGCCCGACGGCGACCCGATCCGCTCGGATCAGATCATCGGCAAGCCCGTCTTTTCCATCCCCTATCTCGGCTATCTTTCCGTGTATATCCAAACACCGCCCGGCCGCTACGTGGCGCTGGGCACCTGCCTTGCGGTGCTGGCCGCCGTCTTTTTGGTCGATCTTTTGAAGCTGATCTGGAAAAAGGACCCGCCCGACACCGACAACACCACCGAAACGGAGGACTCCCCCGAAACCTGCGAGGATGACTCCCCCACCCAACCCTTGGAGTAAACGCCATCTGGCTTTACCACATAAATTCAAAATCATTTTTTAGGAGGACAAAAAAATGAAAAAGAAACTCTTACTCACCGCGGCTGTCGTTATGTGCGCTGTACTGCTGGTCGTCGGCTCTATCGCCGGTACCATCGCGTATCTGCGTGCTGAGGCAACCATCACCAACAGCTTTACTTACGGCACAGTGAAGATCACGCTGGATGAAAGCTATGTAAACCCCACCACCGGCGATGTTCCTGTCAACGGTGAACCCAACTACGGACTGAGAGTACAGGGTAACCAATACAAGCTGGTTGCCGGCAAGTCCTTTGTCAAGGACCCCGTTATCCATATTTCCTCTGACAGTGAGGACTCTTTCCTGTTCGTAAAGATCGATATGAGCGCAGACTTGACGAATATCCAAGTATCCAATGCCAATCCTAACAACGACACCAGCAAGATGACGATTGCCCAGCAACTGGAATACTTCGGTTGGCGCAGCCTCCAAACTATAGCCGGATACGAAGCTGCTACATATGCAAACATTTATTATTATGTCGGCCCGACGGTAGCGGGTGTGAATCCCGCAGTTACTACTGCCGGCACTGTTACCACTACCGACTCCAATGGAATCAAGTCCGTCGTTGACGTCACCGTCTTCGACCATTTCAACGTTGGATCGCAATTCCGCGAGGCAGACTTTACCGTCGCAGCTCGTACAAGCTTCTCCATCACCGCATACGCTGTACAGGGCGCGGAAATCGCAAACGTTAAAGAGGCCGCAAACGTATTCTTCCCTCTCAGTGCCACCAATTAATTGACCTCTCACAAGCGAGGATCCCTTTATGAAAAAGAAAATCCTTCTGCTTGTTTTGGCGGGTGTTCTGCTTTGCGGCAGTACGCTGTTTGTCACGTTGGCGTGGCTTGGTGATTCCGATCAGCTCTCCAACACATTTGTCGCAGGTAACGTAAACATTACGTTGACAGAATCGACTGGCTCTGATTACAAAATGGTACCTGCCGCCACGGTAAGCGAGGATCCCAAGCTTACTGTCATCGGCGGAAGCGAAGCGTGTTGGATCTTTTTGGAGATTGAGGAAACGAATGATGCGACAAGCTTTCTTTCTTATGCCGTCAATTCTCTGTGGACACCGCTTCCCGACCACCCCAACGTCTATTACCGCCAACAAGCTGAAACAGCATCCGACGTTGCCTATTACATCCTTGAGGACAACACGATCACCGTGAAGCCTGAGGTGACAAAAGCGCAAATGGATGTCTTAACAAGCGCAAATTACCCCAAGCTGACCTTTATCGGTTATGCCGTTCAGCAATTGGGCTTTGACACCCCGCAGGCCGCGTGGGTGGAAGCCGAGAAGTTTGCAAGATAATGAGGTTTAAAACTATGAAAAAAACAAAGCTCCTTTTGATCGTATTGGCTGCCTGCCTTTTGGTGGGCACGGCAACCGGTTTAACCGTGGCATACTTCACGGCACAAGCAACTTCGCAAAACATCTTTACCGCGGGCAACGTCACCATCCAGTTCACCGAATTGGCTGCCGACGGCAAAACCCCCATTGACGTCACGGGCACCACACCCGCCATCAACTACGGTGTTATCTATCCCGGACGCAGGGTGGAAAAGAAGTCCACCATTAAGGTACTGGACGTGGATGGCTCTATGCCCGCGTACCTTGCCGCCAAGATCGTGATCACTGACGGTGGAAGCGAGTATGACATTCACAGCATTCTCTGCCGTCCCGGCACCTCCGACAGCAAGACCAAGCTAGATGCCTTCCTGCAGGGTGGCCCTTGGAATGGCTCTCTCGCTAAATCCAGCGAAAATGAAAAGCTGTGGTCAAACAGCACTTACGCCGTATACTACGAAGAGATTCCCGACGGCTTTGCGGTCTACGTTCTGATTAGAGATGCAAAAGCCGCAAACGAGTCCGTGATCTTCCTTGACTCCCTGAATTTCCCCAACACATGGTCAAATGCGGAATTTGTCACTTGCTCCAAGTTGCAGCTGAACATTTCCGTATTTGCCGTACAGGCTCAGGGCCTTGGCTCTTGTCAGGAGGCAATGCTTTCCTCCTTCAACGAGCAGTTCCAAGTTTTTGCTGGCCTCACCATCCCCACTAACTGATAAAACAGTATCATCTAACACAATTTTTATTTGTCTTCCGCGCAAGTGAAAGCTTGCCCCCCCTAAATAATAGAAAGGAGGTCCCGATATGCGCGCACTTTTGCAATCGCATCTGAAAAAGTTCATATTTGCCGTTTGTGCACTGGTGGTGGCAATCGTTGCCGCGATCGGGGCCTTCACCCTTGCTTACGCGCCGCCCGTAGCCACATCCGGCATCACCGTTATTCAAAGCGGTAAGCTGGAGATCGAGCTGCGCGAAAGCAGCATCCCCAAAGGGGGGAGCAAGCCCGTTCTTGGCAACGCCCCGATACAGATCCGCCCTGGCGAGGTCGCCAGCAAGCAGGTCACCGTGAAGAACACGGGCCCCATGAACGTTTTCGTGCGTGTGAAGATGTATCCGCAATTCACCCTTTCCGAGGAGAACGCGGGAAAGCCCGTGGACCCCTCGCTGATCAGCTGTGACGTGGATCACCGTTATTGGTTACTGCAGGGCGACTATTACTATTTCTACCGCGCGCTTGCCCCGGGCGAGGAAACGCCCCCCATCTTTACCAACGTCACCTTTGACAAGACCATGGACAACACCTATACCAACAGCACCATCACGTTCCTTGTGGATGCTGCCGCCGTACCCGCCAACCCGAACGCCAACACCGTTTACGATACGGCACTTTGGCCAATGGGCGAGTAAGAAAGGAGGCCGCAGATGAAAATGAAGTTGAAATTAAAATGGAAAATCCTCTCGTTTTTTCTTGCGTTGCTCACACTGCTACCCGTATTTCCGATACAGGTCTTTTCCGCAGAGCCCACAGATGAAATAACGAGTCTCCCCGATATCCGCATCCTGCACGAGGGCGCGCCCGTGGGCGAGCTGCTCTTGCAACAGGATGGCAAAGAAACCCTTAGCGTAGATTCGCCCATGATGGGTGAGCTTTCCTATCATTGGCAGATCCGCCGCAACCGCGCCAACGCCCCGTGGGTGGACATCAACGGCAAGACCCAAAAGTCCTGCGACGTGACCTACGCCCTTGTGGGCAGCATGCTGGATGCCTCCGGCAGAGTACAGCTGCGCTGTGTTATCACCTCGGCAGGCGCCGAATACGCCTCCGAGCCCGTGCTGGTCGTGCTTTCCTACGCCGAATCGCAAACGAAAGACACCGCCACGCCGCAACTCACCCCTGCGGCACAAGCCGTAACGTATGCGGCTGAGCCCGCTCCGGCCGCCGTGATGTCCGCGGACACGCCCGCTCCTGCGGCGGAAAACCAGGGCGGCATCATCACGTACAACGTGACCGTCCATTTCGTATATACCGACGGCTCCATTGCCAAAGCAGCCCATATCATGAGCTTCTCTCCCGGCAGCTCTGTCAACCAATCCGTTCCCGTGGAACGTATCGTAGGTTACGCCCCCAAGCTGCAGGAGGACTATCCCAACGTTTATTTTGATCCCGAGACCCTGCAGATGCAGGTCACCATCTCGCAGGTGACGGGCCCGATGGATTTTTACGTGATCTACGAGCCCACGGTGGTAAATTTCACCGTACACCATCACCTGCAAAATCTGTTGGATGACCAATACAACCCCGAAGCTTATGCCACCGTGACAATGCAGGGCGTGACGGGCAGCTCGGTCGGTGACAACTGCCAGCTTGAGATCGAGGGCTTCTACGCCCTTTACTACGAGCGCATGACCATTGCCGCAGACGGCAGTACTCAGCTTGAAATTTACTATGACCGCGAATATTATCTGATCGATTTTGACCTTGGCGGCGGATACGGCCAGGAGCCGATCTACACCCGCTACGGCTCCGAGGTCTCGGTCAACGATGCCCAACGCCCCGGTTACGTTTTCAATGACTGGGAGCTGACCATTGCAAATGACCAGCTCCCCACGCCGGATCAGATGCTTGAATTCTCCTTCACCGCCACCAAGCACACGATCGTGGTGCGCTACAATCTGGTCTACAGGGCACTCTGGACGCTGGGCGTCACCTCCTATACGCTGGTGTTCTGGCGGGAAAATGCAGACGATGACAACTATGGCTACTGGACCTCGATCACCATTTCCACCGACGAAAACGGCAATCCGTTGAAAATGGGCAGCGTGGTCAGCGCGCAGGACCGTATCTCGGAAACCACCATTCAGGCCATCAAGGATGAAAGCGTGTACTACACCTTTAACGCGGTGCGCTCCGACAAAAACATAGAGCTTGAGGGTGACGGCTCCACCGTGTTGAATGCCTATTACACCCGTAACCGCTACACCCTGACGTTCAAAGCACCCGGCAAGTGCACGATCCCCGAAAACCACGTGCACACCGACGCGTGCTACCTTGATCTGTGCGGATTGACCGCACACGTACACGATGAAACGTGTAATCTGAACCCCATCTGCGGTCTTCCCCAGCACACCGCGCACGATAAAGTCAACTGTCATTATATTTGTAACATCGAAGTCGAGCACCCTTATCACACCGCGGACTGTCTGATCTGCGAACATGAGGAGCACCTGCACAACGCCAGCTGCTGTCAGCTGCCCTTGCATACGCATATCGATGCCTGCTGCACCAAGGAGGAGCACGTTCACGGCAATGCCTGCTGTACCGCGCCCCGTCACGTCAAAGCCTGCTACGGCGTCAACGTGGGCTCTGCGGTCAGTGCCCCCGCCTCCTCGGCCGGCTCCTTCCCGCAAGACCCGGAGGACGGCGAGCTGTACATTGTGGAGGTGAGAGAATGGATCTTCAGCCGCAAGACCTATCGCTATATTCATATCAACGGCCAGTGGTACAACTTCGACGACACCCAATACGGCACCTCTGATACCGGCAGGGTCTTAGCTGCCTCTGCCTGTACCGACAACACCCACCACATCCACGGTGACGGCAAGTGCACCTACTGTGCCGACAACAAGGAGGCACACACGCACGGTGACGGTAAGTGCGATGCCATCTGCGGCATCGAGCAGCATACCCACGCCGCAGACGAGGAGTGCCAATACTGCGATATCGCCGAGCACGTCCACCATCTTTCCTGCTACAAGGACGTGGCACACGTCCACATGGATTATTGCTGCGACTTGGAAATTCACACCCACACCGCTGAGTGTTACGAGTGCATCGAGCACACGCACGAGGCGGATGCCCGCCTGCTTGTGTGCGCCTTCCCCACCAATCACAAGCATGACAACAACTGCACCAATGCAAGCAGGACCAACACGGTCAAGACCGTGACGCGCAAGTACGAGCAATCGCTTGCCGACCTTTGGCCCATCACCGACGATAACGGCGTCAGCTATACCGACGGCCAGCGTTGGGACCCCTCGAACTATTATGACGAGGTGCTCGTTTATCTTGCAAACATGCCCCCCGCAAACATCACGTTGACTCTAAGCACCTCCACCAACAAGCCCTTCACGATGAACTATATGCTGGAGGTCCTTCCCTCCGAGCGCAATGACGAGGGCGTAACGACCTACAACGGCCGCTATTTCAAGGAGGCCTTTGAGGTCAGTGCCCGCTACAGCCGTATCACGGAAAAAGAGGACTTCTTCGACATCAAGGGTTATACCCAATGGACCTCTAACCCCTCCTTCTCGAACGGACAGATGACCCCCAGCAACCGCATTGCGTATTTCTATTACACCAGAAACACGGGCGAGGAGATCGCGCTTTCCTTCTACAACGTCAACGCCGAGGTTGCAAGACATCACGGCGGCGACATCGTATACGGCGCGCCGCTTTCCGCTTATCGCAATTACGTTCCCCCTTATCCCTCTACGTACGAGCCAAACGCCTACGTGTTCGCGGGCTGGTACCTTTCCAACGCCTGCGCCCCCGGCACCGAGGTGAACTGGGACACCCTGACGGTGCCCGACGGCGAGCTGCAGCTTTACGCCAAGTGGAAGCCCATCAACCACGTTGTTGAGATCTATGCCGATGCGCAGTATACGACGCAGATCGGTGAGACCCTCAGCGTGCCCCACGGCACGCTGATCAACGAGCCCTCTCACCCCACCAACGGCAA
Source organism: Oscillospiraceae bacterium (assembly GCA_015064415.1). Classification (GTDB taxonomy): domain Bacteria; phylum Bacillota; class Clostridia; order Oscillospirales; family CAG-272; genus Firm-07. The sequence continues at coordinate 21,551 of SVSG01000011.1, read as the reverse complement.
TCTTTCCTTCACGGGCTGGTTCTATCTGGATGAGTACGGCGTGGAAAAAGCATTCGTCTTTAACGCCATCCCCGTCAAGAGTGATATGAAGATCTACGCAAAATGGAGCTCCAGCACGCCTGTGCAGTACATCATCCGTTACGCCACGGTGACTGAGGACGGCACCGAGATCGAGATCGCCGCCCCCACGCTTGGCAGTACGCTGGCGGGACAGAACCGCACCTTTGAGGCCAAGGGCGCGCACGAGCTGTACGCCGCGTACGCTGAGAACTATTTCCCCGAGACCCGCAGCCACAGCTTGGTCATGAAGGCCACGGAGCTGAACACCTATACCTTCTATTATATTTATAAGGACGTTTCCCCCTACACCGTCAAATATCAGGACAAGGCAGGTAACGCCCTTGCCCCCGATAAGGTTGTGGACGATAACCGTCTGGCACTTGTCACCGAAACCTTTGTTCCCATCAACGGCTATATGCCGGACAGCTACCAGAAGCGTCTGGTCGTATCCTCCGACCCCGCCGAGAACGTTCTGATCTTCGAGTATACGGAGGATACCGTACACGCCCGCTATCTGATCCTGCATTATCAGCAGGACGTCAGCGGGACCGGCTATACCGAGCGCTTCAAAACCGAGATCACGGGTATCATCGGTGAGCTTTGCACCGCAAGCTCTATTCTGATCGAGGGCTTTGCCCTTGCCCGCGTGGAGATCGACGGCGAGCCCGTAACGCCCGACGCGAACGGCACCGTCAGCGCGACGTTGCCCAAGGACGGCATGCTGATCGCCTTCTATTATGACCGCGTGGAGGTGGAGTACACCGTCGAATTCGTGGATTTCGACGATCCCACCAAGCACCTCTTCCCCGCTATCACCAAAACCGGCATTTTCGGCACGTCTGTCAAGGAAATAGCCAAGGATCTTACCGCCATCGGTTACGATCGCACCAGTGTGCCCGAAAAATCCATCACGCTGAAAAGCAGCGGCTACAATCTGATCACCTTCACCTATCAGGAGCGCTACGTCAACATCTATTACGTGGCACGCGTGGAGGACACCGTGATTCCCAATTACGGCATTGACGCGGTCAAGGCCGTCAGCGGCTCACCGAGCGGCTGTACCTCGTTTGGATCGAACGATTATGAATTTGTCGGATGGTACAAGGACGAGGCGTGCACCGTTCCCGTGGATCCCGCCGTAGACCCCGTGATCTTCGACGAGTATTACAATCTGACGCCGACCAAAACCACCAAGGTGGTGGAGGGGCAGACGGTGGAGGTCTACGAAAGCACCACCTATTATATCCTGTTTGATTATAAGTACGTGGATCTGACGATCACGGTAGAGGGGTGCGATGACCCCGAGCAGATCTTCTTGTTCTACATCACGGGTCTTGAGGCCTACAACAGCAACGTGCATCTGGTCATTTCCATCAAGGGGAACGGCACCGTGCGTCTGGAGCACCTGCAAACGGGTGGCTACCGCGTCACACAGGCGACCAACTGGTCCTGGCGATACACGCCAAGCGCCGCCGTGCAGGAGATCTCGCTGACCAACGTCAACCCCAACCCTGCGGCCCGCGTGCTGACCTTCACACAAACGCTGACCAACGATAAGTGGTTGGCCGGCAACGGTTATTCGCAAATTCTGATGCCGTAAAGCATGACGAAAGGAGGGCAGGCAAATGCCCCAAGCATTCTTCAAGAAAATTTTTGGCAGCAAAAAGTCGGTGGTTTTGTTTGCCCTTTGCCTTGTGCTGATCCTTGCCACGGTCGGCGGTACGGTTGCCTATCTGGTCACCCGCACGCCCCCCTTGGATAATACCTTCCACCCCACCATGGTGGACAGCGCCCCCGTGCAGGACGGCACTGCCGTCTCTGTGAAAAATCTGGGCAACACGTCCGCATATCTGCGCACCGCCGTGGTATTCGACTGGGTCGCACTGGATGAAAACGATGCCCCCACCAACACGCGCGTGCCCTTTGAGCCGCAGTTCGGCACCGATTACGTTGTGACCTACGGCACGGCAAACGGCTGGGTCAAGGGGAACGACGGTTACTGGTACTATACCAGAGCCGTGGCCGCCGGCGGTGTCACCCCGCCGCTGATCCTCTCCTTTGAGCGCATCGGCGAGCACCTCGCGCACTATGAGGTGTCAATGGAGATCATCACCGCGGGCATTCAGTCCGCACCGGAAAGCGTTGTAACCTCCGTTTGGGGTGTTAACGTTGTGAACGGCATTCTGAGCCCCAACTGATCAAAAAAGCACAAAAAGAACGCGCGCCCCGCGGGGCGCGCGTTCTTTTTTGCGGTGTTTGAAGCACCACAACATATTCAGTATATCACATTTTTTAATGCTTGTAAAGGGCTTTTTGACAGAATAGTATAATTTCTGCGTTTTACACAATTATAAATTGTTTATTTCTTACAGTTTGCATATTGCATTCCCGCAAAAAATGTGATATACTAAAGACACAGTAAAGGAGGTACACACCAATGAACAAGTAAGCAAGGATCTTTACAAAGCCAAAAAGGAATTGGATAGAAGAAGAAAACAGCTCACGGGGAGCTGAATAAAAACAGCTTGTAAAGATCAGAAATTCGCCTTTTGCACCAAGCAATAACAGCAAAAACATAACGGTATTCTTGTTAAAGAATGAAGAGATGGGATGGAAGTTTTGCGAATTGTGACGCGTAGCATGAGGTAGACAAAAGAAAGTGAGGATCACAAAAGATGTTAGATATCAAGAGCGAACAGAAGTGACCCTTGATCGTGGGCTGACAACCGCGGTCAAGGGTCATTTCTCTTTTCTTTTGAATTCTCTTTACTATTTTCCCGTTTTGTGGTATACTGGTGGTATCATGGGAAAGCGAGGCCGCTTATGTTTACCGCAAACGATATCCTACAACAGCTGCGCGACATGCACGCGCCGCAAGACAGCGTGGTGCTGATGCACACCTCCCTGCGCGCCATCGGCAAGGTACAGGGCGGTGCCGAGGCACTGCTGGACACCCTGATCGGGTATTTCACCGCAAAGGGCGGGCTTTTTTGCGTGCCCACCCACACCTGGGACAAGCTCGGCACAGACCGTATCACGCTGGATCTGCAAAACCCCGACAGCAATCTGGGTGCGTTTTCGGTGCTGGCCGCAAAACGCACAGACGGCGTGCGCTCGGAAAATCCCTGCCATTCGATGATGGTGTTCGGCGAGAAAGCGCGTGCCGAGGCGTTTGTGAAGGACGACGCCTTTGTCACCTCCCCCACAGCACCCAACAGCTGCTACGGCAAATTGTTCACCGAACACGGCTTTGTGCTGCTTGTCGGTGTATCACAATGCAAAAACACCTATCTGCACACCGTGGACGAGATACTGAACGTACCCGACCGCATGGACAATAAGCCGATCAGTACCACCGTACGCCGCCAAAACGGCGAGATCGTGCAAAGAGAGCTTATTCTTTTCGAGTGCTCGCACTCCCGCGACATCTCGGAGCGCTTTGCCAAATATGACACCGCCTTCCGCTATCATCGCGCAATCACGGACGGTTTTCTCGGCAACGCGCCCGCACAGCTGTGCGATGCCGTGAAAATGAAGGAGGTCGTGGAGCTGATCCTCTCGCGCTGCGGTGACAAAGACCCGCTCGCCACGGAAAAGCCGATTCCGCCCCAATGGTTTTGCGACAAGGAGTAACTATGAAGACCTATTTATTTGATTTTGACGGCACGCTGGTGGACTCAATGCCCACGTACGGCGGCATGATGCTGCGCATCCTTGACGAGGAGCACGCCACGTACGGCGAGGATATTCTGAAGATCATCACGCCGCTTGGCTACGCGCTGACGGCTGAATATTTCATCGAGCATTGCGGCGTACAAAAGCCCCGGGAGGCGCTGGTCGCCCGTATGACAGAGATCGCCAAGGAGGCCTACGCCACGCGCATTCCCGCAAAGCCGCACGTGCCCGAGGTATTGCGCGCGCTCAAGCAACGGGGGTGCTCCCTGAACGTGCTGACGGCAAGCCCGCACACGATGCTGGATCCGTGCCTCAAGCGGCTTGGCATCTTTGATCTTTTCGATCACGTGTGGTCCTGCGAGGACTTCGGTACGGGAAAATCCGATCCCGCCATCTACCGCGCCGCGGCGAAGCGAATGGGGGCTGATGTGAAGGACGTGATCTTTCTGGATGACAACTACAACGCCGACAAGACCGCCAAGGAGGCGGGCATGACCGTATACGGCGTATATGACGAATCCTCCGCAGAATACGCGACGGAGATGAAGGCGCTGTGCGACCGTTACATCTGTGATTTTAACGAGTTAATTTGAGCCAAATGCGCCGAAAACCGACATACGTATCCCTTTTTTGCGAAAATAACAGATATTCCAACAAAAAAACGAAAGAGGTAAAAATCATGGCAAAAACAGTCAAGGACATTCTCGCGCTCATCGAAGAGCATGGCATCAAAATGGTGGATTTCAAGATGGTCGACATCAACGGCCAGTACCGCCACGTGACCATCCCCGCCGAAAACTTTTCTGAGGAGACGCTCAAAAGCGGCATCGGCTTCGATGCCTCCAACTACGGCTACGCCGTGGTGGAAAAAAGCGATATGGTGTTCATCCCCGACCCCGACACCGCGGTGATCGACCCGTTCTGCTCGATTCCCACCCTTTCGATGAGCGGCAACGCCATGATCATCGACTACCCCGAGAACAGACCCCTGCCCCAGTACCCCCGCAACATCATCCGCGCCGCCGTGCAGTACATGAAGGATCTCGGCATTGCGGACACGATGAACATCCTGCCCGAGTTCGAGTTCTATCTTTTCGATCAGGTCGGCTGGGAGGTCAGCGGCCGTGAGATCAGCGCCAGCGTGGATGCGGTGCAGTCCTACTGGAACAGCGCGACAGAGGGCAAAGGCGTGGTCGTACCCAAGCAGAAGAATTATCACATTGCAAAGCCGTTTGATATTTCCTATGAATGCCGCAGCGAAATGTGCATGCACATGAAGGACGCGGGCATTGAGATCAACTATCACCACCCCGAGGTGGCCGCCTCCGGTCAGTTTGAGATCGAGCCCCAGCTTGGCGAGGTCGTGCATATGGCGGACGCCACGATGATGATCAAGTATATCATCCACAACACCGCACTCAAATACGGCAAGAGCGCCACCTTTATGCCCAAGCCCATCTACGGCGAGGCGGGCAGCGGTATGCACGTGCATATGCTGCTCTTTAAGGACGGTGTGCCCGTGTTTGCGGGCGGCGATGACGATTACGCGCATCTTTCCCGCGAGGCACATTACTTCATGGGCGGCCTTCTCAAGCACATCGCGTCGCTTTGCGCCATCACAAACCCCAGCACCAACTCCTTCAAGCGTCTGGTGCCCGGCTTTGAGGCGCCCGTAACCGTGGGCTACGCGACCTCTAACCGTTCGGCGGTCATCCGTATCCCCGCCTACGCCAAATCCCCCGACAAGCGCCGTTTTGAGCTCCGTAACCCCGATGCGACCTGCAACCCCTACTTCTGCTACGCCGCCATTCTGATGGCGGGTCTGGACGGCATCAAAAATAAGATCGATCCTGCTGCCGAGGGCTGGGGTCCCTATGACTTCAACCTTTACAACCTGCCCGAGGAGGAAAAGAAAAAGCTCAAGGGTCTGCCCACCTCCCTGCCCGAGGCACTGGATGCCCTGGAGGCCGACAACGATTACCTCACCGCGGGAGGCGTATTCCCCAAGGAGCTTTTGGCCAAGTTCATTGCCACCAAGCGTGCCGAGTGCGCCGAGCTTTCCAAGATCCCGCACCCCGCAGAATTCGACAAATATTACAATCTGTAAGAAAAAACGGGCATCCGTACGGATGCCCGTTTTTTCACTTGACTTTCCCGCATTTTTTTGATAAAATGATGAAAAAGACACCTGTGGAGGTTTTTTATGAAGCTATTTTTTGAAGGCGCCCTCAAGGGGCTTGAAACGGGCATTTCCCTGCTTGCCAAGGATCTGAACGTGACCGTCGAGAAGGGTGGTTACACCTTCACCGCCGTGCGTGAGAACGCACCCGCGCTCTGTGTTTCGCTTGAAAACCAAAAGGGTGAGATCCGCTACCACGAGCCGTGTCAGTTCTACCGCGCCATGGGCCTTGCCGTGGAGCAGCTGCGCGCGGGCAAGGCGTGCTTTGCCATCACCGAGCAACCCGCCTTCGAAATGAACGGCCCAATGTTTGATATGTCGCAGGGCAACGCCGCCTTCAACGTGAAGGCCTTGAAGGTCATTTTGCGCCGCCTTGCCCTGATGGGGCTCAATACCGTAATGCTTTATACCGAGGACAATTACGAGGTGCCTAGTCACCCCTACTTCGGCTATATGCGCCCCACCTACACGCAAAAGGAGCTGCGTGAGCTGGACGATTACGCCTTCTCGCTTGGCATTGAGATGATTCCCTGCATCCAGACGCTGGCGCATATGCCGGACGCGTTGCATTGGGATTGCTTCAAGGACATCCGCGACTATGACGCTTGCCTGCTTGTCGGCAAGGAGGAGACCTATGACTTTGTGCGCGACCTGCTGGTTGCCGCCAGCACCCCCTTCCGCACAAGGCGCATCCACATCGGCATGGACGAGGCGTGGAATCTCGGTCGCGGGCAATATCTGGACGTTTTCGGACACGAAAAGCCGCTGGAGATCATGAAAAAGCATCTTGCGCGCGTGATGGAGATCGTCCGCGAGCTGGGGCTTTCCCCGATGATGTGGGACGATATGTTCTTCCGCGCCTCGGGAAACGGCAAATATTACAATCTGGAAAAGGGTCTCACCCCCGAGGCGATCGCCATGCGCCCCGCCGAAATGCAATGCGTATACTGGGATTATTACCACTTGGAAAGATCTCAGTACGACACGCTTCTGGCGCAGCACCTTGCCCTTGACCCCCATATGGTTTTTGCGGGCGGTGTGTGGAGCTGGCGCGGCTTCGGCCTTGCCTGGTCCAAGACGCTGAACACCACGGTGAACGCCCTTGCCGCCTGTCGCGCGCACGGCGTAAAGGAGATCTTTATGACCACCTGGGGCGACAACGGCACCGAATCTCTGGCAAGCGTCACGCTGATCGGCGCACAGCTGTTTGCCGAGCTTGCCTATAAGGGCGCGTATGACCGCGACGATTTCGCTCGCCGCTTCCGCTTCTGCACGGGCGGCAACTTAGAGGACTTTGAAAATCTGGAGCTGCTGGACCTCAACGATTGGGTGAAGGCGCAAAAGCCGGACGATCCCTCCTCCTACAACACCTCCAAGGTGATGATGTGGCAGGATATTCTGACGGGGCTTCTGGACAAGAACTACGAGGACGCGCATCTGGACGCGCATTACGAAAAGGTTGCCGAAAAGCTGAAAGCGGCCATCGGGCGCAACGGCGCGTATGACAGCATGTTTGAGTACGCGTATCTGGTGGCACACACCCTTGCCAAAAAGTCGGAAATGGGCCTGCGTCTCACAGCCGCCTATCGCACGGGAGACAGAGAAACGCTGACCCGTCTTTGCGAAATCGAGCTCCCCGACCTCTTGGAGCGTGTGCGCGCGCAGCGCCTTTGCCATATGAAAAACTGGATGGCGATCTACAAGCCCTTCGGCTGGGACGTGATGGATATGCGCTACGGCTCGCTGATGGCGCGCATCGACAGCGCGATCCGCGAGGTGCGCGCGTACCTTGACGGCGAGATCGACTGCATCGAGGAGCTTGCCGCCGAGCGCTTGTATTTCGAAAAGGCCGGCCCGCGCGGTCTCAACCGCTACGGCACCTACGTCTCCCCCTCTCACATCGACCCCCGCGCATAACGCGAAAACAGGCATCGGCTTTCGCCGATGCCTTATTTCTTTACGCTACGAGACTACTCTTCCGTCACGGCATTGCCGTGCCACCTTCCCTCACAAGGGAAGGCATCAAAAGCTGTTACTTCTTGTCAACAGACGGTAACAACATCCGTTTTGTTTGTTTATCAAACATTCCGTCTGTGTCATCCTGAGCGGAGTGCCAACGCATCGCGTTGGCACGGAGTCGAAGTTTTCGAGGCGCGGCAAAGCAAGCGAGAAAACCGCAAGGCGAAGCCGGGGCGGGATCTAAGCATAGGCGTTGCAATTCAATGTCAAAAAGTAACTTTTGCTTGCAAAAAAAGATTTGCGAAAGCTCCCTGCTTAGATTCTGTCTGCGCTACGCTTGCCACTATGAAAAAGCGCGCCAACGATGGCGCGTTTTTCACAGTTCGACTTCGAAAACGCCGCACGGTGGCGTTTTCTCCGCTCAGAATGACACGTAGCCGCATTGTTGGCAAAAACAACACCGCGCCGCAAAGTATTATTTCAAATTGCCGATTGACAAACCCGCCAAAATATGTTATGATAGATAATGCCAAACAAACTGAATAATGAAATTACGGTAGTTTCTCCAAAAGGGATGAATATACCTTCTTTTAGCCATACTTACTTTTAGGATTTGGTAAAAACGTAAATCCCTAAGGGTGAGTATGGCAGAAATGCTGTAATTTCATTCGGTTTGTTTGGCGACAATCGGGGTTTGCGTTTTTCGGTGCGTTGACTTCGGTTGGCGCACTTTTTTATTTTGGAGTGATGACAATGATCGTGACGTTTTGCGGTCACGCGCATTACACGGAAAGCGAAGAGGATGAGCGAAAAATTCTTGCTTTTTTGACAGAGAAGGTCGGGGACGGCGACGCCGCGCTCTATCTGGGCGGCTACGGTGAATTTGACGCTTTTGCACGCAAATGCGGCAGAAAATTTCAAGAAACACACCCCCGCACACAGCTGCTCTTCGTTACCCCGTACATCACACCGGAATATCAGAAAAACCACTTGGCATATAAGCAGGAGCTTTATGACGGCATCCTTTACGCGGGGCTTGAGAACGTACCGCCCAGATTTGCCATATCGCGGCGCAACAAGTGGATGGCGGAGCAAGCCGATTGTGTAATTGCCTATATCGATCACGCCTGGGGCGGTGCATATCAGACCTATCTCTATGCCAAGCGCCGAGGAAAGTACATTTTTAATATTACGAATAAGGAACTTTAATTTTGGTATCTCAACGCTCACACACATTTTTTATTTTATTGAATTAAAATAGTGGGTAACAAATAGTGCGTTCTAAACATTGGCTTGCCAATGAGAAAAGGTGAACTATAGCTATTGTTTTAGCCACAAGTTATGAGAAGAGGAGCGTTTGTTGATACAGGGCACCGGCAGTTAGCCGATGCCCTTTTTGTTATTTCACCTCAGAGCAAATGAGCTCCATGTCGCCAAAAAGCGACACCGTACCGTAGTTTGCCGGTACAAGGAAGCTGTCACCGCGGCAAATTTGCGCGGTGCCGATCTTTCCTTCGCCCGAAACACAGGTAAGACACTTAAACGAGCGCGCATCGGTTGCGATCTGCGCTTCGCCATGGATCTTATGGCGCGTGACGTGGAAATAGCGGCAGCTGCCAAGCACCTCTTCGCCAAATTGCCCCCCGGACGGTATGAGTTTTTCGTACTTTTTGAGGTCTGTGACACGAAGCGCCTTCTCCACGTGCAGCTCACGCGGCTTACCGTCGGCTCCCACACGCCCGTAGTCGAACACGCGGTAGGTGAGGTTGCTGTTTTGCTGGATCTCGCAGATCAGGCATCCCGCGCCGATGGCGTGGATGGTGCCTGCGGGGATGAAGTAGCACTCCCCTTTTTTCACAGGATAAAAATTAAGCAGCTCGCACAACGTGCCGTTGGCAATGGCATTTTCATACTCCGTTTTGCTGACGTCGCGGGAAAAGCCCACGTAAAGCCCCGCGCCCTCCTCGGCCTCGACCACGTACCACATCTCGGTCTTGCCGAAGCTTTGCTCGTTTGCAAGCGCGTACTCGTCCGAGGGGTGCACCTGCACGGAAAGATTTTGCTTCGCGTCGATGAATTTGATCAGCATCGGGAAGAACGGGAAATCGGCACAAGCGGTGCCAAGCTCGGCGCTTGTCAGTGCCTGTGAGAGTGTGCGGCCGTCCGAAAGACGCGTTTCGCCGTCCTTGTGAAAGGACAGCTCCCAGGACTCTGCCACGGGATCCATATCCGTCTTTTTGCCATACCGTTCGCGCAATTTCGTGCCGCCCCAGATATAATTTTTGCAGGCGGGATACAGTTTCAAGATCTCCATTTGTTCAGCTCCTTGTCAGATTTCTGTATGCGCTGGGCGTCATGCCCGTTTCTTTTTTAAAGCTTTTGGCGAATACCGATGGCTCGTTATATCCGCACTCGCTTGCCACAAAGGCGATCGGCTCCTTGCCGTCTCGCAACAGTTGCTTGGCGCGCACGATGCGCGCGGAATTGATATATTCCCCCACGGTAAGCCCCGTCTCCCCCTTGAAAAGGCGGCACAGATAATGCTTGTTGATGTGCAGCGCCACCGCCACGTCGGAAAGCGTCACGCCGGTTTCCAGATGCTCGTGAATATACCCGACCACCTCGGCCACGGTGCCACCCTCCTCGCTTTTTTTCTCCTGCATCTGCGCGGTGCAAAGGTGCAAAAGCTCTAACACGTGTGACATCATTTCCAGCAAGCTTGCATCCTGCAGAGCCATGCGGTTCAGCGCGGCAAGGGCGCGGTCCGCCTTGGCGGAAAGCTCCGGTGAGGGAACGCGATATACGTATCCCGCCTCTAAAAGCGGCGCGACCATCCCGCCCGTCAAACTCTTGTCGATCAACAGCTTGGTGCGCACGTAGGGCATGTCCGCGTCGGGTGACACGTAATGCAGCACCGCCGCATCCAGCAAAAGCACGGTGTCCCCGCAAAAGGGCAGCACGCGCTCGCCGATAAACACCTTGCCCTTTCCCGACAGCACGTGGATCAGCTCAAACTCGCTCTCGTGCGCATGCGGCACGTCGGTATACGGATCCCTGCCGCGCTCGCGGTAAATGATTTTGACCTTCACAGCGCGCCTCCTTCCCTATCTATTATCGGCATTATAGCACGACTTGCCCAAAAAGTCAATATAAAACAGATTTTATGCAATATTTTGCTTTTATTGCTATGAAAACTGTGATAAAATAAGGAGGAAAAACGGCCACGGCCGTCAAAGAAAGGAAATTGCATTATGGCAGACGTTAAATTCAGCGGCATCTATACCGCGCTTCTCACTCCCTTCGATCAGAACGGCAAGATCAACGAAAAGGCCCTTGTCGACCACATTCACCAGAACATCGCCGCAGGCGCTACCGGCTTCTACGTCAACGGCTCCACCGCCGAGTCCTTCCTCTTGACCGAGGCAGAGCGCAAGTACATCTACGAGCTTGTCGCCGCTGAGGCCAAGGGCAAATGCACCCTGCTTGCACAGATCGGCGCCATCTCCACCGACCAGGCGATCGAGTACGCCAAGCTTTGCGAGAAGCTCGGCTACGATGCCATCTCCTCTGTCGCGCCCTTCTACTACAAGTTCGGCGCCGAGCAGATCACCAACTACTATTTTGACATCGTGAACGAGGTCTCCCTTCCCATGATCGTATACCACATCCCCGCCCTTTCGGGTGTAGCGCTGGGTGCCGCCGCCTTTGAAAAATTCCTCACCGACGACCGTTTTGCCGGCGTCAAGTACACCGCAAACGACTACTTCCTCATGGAGCAGATCAAGACCGCGTTCCCGAACAAGGTCATCTACAACGGCTATGACGAGACCTTCCTTGCAGGCCTTTCGATGGGCGCTGACGGCGGCATCGGCTCCACCTACAACTGCATGGTGGACAAGTACGTCAAGATCAAGAAGCTGTTTGAACAAGGCAAGATGGCTGAGGCGCAGGCCGTCCAGAAGGAGGTCAACTTCATCATCAACATCTTCATCAAGCACGGCGTCATGGCCGCAGAGAAGGAGGTCCTCAACCAGAAGGGTCTTGCCTTTGGTGACTGCCGCCGTCCCTTCGCTCCCATCAGCGAGGAGGGCAAGCGTGAGATCGCCGAGCGCGTCATGCCCCTGCTTTGATCGTGATGAGCGCATATTTTGAAAGAAAAGAGCTGTGGTGCGGTGGCGAAGCCTACGAAAAGCACCGCATCCCCGGCTTGCTTGTGACGAAAAAGGGTACGCTTCTTGCCTACAACGAATCCCGCCGCACCGCCGAGGACTGGGCGCTGATGGATATTCTCTGCCAGCGCTCGACGGACGGGGGAAAAAGCTTTTCCGACTTTTTCCCACTTGCCTGCGGCACCGAGGCGCTTCCCACGGTGAACAACCCCGTGATGATGCAGGATCAAAACGGGCGCATCCATTTTCTGTACTGCGAATGCTACGGCACAAGGGGCGGGCGCGTCCTGCGCCGCTTCTCGGACGATGACGGCATCACGTGGAGCGACGCGATCGACATCACGCCCTTCACCGCCCCCGACGAGCGCACCTGCTTTGCGCTGGGCCCGGGGCACGGCATCTGCCTTGCGGACGGCACGCTGCTGGTACCCGTTTGGCTGGTACCGCGCATTTACGGTCAGCCCACGCGCAAGCACGGCCCCTCCGTGGTGACAACATTCCAAAGCCACGATAGCGGTGAAACGTGGTCGCTTGGTGAGTGGATCTGGAGCACGGCCGAGGTCGTCTCCCCCAATGAGACCGCCGCCGCCGAGCTTGCGGACGGACGCGTTTACCTCAACATCCGCTCGCAGGCAAGCTATCGCTCGCGCGCCTACAGCAAAAATGGCGGCAACACGTGGGAGGGCCTTGCGCCCGATTACGCGCTGACCGATGCGCGTTGCTTCGGCTCGCTCACCACGGTAAAGGGCGAGAACGGTGAGCAGATCTTGCTGTTTGCCAACTGTGTCCACAACGACGAGCGCAAAAACGTCACGGTGCATCTGAGCCGCGACGGGGGGCTTCACTGGTTTGCCCACAAGCTGATCGACGCCGAGCGCGGCGGGTACGTGGAGATCAATGCCGAGAGCGCCGCGCGCATCTACCTGCTTTACGAAGAGGACTATGGTGCCAAGTGCCACCTTTGCACCTTTGATCTTGCCTGGCTTTTGGCATAATACTTGACAAAAAGCGCGCTTGATGCTATAATAAAAGCAGAACAAACGCCGCCACCGGGCGGTGGGTGCAAGCACCCGTTTCGCACATCGTTAGGTCTTGGAAGATGTGTCGGAGCGGGTGCTTTTTTCGGGGGTATTATGAAATTCTTTCAATTCTTTTCCACGCTGACAAAATTCGAATGGGGGCTGTGGCTCTCCTCGCTTGTGGGGGTGCTTATTTGCACGTTGCTCTCGCCCGAGTTCCACGTGCTCTCTCTGATCGCCTCGCTGATCGGCGTGACGTCGCTGATCTTCATCGCAAAGGGCTCGTGGCAGGGGCAGATCCTGATGGTCATTTTCGCTACGCTTTACGGCATCGTGTCCTTCGAGCAACGCTATTTCGGCGAAATGATCACCTATCTTGGCATGTCCTTGCCGATGGCGGTGTTTGCGCTGATCTCCTGGCTTCGTCACCCTTACCGTGAGACCACCGAGGTGCAGATCGCCGTCCTGCGCCCCCTGCACATGGCTGTTTTGGTGCCGCTCAGCGGCATTGTCAGCGTGGGGCTTTACTTTCTGCTCGGCGCCCTTGACACGCAAAATCTGATGATCAGCACGCTCTCGGTCACCACCAGCTTTTTTGCGGCCTCGCTCACTTTTTTGCGCATCCCCTACTTTGCGCTTGCCTACGCCCTCAACGACGTGGTGCTGATCGTGATGTGGACGCTGGTCGCCATCCGCGAGCCCGCGTATTTTTCTATGGTGATCTGCTTTGCGGTCTTTCTTGTCAACGATCTTTACAGCTTTTACAACTGGATGAAAATGCGCCGCCGTCAGCGCGCGCAAAAATTGTAATGTTTTAAAATAAATCCGTCATTGACCGCGCGCGGGCGCGTGTGGTATAATGGGGGCATCAAAACTCGGAGGTTTTTTATATGCCAACTTTTTCTCTGATCGGTTACGGAAACCGCGGCATGACCTATGCCGCCATCCTCACGGAAATGGGCGAGCGCGTGCTTGCCGTTTGTGATGAAAACGAAGAAAAACGCGCCAACGCGGCGGCGCTTTGCGGTCTGGAGGCAAGCGCACTTTATGCGGACGAGGACGCTTTTTTTGCGGCGGGCAAGCTCTCCGACATTCTCATTATCGCCACCTGGGACAGATTTCACATCCGTCAAGCCATCCGCGCGCTCACGCTTGGCTATGACCTCATTCTGGAAAAGCCGATCGCAAGATCCGCCGAGGAATGCCGCGAGATCGAAGAGACCGCCGAGCGCTTGGGACGCCGCGTGTTCGTGTGCCACGTGCTGCGCTATGCGCCCTTTTTCTCGGTGCTCAAAAAAGAGTTGGACACGGGAAAATACGGCCGCATCTCTACCATCAATCTGACGGAAAACGTGGGCTACGAGCATCAGGCGCACAGCTACGTGCGCGGCAACACCCGCCGAGAGGATCTTGCAACGCCGATGCTGATCTCCAAGTGCTGTCACGATCTTGACCTCATTTCCTGGTTCGTGAACGATAAATGCACCGCGGTGAGCTCCTTTGGCTCTCTGCGCTATTTCACCCCCGAAAACGCGCCCGAGGGCGCGGCAGAGCGCTGCATGTTCTGCGACCTGCAGGACAGCTGTGCTTACAGCGCGAAAAAGCACTACGTGCAAAAGATCATCGAGCGCGGCAAGCCGAACTGGGCCTGCCACGTGGTGATGCCCAACGCCACCGCCGAGACGATGGCAAAGGAGCTGGAGACCTCGCGCTGGGGCATCTGCGCCTTCAAGCTGGACAATGACGTGGTGGATCACCAGGTCGTCAATATGCTGTTTGCAAACGGCACCACCGCGCACCTGACGATGACCGCCTTCTCCGACAAATGCTATCGCGAGATCCATCTGCACGGCGAGCAGGGCGAGATCTACGGCAATATGATGGAAAACGTGCTGCATTGCCGCATTTTCGGCGGCGAGAGCTATGACATTGACCTCAACGACGAGATCAACGCCGTCAGCGGCTATCACGGCGGCGGCGACTATCACCTTCTGCGCTCCGTGCTGGAGTGCTACGAGGGCAAGGAGAACCCGAACGTCACCACGCTTGCCGTGTCGATGCAAAGCCACTATATCGGCTTTGCCGCCGAGCGCTCCCGCCACACGGGCGAAACCGTCAAGCTCTGAGAGGTAAAAGATGAACCGTATCCTCATTTTATCGACCAAGCCGAGTGATCTTTCCGATCTGATCCTTGCCACATGCAAGGGCTCCGAGCTGCGCGCGCCCGACAAACCCTTTGATGCGGCGGAATTTGACGCGCTGTGCCTGCTTGGCGGCAACGAGCAGATCTCGATCACCTATCCCTCTCCCGTGCGCGCTTGTATCGAAAAAATGCGCCACATGGGCAAGCCCGTGTTCGCGGAGTACGTGGAGGCGATCGGCGGCAGCGTGCAAAACAGTATCACCGAGACCACGCACCACCGCCTTGTCTACAACCCCGCCGATTTCCCCGTGGAGAACTTGCCCGCGGGCGCGGTATTGGACGATCACAACAACGATTGCATCACCTACGCCTTCCGCAATCACGCGAAGGCACCCATCCTCACCTGCCACAACTACGTTTGCGCGCACGATCAGATCGACATGAGCGAGGAGGAGCTGGAAAAGGGCATCTGGGCGCTGTGGTGGCTTTCCGATAACACCCTGCTTTGCGCCTTCCGCCTTTGCAACTTCCGTCGCGCGCGACTGGTGCCGACAAGCTATTGGCAATCCCTGATTACAGAAATTATTTCCTTCCTCTCGGGCGAAAAGGTCACGCCCGCATTCCAAGCACCTGTTTGCACCTATAAGCAAACAAAGGTCACCTGCGCCTCCGATACCGACGCGGCCGTCACACGCGGCATCGAGTGGTTTAAGCGCGCGGGTATGCTGAAAAACGGCGGCAGCGCGGGCGCCTTCGAGGGCTTCTCGCACCACATTAAGGCCATAGACGGTACGCAAAAACGCCGCAATGACATTCGTACCGACTGCACCGCGGAAACGGGCGGCATCTTCCTTTACGATGCGCTTTTGCGCGGCAACACGGAAAGCAAAAAAACCGCCGACGCGCTGTTCAAATTCTGCTTTGACTGGATGCAGGAAAAGGAGGGCGCGCACAAGGGCATGATCCGCTGGAGCGAGGTCGCGTGGGAGACCTGCTATCAGGATGACGTGGCGCGCGCGGTACAGCCGCTTTTGATGCAACAGTACATCAACGGCGAGGTGCCCTATTTTGACGAGATCAAGGCAGGACTTACCTACCTGATGGACACCACGGGCGAGGACGGCTTGCGCGTCTCCCGTACGGATTGGTGCCGTTTGGATGACAACAAGCGCGCGGAGCTGAAAAAAGCGGGCGTGGGCATTCCCTGCGCACACCACAACGCCTACTATCTGGCAATGCTGTTGCTTGCCTATCGTGCGGGCGCGGACAAGCGCTTTTTAGAGGTCGGCGAGAAGGGGCTTTGCTCGATCATGGCGACCTACCCGAACACCCTGCGCGAGACAAGCGAGACCGAGGAAAATTGCCGTCTGGTGCTTCCCCTTTCCATCCTCTGTGAGGTAACGGGCAAGGCGGAATACCGCAAATGGCTGGATACGGTGCTGGAAAATCTTGCCCTGCGCCGTCACACACGCGGCGGCTATGCCGAGTGGGACACGGGCTATCAGGCCAAGTGTGCGCGCAATCACACGGGCGAGTGCGCCCTGCTTGCCAACAACGGCGACCCCGTGGCAGACCTGCTTTACTCCAACAACTGGCTGCCGCTGGCGTTTGCGCACGCCTATCTCACAACGGGCGAGGAGCGCTTCCGCGCGCTATGGTGCGACATCGCCTCCTTCCTCTTGTCCTGTCAGATCCACAGCGAGGACACGCTGCTTGACGGCGCGTGGTCGCGCGCGTTTGATATGAAGCACGGCGAGGCGCACGGCGTTCCGCACGACGTGGGCTGGGCCCCCTGCTGCATCGAGACCGGCTGGACGATGGGCCAGATCCTGATGGGCTTGCAGTTCATGCACCTGGCGAAAAAAAAGCATAAATAACACAAAAAAACACCGAGGAAGATCCTCGGTGTTTTTTGATACCGTTACGGTACTTATTTCCCTTTACGGAACACGCCGCGTGCCTTGTCAAACGCGGGGTTGTAGGCGTAAAAGTTCTTGCTGTCCATCCTATCCTGCGCGATGCGCAGGGCGTCGGCGAAATGGCTCTTTCAAACGGGTGTTATTGCAGTAGCTCCTCGATGGAACAATCCAATGCTTTGGCAAGCATTTGCAACGTATCGCCCTGTGCTTTCGCAATGTCATTGTCGCCCTGCTCGTAAGACCTAATCGAGCGCACGTTCACTCCGCTCAGCATGGCAAGCTGCTCTTGTGTCAGTTTTCTTTTTTGGCGAATTATCTTCAAGGTTGACACGGATGGGAAACACGCTTTAATCTTTTCCACGGTTTTCATTTCGTCCGCTTCGTGATAAGGGTAATACATTGCCACGATCTCGCTGAACGGCATCACGGAAAGGATCTCCTTGAAGGGCTTATTCAAATACCATTGCGCCTTCGCCAACACCCATCCGGCCCAATATTCCGGAGTGCGATCTACGGGTACAAGGGTGTAATCCACCTCTCGCCCGAGAATGATCGTCAGCATTTCGGTGGCAGATTTCCCCGCCAGCATATCCGGCACGCCCGCTTCGATCCCACTTGCAATTTCCGAATCGGAAAACTTGTCCGCAAAGGCATCTGTATCGAGCCCCTCGGCGTTGATGGCAATATCAAACAGCGCGGCAAGATTGTGCATAACGGTGTTCAAATATAGCTCACTGTAGGCGTGGATCATCCGCTTTTATCGCTCCTCTCATAATATCGATCATCAAAATATCGTTGGGATCAAAGGCACCGCCCTTTTTGTCGGACAGATACGACAATCTCGCCAATTCGTCCCTCTTCTTTCGAAGCGGGAAATGCACCTCCTGCGGCGCTTCCTCGTAGCCGACGAATTTGATTTGCTCAAACGCCTTAGGTGAGATCAGCACGATCTGGTTTCCAAGATTGCCCAGCTTCATCACCTGAGACAAACGCCCGACGGAAATGCCGTTCTGAAGGAAATCTCTCGCGTAGGAAAAATAAGAATCGTCCGCGCGGTAGCCCTTGATCACGTCATACCCTTCTGTGTCAACGGGAAAGTTTTCCAAAATGTATTCTTTCGCGCTTTGCCCAAAATCGTTGTCTATGGTGAACCTTCTGTTTTTCAAAAGCACGGATATCCAGTGGATAATGCAAAAATCCTTGCCATTGAGATCGAGCACTTTTAATCCGTTCATATTCAAAACGTATTTATTGGCATAGCCGCCGTGCTTATCATCGCACGCCCATTCCTTCGCAAGATCCACGTACTCAGTACAATAAAAGCCAAGTCCGTAATCATTATAGGGCTTTCCCTTGCCGTGTTCGGGCACCTCGATAATATTTTCCGAACCGTGATAAATAATCAATTCCTTTTTCATAGTGTCACCTTCCTTGCTATTATTATAACATCACGATGTCAATTTGTCAACGGAAAAATAACATCGTGATGTTAATTTATCAAATATTCCACACAACTTCTATGCTACCGTCCTCGGCGACCAGCAGCTTATCAATTAGTACACCCACGACAGCTTTCTTCTCGTCATATGTAGCTTTCTCCCACGCTTTGCCGAAATCCAACACATTGACGATTTCTTGCTCTGTGGCTTCCAAAGCCTCGATTTTCTCTGTCAGCTTGCGACGCTCTGCAGCCAACTGCTTCGCTTTTTCATTGAGCACAGACAGCATATCAGCCTCCAAGCCGTCCGTCATCACCAGCATCGCCAACTTATCTTGCGCGGTGCGATTTTCGACAAGCTTGCACCTTAGCTGATTGATCTTGGCTCCATTCTCGTTGGAAACCTGCCGGCGGTAATTCTTTAAAGCAGCCAATTTCTCTGCAACAAGCGCGGAAACCATCTGTTCCAAGCTGTCGGCATAGATCGTAGCTTTCGAGCCCTTGCAAGCCCGATTTGCGCGTCCTACGCAGTTAAAATATCGCAACGAAGTGCCGTCAACACGCTTGCCACCGCGCGTGACGGTCATTTTTTTGCCGCATTGGGCGCATATAACTCTGCCACCCAACCAAGAGGTCTGGTTGCTCATCGACTTATTAATTTGCTTGTTTTTGGCAAGCTTGCGCTGGCATGCAAGCCAAACCTCAGACGGAATCACGCCTTCGTGTTGCATCAAGACTGCCTTAATGTCCGACCAATCCTCAGCTTCGTGCATGGTTTTACCGTATAACTGCAAGCCGTGTGTGCCGTCAAAATCTGCCGGGCTACCGACGATTTTCGTATTCATCGATGCGAAATATTCGTAGATCTTAGCATCTGCTTGCACGTAGATGGGATTGCGAAGAATGGCGGATATTTTTGCCGTAGACCAACCACCCTCGGTAGCGGGGGCGTTCTCTTTGATCAGGTTATCCATCGCCCGTCGAAGAGAAACGCCCGCCACGGAATAGAGGTCAAACATCTGACGGACGTAGGCCATCTCCCTCTCGTCGGGTTGCAGCATCTTAGTTTTGATGCCGCGGATCACGGTGTCAACAAGAGTGAAACCATACGGTCGCCGCCCGCCCATGTAGAAGGCAAGCTCTGAGCGGTGTTGGTATGCCTGCTTTACACGTTCTATAATGCTGTTCCGCTCAAATTCTGCGAATACAGCCAATATTTGACAGACCAACGAGCCGTAAGGGCTGGAGGTGTCGAACGCCTCTTGTGAGGACGTAAATGACACGTTGTGCGCCTTCAGCTCACTCAAAAAGGAAACAAAGTCCGCGAGCGAGCGGCTGATTCTGTCTAAGCGGTACACGATTACGCGAGATACTTTGCCAAGTCTGACAAATTGCAAAAGCTGCTGATACCCCGCGCGGTCGGTATTGCCACCCGAGAACCCGTTATCCACTAACGTTACGACTTCTTCATCCCGCTCTTCGGGACGAATCATCGCCTTGCAATACTGAATCTGGGTCTCACAGGAAACGCTCTGCAGATTTTCCACCGACTTTCTGGCATAAAGCACGATCATATGGTTTCACCCCCTTTCTGTTAAAATTTGATCGCCTGCTTACACTTACTTGGCAAAAATCTTATAAAGCTGGTTTACGATCTCCTCCTCGGTTTCAGCGCGGTTTTCCGAGTGCAAAACGCTTTGCGTAATGGCAAAAGGCCGTTGCTTCAAATCATAATATTCACTCATAAAATCCCCCTTAGATACTGCCGCAAATAGGCGTCGCACCAAGCACGACGGTGCTTTGCTCACAGATTACGGCATCCGTGAAACCACCCTCAAGTTCTTGATTTACCACTTCTAATAGGTTATGCAACGAAAATGCAAGCGTTGTAGAATTTATTAGATATGAATAAAAAAAGACAATCCCCGCGAACGATGTAATAACCGTTCGTGAGGATTGTACTTGTTTTTTTAAAGAATACAGCCTTCCTTGTCTTTGGCATCCTGCAAAAAGTCAACAATGGTCTTTATCGGGATAACGTAGTTCATTGCGCTAACGTCGGCGTGTCCGCCTCTCACAATTCCAATGAATTTTCCTTCGCTGTTGAATACGGGGCCGCCGGAATTTCCTTGGGTGACAGGCGCGGAAATCATAATGTGATCTCTACCGCCAATGCTTCTATGTATATCGCTTACGATACCTTCGACGATACACAATCCTTCGCCTTTGCTGTTTCCAATCGCATAGACATCTTCGCCGGGGAATGCTTCTGCATAGCAGAATTCAACGGGCTTCAAGGATTTGTCGGGATCGGTCTTTAAGAGGGCCAGATCACAAGAAGGATCAACGTACACAAGATCTGCAACGAAGCGGTAGTGTTTTTCGTTTTCGCCGAAGACATTGTCGCAGAAATTCACAACAGCGCGTCTGTTTTGTTCGAGCTCTGCAACCACGTGAGCATTAGTGATGAAATAACCGCTATCCGAGATCACCGTTCCTGTGCCTTGGGCAGACATTTCCCCCATTTGAGCAACAAGTTCTATGGTGCTGCCGATTGCCTTTTTATAGACATCGGCAGCAATATTAACGACTGCTGTGTGACGAGGAGTTTCTTCAGTAGAAGAAGTGATTTTTTCTTCTGCTGCTTCGGGTTGAGGGACAACAGGTGTTGCTTTCTTAACTGTTTTTAGAAACTTATCGTAAGCTGATAATTGCGTGTCGCATGAAGGACATTTGTAGATACCAAATACCTGTCCGTCTTTTTCTTCGACACCTATTCTTTTAAGTTCTGTAGCTCCGCAAACAGAGCAGGTTTTTAGTTCGTACATAATACACCTTTTTAATAAGTTTTGAGTTTAATTATATAACAGAGTTACTTCTTCTTGCTCAATAAGGTGGATATAGAGTTCTTGCGCTGCAATGCTGTCTTGGGTGCGCTCAATTCCGTTTGCAAGATCACTGTCTTTATAGCAAATGAAAATGTCATAGGG
>SVSG01000010.1 GCA_015064415.1 Oscillospiraceae bacterium | reverse complement strand
CGCAGGGGAAGGCAATTTGCGCCATGTGCTTTTGTAAAGCAAAAGCCAGCGGCCCCACGCCGCTGGCCGGTAGTAGTGGGCTTTTAGCCCTAGTGCAAACCACCCGTTTGACGGGTGGTTATGATTTTGATCAATCCTCGCAAAGTGCCTCCAACAAAAGGCGCACGCCCAGCCGAAAGCCCAATATAAAAACTTCTTCCTCTCCGGCGCTGTCAAGACTTGAACGGAGTTTATCGCATCTCTCGAAAAGCTCTTTTCCATCGGCGTCCAGTTGCTGGAAAAGCTTTTCCTCTTCCTTTAACAAGCGCCGAAAACGTTCTTGATATTCTGCATTCCTCCCAAAGCTTTCCCATGGGGTGATTTTTCCTTGCCACAAACGGCGTAGTGTGTCTTTCATAACGCTCCTCCTACAACGCATATGTTGTTAGCGATATAATTATACACCATGTGTGATGTAAAGTCAAGCACAACATACATGTTGTATGATATAATCGGCTTACTGCACAAAAGATAGGAGGACATCCTTATGTTATTTCACCAAAGATTGCGTGACATGCGCGAGGATCACGATAAAACTCAAACGCAGATCGCGGAGATATTAGGTACCCGCCAGCAACAGTATGCGCGCTGGGAGAGCGGACAATGGCAAATGCCCATCGAGCATTACAAGACGTTGGCACGCTATTACAATGTTTCCATAGATTACTTGTGCGGTCTGGTAGAATATCCGCGCAAGCTGCAGTAAAAAGCCATCCTTCAAAAAGGATGGCTTTTTACGTTCTGTGCAGGCGCGTTCTTTTTTTGTCTCCCTCTTCATAGAATTTAGAGCAAATAGAAGTAAAAGAGGGGATAACGGTATGAGAAAAGGCGAAATTTCAATGGAAAAAGGGCTGAGTGCGGGGGAGGTGGAGAGCTCGCGCCTTCTGCACGGTGCGAACGTATACAGCAAGGCCGCGCGCCCCGGCTTCTGGCGCTTTTTTTGGAAAAATTTAGGGGATCCCGTCATTCGTGTCTTGCTTTTTGCACTGGCGTTGCATTTGCTGCTTCTTTTTCGCGACCCCGACTGGATCGAGACGGCGGGCATTGCCGTTTCGGTGGTGCTGGCCACGCTGATCTCTACCTTGTCAGAATATCGCAGCGAGAACGCTTTTTCGCGTCTGTTTGAAAGCTGCGGCGCGGAAAAATGCCGCGTGCGACGAGAGGGGCGGGTGCAGGAGATCGACGTGCGCGAGCTTGTGGTCGGGGACGTTGTTTTACTGGGCGCGGGGGAGAAGATCCCCGCAGACGGAGTGGTTTTGCGCGGTTTTTTCACGGTGGATCAATCCGCCCTTACGGGGGAGAGCCGCGAGGTGGAAAAGCACGCGGGCGAGCGGACGCAGGAACGCGGCCCGCAGGCCGTCTCTGCCATGCTGGCGGGGTGCGCGGTGCACTCCGGTATGGGGGAGATGCGGGTCACCCACGTGGGGGATGCGACCTGCCTTGGCGGCATTTCGGGGGAGCTGCAAAAAAGTGAGCAGGATAGCCCGCTCAAGCGGCGCCTTTCGCATCTGGCGCGACAGATCAGCCGCATCGGTTACGTGGCCGCCGCCGTGTGCGCCATGGCTTTTTTGTTTCACGCTTTGGTGGTGGAAAGCGGCTTTTGTGTCGCGGAAATCCTTGCACGTGTGCGGAATTTGCCGCTTTTGGGCGAGCTTTTGCTGCACGCGCTGACGCTGGCGCTCACGGTGGTGGTGGTCGCCGTGCCGGAGGGGTTGCCCATGATGATCGCGGTGGTGCTTTCCGCCAATATGCGCCGCATGGTGCGCGATCAGGTGCTTGTGCGCAAGCCGGAGGGCGTGGAGGCGGCGGGCAGCATGAATATTTTGTTCACCGATAAAACGGGAACGCTGACCACGGGAAAGCTGACGCTTTCCTCCGTCCTTTGCGCCACGGGGGAGTTTCGGGGGATGCGCGCCCTGCAGCGGGGGACCCCCGTGCTGTATGAGCAGATCTCGCTGGCGGCGCACGCCTCCTCTGCCGCCACGCGCGGCATGCGGGAGGGGCGCACCGCCATCCTTGGCGGCAACAGCACGGATCGCGCGCTCCTTTCCGCCTTCCCCGACTCCCCCGCGCAAAGCTTCGCCGTGCATGCCCGCATCCCCTTTGACAGCACGCAAAAATGGGCGGCAAGCGCCCTGCAAACGGGCGAGGTTTTTGTAACGGGAGCCCCTGAAAAATTGTTGCCTCACGTCAAAAAGTGCCTGGACGGTATGGGAAAACCGCATGTTTTTCACGCATACGCCTTCCGTGAGGAGGTTCGTGCACGCAGTGCGAGGGGGGAGCGCGTGCTGCTGCTTTGTCGGGGAGAAAAGCTGCCGACGGGTGGGCGCTTTGGTGAGCTGACGTTGCTTTGCGCCCTCTTTTTTGCGGATCCCCTTCGCCCCGATGCGCGCGAGGCGGTGAACACGTTGCAGGGGGCGGGGGTGCAGGTGGTGATGGTAACGGGGGATAGTCCCGAAACGGCGCGTGCCATTGCGGGGGGCTGCGGCATCCTGCAGGAGGGGAGCGCGGTGCTGACGGGGGAGCAGATGGCGGCGCTTGACGATGCGGCGCTTGGCGCGCTGTTGCCCCGCCTTGCCATCGTCGCACGCGCCATGCCGAGCGACAAAAGCCGCTTGGTGCGCCTTGCGGGGGAGCGGGGGATGGTGGTCGGCATGACGGGGGACGGGATCAACGACGCCCCCGCGCTCTCCCACGCGGACGTGGGCTTTGCCATGGGGAGCGGCACGCAGGTCGCGCGCGAGGCGGGGGATATCGTCATTCTGGATGATAATCTTGCCTCGGTCTCTCGTGCGGTGCTGTACGGTCGCACCATCTTCAAAAGTATCCGAAAGTTCATCACGTTACAGCTTATTATGAACTTTTGCGCGGTCGGCATCTCGCTGATCGGGCCTTTCATCGGGGTGGAGGCACCCGTGACGGTGGTGCAGATGCTTTGGATCAATCTGATCATGGATACCTTGGGCGGGCTTGCCTTTGCGGGGGAGGCACCGATGGCGCATTACATGAAGGAGCCGCCCGTGGGGCGCGGGGCGCAGATCCTCACGCGCGAGCTGGCCGCGCGGATCGCCATTCTGACCTGCTTTACCGTGGGGCTTTCCGTCTTTTTCCTCAAATCGCCGTGGGTGCGCGGCTTTTACCGCGAGAGCGCGGGAGATCTGTGCCATCTGACCGCCTTTTTCGCCCTTTTTATCTTTGCCTCGGTGCTCAACTGCTTCAACGCGCGTACCGACCGCGTGCGGATGTCGAAGGGGCTTTTGCGCAATCGCGTTTTTCTTTTGATCATGCTGGCGGTCGCCGCCGTGCAGATCGCCTTTGTGTATCTCGGCGGCGCTGTGTTGCGCACGATGCCGCTCACGCCGCGTGAGCTTGCTTTCACGCTGCTTTTGTCGCTTTGCGTGCTGCCCGTCGGCTGGCTGCACCTCTTGCACCGCCGCTTGTGTGGAAAAAAGGGGTTGTATTAAAGGATGGATGAGACGGGAGGCCCCTTTTGCCCAAAGGGGCCTCCCGCACCCTCCCCTAAAAGCTTTTGCACAGGTGGGAGGGCGTGCCAACACGGTGCGCAGGAACTTGACTTTTTGAATTTTTCTCATCAAAACTATTGCAAAATTATTATATATATGTTATAATATGGCTAAGTATCCGCTTTATTTGAATTTTAGCTTTATTTTGCATAAATTTCGAGGAGAAAAAAGCATGAAAAAGAGGTCAAGCATAAAAGCATCGTTGTTGTCGGCATTGCTTTGCTGTCTTTTAACGGTTGCCGCGTTTGTGGGAACGACCTTTGCCTACTTCACCGCGTCGCTCACCACGGGCGTCAACAGGATCATTTCCGGTAATCTGGACGTTGCCATGAACTATTGGAACGCGGATGACGGGGAATTTCAGGATGCCACGGATGCGGTACTGCTGGATCCCGAGGCATTGTGGGAGCCCGGCTACGTCAGCATCGCGTACCTGGAGATCGAAAACCTTGGCAGTCTTTCCTTCAACTACCTGTTTGCGGTCTATCCCGCAGAGGAGGTGGAAGGCTATCGCAAGGACGGCTCCAGCTTCTATCTTTCCGATTATCTGGTCTATGCGATCATCGAGTATGACGTAGAGAAGGACGGCGAGATCGCCGACCGCGACACCGCCATGCGACTGATTGAAAACAGAAACATGGGCCTGACGGAGGAGCAGCTGAGATACGGCACAATGCATCCCGACACGGAGGCGATCCGCCTTGCCATGATCGTGTATATGCCCACCTACGTGACCAGCGAGCAGGCAAACCACGATAAGAACAGCGGACAACCCGCTCCCAGTGTCAGACTGGCCGTGGATCTATACGCGACCCAGAACACCTATGAATCGGACAGCTTCAACCATCTGTACGATGCAGGCGTCACGCCCGTGTGGGCAAAGCCGATCTGGCGCTTCGCGCCCGAGGGCTACGTCGTGGACAGCGTCAACAAGAAGATCACGGTCAACACGGTCGAGGCGTTGAAGTACATCGGTCAGATCTATGACGATATGGTGGCGCATCCGTATTACAGACCCGAGGAATGGGAGATCGTGCTTGGCAACGATATGGACTTCGGCGGCGAGGTGCTGACCGAGCCGATTCACTTCGGTGGCTTCAAGAGCTTTGACGGCAACGATAAAACGATCACCAACGTTATCCTTAATTATATTTACGTAGACGAGTATTTCGAGAGCGTGGGCTTGTTTGACGAGCTGCCCTCCACTAAGGATCTGACGCTGCAAAACGTCACCGTCAATTCTGAGACCACCGCGGCAGGCGTGCTGGCAGGCAAGCTGATCGGTGACAGCTACAGCGGCATCACCATTTCGGATTCCTCTGTTACCGGCGTCGGCTATATCGGCGGTATGATCGGTTGGGGCAACTTCCTGCTTCCCATCGACTTCTCCGGCATTCAGATCTTCCGCACTGATCTGAGCTTGTTCGGTGACAATCCCGGCTCGGCAGGCGGCTTTGCGGGCTACGCGGGCGGCAGCAGTGTGAACGTCAGCAACAGCACCGTCAGCGGTCTTGACACCAGCGGCGTGGACGTGGCCGGCTCTTACGTGGGCGGTATGTTCGGTGAGATCGATACCGACGTGACGATCTCGCTTGGTACGGTGACGGAGATCACTATTTATAAAGATGTATATATCGGCTCGATCACGGGCAGAATTTACGATGAAAAGACGGTCCGCGTGACGGAATCCACCGTGGCGGTGCAGGCAAGCACCGGTAGCGACTACCGTGTCATCAACCTGACCTCGGACGGTGAGGTGGAGGAAAGCGACATTTCCGTGGATGCACTCGGCTTCCCGAAATCCGCGCTTCATACGACCTATAACGGTCATTATTATCAGGTCCTTCAGCAAAGAGTGAACTGGCAGGTGGCGTATGAAAACTGCGCTATGATGTACGGGCACCTTGCCACCATTACCTCTGCCGAGGAAAATGAGGCACTCAGAAAGATCGTAACCAACCACGGCGGCTCCACTTGGCTTGGCGGCTGTCGCGAGTCGGTGATCAAAGAGGGCGGTAACTTCTACACCTGGGTGTGGATCACGGGCGAAGAAATGAGCTATACCCACTGGGACGGCGGCGAGCCCAATAACTATCAGAACCTGCCGGAAACCTGTATGCATATGTACGCAAGCTCGGGACTTTGGAATGATTATCATTACGCCTCCAGCAGTGCGACCGCATACGTGTGCGAGTGGGACAGCTTGCAGAGCTATCTGAACTATCTGACCGCGCAAAATCCGTAATAAAGCATTCGCTTTGACAAAAAAAGGCACCCTACGGGGTGCCTTTTTTGTTACCAAATAAAAAAGAAAGGCGCTTGGCCTTTCTTAAAATCGGCGCATATTGTATGCGCCTTTATAAACTGCTTGAAAGGTTTTGAAAGGGGTGCGGGGAAAACTTTTGTCAAAAGTTTTCCCCGCATACTTATCTTTACACCAATTTAAAACCGTCCACCTCGCCGCGTGCGATCGCGCCGAAGATGCGGTGGCGCAGTCCCTTGTGCTGACGCTCCAGCGTGTCAAGCAGCTTTTTCATCTCCTCGCGCTCGGTGTGACCGTCGGCGGGGCAGGGGGATTTCACCACGGGGAGCTTTTCGCGGTTGGCGAAGTAGCGCACGTCCTTTTCCGGCATGTAAACAAGCGGTCGGATGAGGGTGATATCCGCGCGTGAAAGGTAGGTCACGGGCTGAAAACAGCCGATACGTCCCTCGTGAAACAGGTTCAGCATAAAGGTCTCCACCACGTCGTCGAAGTGGTGTCCGAAGGCGATTTTGTTGCACCCCAGCTCCTTGGCGGTGCTGTGCAGCACGCCGCGGCGCATCTTGGCGCAAAGCGAGCAAGGGTTCTTTTCCTTGCGGATGTCAAAAATGATCTGGGCAATCTCTGTTTTTTTGACGTGGTAGGGGACGTCCAGCTCGCGGCAGAGTGCCTCGATCCCGGCATAATCCACCCCGTCAAAGCCCATATCGACGGTGAGGGCCACAAGCTCAAACTTTTTGGGGTAAAAATAGCGCAAACCCGCAAGTCCCGCCAAAAGCGCGAGCGAGTCCTTGCCGCCCGATATGCCGACGCAGATGCGGTCACCATCCTGTATCATTTCATAATCGTCCACCGCGCGGCGGACGAAGCTGAGCAGGCGTCTGGTATCCATCAGGGCAGCATGGTGAGCAGCTTTTCCACCATCATCTCGCCCGCCTCGGGCACAAGACAGCTGTGGTGGCAAAGCGTGGTCTCGTAAAGGTCGCAATCCGGCTCAAACGCGCGCTTGGTGGGCACGTAGCCGCAATAGCTGTTGCAGTTTTCCACCACCATCACGTGCTTTGCGGTGGCGCGCGCCTTGATTGCCTTGCCAAAGTCCACAAAGATCTCGCCCGGGAAGAAATAGAACGCCACGTCACCGAGCTTCACGGTCTGCATGAGGAGCGTTTTTTCGGTGTCCTTGTTGGTGGCCTGATAGTAGACGAGGTTGCGTGCACGCATCATGTCACCCTTGGCGGCAAGCTCGGCCACGCGCTCACGCGTCGCGTATTTTTCTGCCTCGCGAGTGGGGATGGTGAGGGTCTCCTTCTTTACGCTAAGGGCGTCTGCCTTGACGGGCACGGCGGTCTTAAGGGCCTCCTGTACCTTCTCGGCAAGGGCCTTGCCGATCTCCATGTTGGTGTGGTAGGGCTTTTCGTGCGCGGTGTTGATGTGGTTGATGTCACCGCAGGGGGCAAGCAGGAAAACGCACACAAAGTCGGGACCGTATACCTTTTTCAGCTCCTTTTCCAGCGTGGAGGCATAGTCGCCCGTGTAGGCACTTTGCTTGCGCGTGAAGTCCGAGCCGCAGCACTGGTGCAGCGAGTAATTGACAAGCGCACCGACGGGCTCGTCGCCCTGCTTGAAGAGCATCACGCTGACGCCGGGGTCGATCTCGGAGAGCATGTGGTCGATTTCCTCGTTTGCCCCGTTGAAGGTCACGCCCGCACCGCGCTTGAGGAAGTAGTCGCGGCAGAAGGAATAGCCGTAAAGCTCCGAGGTGCCGAACACGGCGGTGCCCTCTGCCAGACGGCGGTAGGCAAGCGTTACGGTATCGGCCGTCACGCGGTAGCACACGTCGCGGTAGGCGGCGTCGGCAAAGCAGTTCAGCTCGGGGGCATCGGCGATCGGCATACCCCAGTGCGTGTGGTTCGAGCAAAGGCAAACGCGCTCAGCGGGAATGCCCGTGTACTCAAAAATACGTGCCGTCACGGCGTCGTGCATGTCGACGGGCAGTGCGCAGGAGTCGATGCACACGATGGCGCTCACCTCTCCCGCGACCTCGGTCACGATGGCGCGCGCGTACAGGCGGTCCTGTACCTCGCCGCCGCGCAGCTCATTGTAATGTCCCCAGATAAAGCCGCCAAGGGGCGGTGTCAGATCGGATTCGTAAAATGCAACTTTCATGATGGTACCTCTTTTTTTAAAAATAGCAATTCTATTATAACATTTGCGGTCGCACTGCGCGTATAAAATAAGAGTTGATTTGTATAAACAGCGGTCACGTGCCAAGCAAAAAGCGCTTGGCCTCCTCATACTCCAAACGTGCTTTTTCTCGTACCGTTTGGGGGCTTTTTTCATTGTAGATCGCGCGAAGCATCACGTTTTTCGGCGTTTCCTCCGGGTCGATCAGCTCCAGGGCCGCCACGTCATAGCCGTTTGCCTGCAGCATTTTGAGGCGCAGCGCGTCGGTGGCCGCGTCGCACAGCTTCTGGCGGAGCATCGAGTGCTCGGCAATAAAGGAGAGCGCATTGCAGTTCAGCGTGTGATTGAGCTCGTGATGGCAGCAGGGCGTGGCCAGAATGACGCGTGCACCAAAGGCGAGCGCACGCTCCAGCACAAGGTCGGTCGCCGTGTCGCAGGCGTGCAGAGAGATCACCAGCTGCGGCCGTTCGGGGCTTTCATACTTGCCCACGTCGCCGCATAAAAAGGTGAGGCCGTCAAAGTGCAGCTTCTCGGCCACCTCGTTGCAGTATGCCACCACGTCGGATTTGAGGTCCACCCCCGTCATCGAAACGCGCATGCCCAGTACGTTTGCAAAATAATGGTACACGGCGAAGGAAAGATAGCTTTTGCCGCAGCAAAGGTCGCAGATGCGGATCTCGTCCTTCGGCAGGGCGGGCAGAACGTCGCGGATCAGCTCCAGAAAGCGGTTGATCTGACGGAATTTGGCGCGCTTTTTGTCATACACGCGCCCGTTTTCGTCAGAAACACCGAGGTGGCGCAAAAAGGGCTCCGCACCCGTGAGAATGCGATTTTTCTCTTTATCGTTGCCCGTGACGCTTACCTGCTCGGCGTCCTTTTGCTCCAGCTTGCGACGCAGCTTGTCCCCGCCAAGCACCACGGCGTGGCCTTTTTTGTTTTTCTTGTATTCCGCGTCGCCCGCGGTGGTGAGCAGATTGACCTGCCCGAATGCCGCCACGCGCGCGGCAAGCGTTGCCTCGCCCGCATGATCAAGCGGGAGGTTTTCGTGCTTGGCCTTATTGTCGGTGTGGAAGCTTTCCAGCTGCAGTACGGTCTTGCCTCCGATCAGGCGCAGCGTGCCCACCATTTTGACAATATCCCCCGAAACGGGGCGGGAAAATACAACTTTTTTCAGCGCTTGCGCTCGTGCTGTCAGCATGGCAAGCGCGGCAAAATCTTGATGCGGCATCACGTTACTCCTTGCTTGGATCTTCATTTTTGGCGGGCTCTGCGCCCTCTTTTTTCTTGCGGGAGAGGTAGAACTTGCGCTCGTTGCCCTCATAAATGCGCTTGAGGTTGCCGCGGTGCGCCCAGGTGATCAGCACGCCGATCATCACGGCAAACAGCACGTCGGTGCCAAGCGGGCCGTGCAGCGTGTTGATGCTGCCCACGGTGGAAAGCATCAGCGGGTAGAAAAGCGCCGCCACCACGGAGGAAAGCGAGATGAAGTGGGAAAGCAGGACCATCGGTACGTAAAGCGCGAAAAGCACAAGGAAAAGGAAGGGATTGAGCGAAAGGATCACGCCCGCCAGCGTGGCAAAGCCCTTACCGCCGCGGAAGCGCGAGAAGATCGGGAACACGTGCCCGAAAATGCAGAAGAAGGCAGAAAGATAGGCGGCGGTGAACAGATACAGATAGTTGTACTCGGACAAGGGGTGGCCGAACAGAATGCAGGCGAACAGTACGGCGATCACACCCTTGAGCGCATCTCCCACGAAGGTGATGATGGCGGCCTTTTTGCCGTAGGTGCGCAGTACGTTCGTGGTGCCCGCGTTGCCGCTGCCATGCTCGCGCACGTCATCGTGAAAAAAGCATTTGGAGACGATGAGGGCGGTGTTGATACTGCCCAGCAGATAGGAAACAAGGATGCAGAGCGCAAAGCCCACGCCGATGATGACGGCCTCGGCCGTGCCGCCGCTTGCGGTGCCGCTGAGCAGATGGCGGATGATGCCCGTTTTGAAAAGGTCATGCAACCCGAAGGCAATAAATGCGGAAAATTTCATAATTTCCTCCCGAAATGGTCGTTTTGTGTGTGATCAGGTGGGGTCGCTCTCGTCGGACGGTGCGCTCTCGCGCTTTTTGCAAAGGCGCCCGATCGTGCTCACAACGGGGTCAAGCTCCAGAAAAAGGCGGCAGAGCTTTTTGTCGCGGTGCTTTTCCAGCAGGTAAAACAGTGCGCGGATCGCAAAATACGCGATCACGGCACCGACAGCACCCGCGATAAGGCCCGCAATGACGTCGGTGGGGTAATGTACCACCAGGAACAGACGCGTGAAGCCCATCAGAAGGGCAAACAAAAACGCCGTCCAGCTGTACTTTTTGTTGGTGTGCAGGAAGATCGCCGTCATGGCGGCCATGGCCGCGGTGGTGTGCCCTGAGGGGAAGGAGCGGTCGCTTTCCGTGTGTGCGCCCATCGCACGCCACCAGTCGATATAGGCCTCGTGCGTGTAGGGCCGCGCGCGCTCTACCAGCGGCTTTAAAGTCAGATTGGTGATGATGGCGGCAAATGCCACGGAGAACAGCACCGCCGTACCGAGCTTTCGCGTGCGCTTGAACAAGCACAGCACAAGCCCCAGCGCGATCATGCCAAGGCCGTCGTCGCAAAGCAGAGTGATCGCCTCCATCAGCCAGGCGAAAAAGCTGCCTGCCTCCAGCGCGAAATTGTGGATGGCCTGCAGAATGGCGTAGTCAAAGCCGTGGCAGACGGTATCAAGCCAGATTGCCATAAGAAGTCTCCTTTCAATTGGGAAGTGTGAGGGGTAACAGCCAGGACAGCTGATATTCGTAAACAAACTGCACCACCACGCTGGGGCTTGCCAGCTCGAAGGTGGCGGGATCGTCCACCCAGTTGGTCTGGTAGGTCACCTTGGTAAAGCTGTTGGAAAAGTAGGGCTCCGCCTGCAATCTTTCCCACGTGCTGCTGAACTGCAGCAGGATCGAGGGGGTGGCGGACATTCCAAGGGGAAGATCCTCGTCAGGGAGCTTGGTCTGTGTTACGCGCCCTTGCGCGAGGGTAGTCTCGTAATTCAGCTTGGTGTTGTTGGAAAGCGAGACGGTCAGATTTTGCACCACGTTCTCCAGCCCCGCGCTTCTTGCCACGGTCTTGCCCGTGGTCAGATGGCGGTAAAAGGAGAAGGAGTCACGCGGAATGACGTAGGTGGGGGTGGCGAGGTCCTTTTGAATATAGCGGCACACGGAAAGGTAGGTGTAATAGATGCCGAGCGAGTTGAGAGAATTTTCCGTGTTGTTGTAAAGCACGCCCTCGGATTTATAGGAGGTCAGACTTTGTGTCAGATCCAGATAGTTTTCAAAACCGTGCTCGGCCAGATATTCCGTAAGGAGCTTGAGGCGCGTGTCCCCGATCTGCCCGACGTAGGAGGGCATGTTCTCGCTGTAAACGGTCTGCGAGTTGGGAAGCACCACCAGCAAATACTCGGTGCCGCGGGCGGCGTAGGAGGCGGTGCGGCGCTCAAGGAGCGAGAGGATGGCCGCGTGCTCGGCATCCGAAAAGCCGGAAAGGCCGAGGTAATCCTCCAGATAGTTATAGCGGGCGTCGGCGTTCTCAATTTCAAAAAGGAAGTTGTTGTCCCCCGCGATCACGTTGGGGTGGCTGACCGCACCGAACAGCAGGAATTGTCGGGTGCGGATCTCCTCCTGCGTGTCGGCGTTCTGATACACGGCGCGGTCGAATTTGGCAAGAAAGCTCTCCCCCTCGATCACCGAGCCGTCGGTGCAGGTGGGGGCCTCTTTGCTGTCATGGCCGAAGAAGGTGTGAATCAGATAAAAGAGCGCGAAGGAAAGCAACAGCCCCACGAAAAGCGTGGCGGTCAGCAGTTGAAAAAGGGATAGCTTTTTTTCTGTCATAGGCGGTACCTCACTGCAAAAGGCGGCAATACGTCATGTCGGCGTACTGCGGGAATTGGGGGAACAGATACAAAAGCGTGAAGAAAAAGGCAAGAAAGCACACAAGCGTGCCGAGCGCGCGCGCGATCTCCTGCACACGGGGCGTAAGGGCGCGGCAAAGACGGGGAAGAAAGTGCGACAGCGGCAACAGCAACACGGCGACAGGCAACAGCCAAAGCAGATAGCGCCCGTAGGTGAGGGAAACCAGCGTTTGATAGATCAGCGGATTGTTGCCCTGCGTAAAGGCCGCCGCAAAAAGGCGGAAAACGTGCATCGGGTCCTCCAACGTGATGCACACGGCAAACAGCGCCAGCAGCACGGCGGAAAGGAAGGAAAAAAGGAAGCGGAGCACACGGTTTTTCAACGTGCGCTTCCAGCGGCCGCGCCCCGCGGTGCAAAGCGCCGTGATCAGCATGGGCAGCATGATCAGCAAAAGGGCGGGATGCGTGCGGTAAAAAAGCACGGTGCAAAGATAGAAAAGACACGCGGCAAGCACGCGCCCCCGGCGCCCCGGCAGGGCGCGGCGGACGGGAGAGGCGACGTAATCCTCTAAAAATCTGTCATAGGAAAGCAGCATGTGCGAGAGCATGCGGTGCGGGGTGGGGGAGGTGAATACCTGCCCCTGCCCGCGCGGGGGCACGAGACCGTAGATCTGCAAAAGGCCGCGTGCCATGTCCGTGGTGCCCGAGATGGCGAAATAGAAAAGGAAGAAGCCAAGCACCAGCGCGATCAAAAGCAAGGGCAGGGAAAAAAGTGCGGGCTCTGTTCCAAGGATGATCTGCAGGCAGGAGAATAGCACAGTCGCCACCGCCACGCGCTTGAGAAAGCCGATCACGTAGCGCAACGCGCCCGCGCAAAAGGCGTCAAAGGAGGGGGAAATGTGCTCGGTCATGTAAAGATACTGCTTATAGCGCAGGATCGGCCCCACGGTAAGGGTGGGGAAAAAGAGCAGATAGCCGACCGTGTCCAGCGGCCCCTCGCGCTCGGGGGCGTCGCCGCGATAGCGGTCAACGGAAAGCGAGATTGCGCCAAGCGTCACAAGCCCAAGGCCGAAGGGGTATTCGTACTGCGCGGGGATGATCTCTGTCAGAAGGCGTGCGGTAAAAAAGAGCGCAAGCGGCACCGCCACGCCAAGAAAAAGGCGAAAACGCGGCAGGGTGTCACCGGGCATCAGGGAAAGCGCCGTGATCACAAGCACCACAAAGCCGATCTGCAAAAGTGAGAGGGGGTGTCGCAGATTTGCAAGCAAAAAAAAGACAAGCGAGAAAAGCGACAGCACGCATTTGCGCCATTTTTGGGGGCAAAGCGGCAGATACAGAAGAGAGAGCGGCAAAAACAAAAACAAAAACGCAGGGCTTGTCAGTTGCATGGCCGTTTCCTCCCTTCCTAAATTTAGACATATATAATTATTCTAACACAAAAACGCGCGCAATGCAAGAGCTTTTGCGCACGGTGTGGCGGATTGTGCGAAATCGTTCATAATTTCTTTGAAAATGGAGATAGAACTTGCATTTGTGCGCGCTTTGTGGTAAACTAAAAGAAAAAACGGCCATGGCCGAAAGTGAGGATCTGCAATGAAAACAAGTCTTGTAATTATGGCGGCGGGCATCGGCTCGCGCTTTGGCGGCGGCATCAAGCAGCTGGCCCCCGTGGGACCCAACGGCGAGATCATTATGGATTATTCCATCCACGACGCGCTGGAGGCGGGCTTTGACCGCGTGGTGTTCATCATCCGCCGCGATCTGGAAAAGGATTTTCGCGAGGTGATCGGCACGCGCATCGAAAAGGTGTGCCCCGTGGCCTACGCCTTTCAGGAAAAGGAGGACCTGCCCGCGGGCTTTACCTGCCCCGCGGAGCGCAAAAAGCCCTGGGGAACGGGTCACGCGGTGCTTTCCTGCCGCGACATTGTGAACGAGCCCTTCCTTGTCATCAATGCCGATGATTACTACGGCAAGGAGGCGTTCCGCTTGGCGCACGATTTCCTGGTGGAAAACGAGGGCAAGGCAGGCAAATTCTGCATGCCCGGCTTCATTTTGAAGAACACGCTCAGTGAAAACGGTGCCGTCACGCGCGGCATCTGCACCGTGGAGAACGGGTATCTGACCACCGTGACCGAGACGGGCGGCCTTGTCAAGGACGACAAGACGGGCGCCGCTGTGGAAAAGGACGGCGTACGCACCCCCATCGATCCCGAATCCATCGTTTCCATGAACATGTGGGCGCTGACCCCTGATTTCATGGAGGAGCTGAAGGACGGCTTCCCCCGCTTCCTTGCAGGCATCGAAGAGGGTGATCTGAAGGCCGAGTATTTCCTGCCCAGCGTGGTGGACGGCATGGTCAAATCCGGCAAGGCGACCGTGCGCGTGCTGCCCACGCACGACCGTTGGTTCGGCGTCACCTATCAGGAGGACAAGGAGGCCGTGATCAACGCCTTCCGCGAGCTTTATGCAAAGGGCGAGTACAACGAAAAGGATCTTTATGCCAAGTAAGCGCGACAATTTGTCATACTTTTTCTCGGCGAAATAGACAAAATACGGGGGAGCGGAATGCGCTCCCCCGTATTTTTCACGATTTTTCACAAAACGCGGAAAAGGTGTTGACTTTTTTCGCGTTTTTGTGCTACAATATCCGCATACCCGCAGAACCCTTGGGGATCGCAAGAGACCGAAGGGGGAGGGAACTCTGGAGAATCTCCCGATGGAGTGCCGAAGGTGCAAGGTTGGCCGCGTGGCCGCCGAATCTCTCAGGCCAAAGGACAGAGACAAAAACGCATAGCTTTTTTGTTTTTCATGGGGAAATATTTTTCGGAGTTGCCGCGCGGCAGCTCTTATTTTTTATTTTTCGGAGGTTTTTCTCATGGACGTGTTGCTGAAAATCGTACAAACCGTCAACTCGTATCTGACCGACTACGTGCTGATCTTTTTGCTGATCGGCGCGGGACTTTACTTCACCATCCGCACGCGCTTTGTGCAGGTGCGCTGCTTTGGCGAGGGCATGAAGCAGGTGTTCGGCGGGCTTTCCCTCAAGGGCGGCAAGCAAAAAAGCGGTCTTTCCTCCTTCCAGGCGCTTGCCACGGCCATCGCCGCGCAGGTGGGCACGGGTAACATTGTCGGTGCCTGCGGCGCCATTCTCATCGGCGGCCCCGGTGCCATTTTCTGGATGTGGGTGATCGCCTTCCTTGGCATGGCAACCATTTATGCCGAGGCCGTGCTGGCACAAAAGACCCGCGTGATCGATGCCGACGGCAACGTGCAGGGCGGTCCCGTTTATTACATCAAAAAGGCCATCCCCAACGGGTTCGGCAAATTCCTTTCCGTATTCTTCTCCGTGGCGGCCATTCTGGCGCTCGGCTTCATGGGCTCGATGGTGCAGTCCAACTCGATCGCGGGCACGGCAGGCGCCGCCATCGGCATGAGCACGGGGCTTTACTGGATCATCGGTCTTTTGATCGCGTTGATCGCGGGTGTGATCTTTCTTGGCGGTGTGGACCGTCTGGCCGCTGTCACGGAAAAGATCGTACCGCTCATGGCTTTGCTTTACATCGTGGGCAGCTTGGTGGTGATCTTCGCCCGTGTCGCTTATATCCCCGAGAGCTTTGGTATGATCTTCAAATACGCCTTTAACGGCAGCGCGCTTATCGGCGGCGGTATCGGCTACGCGCTCAAGTCCGCCATCAGCCAGGGCGCCAAGCGCGGGCTGTTTTCTAACGAAGCTGGTATGGGCTCCACGCCCCACGCGCATGCGCAGGCAAACGTCAAGACCCCGCACGAGCAGGGCGTTTCCGCGATGATCGGTGTGTTCATCGATACCTTTATCGTGTTGACGATGACTGCTCTGGTGGTCATTTCCACGCTGTATGCCGGTGACGGCGTGCTCGGCAATGCGCTCAGCTACAACCGTGCACAGGGCGGTCTGCTTTCCGCCGTGGCAGAAAACTTCCCCAAGGCAAACCTGGCGCAGATGGCGTTCGGCAAGGTGTTTGGTGAGACCTTCGGTAACATTTTTGTTGCTGTGTGTCTGTTCTTCTTCGCCTTTTCCACCATTCTCGGCTGGAACTTCTTCGGCAAGATCAACGTACAGTATCTTTTTGGTAAGAAGGCACTGCCTATTTATTCGATCATTGCCGTGGGCTTTGTGTTCCTCGGCTCCATCTTCCAGGATGATCTTGTCTGGGAGCTGACCGACTTCTTCAACTACCTGATGGTGTTGCCCAACGTGATCGCGCTGGTGGCGCTGGGCGGTATGGTGGCAAGATCCGCTAAGACGCGCGGTGCCTGCGACCTGCCGAAGATCGAAGGGGATGCCGCCGCCGAGGCGGAGAATGCCCCCGAAGAGCAGTAAAATAAAAACGGGATGCGGGCTCGCTCGCATCCCGTTTTTGTATAAAACTCCTTTTGCCCGCATAAGGTAAAAAAACGAATATGTGGGGGAACGGTATGAGAAAAACGGTGATTTTGGCGTGCGAGAAAAAAGAAAAACGCCGGCGGCACGGCGGGCGGGTGGTGCTGTGCTTTCAAAGCGTGCTCCCCGCGGGTGAGAGCCCCGCGGCCGCGCATTTTGCGCGCATGGGCAAAGAGATCTGTGCGCACGCGGAAAAAGTGCTTTTCCCCGCAGCATCGGCGGAGCTGGAAAACGCGGTGCTGGCGGGGCGCGGTTATGCATTTACCCCCAAAACGGTGCGACTTTTGGCGCAAATTCGTCCTTTGAAGGGGATGCTTTGCATCACGCTTTCGCTCACGGTGGCGCAGGGCACGGAGATCAGCCGAAACGAGGTCTTGAACACCTATTGGAGCGCGGACGGCGCGTTGCAGCTGAGAAAGCCCCGTTTCCTGCTTCGTGCCGGGGGCGAAAGCTGACGAAATCCGTCGCACTTTTTTTCATTTATTTGTAAGTGTAAAGATTGACAATAGAATAAATATATGTTAAAATACATTGTGAAAAAAATCACATCGAAAAAGGATGGTGAAAAAATGTCGCAGGAGGCAATTTCCAGAATTGTCAAGGCCGAGGAGCAGGCCGAGGTGCTTTGCCGTGTGGCAAGCGAGCGCGCCGCGGAAAGCCGCGCCGACATGCAACAAAAGGCAGAGGAGCATCTTGCAAAGGTGGAGCGCGACGCGATCGAGCAAAATAAGCAAAAGCTGGCGCAGTCTGCCGCCGCGGCCGAGGCGTTGATCGCAAAGCGGCGTGCGGAAGCAACCAAGGAGGCGCAGGCCCTTGCCGAACAGGCACAGGAGCGCATGGATGC
Organism: Oscillospiraceae bacterium; assembly: GCA_015064415.1. GTDB lineage: Bacteria > Bacillota > Clostridia > Oscillospirales > CAG-272 > Firm-07. Next base: position 45,478 of record SVSG01000010.1, on the reverse strand, counting down.
AGCCGTCAAGGCGATCGTTTGGGGGATCGTGGAAAAATGTCAGTAAGTAAAATGGAAAAATTGACGGCGGTCGTGCCGCGCGAGCGCGCGGACGCGCTTTTGCGCAAGCTGATGCGATTGCGCGCCGTGTCACCGGTACAGCCCCCGTCGGAAAACACGAAATATCCGCCGCCCAAGGGTGACGTGGCGGGGGCCGCTGAGCGCGTGTCGCGCGTGGAGGCGGTGCTTCCCGTGCTTGCCAAGCGCAGCGTGCGGAAAATGCGCTTGTTTCCGGAGCGCACCAAGATCTCGCACGCCGCCTTCCGTACGGACGGCAGCTATGAGCGGGCGTGGCAGGTCGTGGCGGGCACCGAGCGCGTGCTGGAGGAGCAACGCCGGTTGCGCGCCGAGCGCGAGGAGCTGCTTGCCGTGATGCAGGCCTACACCCCGTATCTGGATTACAGACAGCGGTTGGATTTTACGGGCACCGCACAGACCGAGCTTTTGCTCGGCGCCCTGCCCGGCGGCACCTCGCAGGAGACGGTCCTTGAGGCCCTGGAGGGGCGTGCCGCCGTCGGTCAGCTGATCGGCGAGGACGGCGCGGGGCTGTACCTTTCGGTACTGGTGCACAGCAAGGAGCGCGAGGCCACGGCCCGGGCGCTTTCCGCCATCGGCTTTCTCGCGGCCACCTTCCCGCGGCGGGACGGCACGGCCAAGGCGCTGTTTGACCGCGCAGACCGCCGCCGCGCGGAGATCGACGAGGCATTGGAAGGGCTGGAGACGCGACTGCGCTCGCTTTCCGAGCGCCTTTCCGAGGTAGAGGTGCTTTGCGACGTGGAGACCACCACGCTGCGCGCCGAGGAGCAAAAGGAGCACCTTGCCGCCACGGCGGGCTATACGGTGCTTTGCGCCTGGTGCCCCGTACAGCAAAAGGAGCGCGTGACGCGCGTGCTGGAGCGCGAGGGGGCTTGCTTTGAGTTTGAGGAGCCCGCCGAGGGCGAGGAGCCCCCGATCCTTTTGCAAAACAACAGCTTTGCCAAAAATTTCGAGTGGGTGGTGGGGATGTATTCCTATCCCGCCTACGGCAAGCTGGATCCCACCTTTGTGATGAGCATTTTCTATATGCTGATCTTCGGGTTGATGTTCGCGGACGCGGGCTACGGCCTTGTGCTCTCGCTTGCCTGCTTTTTGCTCGTGCGCTTTACGCACCCGCGCGAGGGGATGAAGCGTTTCCTTTTGATGTTCGGCTATTGCGGGCTTTCCTGCATCCTTTTCGGGGTGCTGTTCGGCTCGTATTTCGGCAATTTCCCGCTCGCGTTTTTGGAAAGCTTCCTTGGAAAAACGCCGGAGCAGATGCCAAACCTTTCGCTTCTGCCCGCAGAAGCGGCGAACGTGGCGTTGCTTTTCGACCCGATCCAGAACCCGATGGCCTTCCTCATCGTCTCGCTTGGCGTGGGTGCTTTGCACCTGCTTGCCGGCATGGCGGTGCAGGGCTTTATCCTTTGCCGCCGCGGCAAGGTGCTGGATGCGATCTTTGACGTCGGCTCCTACTGGCTGCTCTTTGCGGGGATCGCTACGCTGGCACTCGGCACGACTGTGGGCCCTTGGCTCACGCTTGGCGGCGTGGTGGCCATCGTGGCCACGCAGGGGCGACACAAAAAGGGGATCGTTTCCAAATTCATCGGCGGGCTTGGCGGGCTTTACAGCTTGATCAACTTCGCCTCCGACCTGCTTTCCTACTCGCGTATTCTGGCGCTGGGGCTTGCCTCCGCCGTCGTGGGGCAGGTGGTCAACATTCTGGCGACCCTGAAGGGCGGCAGCGTGGTCGGCTTTATTCTGATGGTGGTGGTGTTCTGCGTGGGACACCTTCTGAATCTGGTCATCAACGTGCTGGGCACCTTTGTCCACACCTCCAGATTGCAGTATATCGAATTTTTCGGCAAGTTTTACGAGGACGGCGGCACGCCGTTCAAACCGATGGAAGCTGCCGACCGTTACTCCGAGGACACGACCCCGGAGGACGCTGAAACCGTTATTCAAAATTAAAAAATAAAGGAGAATTGCTATGTTTTTCACGGAATTGTTAAACGGACAAAATCTTGCTTTGCTTGGTGCCGCCTTCGCGGCGATCCTTGCCGGTATGGGCAGCGCCAAGGGCGTTGGTATGGTGGGCGAGGCCGGTGCCGGCCTGCTCACGGAGGACCCCTCCAAGTTCGGTAAGGCCCTGATCCTGCAGGCCCTTCCCGGCACGCAGGGTATCTACGGTCTGATCACCGCCTTCCTTATCGTTTTTAAGATCGGCATTCTGGGTACCCCCGTGGCACTTACCATCGGCCAGGGCGCCTACTTCCTGATGGCCGCACTTCCCATCGGTGTCGTCGGCTACTACTCCGCCTCCAAGCAGGCGCGCGTGGCCATTTCCGGCGTCAGTCTGATCGCCAAGCGCCCCGACGAGGTGGGTAAGGCCATTACCTCCGCCGCACTGGTCGAGACCTACGCGATCTTCGCCCTGCTTGTCTCGCTTCTGATGGTGCTGTTTGCGCCCGTCGGCTAAGATATGACGGGACTGGAAAAAATTCTGGAGCAGATCGGCACGGATGCCCGCGCCCGCGCACAAACCATCCTGCAGGAGGCAGAGAACGACTGCACGCAGATGGCGCACGAGTACGCCGCCCGCTCCGAGCAGACGCGTGAGCGGATCGAAAAAGAGGGCGAGGAGACGTTGAAGGCCCTTTTGCTTGGTGCCCGCGCGCAGTGCGAAAAGGAGCACACAGAGATCCTGCAAAGCATGCGCAGATCGCTTCTGGACGAGGCGTTTGCGCGCGCCAAGGAGGAGATCTGCTCCAATCAATACGGAAAATATCGCGAGCTTCTGATCGCGCTTCTGGTGTCGGCTCTGATGGAGCAGCACCGCGCCGAGCAACAAAGCATCGCCTTTGGCGATGAGGTCGAGCCGATCGAGCGCATTGAGGTGCTTTTCGGTGAAAAGGACCGCGAGCGCTTCGGTACTGCCGTGGTGGACGGTGCGCGCCGTCTGGCGGAGCGCCGCGTGGGTAAGGAGAAGGCGGCCAAGCTTTGCCTTGCCGCGGGGTGCGCCCCCATCGACGGGGGGCTTGTCCTGCGCTTCGGTGACGTGGAGCTCAACTGTGCGCTGGACGTCCTGATGGCAGACGTGCGCCGCGAGCTGGAGGGGCAGGTAGCCAAGATCCTGTTCGGCGATCGGTAAAGGGAAGGGGGCTTTCAAATGGCTAACACATACCTTCCAAACGATTATTTGTACCTGAGCGCGCGCATGCGCGCCAAAGAGATGGGCATCGTGGGCAAGGAGCGCCTTGTGCGCCTTGCCGCCATGTCCTATGAGGAGATCTGCGCCACCCTTTCCTCGGAGGGGGTCTGGCCCGCTGGTGCCACGCGTGAGGAGGCGCTTGCCGCGATGCTGCGCGAGGCCTTCGCGCTGCTTTCAGACGCACCCGACCCCACGGTGTTTGCCTTTTTGCGCTACCCGTACGATTGTCACAATCTGAAAACGGCACTCAAATGCCACGTTCTCTCGCGCGATCCCGCACCCTTATATCTGGACGTGGGCACCGTGCCCACAAGCACGCTTGACGGCCTTCCCGCAAGCGTGCCGCAATCACTTCCCGCGCATATGCGCGAGGCGGTGGAGACGGCCTACAACGCCTTTTTGCAGAATAACGACCCGCGCGAGATCGATTTTTCCCTGGACGCGGCCTGCTTTGCGGACATGGTGGAAAGCTGTCGGCTGCCGTTGGCACGTGAGCTTGTGCGCGCCCGCGCGGAAATGACGAACCTGCGCACTTGCCGCCGCTTGCTTGCGATGCAGGCGGGTGAGCTTGGCGAGCGGATGCTTTCCCGCGCGTTCCTCGCGGGGGGCGAGAGCTCGCTTGACACGTTGCTTGCACTTTATCGTGAGGGCGAGGAAAAGCTGCGGGAATACGTGGCGAAGGGGGCATATGCCGCACTGTTCGCCACCGACGATCCCGCCGCCATCGACCGCGCGGCGGACGATCATTACCTTGCGCTTGCCCGCAAGGGCGCGCGCGTGCCTTTCGGCGCGGAGGTGGTGATCGGCTACCTTGTCGGGGTGGAGTACGCGGTGAAAAATCTGCGCATCCTGCTTGTCGCCAAGGAGGCGGGCGAGGACGCCGAAACGCTGACGGGGAGGTTGCGAGAAAGCTATGTATAAAATTGGAATTATCGGGGCGGGGGAGTGCGTCAGCGCCTTCCTTGCGCTCGGATTTTCGGTGATGGAGGCGACGGACGGCGCGTCGGCGGCGGCCGCATTGCATGCGGCGGCCAAAACGGGCGAGTACGCGGTCTTGTTTTTGGACGAGGCACTTGCCGCCGCCATTCCGGAGGATATCGCACGTTATGCGGACGATCCCCTGCCTGCCGTGGTGGTCCTGCCGGGCAAAAACGGCAGCATGGGCATGGGGGCGGCCGCGCTCAAAAATGCTATGGAACGCGCGATCGGCGCGGATATTTTGTAAGCCGAGGATAGAAAAATGGTTGAAGGAAGAATTTTGAAGGTCTCGGGTCCTCTCGTCATTGCGGAGGGGATGCGCGAGGCAAATATGTTTGACGTGGTGCGCGTGGGTGAAGGGCGCCTTGTCGGCGAGATCATCGAAATGCACGGCGATCGCGCCTCGATCCAGGTGTACGAGGAGACGGCGGGCATCGGCCGCGGTGACCGCGTGGTCTCGATGGGCGCACCGCTTTCCGTGGAGCTGGGCCCCGGTCTGATCGGTAATATTTACGACGGCATCCAGCGCCCGCTGGAGGCGATGAAGCAGAAATACGGCGCCAATATCATCAAGGGCATTGACGAGCCCGCGCTGGACCGCACCAAGGTCTGGCACTTTGAGCCGGCCGTGTCCTACGGCACCGAGGTGGAGCCGGGCGACGTGTACGGCTACGTGCAGGAGGGCGCTGTGATGCGCCACAAGATCCTGGTGCCCCCCGGGGTGCGCGGCAGTATTGCCGACATCCGCGCGGGGCAGTTCACCGTGACCGAGCCCGTGGGCAAGCTGCGCTTGCCGAACGGCGACATGCAGCCCATCACGCTGATGCAGAAATGGCCCGTGCGCCGCGCACGCCCCATCAAGGAAAAAATGCCCCCCGCCGAGCCGCTTGTGTCGGGTCAGCGCGTCATCGACGCCCTTTTCCCGATCGCCAAGGGCGGCACCGCCTGCGTGCCGGGCCCGTTTGGCTCGGGCAAGACGGTGGTACAGCATCAGCTGGCCAAGTGGAGCGACGTGGATCTCGTTGTGTATATCGGTTGCGGCGAGCGCGGCAACGAGATGACCGACGTGCTGCGTGAGTTCCCCGAGCTGCAGGACCCCCGCACGGGCAAGTCGCTGATGGAGCGCACCGTGCTGATCGCCAACACCTCGGATATGCCCGTGGCGGCGCGCGAGGCGTCGATCTATACGGGCATCACGATCGCGGAGTATTACCGCGACATGGGCTACTCGGTGGCCGTTATCGCCGACTCGACCTCCCGTTGGGCGGAGGCGTTGCGCGAGATGTCGGGACGTCTTGAGGAAATGCCGGGTGAGGAGGGCTATCCCGCCTACCTTACCTCGCGTTTGGCACAATTTTACGAGCGCGCGGGCAAGTGTGTGTGTCTGGGGCGCGAGGGGCGCGTGGGCACGCTTACTGCCGTGGGCGCCGTGTCGCCGCAGGGCGGTGATATTTCCGAGCCCGTTACGCAGGCCACTCTGCGCATCGTCAAGGTGTTCTGGGGTCTGGACTCGTCGCTTGCCTACCGCCGCCATTTCCCCGCCATCAACTGGCTGAACTCCTATTCGCTTTATCGCGACCGTTTGTCGGACTGGTTCTCACAGAACGTGGCGCCCGATTGGATGGAGAAAACGGGAGAGCTGTTGCGCATTCTGCAAAAGGAGAACGAGCTGCAGGAGATCGTCAAGCTGGTGGGCGTGGATGCCCTCGGCGAGGAGGATCGCGTCACGCTGGAGACCGCGCAATCCGTGCGCGAGGACTTCCTCCAGCAAAACGCCTTTGACGAGGGAGACTCCTATACCCAAATGGAAAAAATGCACGCGCTGATGGGTCTGGTCTTTGCATTTGATGAAAAAATGCGCAAGGCCGTGGCAAAGGGCGCGGATATCAACGCGCTCTCCACGCTTCCCGTACGCGAGCGCGTGGGACGCGCCAAGTCGGTGCCGTTTGCCGCATATAAGGACGAATATGCCGCCATTCTTGTTGAGATGGACGAGCAGATCGCCGCGCTTTTGAAGCAGTAAGGAGGATGCTATGATCCGTGAATACAAAACAATAGAAGAAGTAGCGGGCCCCTTGATGCTGGTCAAGCAGGTGGACGGCGTCAAATATGACGAGCTGGGCGAGATCGAGCTGCCCGGCGGCGAGATCCGCCGCTGTCGCGTGCTGGAGGTCAACGGCCGCAACGTGCTGGTGCAGCTGTTTGACTCTGCCGCGGGGCTGAATCTGGCCAACAGCCGCGTGCGCTTCTCGGGGCACGTCGTCGAGCTCCCCGTGGGAGAGGGCATGCTCGGGCGCGTGTTCAGCGGCATGGGAACGCCCATTGACGGCGCGGGCCCCGTGCTTGCCGAGCGCGCGATGGACGTCAACGGCACGCCCATCAATCCCGCCGCAAGAAAATATCCGTCTGAGTTTATTCAGACCGGTGTTTCTGCCATTGACGGCTTGAATACGCTGGTGCGCGGGCAGAAATTGCCGATCTTTTCGGGCTCCGGACTGCCGCACGCCAACCTTGCCGCGCAGATCGCGCGTCAGGCCAAGGTGCGCGGGTCGGACGAGAAATTCGCCGTGGTGTTTGCCGCCATCGGTATCACCTATGAGGAGGCGGATTTCTTCATCTCCGACTTCAAAAAGACGGGTGCCATCGACCGCACCGTGCTTTTCATCAACCTGGCAAGCGACCCCGCCATCGAGCGTATCACCACCCCCCGCATGGCGCTCACCGCCGCCGAGTATCTGGCGTTTGAAAAGAACATGCACGTGCTGGTCATCATGACCGACATCACCAACTATGCGGAGGCGTTGCGCGAGGTCTCCGCCGCGCGCAAGGAGGTGCCCGGCCGCCGCGGTTATCCCGGCTACCTTTACACCGACCTTGCCACGATGTACGAGCGCGCCGGTCGCAAGGAGGGCAGTGAGGGCTCGATCACGATGATCCCGATCCTCACCATGCCCGAGGACGATAAGACCCACCCCATCCCCGACCTGACGGGCTATATCACCGAGGGGCAGATCATCCTCTCGCGTGAGCTGTACCGCAAGGGGTACCTGCCGCCCATCGACGTGCTTCCGTCGCTTTCCCGTCTGAAGGACAAGGGTATCGGTGCGGGCAAAACGCGCGAGGACCACGCGGGCACGATGAACCAGCTCTTTGGCGCGTATGCACGCGGCAAGGAGGCAAAGGAGCTGATGGTGGTGCTGGGTGAAAGTGCGCTTTCTCCCGTGGACCGTCTGTATGCCAAGTTTGCCGACGCTTTTGAGGCGGAGTATATCAATCAGAGCTTCCGCGAGGACCGCAGTATCGAACAGACGCTGGATCTCGGCTGGCGCTTGCTTTCCATCCTGCCGAAAAGCGAGATGAAGCGTATCAAGCCCGAGCTTGTGCAAAAATACTGGCCGAGCGAGCCGGAAGCATAAGAGAGGTACGCGATGGAGATTCGAGTCAATCCCACACGTATGGAGCTCAAAAAGCTGCAGGCGCGGTACGCCACGGCACGCCGCGGACACAAGCTTTTGAAGGACAAGTGCGACGGCTTGATGCAACAGTTTCTCGAGATCGTGCGCGAGGCGCGTCGCCTTCGCGCGGAGCTTGAGCCGAAGCTGACGGCGGCCTACGCCTCTTTTGCCGCGGCGGGGGCGGTAAGCGACCCCAAAATGCTGCAAACGGCGTTGCTTTTGCCGCGCAAAAGCGCGGAGGTAGACGTCACCTTCCGTAACCGCATGAGCGTCAACGTGCCGCAATTTAGTGCCGAAACGGGTGGAGAAACCGAGCTTTGTAACTACGGCTTTGCCTTCACGGGCGGCAGCATCGACGCCGCCATTCTGACGCTTTCCAAGCTGCGCGAGCCGATGCTGCGCATGGCACAGCTGGAAAAGGAAGCCATGCTGATGGCGGATGAGATCGAGCGCACGCGCCGCCGCGTGAACGCCCTGGAGCACATCATGATCCCGCAGTATCTTGCGGGCATCCGCCAGATCAAGCTGAAGCTGGATGAAAACGAGCGCGGCAACATCACGCGCCTTATGAAGGTCAAGGACATGATGCTGGCGGCACAAATGCAACAGCGCAAGGATTTTATCCCGGATGAGTCTGACGCGGAATAAGCGGCGGCATACTTCGCTGTCGCGTGACGCGCAGCGCTCACCGTAGATCACTACGCCGTCGCGCCTCGTGCGCTTACACCTTGTCTGACTTGCTTCTTGTGCGTCAGCACAGAACGTTGCAAACATTAAAAATCAGCAGAAAGAAAAACAGGCCATCGCAAGATGGCCTGTTTTTCTTGTTGTCAGATGATCGCGGATGCGGACAGAGGACGTCGGTCCCCACGGGTTTGCGCGCTTTTTTGTAGGAGCGGCGCCCACGACGTCCCGCGCGGTACAAGGGATATTTCTCCAACAATGCGGTTGTCAGCATTCCTTTTGCGTGAAAGGTTTTGAAAGGGTCTAAGGGAAAACTTTTTCAAAAGTTTTCCCTATCCGCCCCCTTCTCCAGCGTAAAGGCGCAGAAGGAGAAGGGTGGGAGGTCTGTGAGTGTCACGGTGTTACTTTTGACAGTGGCGGTCGTGTTCACTGTGTCGGTGACGGTGGTATATGCTTCGTCAAGCGCGAGCGTGGGGGCGAAAACTGTGTCGGGGAAGCAGTTAAAGAGCCCTACGGTCATCGTTTTTTCGCTCTTTTTGCACATGACGTACAGCTGCGGGTGCTTTTCGCACTTGACGGGCAAGGGCTTTCTCGCCACCCATTCCACGCCCGCCGTCATTGCCTTTTGGATCAGATACCCGCGGGTAAGATCGGAATCGCGTTTAATGGTGCCCGCGTGGAAGAGCCACACAAGGAAGCGCTGCCCCTTGGCATTTTCATAGGTGTAGCAAAGCGGCAACTGTTCGCCTCCCACAAGGACGGCAAGCTGCACCTTGGCGTTTTCTGCAAGCTGTGCGCGAAGGAAGCTGCCCGCTGCGTTGATCAGTACCGCGATCTCCTCGCCCTCACCGACCACGCGGGTGGGGGTGAGCGTGTGCAGGCACTTGCGCAGCTCCTGCCCTGCGGCAAGGCCCACGTCCACGCCGCGCTCGGCAAGCAGCAGCGCAGATACGGCGTCCAGCACAAGCCCCTCGTCAAGTGCACCCTCGGGGAGCTTTGTCACCGCCTCGCCGAATACGGCACGGCAGATGCCTTCTCCCTCATAGGTGGTGGGAATCGAGCAGCGCGTGAGCATCGTGCCCGCAACGGGGCGGGGCATTTGCGTGTAGGGCGGCGTCAGATCGCTGTCACTCTCGCCGATCAGATGCGGCGAAACGCACACACGTACCCCCGTTTGTGCGCCAACGGAGAACATTTCCTCCATTTTTTCAAGGGCGGACAGATCGCGCTCGTGCGCGTTCAGATACCCCGTTTCGTACCCGAGCGGCGAGGTGTAATCGTACATATATTTCAGCGCCCCGTGGGTGCTTTGATCGGCGCGCATTACCGCGTCGACAAGCTCCATATAGGAGGCAGGGCAGTTGTGGCGCGGGCGCGGATAGGCGTCCAGCTCGTTCATCAGCTCAAAGCCGTTGCCTGCGGAAAGCGCGGCAAACATGCGTCCGTGTTCAAACACGAAGGGCAGATCCTTGTCGGGGGAGATCCACGCCCAGTAGGGCGCACCGTGCAAGCGCAACAGCGGCGCACGTTTTTTGCCCGCGAAAATGTGGGTGAGCTCCACGGGGTCGACGCCATCCAGATCCCAGTGGTTGTGACAGGTGCAAAGCGCAAGGCCCGTCTCCTCATTGATCTCGTCCGTGGCGGCGCGCATCTTGCGTGCAAGATCGCGCAGGGTGTCGCCCATCGTTTGCAAATAGACGTCGCGCAGGGTGTTTTTGCCGCCGTGCATCACGGCTTCCCGCACCTGCTCGCGCGTGACGGGGGAGCCGTAGCGGCGGGAAAGCTCCGCAAGATGCCGTTCGCACACACAACAATGCACACGCCCGTGATAGGAGATGCGGAAATCGTCATCGATGAGGATGTATTCCGCGCCCGTGGCGACCAGCTTTTTCAAAATGTCGCACACGCTTTCGGCGAAGCGCTCGTCCAAGGGGCAACGCGTGCCGCCGAGGTCCTCACCGTCAAAGTTGCGCAAGGGGGTAAAGCCCTTTCCGCGCGACTCGGCATCGTGCAGAAGTCCCCCGTGGCCGATGGTCTCGCCAAACCAGATGGCTGGCTGAATGCCGCATTCGCGCAGCCATGCGACGTTGTCGCACATTTGCGCGTAATCGAAGACCTCGCTCGTTTCGAAATTGTATTTGGCGATCAGAAACACACGCTCGATCTTTGCCGCGCGGAAGGTCTGCAGGTATGCTTCACGCTTCTCGGGCGTGATGTGGGAGTTGTAGATCGGTGCAGAATAGCGGTACATAAAAGTGCCTCCTTCTTTATCGTTGTGTTCAGTATAGCATAGCGGTGGGATAAAAGCAAGAGAAAAGAAGGAAAAAAGCGGCTGAAAGCCGCTTTTTTACGCAAATTCAGATATGGGAATGCGCGTGAAAAGCACCTTCCCCTCGTGACAGTGAAGAAGTCCCAGGGTCTTGCCGTCCTCTAAAGTGCAAAGATCGCTGTAACCCGGGTGCGCGTCGCCCACGGGGAGCGCGAAGCGCGCGGGGAAGCTGTTTCCGGCGTCGTGGCTGATGCAAATTTCCATATCGCGCCGACATTCCTTTTCGGGGCGGGAAATGCGCGAAAGTAATACCGTTGTGCCACTAATTTGCGAATTGGGGAGGGAAACAAGTCCCGCCTGACAGGCAAAAGCAGGCGGGAGGGGCAGCGCGCGGCATTCGCTCCAGCACGCGCCGCCGTCCGCGCTTTTGGCAAAGGCATGCTTTGTGCCATGGGAGCGCAACGCCCAAAGCACACCCTCGTCCGTCTCGCAAAGCGCACTTTCGTTGGCGCAAAGCGCGTGCCCGATCGGCGGCACGTGCACCCAGCTCTCGCCGTGATCGTCGCTATACAGAAGCGAGGCGCAGTAGCCGCGCGCCTCACGCGGGCGCGTGACGTCCTCGCCGCGATGCCATAATTGCAACAAAAGTCGACCCGTGTGGGGGCTTTTTTGCAGTTGGATGCCGTGCGAGGGGCCGGGGAGGTGAAAGCGCGTGTCGCTTTTTTCTGTGATGGCGTGCGTGAGGTCGCGCGGCGCGCTCCAATGCGCGCCCAGGTCCTCACTTTGCGAAAGATATAGCTTGGTATGGGTGTTTTCAAAATTTTCCGCGAAGAAAAGCAGAACGCGCCCCGTCACGGCGTCATAAATCGGTGTGGGGTTGACGTAGCAACGCCCGCCGCCAAACAAACATACACTTTCCGCAAAGCTTTTGCCGCCGTCGGTGCTGCGGCGCATCACAATATCGTGCGCCTCGCCCGCGTCCTTTCCGCCGCGCCTCGCCTCGGCAAAGCAAAGGACGGTGTTCTTGGTGGCAAGTGTTCCGAACACGTGGAAAAGGGTATATTCCCCCTCGCCGTGTTGCCAGAGTGTGAAATTCGAGTGAGCCATATTTTCTCCTTAAATGATTGCCCCTTGCGCCAGCAGCTTTTCGCGCAAAAGTGAAATATCAAGCCCCGTTACGGCACATTTTTGTGAAACCGAGAGCGCCGCGGCGGTGCCCGCCGCCTCCCCCAGTGCCATCGCGGTCGCCATCACGCGCGTGGAGGCGAAGGAGGCGCGGTCGGCAGAAATGCAACGTCCCGCCACAATGACGTTGTCAAAGCCGTCGCAGATCATCGCGCGGTAGGGGATGTAGCCCGCTTGTTCCAGAAAGCGCACGTCCTGCTTGGTGTTGGCGGCGCGGTGGATGTCGATGGGGTGTGCGCCGCGCGCCACGCTGTCGGGGAAATGATACGCGGCGGCATACTCCTCGGCTCCAAGCACGTGATTGCCGCGAATGCGGCGGCTTTCGCGAAAGCCCACCTGCGGCGCGGAGGTGACAAGATAGCTGCCCGAAAAGGCGGGCACGTGTCGCTTGAGCAGAGCAAAGAGCGCGTGCATCTCCTCGCGCAGGCGGCATTCCGCCGCGCTCACGCTCTCGCCGCTTGTGGCATCTGCCGCCGTGCGCGTGATGTTGACGCTGACAAGCTCCGCCGCATCGTTGAGCACCGTGCAAAACCACGGGCCGCCAAACTGCGGCACTTGCTCGCTCTCGGGCAATGCTTCAAAGATCTTGCGCACCTCGTACATCTGGAATTTGGCGCCCGGCTCGGCGGGGTGCAGTCCCGTCACAAGCGCGGTGTTCACGCCGCCGAGCCGAAAGCCGAGCGAGGCGGGCTGCAGCGTCTCGGGCTTTGGCATTTCCTGCATCGGCATGCCGCAAAGTGCGGCAAGATCGCCGTCGCCCGTGGCGTCGATAAATACCCGACCCTTGAGGGCGAAAAGTCCGCTTTTGTTCTGTAAAATCACATACGTAGGCGTGTTTTGCTCACATTCTACGTCGATCAACGTGGTGTGCAGGTAAGGGGTGACGCCTGCCTCCAGCACCGCGCGCTGTGCCGCCAGCTTATAAAGCTCGGCATCCACGGGTACGTTACCGTTGGGGTAGGAGTCATCCGCGCCGCCCATAGCGGCAAGGCGCTCTACAAACTGCCACGGCAGCCCACCAATCACCTGCCGGCCGTTTTTCTTGAAGGTGCTGATCGGGTTGACCAGCGCCGCCGTGGCCGCACCGCCCAAAAAGCCGTAACGCTCCACAAGCGCCGTGTGCGCGCCGTTTTGGGCCGCCGCCGTCGCCGCGATGAAGCCAGCGGGCCCACCGCCGCACACGATCACGTCATATTCCCCTGTGACGGGTATTTCTTTTTGAAAGGAAAGCACAGACATATTCGTTCTCCTTAACGCACTTTTCCTTTATTTTAGCACATTTTTTTGACAAAGTAAATCATTTTACAAAAAAACGGCGCGCGGCCAAGGCCGCGCGCCGTCCTGCTTAAAGCTTTTCAAAATCCTCGGCGCCGTGCTTGCAAAGCGGGCAGATAAAGTCGGCGGGGAGAGGATCGCCCTCGTATACGTAGCCGCAGATCTTGCAAACGTAGCCGGTCTTTTTCTTTGTCTCGGGCTTCGGCTTCACGTGCGCGTGATAGTAGGCGTAGGTCATGCTTGCCTCATCGGAGAGCACCTTGGCCTCGGTCACCTCGCAAAGAAACATACCGTGCGAGCCAAGGTCGGAGTATTCCACCACCTGCAACGAGAAATAGGCATTGGCATACTCGGGCAGGATGACCAGCCCGTTTTGCGCGCGCGTCACCGTGTCGCCCGCAAATTTATCCACGTTTTTGCCGCTTTGGAAGCCGAATTTTTCAAACACGGAAAAGGGCGTCTTTTCGGTGAGGCAGTTGACGGTCAGCATACCGCTTTTTTTGATAACGTCATGCGAATAGTTCTCTTTGTTGATGGCAAGTGCAATTCTGGCGGGGTTGCTTGTCACCTGCATCACGGTGTTTAAGATCAGGCCGTTGTCCTTCTCGCCGTCATTCGAGGTGACCACGTAAAGGCCGTAGCTGATCTTGAAAAGTGCTTTCATATCCATTTTCCGATCCTCCTTGGGCATGGTGTTCTTATTTATTATGGTAGTAAATGTTGTGAAAAAATCAATACGTATGCGCCTTTTTGCAACAAAAGGCGTGCGGGCAATCAGGAGTTGAGCAGCTCGTCAAAGTCCACCTCATCGTAGTCGGCGGCATCGGCGGGCACCTCCACCTTGACGGGGGTGTCATAATCGTACGCCATATCCACCACGATGTCAGCGGCGAAGGTGGTGCCGGACGTTGTCAGCTTGTACGAGCAGGAGAAGGAAGTCTTCTGATATTTCCCGTCCTTGATCTCGATGACGAATTTGGCGTTTTCCACCTCGATGGTAACGCCGATCTGCTGGAGCGTGGCGCCAAGCACGTCCTTCACCTTCTGGATCGAATCACTTTTCAGATCGGTGCAGGTGATGACTTGGGTGCCGTCCTCCTTCGCGGAAACGACGGTCTGGAAATCAAGGGAGCTGATCTTTCCCGCCGCGTTGGTCTGAGTAAAGAATTTTTCGCGCTGTGCCGCGGTGATGGGGGCCTTGATCTTCAGGGTGGAGTTATCCTCCTCCATGAAGATGGTGGAGCTCATATAAATGGCATCGTCAAGCAACAGATAATCGGTTTTCATATCGGCGGTGTAGAGCTTGGAATCGATATGGAGGGCCATGTTGTCGCCGTCAACGGCAATTGAAAGCTCGGTGGTGTCCAGCGCGTCGAAAAGCTTGGAGACGGTTTCGTTCTCGCAGGTAACGGCCGTGTCCACCGTTACGGTATAGGGCGTTTCCTTCAGGGCCTCGTCCGCGTCGGCCACCATGCTGACCACGTCGGCGTCGCAGGAAATAAAGGCGGAAAGGGTGAAGAGAAGGGCGAGGGTGAGAGCAAGAGCTTTGATGATCTTCATAGTTGTCTTCCTTTCAAACTGTAATGGATCGCGGCATTTCGCCACAGCTTTATTATACAGAAAAGTTGGGATTTTGTCAACTGCCCAAAAGGGCGTTTGCTTTTCTTTGATCCACGCGCGGTCGGATGCGGTGCAAACGGACATACGGGCGCTCCTTTCATGGGGATTTTTCATTATACACGCGCGTGCAAAAAATTACAATATCCAAATCAAAACGCCTTGACTGTTTCAAAACAAAATGTTATAATAGGATAGAATGAGGTGATGCTATGAAAAACTTTATGGAATATGAATTCAACGTGGAAAAAATCCGGCTTTCCTGCTTTGTGCGCTCGGGACAGGGCGCGCTTTTACATAAAAACCGTCCGTCGCACGGACTTGTTTTGTACCTGAACGGTGCGGAAGGGTACGACTTTGGCAACGGGAAACCGATCTGTGTAAAGGCGGGTGACATCATTTATCTGCCCAAGGGCGCGGATTATGCTGTGGGACCCTTCCCGCAGGGCTCCTGCTATGCCATCAATTTTGATATTTCGGAACAGGTTTCTTTCGAGCCGTTCGTGTTCCGCCCCAAGAACGCGGTGGACATGCTGGCCACCTTCCGCCTGGCGGAAAAGACCTGGAAGATGAAAAATCGCGGCTATGCGATGAAGTGCAAGGAGCTGTTGTATCACGTGATCTGCCAGCTGCAGACCGAGTATCATGCGGCTTATATCTCGCAAAGCAAGATCGAGCTGATCGCCCCCGCGCTCACGCGCATCCACGAGAGCTACACCACCGAGCAGCTGCGCATCGGGGAACTGGCCGAGATGTGCAAGATGACCCCCGAGTATTTCCGCAGTATCTTCCGCAAGTACTATCAGGTCTCGCCGCTCAAATACATCAACGACCTCAAGCTGACGCACGCCGCCGAGCTGATCACCTCCGGGGAGTATTCGATCACCGAGGTGGCAGGGCTTTCCGGCTTCACCGACGCGTCGCACTTCAGCCGCGAGTTCAAAAAGCACTTCGGCGTCCCCCCCGTGGAGTATAAGGGATAACAAAAAAAGGAGCAAGCAAAGCTTGCTCCTTTTTCTTACAGCACGGCAAAGATCGTCGTGCCTTTTTTATTGAGCCACCAAAACAGCGCCGCGCAAAGGGCAGCAAGCAGCACGCAGACAAGCGCGAGATAGAGCGCGGGCGCGAGGATGCTGTGGAGCGCGAAGTAAAGCGCGCCGAGTGCCATCACCACGCCCCAGCCGCCGAACAGCGTGACCGTCACGCTCATCGACTGCTTGACGGGCACCGTTTCATTGACCCAGGAAAGATTGGGTGCCTTGAGATTCATGAAAAGCCCGAACAGCGCCACAAGCAAGGTGAAAAGCAGCGTGGCGATCGGGATAAGGAAGAAGAAGGGGAGCGCGGGGGGCAGGGCGATCAAAAGGCAGATCACGGCAAAAAGCGTGGGGGGCACGGCAATCGCCAGATGCAATTTCAGCTTGGCCGAAAGCACCTGCCACGGCGTTACGGGCAGTGTTTTCAGGATCCACAGGTGCTTGCCCTCCAGCGAGATCGAGGGGGCGGTGACGTCGATCATCGTGGCCATCGTGCACGCCGCGGCCGCCAGCAAAAGCGGAATGACGTCGGTGCCGCCGAGCAACTCCCCCAACAGCGGCAAAAGCGGTACAATATCCGCGCGGAAAATGAGCAACGCCACCCCCGCGATCGGCAAAAAGAGCGCGCCGAGAGCGCAGTTGAGCAGATAGGTCGGGGAGCCGACAAGGCGCCTTAGCTCCTTTGTGAAAAGGGCTTGCCCCGCGCTTTTTTGCGCGGTGCGCTCGCGCTTATAGGTCCTTTTGGCGGCGCCTTTATTGGTGGTGGCCAGCGACAGGAAGCTGTGCGAAAGCAAAAGCCAGGTCAGCGCAAAGCTGCCGAGCACGATGCCCGCGAAGATGAGGAGCGAGAGCACGTTGCCCTCGGCGGCGCGGCCCATATGATAAAAGGGGAACAGCGGCCCCTTGACCTTCTCGGCGATCTCGCCCACCATGGCAAGCAGCTCGGAAAGCGAGGACATGATGGCGGTATAAGCCCACATATAAAGCCCGAGGAAGCCGAGCGAGAAGAGCGTGATGACAAGCGACTTGTGCTTGAGGTGTGTGCTGATCGCGGCAACAAGAAGCCCCAAGAGGCAGGAGAGCGTCAGCACAAGGAAGGAAAGCAGGAGGGGGATCAGTAACGCGAAAACGGCGCCAAGCACGGTGACGTTGCCGTAAATAAACCACGCGATCAATGTGGGGAGCATCACCAGCAGCTCGTAGAAAAGTCCCGTGGCGTACACGCCGCAAAGGCGGGCGAACAGTACAAAACGCGGCGGGATGGGCATGGATAAAAGCAGATCGTTGTCCTTGGCAAGATAAAGCGAGGCGTAGGTGTTGAACACGCTGCCAAACACACCAAGAAACAGCGAGAGCAGACCCATGATGGTGAAATAAAACCACGTGAGACCGAGGGGAACGAGTGCCTCGCACAAAAAGCGCGCCATCATAAAAAAGAAGACGATCAGATACAGGAACAAAAACGCGTAAAGCGCAAGAAAGCCGACAAGTCCCGCGCCCGTGCGGCGCGCCTTTTTCCTTGTGTCCATAAAGACCCAGGAAAAGACCTCGGCCAACTGCTTTTTCAAAAGCGGCCTGATCATTGCTCGCCCTCCAGCTCAAGGAAGACGTTCTCCAGCGACGTGTCGCCCTTGACCTCGTCCATTGCGCCCGCGCGGATCAGCTTGCCGCCCTTGATGATGGCAACCTTGTCGCACAGCGTTTCGGCGGTCTCCAGCACGTGGGTGGAAAAGAAGATCGCGGCACCCTCGCGGCACATCTCGCGCATCAGCTCCTTCAACAGGTGCGCGGCCTTGGGGTCAAGTCCCACGAAGGGCTCGTCCATCACAATAAGGCGCGGCGTGTGAATGAGTGCCCCGATGATGGCAAGCTTTTGCTTCATACCGTGTGAGTAGGCCGAGATCGGCTGAGCCAGATCCCCCGTCAGCGAGAGCATGTCCGCAAAGCGGTGGATGCGCTCGTCACGCGCGGCGGCATCCACGCCGAACACATCCGCCACAAAGTTGAGGTAGCCGATGCCCGTCATGAAATCGTAAAGGTCGGGATTGTCGGGGATATAGGCCAGTTTCTTTTTTGCGGCAAGGGGATCTTCTTTGATCGAAATGCCGTCCACAAAGATCTCGCCCGCGTCAAATTGCAGAATGCCGCACACCGATTTGATGGCGGTGGTCTTACCCGCGCCGTTGTGGCCGATGAAGGCACAGATCTCGCCGGGGGCAATGTGGAGCGAGAGGTCGTCCACGGCTTTTTTCGTGCCGTAGCATTTGGTCAGATGTTCGATTTTCAGCATAACGTACCTTCCTTTTTGCGCCATTTTGCGGCGCGAAGCGTTCTGATTACATCATAGCACAAAAAATTTTCGGTGTCAATAGCGAAAGCACGGGAATCCTGCGATTCTACACATCGTATAGCGTGCGAGGTGCATCAAAAAACGGAATTACTCGCACCGTTTGGCGGGTAATTCCGTTTTTTTACGTCTCGGGCGGCGTTTCGCGTTCCTTTTTCGCACGGTACACGGCGCGCCCTGCGTGCAACAGCAAAATGGCCAGCGTGCCAAGAAAGGGGAGGGGGAACCACAGCGTGAGCAGCGGGCTTCGCACCACACCAAGCGCAGAGAGGGCATAGACCGAGAAAATAAGCAAACCGATGCCGCCACAGGCAAGGTCAAACGCTTTCGCGCGGCCAAAATACAGATCTCGGGCGGCAAACCACACACAAAGCCCCGCTACCAAAAGCGGGAGCGTGAGGGCGTAAAGGAAGAGGAGCGTGGGGAGAAAGCCGAGGTATCCCCCGCCCATAAAGGGCCAGTCAAAGGAGAAGAAGAACACCAGTGCCGCGTGCGCAAAACTCATACCGTATACGGCCTTTTTGCGCGCGGAGGGGGATTTCGGGGGTGCTACCTGCTCGCTTTTTTGCGGGAGCCATGCAAGCGTGGCCGCGGCCGTGAGCGCAAGGGAGATCAGCGCGCCAAGCGGGGTGAAATATGCGACGCCAAGCAACAGCGGGCAAAGGGAAAGCAGCGCCGTGCCGATCAAAAGAAAGCGCACGCACGCGTGCAGGGGGCGCGCGGTGAAAAGGGAAAGCAGAATCAGAAAAAGCAGTACGCAGGTGAGCAGCGCGACAAGCAGCGGTGCGAAATTTGCGTAGCCGAACGGAGTGAGGTCAAAGTAGGAATAGGTGTAGCGGTATGGCCCGCTCTCGAAGTTAGCAAAGATGCATACGGCACCATAGGGGAAGATCTCGGCGATCAGCGCGGTTAGTGCGGAGCAAAGCAATGCGATTTTTCTTTTCACGGTATCCTCCTTTCGCGGCGTGCGCTTTAATAATTCAGCCCCATCGAGCAGTGGTAATCCTCGGTAAATTCGGTGACACCGAAGGAGATCAGCTTTTCGTAAAGCTCGTCAAAGTCACAGCGCGGCAGAGCATATGCGGCGGCAAACATCCCCGCCTCCAAAACGCGGCGCACGTTCTCTTTCGTCATGTTCTCTGCACGAATCTCTATACCCACGCGGCATTTTTGAATATCGACGCCTGTGGCAAGCAGACCTTCAATGGTGTTGTCCTCCATTTTTTGCGTGTCAAGGGTGTAGCCGTCGATCTCGCAGCCCAGCACCGAGTAGGCGGTTTCCAGAATGTCGGGGGAGAAGGATTTGACGTGAAAATGCCGCAAAAGTCCAAGACGTATCAGCATTTCTTTGACCTCGTGCCATTTTTCAAGCGGGAGCGCGGGGTGTGTGCTGAACATCGGGCGCATTCCCGTGCGCGCGCAGAGCTTGAAGAAATCCTCCAAACGCGGTATTTTGGTGCCCTTGTAGGTGGGACGCTTTTGCACGCCAAAGTCATAGGTCAGAAGCTCGGCGTAGGTAAGGTCCTGCACGTAGATCGGATCCTCGGAAAGTTCCGTGCCGTCAGTGTTGCGCGCCGTGCGGTTGATGGTCTTATCGTGCAGGCAGACCAGCACGCCATCCTTGGTGACCTTGGGTACGGCAATGCATGCCGGAAATCCGCAAAGGGCGGCAAGCTCAAAGGCGGGCATCGTGTTGTCGGGTGCCATGCCGAGAAAGCCTAGGTGCGCGTTGTGGCGCGGACCGATGGCGTGATCGCGGGGGGCTGTGGCATAGCGCGCATCAAAATTGTTCAGATAAAGCACCGTCCCTGCAGGAACGTCCACGTGCACGCACAAGGAAAGCTCTGCAGAAAGTCTCGGCGGCACGCGCCAGCATTGCTGGATGTAAGCAAGCGCATCTCCGATGCGATAGCGGTGCGAGAGGTAAAACGGCTTTTCGTAATCAGGTAGGGCAAGCTCAAAGGAAATATGCGGGGCACGCTCTCCCTCATAGCGCGCCATTGCGCTTACCAGCGAGCATTGCGGTGCACCTCTTGGGGGCGCCGTCAGCGTGAAGCCTTCGGTAAAGCACAACGCATCCCCCACGGCGCGACCGTGAGGCAAAAGATCCTTCCAAGTAAATATAGCGTCCATAGAAAGCCCCCCCCTTTTTTCTTTAAGGCTATTATAGCATTTTGGAAAAGGTGTGTCAAGTGCGCAGATCCTGCCCCTTTTCGCCAAAAACGAAAAAGAACGCCCTTGTCCGCCCGATGTCGGACAAGGGCGTTCGGTTGTTTGCTTCGGATAGGCTTATTCCCACTCAATGGTTCCCGTGGGCTTGGGCGTGAGATCGTAGAGCACGCGGTTGATGCCCTCGACCTCGGCGGTGATGCGGGCGACGATCTTGTGCAGGATGGCGTAGGGGATCTCCTCGATGGTGGCGGTCATGGCGTCCTTGGTATTGACGGCACGGATGACGGCGGGCCAGCCCATGTAGCGGCTGTCGTCCTTCACGCCGACGCTCTTGATGTCGGGGATGGCGATGAAGAACTGCCAGACCTTTTCGGCAAGGCCAGCCTTGGCGAACTCGTCGCGCAGGATGGCGTCTGCCTCACGCAGGGCGTGCAGGCGGTCGCGGGTGATGGCGCCAAGGCAACGGACACCAAGTCCGGGGCCGGGGAACGGCTGACGGTAGACCATGGCGTGGGGGAGCCCCAGTGCCTCGCCGACCACGCGCACCTCATCCTTGTAAAGGAACTTGAGGGGCTCGACCAGCTCAAACTTCAGATCCTCGGGAAGACCGCCCACGTTGTGGTGGGATTTGATGGCCTTTTTGCCCTCGGCCTGCTTGATGCTTTCCAGAATGTCGGGGTAAATGGTGCCCTGGCCGAGGAACTCAACGCCCTCCAGCTTGCGCGCCTCATCCACAAAGACCTCGATAAACTCCTTACCGATGATCTTTCTCTTCTTTTCGGGGTCGCTGACGCCCTCCAGAAGATTGAGGAAGCGATCCGTGGCATCCACGTAAACGAGGTTGGCATCCAGCTCCTTGCCGAATACCTCGATGACCTGCTCAGACTCACCCTTGCGCATGAGACCGTGATTGACGTGCACGCAAGTGAGCTGCTTGCCGATGGCCTTGATGAGCAGTGCGGCGACTACAGAGGAGTCCACACCACCCGAAAGGGCGAGAAGTACCTTTTTGTTGCCCACCTGGGCGCGGACGGCGGCGACCTGCTCTTCAATAAAAGCGTTCGCCAGTTCGAAATTGGTGATGCGTTGCATCGTTTCGGGACGTACGTTAGCTGTCATCTTTTTTCCCTCCTGAATTTATAACTTTTTTGTGATGATTAATTATAACACTTTTTGCCCCGTCGCGCAAGAGTTTTTTGCAACAAAAATTGCCAAAATTACAAAAGAAAACAAGGCCGCTTTTGTGAAAGTGCAAAGGGAATACAAAATTTCCTTCTTTATGATTGACGCGCGCGCGAAAAAAGTGTATAATAAAAGGAGAGTGTCTGAAAGGAGGTGGGGAACGTGCACGAGATCATCAGCGAGGCGGCGTATCGCAAGCTGATCGGTAAAACCGCAGGCCATGCCTATCTTTTCTACGGCGAGGAGGACTATCTCAAGGCACACGCCGTGCGCCTCACGCGCGAGAGCATTTGCCCCGACCCCGCCTTTGCCATTTTCAACGATATCACCATTGACGCCATCGACTACACCCCCGACGCCCTTGCCAACGCGATGAGCGCGCCGCCCATGATGGCGGACGAGCGACTGATCCTTTTGCGGGGCCTGGATTTCACCGCCATGCGCGCCGAGGAGCTGGACACGCTTCTGGAAACGCTGGCGCTGCTGGAGGAATATCCCTTCAACACATTGCTTATCCACGTGGCGGCGGACATGATCGACGAGGGGTACTCCGCAAAAGCCCCCTCCGCGACCCTCAAAAAGCTGGCGGAGGTTGCGATCCCCGTGCACTTTGAGGCCCCCACGGACAGCAAGCTGAACGCATGGGCGGGGAAGCACTTCGCGCATCTTGGCGTCAGCGCCGACACAGCCACCTGCGCGTTTCTTGTTTCCTTTGTGGGGCGGAATATGTTCCAGCTTTCCGCCGAGATCGAAAAGCTGGCCTATTACGTGAAGCAAAACGGGCGAAATACGGTGAGTGAGGCGGAGGTGCGTCTTGTTTGTGTGCCCCAGCTCTCTGCGGATGCCTTTGCGCTTTCCAATGCGATCCTGTCGGGCAAGTACAGCGAGGCGCTGGAGGCGCTTGCCGTGATGAAATTTCAGCGCATCGAGCCGCTTTTCGTGCAGGGCGAGCTTTCCCGCACGCTGTGCGACATGCAGGCGGTGAAGATGCTGTTGGATGCGGGCCGCACCACGGCGGACGTGGGCACTATCCTGAAGATCAAATCCTCCTACAAGGTCGGGCTTTACTGCCGCGCCGTGTCACGGATCCCCATTGCGCGCCTTTCGCGCGCCGTCGAGCTGTGCGCCGCGGCGGATGCGGAGATCAAATCCTCGTACGGAGACTACACCCCCATTGAAAAGTTAATCTGCTCGCTGTAAGCGAAAGGAGATAAAAATGAAAAGTTATAAGATGAACATTGCAGGGCTTGACCGCTATTTACCGCTTTGCCCCCTCAACGATGAGCTGATGATCGGCGCATTCGTGATCTTCGGTGATCCCGAGCTCACCACCGCCGCCGCCAAGGCGCTGTTGGAAAAAGCGCCGGAGTACGATTATCTGATCACGGCCGAGGCCAAGGGCATCCCGCTGGTGCACGAGATGGCACGCCTTGCGGGCAACCAGAAATATTTTCTGGCGCGCAAGACGCCCAAGCTTTATATGACGGGCGTGCTGGAGGTGACGGTGCATTCCATCACCACCGAAAAGGTGCAGACGCTGTATCTGGATCAGGCAGATGCCGATCTGATGCGCGGAAAGCGCGTGCTGATCGTGGATGACGTGATCTCCACGGGCGAGTCGCTTTACGCGCTGGAGCACCTTGTCAAGGAGGCGGGCGGCGTGATCTGCGGCCGCATGGCGATCCTGGCAGAGGGCGATGCCGTCAATCGCAAGGACCTGATCTATCTGGAAAAATTGCCGCTGTTCAACAAAGACGGCGAAGTGATCGATTAAAAAGGAGATTTTGAGAAATGGCTGAGTTTCTGACCGAAAAGGACAAGCGCACGCATTATTGCGGTGTGCTGAATGAAAAGAACGTGGGTGAGCAGGTTTGTGTGATGGGCTGGGTACAGCGTTGCCGCGACCTTGGCGCCCTTTGCTTCATCGACCTGCGCGACCGCACGGGCGTGCTGCAGCTGGCATTTGACGAGGACACGGAGCGCACCGTGTTTGAAAAGGCGAAGGGCTGTCACGCGGAGTACGTGGTGGCCGCACACGGTACCGTGCGCGCACGCGGCGGTGCCGTCAACACCAACATGGCAACGGGTGCGGTGGAGATCGCCGTCACCGAGCTGAAGATCCTTTCCGCCGCACAGACCCCTCCCTTTGAGGTGTCCGATACCAAAAAGACCAAGGACGAGACGGCGCTTCGCTACCGCTATCTTGACCTGCGCCGCGCCTCGCTGCAGAAGAACATCAAGATGCGTCACGACATCGCGCGCGTGGCACGCGAATACTATTATGAGAACGGATTTTACGAGATCGAGACCCCGATGATGATCAAGCCCACGCCCGAGGGCGCGCGTGACTACATCGTGCCGTCCCGCATCCATAAGGGCAGCTTCTACGCGCTCCCCCAGTCTCCCCAGATCTACAAGCAGCTGTTGATGCTTTCCGGCTTTGACCGTTACATTCAGTTGGCACGTTGCTTCCGTGACGAGGATCTGCGCGCTGACCGCCAGCCCGAGTTTACCCAGATCGACCTGGAGATGTCCTTTGCCACGCAGGAGGACATCATGCAGATGAACGAGGGCTTTATCGCCCGCACCTTCAAGGAGGTGCTGGGCGTGGAGATCCCGCTTCCCATGCCCCGCATGACCTTTGCCGAGGCCATGGAGCGCTATGGCTCGGACAAGCCCGATACCCGCTTCGGCATGGAAATTCAGAACATTTCCGAGCAGGTGAAAAACTCGCAGTTCGTGGTCTTTAAGTCCGCACTGGAGATGGGCGGCAGCGTCCGCGCCATCGTTGCCAAGGGCGCGGCCGCGACCCTGACGCGCAAGGAGATCGACAAGCTGACCGAGCACGCGAAGGGCATTGGCGCAAAGGGCCTTGCCTACGTGCGTTGGGTGGAGGATGCCCCCAACTGCTCCTTTGCCAAGTTCATGACCGAGGACGAGCTTGCCGCCATTTACGCCGCTGTGGGCCTTGAGAAGGGCGACGTGCTGCTCATTTGCGCCGACAAGGACAAGGTCGTGTTGCCCACGCTGGGCG
The DNA here is from genome assembly GCA_015064415.1 of Oscillospiraceae bacterium. GTDB lineage: Bacteria > Bacillota > Clostridia > Oscillospirales > CAG-272 > Firm-07. Next base: position 20,978 of record SVSG01000010.1, on the reverse strand, counting down.
CACTGCGCAACATCCTTGGCAAGAAGCTGGAGCTGATCCCCGAGGGGCAGTTCAACTTCCTTTGGATCACCGAGTTCCCGTTCTTCGAATGGAACGAGGATACCCAGCACTGGGATGCGATGCACCATCCCTTCACCATGCCCTTGGAGGAGTGCTTGCCCGCGCTTGAAAGCGATCCCGGCAGCGTGCGCGCCAAGTGCTATGATATGGTGCTCAACGGTACCGAGCTGCTTTCCGGCTCGATCCGTATCACCGACTGGCAGCTGCAGGAGAGAATGTTCCGCGTGCTGGGCCTTACCGCCGAGGAGATCGAGCAGAAGTTCGGCTTCCTTGTCGAGGCGTACAAGTACGGCGCACCGCCCCACGGCGGCTCCGGCATGGGCCTTGACCGCCTTGCCATGGTGATGGCAGAGGCAGACTCCTTGCGCGACGTCATCGCCTTCCCGAAGGTGCAGAACGCGAGCGAGCTGATGTCTGCTTGCCCCGCGCCCGCAGATCCTGCGGCGCTTGTCGATCTCGGCATTGCCGTGGTCGAGGAAAAGGAATAAAACGTCATCGGGGGCTGTCACACTTTGGCGACAGCCCCCCTTTTTTGAAAAGGAGAAGAGTATGTGGAAACGGATCCTTGCGCTCGGCCTTGCCTTTTGCATGGCGGCGCTTTTTGCGGCCTGTAAAACGCCCGAGCAGAACCCGAATGAAAATGAGAACGACCCGACGAACGGCGGCCTTGAGGACGCCGCCCCCACCGTGGTGGAGGGAGGCACGATCGGCGAGAGCGCCCTTACCTGGGAGCTGAAAAGCGACGGTACGCTTTATATCAAGGGTACGGGCGAGATGGGCGAGTTTGACGTCAATTCCGCCATCAGCACGCGTCAGCCCTGGCACGATTATATTGCCAACGACGGCAGCGTTACCATCAAAAAGCTGGTGGTGGAAAGCGGCGTGACCGCCCTTGCCGAGGGCGCGTTCCAAGGGTGCATCAACCTGGAGAGCGCGGAGGTCGCCTCCACCGTGACGAAAATCCCGTATCAGTGCTTCAGCCGTTGCACGATGCTGCGCACCATCCGCGCCAAGGGCGTGAGCGTGGTGGACGATTTTGCCTTTCAGTATTGCGCCATGCTGACCACACTCACGCTTTCCGCCTCGCTTTGCTCCGTGTGGGACGGCGCGTTCTTTGAGATCGCCACGCAAAGCGGCAGCTTCGCCGTGCGTCTTGCGGGCACCGCCGAGGAATGGAGCGCGGCACAGGACAAAATGAACGAGAGCGACGAGGATGATTTTGAGATCTTCGAGGAGGGCAACCAGACCTTCATCGAGGCGCTGGAAAACGTCACCTTTGTCGGAAAATAACCCGAAAAACAAAAAACACCCCGAAACGGTACGAGTTTCGGGGTGTTTTTGTATGTGTTACTGAATGACGTGCACGTCCATCTGGGGGAAGGGGATCGAGATGCCGTTTGCTTCAAACTCGGCAAGCACTTCTTCCTTGAGGGCGAAGTTCACGTCCCAATAGTCGGCCTGCTTGACCCACACGCGGGTCACGAAGTCAAGCGAGCTTGCGCCGTGCTCGGTGAGGCGTACAAAGGGCTCGGGATCGGTAAGGACCTCCTCGTGCTTGGCAATGACGCCAAGGATCAGGGCCTTGACCTTTTCCACGTCGGAGCCGTAGGCCACCGAGAAGGTGAGATCCAGACGGCGGGTCTCCTTGGTCGAGTAGTTGGTGATGTTGGAGGCGGTCACGGTGCTGTTCGGGATGGTGATGACCTTGTTGTCAGGGGTCTTCAGCTTGGTGCAGGTGATCATAATGTGCTCTACCGTGCCGGAGGTGCCGCCGATGTCGACGAAGTCGCCCTCCTCAAAGGGCTTGGTCACGATCAGCATAATGCCGGAGGCAAGGTTGGAGATCACACCCTGCACCGCAAGCGAGATGGCCAGCGTCAGCACGCTGAAGATCGCCACAAGCGAGGTGGTGTCCACACCCAGCATCGACAGAAGGATGATGACGTAAAGGATGACCAGCGCGGTCTTGATCAGCGAGATCAGGAAGTTGCCGGCGGTGCCCTTCAGGTGAGAGCGGTTGATTATCTTGCGGAAGATCGACATCACGATCTTGATCACAATAAGACCGACGAAGATAAACAGTACGAACATGAGAATGGTGCGGAAGTTGTTCACAGCAAAGCTGTAAATGGCGTTCCAGACGTCCTTGAGAAATTGCATTTTTTCTACTCCTTTTCTAAATTAAAAGCTTTTCGGTCAAAGCTCAAAGCAGATAATAGGGAAGATTTTGGCCAAGGGAGCATTTTACCACGTTGTCATTTTCCTTGTGCGCGATCACCTTTTCCACGGTCTCGGGGGCCACGTTTGTGAGCACGGCGGCCTTGGGCGCGCTCTTTTTGGCGGGCGCTTTCTTTGCGGGTGCCTTCTTTGCGGGCTCGGCGGGCTTTGCCACGCGCTTCTGGATGCTGTCTTTACCGAGTGACATACTTTTTGATCTCCTTTGCAAGTTCCATATATTCCTTTGCCGCACGGCTGGTCTTCTTATAGGCCATCACGGGCTTGCTCACGTCCTGCGACCACTCCACCGTGCTGTCCACACGGATGATGGATTGGAACAGACGTACGTTTTCAAGGGCCGAGAGCGTATCCAGCGTTTGCTTGAAATAGTTTTTGCGCTCGCAGGCCTTGGTGATGGCGACGCCAAGCAGCGTAAGGTCGGGGGAAAGGCGTTTTACCTGCTCGTAAAACTCAAACATATTGGCAAGGCCGAAAAGTCCCCAGGGGGAGGCCTCGACCGGGATGATCAGATAGTCGGACGCGCACATGATGTTCATCACCCAGCAGCCAAGCGTGGGAGGCGCGTCGATCAGAATATAGTCATATTTGTTGCTTTCCTTGATCTTTTTCAGACCCTCGCGCAGAATAAACTCGCGCTGCCACTTGGTGAACAGATCAAACTCTATACTGCTCATCAGCGTGGAGGAGGGGATCAGGTCAAGATTTTTGTAATCGGTCGGCACCGCAAAGTCGGAAAGGTCCTTTTGCTCGACAATGCCGCGGTACAGATTTTTCCCGCCCTTGGCATATTCCAGCGAGCGCTCGTCGTCAAAAAAGGAGAGCGTCAGGTTCATTTGCATGTCGCCGTCAATGAGCAACACCTTTTTTCCAAGCGTGGAAAGGGCGTAACCGACGTTCGCGCAGGTGGTGGATTTACCGCTGCCGCCCTTATTGTTTGCAAAGCAGATGGTCTTGGTTGCCATACGTCCTCCTTATTGGTTGAGGTAATCAATGATGGTGTCCAGCCCCTCACCCGTGTAGGAGCTGACGTAAAAGATCTTCGTCACACCGCAGTTGCGCAGCCACAGCTCGACCTGCGGGATATTGGCATTTGGCTTATCAATGCCCGTGATGATGCCGATGCTATCGCGGTTGACGTGATAGACACAGTGCGGGGGAAAGACGCAAAAGGGCTCGTCTGCGCTGATGACAAGGCCGATGACATCCGCCTCATAGGAGTAAAGAGCCAGCGCCGCACCAAGGGTATGTACCTCGGTGTACTCGCCCGGTGTGTCGATGATGGTGTCCTTATAGTGGATGTACTGGGTCTTGCAGTAATGGATCTGCTCGCCCTTGAGCGCCTGCGTGAGCGTTGTCTTGCCCGCCGCCACGCGCCCCATCAGGATCAGTTTTTTCATACCGTTAGGGGGGTAATTACGTGCGCGTCACGTCGCAGACGGTGAATTTCAGCACGTTTTTGAAGTAATCGGCAATCGACTGGAAGCTGGATTCTACCTCATCCACCGTGCCGGTGATGATCAGCGTGCCGGAGAATCTGTCCACAAATCCAAGCTCCGCACCGGAGGCCTTCAGGGCGATGTCCGCCGTGATGACCGCCGTTTCCGCAGGGGAAACGGTCAGCACGCCGATGGCGGCGCGCTTATAATCCAGCGAGGGGTCAAGCCCCAGCTTTTGGTACAGAATCGGATCGGGGTTGGCAATGATGTGCGCGAGGGTAATCTGGCGACCGGGCACCAGCTCTTGAACGATGCGCATTTTATCCTTCATATCCATCATATCCATCTTAGTTTCCTCCTATGTGAACGTGCAAGGTGGGTGCCGCGGCGCGTGCGGCGGCGGCAAGGCGCTCCATTTCCTCTCCCGTCGGGGGCAGGATGTGCGCCAGCGTGTATTCGCGGCCAAGCCCCGCGTACTTGTCCTGCCCCAAGCGGTGATAGGGGAGCAGGTGTAGCTCCTTCACGCGCGGGAGCGTGGCGGTAAAGCGCGCGATGGCGGCAATTTCCTCTTCGGTCGCGTTAAAGGTGGGCACGGTGGGCACGCGCACGATCATCTCCTTCGCGTTTTCCGCGATGAACTTGGCGTTTTCCAAGATCTGCTCGTTCGGCTTTCCGCAAAACGCCTCGTGCTTTTGGCTGTCCATGTGCTTGATGTCCATCATAAACAGGTCAATGTGGGGGAGCAGGCGCTCCACGACCTCACGTGAGGCAAACGCCGTGGTTTCCACCGCGGTGGAGAAGCCGTACTCGTGCACGGCGCGTAGCAGCGCCTCGGAAAATTCGGGCTGCGCCATACATTCGCCGCCCGACAGCGTCACACCGCCGCCGCTACGGCTGTAATAGACGGCATCCTTCAGGATCTCGTCCATGACCTCGGCAACCGTCACATCCCGCCCGACGGTGCGGGTCTTCCCGCCCTGCGTCAGCTCCTGGAACTTGTATTCCTGCGATTCGGGATTGCAGCACCAGCGGCAGTGCAGATAGCACCCCTTCAAAAACACAATGGTGCGGATGCCGGGGCCGTCGTGAATGGAGTAGCGTTGAATGTCGAAAATGCGACCTTGCTGCTCGTAAATATTCATTTTGCTACTCCTTTCTGTGAGATTTTGTACTACCCCACCACCAACTTCGTTGGTCCCCCGCCCCTCACAAGGGGCGGACAAGGTAGCGCGAACATAAGCAAATAGAGATTTGAAAAAATTATAGCTGACTAGGCGGTTACATAGTCCCTCCCTTGCGAGGGAGGGGGGACCGCGTTAGCGGTGGTTTACCCACCGCGCGGTGGGAGGGTAGCAATAGCGCCTTGGGAAATGCTTTACCACCCCTGCTCGGTGCGGGCGATGATGTCGTCCTGCAGGGAGCGGGAAAGCGTGGTAAACAGCGCGCTGTAGCCCGCCACGCGGACCACAAGATTCTTATAATTTTCGGGATGTGCCTGCGCGTCGAGAAGCGTCTCGCGGGAGACCACGTTGTACTGCACGTGCATACCCTTCTGGTCAAAGTAGCCGCGCAGGTAAGCGACGAATTTCTCCAAGCTTGCCATCGAGGAAAGCGCGGAGGGATGGAATTTCTGATTGAACAGCGTGCCGTTGGAGGCGATGCCGTGGTCGAGGCGCGCCACCGAGTTGGCGGTAGCCGTCGGGCCCTTCACGTCGCGCCCCGAAGCAGGTCCCACACCGTCCGCAATGGGGGTGAAGGCAAGACGACCGTCGGGCGTGGCACCCGTCTGATAGCCGAGCGGCACGTTGGCGGAAACGGGATAAAGCCCTGCCTGGAAGATGCCGCCGCGCGGGTTGGTGAACTTTTCAAAGGGCTTGGTATAGGTGTTGCCCACCTCGCGGGCGAACGCATCCACCCAAGGGATGTCATTGCCGTACTTGGGCAATTTTTCGATCATGGTAAGAATTTCGGCATAACGTGCCTTCTTTTCGGCGGACACGGTCTCGGCATTCACAAGATTTTGGTAGACCGCCTTGATGACGTTTTCGTCCACGTTGGCGCCGCCCATGGCAAGCTCGGTGGCGATCTTGGTGGTCAGCTCCAATGCCTTGCGCGCAAGGATCCCCTTGCCGAAGTTGTCGGCAAGCGCTTCCTTCAGCTCCTGCATCGTGACCTTCTTTTCGTCAAATACCAGCGTCTTGACGGCAAGCAGAGCGTCCGTCATATTCGCAATGCCAAAGCCCTGCGGACCCGTGAAGTTGTAGTGCGCGCCACCCTCCTGCAGGCTCTTGCCGCGCGAGATGCAATCGTCGCAAAGAGAGGATTCAAAGGGCAGGGGGCAACGGACGGCGTGGGCATAGTCCACCGCGTTGTCCGCGTGCACCATCATTTCGATCATCGCGTGCTCTTGCGTGACGTAGGCGTTGTAAAATTCCTCAAACGTGCGCATCTGCAGCACGTCACCCGTGCGGGGGCCGATCTGCTCGCCCTTGTCCACACCGTTGGAGAATACCAACTCCAGAGGACGGCACATATTGAAGAACGCGGCATCGTGCCAGCCGTCGGTCTTGGTGCCCTTTTGCGGCTCCACGCAACCGATGATGCAGTAATCACGCGCATCCTCCAGAGTGAGTCCGCGCGCCATGATGGCGGGGATGATGACCTCGTCATTATAGAAGGCGGGTACGCCCAGACCCTCGCGGGTGACGGAGGCGGCCTTCAACAGAAGATCGTGGGGGGAGCAGTTCCATACGCGGATGGAAAGCGAGGGTTGGGGAAGGCGCACGTGCATCGTGGCCTCCATACACATATAGGAAAGATCGTTGGTGGCGTCCACGCCCTCCTCATTCTGACCGCCGACGATCAGGTTCTGGAACAGTCCATAGCCCGCAAAGCCCTCGGCAGAGGCGGCGTCGCGCACTTTGTTGAGATCGTTGAGCTTGACCCAGATGCAGTCGATGTACTCCTGCGCCTTGGCGTGCGTGATGCGACCTGCATCCAGATCGCGCTTGAAGTGGGGGTACATATACTGGTCAAAGCGACCGGGAGAGATCGAGTGACCGCTGGATTCGCATTGCAACAGCTGCTGTACGAACCAGAACGCCTGACACGCCTCATAGAAGGTGCGGGCGGGTTTCGCCGGTACACGGGTGCAGTTTTCCGCAATTTGCAAAAGCTCCGCGCGGCGTGCGGGATCGGCGCAATAGCTTGCTTCCTTGCGCGCCAGCTCCGCATAGCGATGCGCGTAGGCGATCACCGCCTCACAGCTCTCGATCACGGCCTCGTGGAATTGCTTTTTTTGCTGATATTCACCGTCACCGATGTAAAGCTTGCTCATCGCGGCGCGGGTCTCGGCGATCACGCCCTCAAGCCCCTTGTTGATCACCTTCGGGTAGTCCACGTTGATGTGTCCCACGCCGTTGTAGAAGTAGTTGCCGACGGTGAAAATACCGTGATTCAGGAATACGTCCAGCACTTTTGCGTCCATTCCTGCGGCGGCAAGGTCGCTCACCGTCTTGCCCTTCCAGTAAGGATGCACCTTTTTGAGGCGCTCGACGGTCTCCTTCGAGATATAGAAGGGGTCTGCCTCACGCGTGGCGATCGTATCAAACTCGGGCTCCAGCCACTCGAAGGAATATTCGGGGAAGGTCTGGCAGCCGCGGGGGGCGATCGAGTTGCTACCCACGATCAGCTCACCCTCGCGAATGATGATTGGAATATTCTCCAGAATATGACGGAAGGCCGCCGAGCGACGCTTGATGATGGGCAGATGCTCAGTCTGCTTATAGCTTTCCGTAACCAACTCCGCGCGATAGGGCTCGATCTCGGGCATTCTCTCATAGAGATGGTCGATCAGCTTTTGGATACGCGGGCTCTTTTCAATGACAAATTTCAACTCAGCCATAATCTTTTCCTTTATTTATATACAGCGTTATGAAATGCGATCAGATCTGCTCCCAGAGAAGCTCGTGGGGGGCGGCAATCACGGAGCTGGAGGCGAACACGCCCTGCGACTGCGCGTGGGCGGCACCTGCCTCCACGGCGGCGCTGACGTCGCCGATCTCACCGGTGACAAGGACCACGCCCTTGCCGCCCATGCCGCGCGATACGCGCAGCTCGAAGATCTCGACCTTGGCGGTCTTGACGGCAATATCCGCCGCCTTGATGGCGCTTGCGGCAGAGAAGGTCTCAATAATGCCAAGCGAGCCCTTCTTTTCGGTGAGCTGCGTGCCAAGAAGGGCGGCGATCACCTGCTCATCGATGCGACCCATGATCGAGTAGTCGATCATCTTCTCGTCGTAGCGCTCCTTCACGTGCTCTACGGCGGCGGTCACGTTCGAGATCGTGCCCGTGAGGATGATCTCATATTTCCCGGGGCAGGCGGGATGCGCCGACACCAGACGGATGCCCGCGCTTTTCAGCGCCGCGTCCGTGGCCTCGTAGCCCTTTGCAATGCTTTTCAGTTCAATGACACCAATGGCTTGATACATATCTGTCTACCTGCCTTACTTGTTTTCAATGATAATTTTCTTGTCGTCCACAAAGGTGACCTTGCCCGCGATCGACGCGTGCTGGGGCATTGAAAGCCCTTGCGCGGCGGTGGCGATCACATCCCCCACCTTGACGGCATCACCCACCTTGACGGCGGGGACGGAGGGTGCGCCGATGTGTCCCGACATGGGGATCTCCACACGCGCGGCGGGGATGGAATGTGCCAAAAGCGTGGGAACGATGTCGAATTTTCTCACACCGAGGATGCTTTCCCAGCGTGCGGAGGGAATGAGACGGTGCTTGCGATCCTCGTGCAATTTATATTCCTCCTCGCCCGCGACAAAACGCATTTTGTTTTGGGCAAGGATATTTTTCAGATCCAGAATGACGTCCTTGGGGGAGATATCCTGACAGCAGACCTCCGCGCACACGCCGCAGGAGCAGCAAAGCGAAGCGGTCTTGATCAAGTCGGGATTTCTCTTCGCCAGGTCGTTGTTGGCGGCACGGATCATTTTGTGCGGCTCGATCGGGTAGCCGAGCAGATGGCGCGGGCACATTTCGGTACAGCGCGTGCAGCCGCAGCAGCAGGATGCCGCACGGCGGAGCATATCCGCAATGGCGATATTCTTGTGCGCAATGGCGGGCGCAGTGTCGGGCAAAATGAGCAAAGATTTGGTCGTCTTGCCGATCACGGCGGTGGCGACGCGGATCTTTTTGCCCATCGAGGGGCCGCCGTCAAGGACGGTATAGCCCTTGGGTACGGTAATATGCAGTGTGTGGAACAGATCCGCCACGCGCATGCCCACGGGCACGCGCACGACCACGCGAGTGTCGATGTCACCGCCCACCGTTACCCATTTTTCGGTAACCGGCTTGCCTTCGTCTGCGGCAAGTGCTATGTTATAGGCGGTCTCGCCGTTGAGCACGATCACGCCCTTGGTGATCGGCAGCTGTCCCGGCTTTACCACGCGCCCCGTCGCCTCATAGATCAGATTGATCTCGTCTCCCATCGGGTAGGCGTCGGGCAACAGTTTTACGCGCACGCGCGGGGCGATCTCGTCGCCTTCCTCCATGCCGAGCATTTCGGCGCGGTGCGCCTTGACGCAAAGCAGCGCTTGCGGGATGCCTGCGGCCTCCATCACCAGTGTCGCACCGCGTGCGATCTTGGCAAGATGCTGTTGCATCAGCATATAGTCGGTGTAGATCAGCGGCTCACATTCGGCGCAGTTGAGCGCAAGGATATCCGCGCCCTCGGCAAGCTTCGCGTGAGAGGGAAATCCCGCGCCGCCGGCACCCACGATGCCGCTTTGTTGTATTAAGTTTTTCAGTTCCTGAAGCGACATAGCTGTGTCCTTTCTGAAAATAGAGAGACCTCTTACCCGCTCACGCGGGCGCTTCCTTTACACAAGGGAGCCGCGGGCAAGCAAGGCACTTGATGTGTGGAGAAACAATCAGTTTTGATGCTTATCCACCACGCCGACGATCATTGCGTCAACGGGGGTGTCGGGGCAACCGGTGGCACGTCTGGCGGCACTGCCGGTGGTGACCAGCACCTCCTCGCCGATGCCGGCGCTGACGGTGCGATCCACAGCCACGATATATTTGTCGGTCAGTACGTCGTTTTCAATGATACGTACCTCCAAAAACTTGAAGCCGACAAGGGAGTCCAGCTTGTTGGTGGAAACGATGGTTCCTACAACTTTTCCTTTCAGCATAGCGATATACCTCTTTTACTTATTTCACAACGGTGACGGTGCTGCCGTTCTTGATGCCGGCGGAGTTCGCATCGTCGGTGTCCACGTGCATTTCCAGACGGAAATCCTTGTGTACGCGGATCTGTACGTCAAACCAACGCGTCTTGCGCGTGCCGGAGCACACGTCCACGTCAATGTAATCGCAATCCTTCACGCCAAACACAGCCGCCTCATCGGGGCTCATATGGATGTGGCGGTTGGCGATGATGCAGCCCTCCTTGAGGGTGACAACGCCCTTCGGGCCCACGATCGTGACGGGCGCGGAGCCCTCGATCTTGCCGGACTCGCGTACGGGGGGATTGACCTTTAACTGGAAGGAGTCGGTCTTGGAGATCTCGACCTGACTTGCCTTACGTACGGGGCCCAGCACACGCACGCCCTCAATGGCGCGCATCGAGGGGCCGACCAGCGTCAAGGTCTCCTTGCAGGCGTACTGCCCGGGCTGGGAAAGATCCTTCAAGGGGGTGAGCGTGTAGCCCGCACCGAAAAGCGTCTCCACGTCCTTTTCGCACAGGTGGATATGACGGTTGGAGATGCCGACGGGGATCTCGCCTGCGGACTTGCCGGCGGGCGCACCCTCCATTTCGGCAACGATCTTTTTCACAAGTTCAGCAACTGCTGCTGCATTGATTTCCATATCTTTTTTCCTTTCTTTTGAGGAAGGTTTCTTTGCAAAGGAACGGGAAGCGGCAAGCACTTCACGTTACTTCGCAAAAAAACCTTTTCGGCGTACTCTGCCCGTGCGGGCAGAGTACGCAAAGGGTTTGACTAATCTGAAATTAGCCGAGCTTGGGGAGCAGCTTATCCACGTCAGAGTGGGGACGGGGAATCACGTGAGTCGCGATCACTTCGCCAAGACGGGCAGCAGCGGCGCCGCCTGCCTCAACAGCGGCCTTCACAGCGCCAACGTCGCCGCGAACCATCACGGACACAAGTCCGCTGCCGATCTTCTCGGAGCCAATGAGGGTCACGTTTGCAGCCTTTACCATAGCGTCTGCTGCCTCGATAGCGGCAACCAGACCACGGGTTTCGATCATGCCAAGAGCTTCCATTTTACGTATCTCCTTTCAAAATTTGCGCGATAGGGGTTACACGCCCTTATCGGTTTTGATGAATTTCATGATGTCGGGATGGGGACGTGCGATCACTTCGGCGCACTTCACCTTACCGACGGCCGCAGCCGCGGCCTTTCCTGCCTCAAGGGCGGCAGTCACGGCAGAGACCGAGCCCTCGACCACGACGGTAACCAGCCAACCGCCAAGACGCTTTTCCGTGTGGATCAGCTTCACGTCAGCGGCCTTTACCATCGCGTCAAGGCCCACGATCGCCGTCACCATTGCCTGCACCTCAAGCAATGCGATTGCGTTTTCCATAAGTACTTCCTTTCACCTTTGCGCGGCATGCCGCGCGAGAGATTACTTCAGGGTGGGGAGCAGCTTATCCACGTCAGAGTGAGGTCTGGGGATCACGTGAGTTGCGATGACCTCGCCAAGACGTGCAGCAGCGGCGCCGCCTGCCTCCACAGCGGCCTTCACAGCGCCAACGTCGCCGCGAACCATCACGGATACAAGTCCGGAACCGATCTTCTCGGAACCAATAAGGGTCACGTTTGCTGCCTTTACCATAGCGTCTGCTGCCTCAATAGCGGCAACCAGACCACGGGTTTCAATCATGCCAAGAGCTTCCATGTTAATTCTCCTTATGTTTTGAAAATTAAAGGGTGGGGAGGAGCTTGTTTACGTCGGTGTGGGGTCTGGGGATGACGTGCGTAGCGATCACCTCGCCAAGACGTGCAGCAGCAGCGCCGCCTGCCTCAACAGCAGCCTTCACAGCGCCAACGTCGCCGCGAACCATCACGGAAACAAGGCCGGAACCGATCTTCTCGGAACCGATCAGGGTCACGTTTGCAGCCTTCACCATAGCGTCTGCTGCCTCAATAGCGGCAACCAGGCCGCGGGTCTCGATCATACCAAGTGCTTCGTTCATTGTGCAATTCTCCTTTTAATCGTTGTTTTTATTTTTTTGTTTTTTTATCTGAGCTTATCGCGCCCCGTTGCGGTGAGGTTGGCGAACCAGTCGACCTGCTCGTCCAGCCCCGCAATGAGCTTGGAGGTGATGTAAAGTCCACGGCGCTTGGCCTCTTCCACGCCCGCGTCCAGAGCGGACTGTACGGCGCCGGCACTGCCCATAAACTTCACGACCATCACAAGCGGCACCTCGCATTTATCAGCGTTGGCGGGCTTGTTCTTGTCAATGGCTACGACCTTGACGTCGGCGGTCTTTGCCACCATGTCTGCGATCACTATCGAGGTGGTGTAGCCGTAAACCTCGATCATACCAAGAGCTGCCATGTGAGCACCTCTTAGTTATCGTTCATATAGCAGATCTTGATGCCTGCCTGCGCCACGTTGGTCTCCATCGCCTCGTTCATCTTGTCAAGCGGGAAGGTGTGGGTGATGAGCTCCTCGATCGGGATGTTCATCTCAGCGGCCTGCTTCAGGAATGCCACGGTCTTGGGATAGTCCTCAGCGGAGTAGTCCCAGGAGCCGACGATGTCGATCTCCTTGTTGCACATGGCGAAGTGGGGGTTGATCTGGTACTCGCCGTTGTTGACGAAGAAGCCCATCTCGCAAAGCCCACCGCCGCGGCGGATGTAGCTGTAAATGTCGGCGGCCGCCACGGGTGCGCCCGTGCACTGGAAGGCGAAGTCCACGCCCACGTTATTGGCAACGGCCTTGACCTTTGCCACGCGCTTGTCCAGCGTATCCTCGTCGGGACGGCGGAAGCAAACGGTGGTCTTGGCGCCCATACGCTCGGCGACCTTGAGGCGGTCCTCGTTACCGTCCACGGCAACGATGTGGTTGATGCCTGCGGCGCGCAGCACCGTGATCATCACAAGACCCACGGGGCCACAGCCCTGCACCAGCACCTTGGAGCCGAAGTTGAGAAGGCCCGTTTTCTGGCTACGCTCGAGTGCGTGCACGCACACGCAAGCAAGCTCCAGGATCATGCGCTGCTTGAGGTTCAGCTCGTTCACCTGGAAATAGGTCACGCCGTAGCCGCCCTTGATCACCATGTAATCGGCAAACCAGCCGTTCACGCGGTTGCCCTCAGCGGTGCCGCGCTTGTCGCCGATCAGACCGAACACGCCCTGATTGTCGCAAAGGTTGGTTCTGCCGGGGACCATACGGCAGGCGTAGCACTCACCACAGCTGAGCACCGAGGTCACGATCTTGTCGCCGACCTTGAGGGGCTTGCCTGCGGTGTCGCATTTGACGTTCTTACCGGTATAGACGACCTCGCCCGTACCCTCGTGACCAAGAATCACGGGGATAAGCCCGAAGGGGTCGCCCTTCCATTCGTGTACGTCGGTGCCGCAGATGCCTGCGCCCTCGACCTTCACGAGGATATCGTCGTCACCAAGCGCGGGGATCGGGATCTCCTGTACCTCGATCTTCTTGGGACCCGTCAGCATCGCAACGCGTGCGGTCTTGGGGAGAGGCCCTGCCACGGGAGCGGCGGCGCCACCCATTTGACCCAGCACCGAGCGGACGATGCTTTCAATTTGAGAAGCACTGATGTTCACTTTGTGTTTCTCCTTTCGTTAAATAATTCGGAAGCTGTCTACCATCACGCAACGGCGCTTTCTGGTGAAGCTGCGCGCGGAGGTGATACCCTCGCCCGTGGGGCCCGCGATGGTAAAGGTGGTGTGACCCTCGCCGCCGAAGCCGATGCCGGCGTAGGAGGGTGCATTCTTGACGAAAATGGTGGTCTCGACCGCACGCGCGAAGCGGGTGAGGTTGTCCACGTTCTTGGAGTGCATATGCGCGGTGTGACGGTTGCCGTGCTCTGCCTTGACGGCAAGATCAATGGCCTCGTCAATGTCCTTGACGCGCACGATGCCGAGGATCGGCATCATCAGCTCCTCCTGCACGAAGGGGTGGTCGAAGGGGACCTCTGCGATGGCACAGCGGATCTCGGGACCGACGTGCAAGCCGATCTTCTCGAGGATCACGCGGCAGTCGCGACCCACACAGTCGCGGCTGACCACAAGCGAGGTCTTGCCGGTCTTGGGGTTGGTCTTTTCCACCAGCACCACCTTGGCAAGCGCGTCGGCTTGCGCACGGGTGAGCAGGATCGAGCCGTTCTTCTGCATGCCTGCGATCAGGCGGTCTGCGACGTTCTCGAAAACGAAAACCTCCTTTTCCGCAATGCAGGGCAGGTTGTTATCGAAGGTACAGCCGTCGATGATGTCCTTGGCCGCCTTCGCAATGTCGGCGGTGTCGTCCACGATGACGGGGGGATTGCCGGCACCCGCACCGATCGCCTTTTTGCCCGAGGACAGCACGGCGCGAACCACGCCGGGGCCACCCGTGCAAACCAGCAGCTTGATGGAGGGGTGCTTATACATCACAGCAGCGGTCTCCAGCGTGGGCTTCACCACACTGGCGACAAGAACGGCGGGGCCGCCCGCACTTGCCACGGCGCGGTTGACAAGGTCAACGGCGTAATTGGAGGTGGCAATGGCGCCGGGGTGGGGGTTGAACACCACACCGTTGCCTGCGGCGATCATGCCGATGCTGTTGCAGATGACGGTTTCGGAGGGGTTGGTGGAGGGGGTGATGGCGCCTACCACGCCAAAGGGAGCCATTTCGGTGAGGGTAAGACCCGCGTCACCGGTCTTTGCCTCCTCAACGATGTCCTCGGTGCCGGGGGTCTTGTCAGCAACAAGCAAATGCTTGGCGGTCTTGTGATCCACGCGGCCCATCTTGGTCTCGGCCACGCCAAGGGCGGCCATAATGCCTGCCTCCTTGCGGGTGAGCTCGCGAATGGCGGTGATCACCTTCTCGCGCTGTGCCACGCTCATCGCGCGCACGGCACGGTAGCCGGCATTTGCCTGCTCGATGGCCTCTTCCATCGTTTCATATACACCGATCAGGCGTCTTCCTTGGTACTGTGCGGCATCCCACTCCTTGGCAGCCACGGGGGCTGCGGGCTTTTTGAATTCGGATACGACGCGGGCAACGATCTCGTTGATCTGCGCCTCCGAGAGCTTGTTAGCCATAGCGGATGCTCCTTTCTATGTAGTGGGGAAGGGAGCGATTATCTGCCAAGCGCTGCCAGTACGCGACGGGTGACCTCAGCCACAAGGTCGGCATCGCCGTGAGCATGATCGCCACAGGTGCAAACGCCGCCGTTGTCCTTGCACTTGCAGTTGGGAGTGCCAAGGTTGGGGCACTTCTTGCAGCCGGGGTGCTTGCCGGGCAGGCCCATCTTCTTGCGCAGCTCCATCAGCTTCTCCAGCTGCTCGCAGGGGATCTCGTCGATGCGGGCCTCAGCGCCCACGCCGATCTGACGGGCGTACAGGTTGATCTTTGCGTTGAATTCGACCTCCTCCATCGTGAAGCAAGCACGCATCAGCGTGTTACCGACGGTGAGAGCGCCGTGGTTCTTCAGAAGGAAGGCGTCGTGTCTCTGAATGAAGGGCATCAGAGAATCCGGGATCTCCATGGTGGAGGGGGTGCCGTAATCGCAGGTGGGAACGTTACCGATGGTCAGAATGGCCTCGGGAAGGATCATCTGGTCCATCTCCACGCCTGCCACGGTGAAGGCGGTTGCCACAGGGGGATGAGCGTGTACCACGGCGTTCACGTCGGGGCGCTCTTTGTAGACGCGCATGTGCATCTTGATCTCGGAGGAGGGGTTCAGCTTGCCCTCCAGCTTGTTGCCGTCAGCGTCGATCTTGATGATCATGTCGGGGGTCATGTAGCCCTTGGAGACACCGGTGGGGGTGCAGTAGAACTCGTTGGGGCCAACCTTGACGGAGATGTTACCGTCATTTGCGGCGACGAAGCCCAGATCATAGATCTTTTTGCCGACCTCGCAGATTTCTTTCTTGATTTCGTAAGGAGATTTTGCCATCATGGTTTTTGTTTCCTTTCTGTATTGGTTGTATTTTTAATTTTTTGATTTCGGAAATTATTTGACCAGCTTGTAGGTATCGCCCGCGATCATGTACTCCTCGTCGGTGGGCAGGATCACGACCTTCACGCGGGAATTCGGCTTGGTCAGCACAGTGCGCTCGCCGCGCGGGCAGGTGGCGTTGATCTCGGCGTCAAACTCCACGCCAAGGTACTCCATCTCCTCGCACGCCATACGGCGCACGTCGCGGTCATACTCGCCAAGGCCCGCGGTAAAGACGATCAGGTCCACACCGTTGAGGGCGGCGGCATAAGAGCCGATGATCTTCTTGATGCGGTAGGTCAGCACCTCCATCGACAGCTTGGCACGCTCGTTGCCTGCCTCGACGGCATCCCAGATCTCACGCGCGTCGCTGGACACGCCGGAAAGACCGAGCAGACCGGATTGCTTGTTCATCACGTTGTCAATCTCGTCCGGGGTCATGCCCGTCTGCTTCATCATGTAGGGGATGATGGAGGGGTCGATCGAGCCGCAGCGCGTACCCATCGGCACGCCCTCCTGCGGGGTGAAGCCCATCGTGGTGTCGATCGCCTTGCCGTTCTTGATCGCGGTGATCGAGGAGCCGGAGCCGATGTGACAGGAGATGATCTTGCAGTTTTCATAATCCAGCCCCAACCACTCGGCGGCCTCGCGGCTGACGAAGCGGTGAGAGGTGCCGTGGAAGCCGTAACGGCGGATGCCGTACTTCTCGTACCACTCGTAGGGCAGGGGGTACATATACACCTT
Source organism: Oscillospiraceae bacterium (assembly GCA_015064415.1). Classification (GTDB taxonomy): domain Bacteria; phylum Bacillota; class Clostridia; order Oscillospirales; family CAG-272; genus Firm-07. Next base: position 4,291 of record SVSG01000010.1, on the reverse strand, counting down.
TTTCTCAAAGCCCGAGTAAAAGGAGGTGTCGAACACGCCGACCTGCGGCTTGTTCGCCATCAGGGCCTTGCAAGCGGCCACGCCCTTGAGTGCGGGGGGACCGTGCAACGGGTTGAGGGGCACGATGCTTTCCAGATACGCGATCGCCTCGTCGTCAAGCACGCGGGAGGAGTCAAACTTGCCTCCGTGCGCGAAGCGGTGACCGATGGCCGCGATCTCGTCCGTGCTGGCGATCACGCCGAGCTTTTCGTCGGTGAGCAGCTGCAAGACGAGTGCCAGTGCCTCGTTGTGAGAGGGCATCGGGTGCTCGGTCTTGTAGGGCTCGGCACCGGGACGCTTGTGGGTGATGATACCGGAAAGACCGATCTTCTCGCATACGCCCTTGGCAAGGACCTTGCCGCTTTCCATATCGAAAAGCTGGTATTTGAGAGAGCTGCTGCCGGCATTGATGACTAAAATTTTCATAATCGCCTCCAAATGTTAGTAGCGTTTATACCTTTTTTATTATAGCAAAACCCTTCCTAAAATGCAAGAGGGAAGGTGCGAAAGGTGAAAAAAACACACAAAAAGCAACAACATTGCGCACAAAGTTGATTTTTTGGCGAGGTTGACCAAAAAAGTGCGGCACAGCGCAGGGGCGCACCCTTTATTTTTTGTGTAAGATGCCGATCCTCGCGCGAGCGCGAGCGCAGAACGCGCCCGCACGCGAAAATTTTTGGAAAAAATTTCTACGAAAAAGCCAAAAAAATTTGGCAAAATGCTTGCCATTTCTCAAAAAGTTTGCTACAATGGCGGTAACGTGGCTCCATAGGGGCCAAAAACAGAAACGGAGGGCTTTGTGATGAAGCTGGCAACATCGACCGGGGATTTTTGGAAGCATCCGGTCAATGCAGAGGAGTCCATCAAGCTGATCCGCGACGCGGGCTTTCGCTATCTGGACCTGGGGATCGGCGGACGCTTTTGTGCCGAGGACGAAAGCTGGCGCGATTGCGTCAAGGAATATATGGGCTATGCAGAGAAGCTTGGGATGCAGTACGTGCAGGCACATTCTCCCAATGCCACGGTGTTGACGCCGGACAGATGGGACAAGGAGGTCTTCTGGGGGAAACGCTCGTTGGAGATCTGTCAGCTGATGGGGATCCCGCAGGTGGTCATTCACGCCTCCTATACCGCAAAGCCCGTCAGCCGCGAAAGCTGGTATGCGGAAAATGAGAAATTTTACCGCGAGCTGTTGCCCGTGGCCGAGGAAACGGGCGTGACGATCCTGACGGAAAATACCATGCACGCCAACCTGCGAGAGGGCACGTTTTATATGTATACGGGTAAGGAAATGGTGGATTTTATCGAGTATATCGATCATCCGCTCTTTCAGGCGGTCTGGGATACGGGACACGGCACCACAGAGGGGTCGCAGTACGATAATATCCTGGCGCTTGGCAAGCACCTGAAGGGCTTGCACGTCCACGATAACAACGGCAAGGCAGACGAGCACAGAATGCCCTATACGGGTGTGTTGAATCTGGATCAGGTGATGAACGGACTTCTGGACATCGGTTACGAGGGGTATTTCACCTTTGAGGCGCTTAACGTGCTGCGCGCCGCGAAGGACGGACGCCAGCCGCGCCAGAGGTTTGAGCGCGACACGCGCCTTGCCAATCCCACGCTGGAGATGCAGATCGATATGGAGCGCTTGCTTTACCACGTTGGCCGCCACGCGCTTACCGCTTACGATTGCTTTGAGGAGTAAAAATGTATCAGACAAGAGAAGAATTTATCGCGGCGCTCGGCGTCGCAGAGATGCCCGCGCTTTTCGGTGCCCGCTATGCCGAGACGATGGCAGAATATGAAAAAGAGGGCGTATTTTATCTGCAAAACAGCTTCATCGAGGAGCTGCAAAGCAGCTTTCGCCTTTTTCGCAAAAAGTACGAGTTTGTCAAATTAGCCGCCAAACGGGTGCGGGAAAACGCGTTTTTGGCGCAGTACTCGCTCCTGCTTTACCATATGCAAAAGGACAATAACCACAACGGTGAGATCTATCTGAGGCCGTTCCCGCACGTGGGGGAGGCGGATGCCGCCGATTTTGAGATGGCGGCCTACTTTTCTCAACTCGCGTTTGCGTGGGACGTCGCACGTTACCACCGCGCACACCGCTTGCCTGAGGATATTCTGGCGGACACCTTGAACGATCTGTACGAGGAGCCGATCCTTGTGTGCAACGACTGCTTCGGGCGGGACGGCGCACACCCCCGATGCTTTGGGTGGAATCAGATCTATATGAATTACCGCATTTTGCGCGTGGGTGTGCTCAATTTTGAGCTGCGCCATCGCTTCACAAGTGCCGTAACGGTGTTCGAAAACGGCAAAAAGGAGCACGTGATCCTCGCAAACGGGCGAGATATCGCCCCGGACGGACAGATGGCGGGGAGCGCGGGGCGCGAGACGGTCGCGTTCCACGCCGCGATCACCGAAACCGATGAATACTATGAGGGGTATGCCGCAGACCCGGAAAACGCGGTCTATGCAAGCACCCCCGTGCGCCTTGACAAAAAGGAGTGGCGCGTGGTCATGCAGGCAGAGGATGACATCCTTGACGTGCACATCCCCAGCCACGTGGCGCTCACGCGGGAAAACACCGATGCCGCCTACGCCCGTGCGTGGGAGGTGCTGCGCGCCTGCTATCCCGAATACCGTGCAAAGTGCTTTGTGTGCTTTTCCTGGCTGCTTGACCCTCAGCTCAAGCAATTCTTGAAGCCGACGTCCAACCTTGTGGCATTTCAGGACAAGTTCCAGCGCTTTGCGCTGAAGTCCTGTGGTACCGACGTGCGCGAGTTTTTGTTCAAAAAGCCCGTCACACGGGTGGAGGACTTCTGTGAGGACACCTCACTCCAGCGCGCGGTGAAGGCGCATTATCTGAATGGAAATTACATCTACGCGCAAGGGGGCATCTTCTTCCCCGAGGAGAACTGACTGTGCTCGACAAAGCTTTTTTGAAGGATAACCCCATTTTCTGGTCGCGGCTTGGCGGCGAGTGGTATCCACCCCTTTTCGACCCTGCGGGCAAGCCCTATTACGGCAGTACCGAGGAGGAGATCGCCACCTTTCAACGCTATCACCGCGATTTTGCCGCGGCGGGCGTGCACGTCCATTCCATCATCCTGGATGCGGGCTGGCGCGGGGAGAACACCTTTGATTACCGCGTGACCGACCTGCAGCTGAAGCATCTGTTCGAGGCGGATCCCGACGGCTTCGTGTTACCGCGCATCAAACTGGACGTTCCCCTTGATTGGTGTCGCAACCACCCCGAGGAGGTGTTCCTTTACGCGAGGGGGAAGGACCTTTCGCGCGAGGAGATCGCGGCGCTGGTGGGCACGCCCGCGCAAAGCTATTGGCAGTATGAAGTGCCCGAATGGTATGAGAAATACGCGGATTGGCAGGAGGAAACGCCCCCCTTGCTCGACGTGCAAAGCCTTTCATCCGCGCGCTGGCGCGCGGACGCGGGCGAGGCGCTTCGACGCTTGATCGCGCATCTGGAAAACGGCCCTTATGCCGACCGCGTGGCGGGGTATCACCTCGGCTTCGGACACGCGGGGGAGTGCATGCAATGGCGCGTGGAGGACTACCGCAATCACGGTGATTTTGGCATTGCGCACCTGCAACGCTTTTATGATTACGGACTTGAAAAATACGGCTCGCGCGAGACGTTGGCAGCGGCGTGGCAGCAGCCCGCGATCACCCGCGATACGGTCAAGCTGCCGTTGCCTGCAGAGCGCTACGGCGAGGGAAATACCCTGCAAAGCTATTTCCGCGGCAGAGAAAAGGACACGATCGCGCGCGATTTTGACGATTTTCTTTGCGACAGCGTGGCAGATGCCATCCTGCATTTCGCCAAAACCGCCAAGGCGCACACGAAAAAGCCGGTCGGCTTTTTTTACGGCTACTTTTTGTTCGCCGCCGACATCCAATACGAGGGGCATCTGCGCCTCGCGCGCGTGTTGCGCTCGCCCGACGTGGATTTTCTCGCCTCTCCCACGGCGTACCATTTCCGCGCGGCAGGCAGTCCTTCGATGGAAATGACGCTCACGCAATCCGTCAACCGCGAGAAATTATATATGGAAGAAATCGACACCCGCACCTACCTTGTGCCGCTTGATAAGGCGGGCGTCAAGCCCCACGATTGCACCCGCACGATGGCAGAGACGCGATACGTGCTTTGGCGCTCGTTGTGCAAAAATCTCGTACACGGGTCGGGGTTTTGGTGGATGGATCTGGGTCGCGGGTGGTTTGACGCCCC
>SVSG01000009.1 GCA_015064415.1 Oscillospiraceae bacterium | reverse complement strand
CCTCGTTGGAAAGGACCACCTTACAGCTGGGGCAATAGTTGACAAGCGCGGTGTCGCGGAACACAAGGCCGCTTTCAAACATCTTGAGGAAGATCCACTGCGTCCACTTGTAATACTTTTCCTCGGTGGTGTCGACGGTGCGCGCCCAGTCGAAGGAGAAGCCCACGCGCTTGAGCTGTTGAGTGAAGCGCGCGATGTTGTTGTCTGTCACCTTGCGGGGATGGATACCCGTCTTGATGGCGTAGTTCTCGGTGGGAAGGCCGAAGGCGTCAAAGCCCAAGGGGAACATGACGTTGTACCCCTCCATACGGCGCTTGCGGCTGATGACCTCAAGCCCTGCGTACGCCTTGATGTGTCCCACGTGCATGCCCGCACCGCTGGGATAAGGAAATTCTACAAGACCGTAGAACTTCTTCTTCGGGGAAAGGTCCTCGGCGTGGAAAATGCCGGCGCTTTCCCACTTGTCCTGCCATTTTTTCTCAATAGCGGCAAAATCGTATTTCATTGTTCGTCCTCCGTTTTCTCCTCACGGTAAAGTTTGTCCAGATTATAAAAGTCTCTTGCCTCGCGGTCAAAGACGTGCACCATCACGCTGGCATAATCCAGCACCTGCCAGTTGCGGCCGTTGCCGCCATCCGTGTGGATGGGGTGCAGCCCGCGCTGCCCGAGACGGAACTCCAGCTCGTCAGCCAGCGCCTTCACGTGCGTGTTGGAAAGCGCACTGCAAAGCACCAGATAGTCGGTGATGTCACTGCGCCCCTCGACGCGGATGACGGCGACGCGCTCGCCCTTTTTGCTGTCCAGAATGGCGCGGCAAAGCTCGGCAAGCTCAGCCCCCTCGCACTCTGCCAGCGACGGGAGATTTTCCCAATTATCAAATACCAATTCTTCCATGTATTTCTTCCTTTCAAAGGTGAGTTTTCTTTTTCAGATATTCAATGGCCGCAAGCGTTTCGGCGCATACGGGTGCGCTTTTCGCGAGCAAGGACTCGCGCACGCCGACAAGCGAAGCGCGCAACACGTCGCAAAGATGCGCCTCGCGCTCCTCTGCGGACATGGTAGCGGGATCCACGCCCCAGAAGCGCTCGCGCAACGCCACACACGCGGGGTATTCCCTTGTGGGCTCGATCACGTCGGCAAGGTAGAGCAGTGCCTCCGGCACCGTCATGCCCTCTCGCCCCGTGGTATGCCAGCGCACGGCCGAAAGCAGCGCCTCATCGGCAAAGTCGGGGTACAGGCGCGCGATCTCGGCAGGTGCCGTGATGGCGTGCCAGATCTGCGGGCTTTCCCGCTCGTCGGGGCGAAGCTTGACGCCCTCACGCGCAAGCACCGCCTTGGTGCTTTCCGCGTCATATTCCTTGGTTAAGTCATGCAACAGCGCCGCCGCACGAAGCATGCCCTCTTTTTCGGGGCAATAGATGGCGGCCATTTTGCGCACGGTACCCTCTACGCCCGCGGTATGCGCAAAGCGCTTTTCCGACATGCGCTCCCGCACGTTTTCAAAAAGGGTACTTATCTGCGCTTCGGTAAAGTCACTCATACGCCTGCCTCGTCACGGTACAGCCCGCGCTTCTCGATATAGTCTGCCACCGCAGGCGGCACCAGATGCGCATAGGGCTTGCCCTCGCGCACAAGGGCGCGAATATCGGTGGAGGCCACCTCCACGGTGTCCAGCATCAAGCGGCGCACGATCTTGCCGTGCTTTTCCAGATATTCCTGATTTTTCTTCACGATCCGCGCTTCCAAAATGGGATCGTTTTCACGGCGCGCGTAGATCGGATAGCAAAGCTTGAAAATTTCGTCGCTTTCCCGCCACTGATCCAGCGTCAGCATCATATCCGTTCCCATCAGAAGGAACAGGCGACGGTCGGGCGCGGCGAGCTCGCGCAAGGTGTCCACGGTATAGCTCCGTCCCCCGCGCTTGATCTCAATGTCGCTGACGAACACCTTTTCCATATCCCAAAATCCAAGCTCGCACATGCGATAGCGGTGCATGGGGTCGTCCCCCACATCGATCTGCTTGTGGGGCGGGATACCCGCAGGAATGACGTACAGAATGTCCAGCTGCATCTGCTCGATAAATGCCTTGGCGGCGGCGATATGGCCGTTATGCACAGGGGCAAAGGTGCCGCCGTAAATGCCCACACGTATCTGTCCGTTCAGCATAATTCGATCTTCTTTTTCGTCTCGGATTCGCGGTAAAGGATAAGGCACTTGCCGATGACGGCAACCACCTCGGAATCGGTGGCGGCGGCCAGCTGCTCGGCCACGTCGCGCGCGGCCTCGCCGGAGTTTTCCAGCACGCGCATCTTGATCAGCTCTCTTGCCTCCAGCGCGTCGGACACGGTCTTGGCCATCGTCTCGGTCACGCCGCTTTTGCCCACCTGCATGATCACGTCCATATTCGACGCGAGGGAGCGCAGCTGCGCACGTTGTTTACTTGTCAACATAAATTCTCCTTAAGATTGCAAAAATGCAATCGCTTTTTGATATTTTCCCTGTCTTGCCCGCGCCCAATCGTCGATCTCGTCCGCCTCAAAGCGGGAAAGATCGCTGTTGTGCGCAAGATCGGCCAGCTTTACGGCACGCGCGAGCGGGTTTGGCTTGATGGCGGCCACGTATTCCATATACGGCACGGCGGGATCGTGCGTGAGCAGCGAAAGAGCCGCGATCACCGTTTCGGGAAAGCCCATTTGCCGCAGATCCTCTAAGGTATAATCGGTATCCTCCACCACGTCGTGCAAAAGCGCCACGGTCACACTGTCCTCGTCCTGCATTTGCTCCGCCAGATGAAAGGGGTGGAACACGTAGGGCATCCCCGTTTTATCGGTCTGCTCCTTGTGCGCCTTGAAGCAAAGGCGCAACGCTTTTTTCGTTTGTGCGGTGTAGATCATCAGCCGTTATCCTCGATCAATCCCATACGGCGCGCAAAACGGACGGCCAGCTGACGCACAGCGGCACCGCGATGGCTGATGGCATTTTTCTCCTCGGGGGTCATTTCGGCCAGCGTCTTGCCCATCGGGTCGTACCAAAACAGCGGATCATAGCCAAAGCCGCCCTCTCCGCGGGGATTGAACAAGATTTCGCCCTCCACAGCGCCCGTGGCGCGGATGGGGGCACTGTCATCGGGGAACGCCAACGCCAGCGCACACACAAAGGCGGCGGCGCGGTCGCGCTTCCCCTCCATATTTTTAAGCAGGAGCGCATTGTTGGCGGCATCGTTGCCGTGCTCCCCCGCATAGCGCGCGGAATACACGCCCGGCGCCATATCCAGTGCGGGCACCACAAGCCCGGAATCGTCTCCAAGCCCCGGATAACCGGACTTGGCGGCGGCACGCGCCTTGATCATCGCGTTCTCGGCAAAGGTCTCGCCGTTTTCCTCGATCTCCTCGGTGATGCCCACCTCGTCCAAAGATCTCAGCTCGATCACCTCACCAAGCAGCCCGTTGAGCAGCTCTTGCAATTCCCTGACCTTCCCCTTATTGCGGGAGGCCAGCACGATCGTATACTTTTTCATCATTCAAACAGCGCGGTGACAAATTCCTCCGCGTCAAACTCCTGCATGTCGTCGATCTTCTCACCCACGCCGATGAACTTCACGGGAAGCCCCAGCTCGGTGCGGATGGACAGCACGATACCGCCCTTGGCGGTGCCGTCCAGCTTGTTGAGGATCAGGCCCGTGATCTCTGCGGCGCGGCTGAATTCCTTCGCCTGCAAAATGGCGTTCTGCCCCGTGGTCGCATCCAGCACAAGCAGATTCTCGCGTGCGGCGTCGGGCAGCTCGCGCGAGATCACGCGATTGATCTTCGCCAGCTCGTCCATCAGATTTTTCTTGTTGTGCAGGCGTCCCGCCGTGTCGATGATCAGCACGTCGGCCTGCTTTTTCTTGGTATATTGAATGGCGTCGAACACCACGGCCGCGGGATCCGAGCCCTCGTTCTGGTGCACGATATCCACGCCCGCGCGCTCGCACCAGACGGAAAGCTGATCGATGGCGGCGGCGCGGAAGGTGTCCGCGGCGGCCACGACCACCTTTTTGCCCGCCTTTTTGAGGCGCTTGGAGATCTTACCGATCGAGGTGGTCTTCCCCGCCCCGTTCACGCCGATGACCAGAATGACGGAGGGGGTGGTGGTCAGATGCAACGGCTCACCCTCACCGATGAGGTCGGCAAGGATCACCTTAAGGGCATCCTTGACTTGCTTTGGCTCCTTCAGTCGCCCGTCCTTGATCTCCTCGCGCAAGCGGTCCAGAATCTCCTCCGTCGCGGCAACACCCACGTCGGCGGTGATGAGAAGCTCCTCCAGCTCCTCCAGCAGATCCTCGTCCACCTTGACAAACAGCTTCAGAAGCGAGTCAATGCGCCCGAAGATGGCGTTCTTGGTCTTGGCAAGACCCTCACGTAGCTTGGCTAAAAATCCCATTCCAATCGTCTCCTTCTCCCTTACCCTGGATCGAGTTCACGTCAAGCGTCAGCACCTTGGAAATGCCGCGCTCGGGCATCGTTACGCCGTAAAGGCGGTTGGCGGCCTCCATCGTGCCGCGGCGGTGCGTGATCAAAAGGAACTGCGTATCCAGCGAATAGCGTTTGATGTATGCGGCAAAGCGCGCGACGTTCACCTCGTCCAGTGCCGCCTCGATCTCGTCCAGAATGAAGAACGGGGTCGGGTTGACCTGCATGATGGCGAACAACAGCGCGATCGCGATAAAGGACTGCTCGCCGCCCGAAAGCTGCACCAGATTTTTGATGATCTTTCCGGGAGGGGCGGCCTTGATCTCGATGCCGCTGGTCAGTACGTCCTCGGGGTCGGAAAGCGACAGCTCCGCATTACCGCCGCCGAAGAGCTCGTTAAACGTGACGTTAAAGTTTTTGTTGATCTGCTCGAAGGTCGTCATAAAGGAGGAGCGCATCTCGTTCTCCAGATCACGAATGATGGCAAGCAGGTCATCACGCGCGGCAGTCATGTCGGCGATCTGCGTGGCCATGGCGTCGTGGCGCTCCTTGAGCTCCTTGTATTTTTCCACGGCACCGAGGTCCACGTTGCCGATGGCGCGCAGGCGGTTGCGGCAGCTGACCTGCAGCTCCTGCACGGCGGGACGCTCCTCGGCGGTGATCATCTCGTAGCCCAGCGCCAGCGCCTCGTTACGGGACATCTCATAGTCCTCCCAGAAACGGTTGGCCAGCTTTTCCTGCTCCTCACGCAACGCGGCAAGACGGTTCTCGTTCTTGGTGTGTGCGCGGAAGTAATTTTCCTTTTCCGCCATCTTGCTCTGGATGTGCGAATTGACGCTTGCCAGCTTTTGCTGGAAGGCCATATCCCCCTCGTTGAGGCGGGCGTACTTTGCCTGCAGCTCCTTGATCACGCGCTCGCCCTCAGCGTGCGTGTTGCGGTTCGCCTCCTGACGGGCGGTGAAATCCACAATGCTCTTCTTCATATCGGCGATCTGCTGCTCGCGTGCGGCGATCTCCTCGCGCAGGGTGTTCGCGCGGGCGTCCGATTCGGCAATGTAGGTGGCCGCAGTCTCCAGATCCTTGCGCACGCCGCTGATGGCGATATAACGCTCGGTCTGCTCCTTTTCCATGGCCTCCTTTTGCGAAAGCAGCTCGTTGCGCTCCACGTCCTTTTCGGCGCGTGCGGCGCCGATCTCCTCGATCTGGCGGCGCAACAGCTTCTGACGCTCGGCAAGCTGTGCCAATTCCTCGTCATATCCTGCGCGCTGACGCTCCAGCGCCTCGAAGTCGCCCTGCATCTTGGTGATCAGGGACTCGTTGGCCTCCCACTTGGCAGTGTACTGTGCGGCGTTGCTTGATTCGTCGGTATAAAGCGTGGCAAGCAGCTGACGGCGATTATCAAGGTCGGTGCGGTCATCCGTCATCTCCTTGATGCTCTGATCCAGCTCGGCACGCTGCTGCTTGATCTTTTCCAAGTCGGCGGTCAGCTTCTTGAGCTTTTCCGTAAGCGCGGCAATCTCGCCCGTGCGCGACAGAATACCGCCCTTTTGCTTGCGCGAGCCACCCGTGAAGGAGCCGCCCGCGTTGATGACCTGTCCGTCCAGCGTCACGACCTTGACGCGGAACTTGGTCTTGCGCGCCATCTCGGTGGCGTTGTCCAGATTGTCAAACACCACGGTGCGCCCGAGCAACGAGCCCACGATCTCGCGGAACTTGTCCTCGCATTCCACAAGCTCGGAGGCAATACCGATATAGCCCTTGCACTCGGCGGCCTCTTCCATTTCGGCCGTCACGGTCTGCGCACGCATCGACGAGATCGGGAAGAAGGTCGCGTGTCCCGCCTCGGCGTGCTTGAGGGCGTAGATGGCGTTCTTGGCCACGCTCTCGTCCTCGACCACGATGTGCTGCAGATTGACGCCAAGGGCGATGTCCATGGCTGTCACGTATTTTTTATCGACACGGATCACCTTGGACAAGGGGCCGTAGATCTTGCCGCACTTGCGTCCGCTCGCGTCCGTGATCTTGCCCGCGGCGTACTGCTCCATCACGAAGCGGACCGCGTGGCCGTAGCCCTCGAAATGCTCCTCCATGGCGCGGTAGGCCTCGATACGCTGGCGCGCGATATCGCTTTCCACCACGCTCTCGTTCTCGCTTGCCACCAGCTCGTCGCGCAAAGTACCAAGCTCGTACAGCTTTTTGTCAAACTCGACAAGGCCCTTGTCGGCCTCGTCCATCTGCGCGCGATAGCCCTCGGCGGCCTGCTCGTGGATCTTGCGCTGCTTGTCCAGCGTTTCGGAGGTGGTACGGTAGGACGCGATCTCGGATTGCATCGTCTCATGCTTGTCGCTGTCGCTTTGCTTACCGTCCTCCAGCCATTTCATGCGAACGGTGATCTCCGTGACCTCTTCCTTACGCTCCTCAATATCCGCAAAAGCGGTGGCGATGGCGCCGCCCATATCCATGATACGGTTGGCCAACTCCTGCTCTTCTTCGGCGCGCTTGGTGTGCGCATCCTCCAACGCGGTCAGCTTTTCCTGCAGCTCGTCTGCAGTGGCGCGACGGCGCCGTCCCTCCGCCTCCTCGGCGGAAAGCGCGGTCCTGCGGTTTTCGACAGACTGCTGCATCGATTCGATGCGCATACGGGTGTTGGAGATGGTGTTCTCCGTCACCTGATACTGGCTTTCTCTGTCGTGGTTTTCCTTGGTCAGGTTCTGGATCCTCTCCAGCACCTCGGCAACCTTCAGCTTGTTGGACTGTGCCTCCTCAAACAGCTGGTCGCTTTGCGCGTTGTAATTGGAGATCGCCTCCTCGGCCAATTTCAGATCATAGCCGCTGTTGCGCACCAGCTCCTCGGCCTTCGCGATCTGCTCGCGCAGATGCTCGGAATCATACAGCCACAGCTGCACGTCCGCCTTCTTTTTCGTCTCCAGCAATTCCAGTGCGCGCGTGGCCTTTTCGGCCTCCTTTTCCAACGGGGTGACCTGCGCCACCACCTCCTGAAACACGTCGTTGACGCGCGTCATATTTTCCTCGGCGGTCTTCAGCTTGCGCTCGGTCTCGTTTTTGCGGTGACGGAACTTCGCAATGCCGGAGGCATCCTCAAAAATGCTGCGGCGCTCGTCCGATTTACGCGAAATGATCTCTGCGATCTTACCCTGCCCGATGATCGAATAGCCGTCGCGACCGATACCGGTGTTCATGAACAGCTCGTAAATATCGCGCAAGCGACGCGCGCGGCGATTGATAAAGTACTCGCTGTCTCCCCCGCGGTAATAGCGACGGGTGACCGTGACTTCCTCGTCGGGGCAGTCCAGACGGTTTTCGGGGTCGGTGTTGTCAAAGGTCACGGAAACCTCGGCAAAGCCCATCGGACGTCTGCTGTCCGCGCCGCCGAATATCATGTCCTCCATCTTACCGCTACCGCGCAAGGTCTTGGAGGAAATCTCACCAAGCACCCAACGCATGGCATCAGAGATATTGGATTTGCCCGAGCCGTTCGGGCCCACGATGACCGTGGTGCCGCGCTCAAAGGTCAGTTTCGTCTTGTCAGGGAAGGATTTGAAGCCCTGCATTTCCAACGATTTCAGATACATGCGAACGCACCTCCTTTCTTCATACACTTATATATTATATAATTATAATAGATAATTGTCAATTTTGCAAGGGGTTTTCGGCATTTGGCGAAAAAAATTTCAGACCTCCCCAAAGCGCCCAAAAAAAGAAAATGCAAAAAGGCGGGCAAAAGAGCCCGCCTTTTTGCATTTAGCCCCCAAACGGGGTGAGAAAATCACGTTTCATCTGCCACGATCAAGAGGCAATCCGCCACGCATCTGACCTGCTCCTCGCCGCGCGGATCCGACTTTTCCACGCCGTATCTGGAGTAGGAAACGGGCAGAGGGGGGCCGCTTGGTACGTTGCGGACGGCCAGCGTGCCGTCTGCCTCGCGCAGCACCACGGTGGTGGAGCCGCCGCCATCCAGGTTCAGAAGATCCTGAATTTCATAGCCAAGCCCCGTGAAAAGCTCGATCATGTCACCGTAGGAAAGACCGCTGGAGCGCGTGGAGCGTCCGTCCGTGTTAAGCAGGATGACCGTGCCGTCCTTGGCGATGGCAACGGCACTGCGGGGACCGCGCCCCTCTCCCACGTGCAGGTGCAATTCCCCGTCCTTGATCAGCATCAGACCGCCGCCAACGGCGTATTGAAGCTTGCCCTTATAAGTATCATAATACCCGTCAATATCCGAGATCACGGGCTTACCGTCCTTGGTCAGACCCACCCAGTAGGTGCAGTATTGCGCCTTATCGTGACCGGGCTCGGCCATCACGACGCCGTGCATGATCTGAATGCCATAGGGCGTCAGATCGCCGTCATTGAAGAAATGGAAAAACCCCGCATTCATGGCAAACAGCACCTTGCCGTCGAACTCGCGTGCATGGTCCTTCACGCGCTTGATGGTGCGCAAGGGACTTGCCGAAACAGCCAGGTGCGCCTTGGCATCCGGCGAGAGGAACGCCAGATACACGTCGGCCTCTCTGCCATCGCCCACGCGATAGCGGCGCTTGCTGTAATGCACCCCCTCGATCACGTCGAAGGAATCCGTCTCCGCAAGAAGCGTTACGTGTCCGTTTCTGGCGCGCTCCGCCTCGTAATCATCAAGCGGGCACCACGCAAGAATTTCCTTTACTGCCTTTTCGCTCGTCAGTCTTCCCATCTTTTAAACCTCCTTGGGCAAATAGGTTTTCAACGCCTCGCGCGCGGCGTTCTGCTCCGCCTCCTTTTTCGAGCAGCCGGAGCCCTCTCCAAAGCAGTTGGAGTTGATCAGCACCCGCACGGTAAAGGTCTTCGCGTTGTCGGGGCCGCATTCGCGGACCGTCTCGTAGCGCAATTCCTCCCCCGGCGTTTGCTGTACGTACTGCTGTAACAGCGTTTTGGGGTCCTCCAGAGGCACCGCCTGCAAATTGAGCAGCTCGCTTTGCACAAAGGGCAACAAAAAGCGCGCCACCGTGTCAAGACTGCCGCTGTCCAGATACAAGGCACCGACCAGCGCCTCAAACGCGTCCTCCAGGAGCTTCGGCTTTTCGCGGCCGTCCTTGGATTCGCCCTTTCCCAAAAGCAGATAATTGCCAAGTCCGATCTTCATGCCAAAGCTTGGCAGCACGTCCTTATTCACGAAATGCTTGCGCAGTACGGTCAGGCGTCCCTCGGGCAGCTTGGGATAAGTATTGTACAGATAATTGGAAACCGTGAGGGAAAGCACCGAGTCGCCGAGAAACTCCAATCGTTCGTTGCACGTGGTACGATCGCCCGCGTGCTCGTTGACGAAGGAGGAATGCGTCATTGCCATGCGCAGCAGCTCCTTGTTGCGAAAGCTGTAGCCGATCTTTGCCTCCAGTTCGGAAATATCGCGTGGCAGCATCACACATCACGCTCCTTTCTTTTTCAAATTAGCCCCCAAACGGGGTAAGTTTTTCACTTTTTTGCCTCTTGCAGCACCGCTTCCAGCGCCTCCAGCGCCCGCGCGGAGATCGCCTCGTTTCGGGCGGCTTTCCCGCCGCGCACCTTGTACGAAAGGCGCTCTACGATGCCGAAATTGGCATTCATCGGTACGAAATCGCCGATGCCGCCGTTGGCGACATAATTCGCCATCGCGCCAAGCATCGTGTGTGCGGGAAAAGCAAAGGACGACATATTTCGCGCCATACGTGCGGCGTTAATTCCCGCCACAAGGCCGGAGCCGGCAGATTCGATATACCCCTCCACGCCCGTCATCTGACCTGCAAAAAAGAGGTCGGGACGGGAGAGCGTCGCATAAGTATTGTCCAGAAAGCCGGGCGAGTGCAGATACGTGTTGCGGTGCATCACGCCATAGCGCAAAAAGGTGGCGTTCTCAAGGCCCGGGATAAGGGAAAAGACGCGCTTTTGCTCGGGGAAGGTAAGGTGGGTCTGAAAGCCGACCAGATTATACATCGTTCCCTCTTTGTTCTCCTTACGCAGCTGTACCACGGCAAAGGATTCCTTTCCCGTGCGGCGGTCCACAAGCCCCACGGGCTTGAGGGGGCCATAGCGCAGTGTATCGTATCCGCGGCGCGCCATGACCTCCACGGGCATGCATCCCTCGAATACCTTGGGCGACTTTTGCCCCTCCTTGTCGAAATCGTGCAGCTCCGCCTCCTTGGCGCTGACAAGCGCCTGATAGAAGGCGTCGTACTGCTCGCGTGTCATGGGGCAGTTGATATAATCCGCATCCCCCTTATCGTAGCGGGAGGCGAAAAAGGCCACGTCCATATCGATCGTGGAAAAATCCACAATGGGAGCCACGGCATCGTAAAAATAGAGTCCGTCCTTTCCCGTAAGGGCGGCGATGGCCTGTGCCATCGGCTCTGAGGAAAGGGGGCCCGTGGCGACCACGCAAACGCCCTCGGGAATGGCGTCCGCCTCCTTTTCCACCACCTCGATCAGCGGGTGGTTTTTGACCTTTTCGGTCACGTATCCGGCAAATTTTGCGCGGTCAACGGCAAGGGCTGAGCCCGCGGGCACGCGCGTGCGATCGGCCGCCTCCATCAGAAGCGATCCCGCGCGGCGCATCTCCTCCTTCAAGAGCCCCACCGCGTTGGAAAGCGCGTCCGAGCGCAAGGAGTTCGAGCAACAAAGCTCGGCAAAGCGCGGATCGTGGTGTGCGGGCGTGAACTTGACGGGCTTCATCTCCCAAAGCTGCACGGCAACCCCGCGCTCGGCGCATTGCCAGGCCGCCTCACAGCCGGCAAGGCCTGCGCCAAGCACCGTTACCTTTGGCTTATTCATTCTGCGCTCTCCTCTGCCGGCAGCTCCTCGGTCTCGCGACGGTAGCCGCAGTTCTTCTCATGGCAGACAAGCAGGGCTTTTCCCTTCTTGCGGAACAAAAGATTGCCGCAATCGGGGCATTTTTCATTCACGGGCATATCCCAGGAGGAGAAGTCGCACGTGGGATATTTTTCACAGCTGTAGAACACGGTCTTGCTGCGGCCGCTCTTGATCAGGATCTTGGAGCCGCACTTGGGGCAGGGCACGTCCAGCTCCTTGGTCTTTTGCTTGGTGAAATGGCACGCGGGATAGCGGGAGCAAGCGAAGAAGGTGCCGTAACGTCCCGTGCGCTGTACCATATCCGAGCCGCAAAGCTCACATTTGAAGTCCGCCACGACAACAGGGGGCTTCTCCGTCTTTTCCGCCTCTTCTTCCTTCTTTTCCTCCAGCGGCTTGGTGTTCTTGCAGTTGGGGTAATTTGGGCAGGCGGCAAACTTGCCGTAACGGCCGTTCTTCACCACCATCTTGGCACCGCACTTCTCGCAAATGATGTCGGTCTCCTCCAAGGGCAACTCAAAGCTTCCCTTGCCGATGGTCGTCTCCGCACGGTCCAGCTCCTTGGAAAATCCGCGCCAGAAATCGTTGAGCACATCAAGCATTTCGACGTTGCCCTTTTCGATCTCGTCCAGCTGATCCTCCATGTGCGCGGTGAAGGTATAGTCCACGATGTCGGAGAAATTCTCCTTCATCAGCTTGGTCGTCACCTCACCAAGGGGGGTGGGTACGAGAGATTTGCCGTCACGCACCACGTAATTGCGGGTGACGATGGTGGTAATGATCGTATTGTAGGTACTGGGGCGGCCGATGCCCTTTTCGTCAAGGAACTTGATCAGCGACGCCTCGGTATATCTTGCGGGGGGCTCGGTAAAGTGGCGGTTGGGCTCCACGTCGCGCATTTCCACGTGCTCGCCCTCGTTCAGATCGGGGATGCGGACGTCCTTTTGCTCGCTGATCGCGTCAGCGCGGGTCTCCTCATCCTCGCTCTCCTCGTAAACGGCCATATAGCCGGGGAACGCCACGCTGTAACCGCCTGCGCGGAACAAATACCCTGCGGACTCCAGCTCCACGTTCAACGTATTGAGAGAAGCGGACTGCATCTGGCTTGCCACAAAGCGCTCCCAGATCAGCTTGTAAAGGCGGTACTGGTCCACGGTCAGGTACTTATGCACCTTGGCGGGCTCCAGATCGATGTGGGAGGGACGGATGGCCTCGTGCGCGTCCTGCGC
Source organism: Oscillospiraceae bacterium (assembly GCA_015064415.1). Taxonomy (GTDB): domain Bacteria; phylum Bacillota; class Clostridia; order Oscillospirales; family CAG-272; genus Firm-07. The sequence goes on along the minus strand of SVSG01000009.1, from coordinate 51,382 downwards.
ATTGGCACGGGTCTTATATACGCGGGGCTTGGCGGGGCAGTATTCTGCACCGTATTTCTCAGAGATCAGCTCTCTTGCGGCGTTCTGCGCCTCCGCGGAAACACGCAGCGAGTCGGTACGCATGTAGGTGATCAGACCCAGTACGCCGCCGTTTTCGGGGCCGACGTTGATGCCCTCGTACAGCTCCTGCGCCACGCGCATGATGCGCTGAGACTGGAAGCCGAGCTTACGGGAGGCCTCCTGCTGCATCGTAGAAGTCGTAAAGGGGGGCGCGGGGAGCTTCTGACGGGTAGCGCGCTTCACGCTTGTCACCAGGAAAGGCGCGTTTTTCACGGCGTTCAGCACGTCGGTGGCCTCCTGCTCGCAGGAAAGCTTGATCTTGCCCTCGGCATTGCCGTAAAAGCGCACGGCAAACTCCTTGCCTTCGCCGTTCCCCAGATGCGCGTCGATCGTCCAGTATTCCTCGGGACGGAAGGCGCGGATCTCCTCTTCTCTATCCACGATGATGCGCGCGGCCACAGACTGCACGCGACCCGCGGAGAGACCGTTTTTCACGGATTTCCAAAGGTAGGGGGAAAGCTTGTAGCCAACCACGCGGTCCCAGATGCGACGGGTCTGCTGTGCGTTGACCAGATTCATATCGATGGCGCGGGGCTCCTTGATGGCGGCGCGCACCACGTCGGGGGTGATCTCGTTGAAGCTGACGCGCAGCATCTTTGCGGGATCCATATTCAAAGCGCCCGCAAGGTGCCAGGCAATGGCCTCGCCCTCGCGGTCAGGGTCAGGCGCGAGGAAGATCTTTTTGGCGGCCTTTGCCTCCTTGCGGATCTCGCGGATCAGATCACCCTTGCCGCGGATGTTGATATAATGCGCCTCAAAGCCGTTCTCGATGTCCACGCTGAGCGAGCTTTTGGGCAGGTCACGCACGTGACCCTTGGATGCAATAACTTTGTAGTTGGAGCCAAGGTACTTTTTGATGGCAGCCGCCTTGGAAGGCGACTCCACGATTACAAGATTTGCCATAGGGTTTCCTTTCAATTTTGTGAAGCTGGTTATTTCAATTCAAACGTGCCGCCCGGCCGCGAGCCGAGCAAACCGTATATTTCCAATAAAGTAAGGGTGCTTGCCGCCTCCGAGACGGGGATCCCGCGCTCGGTCAGCACGTCCACGGTAAAGGGCGTACGCGGCAGCATATCGTAGATTTCGCGCTGACGCGGCGTCAGCGCCGAGGTATCGGGCACACTTTCCGTCTTTTCGGGCGGCGCCTCCTTTTCCTTCGCGGAACGCTTTTTGCGCTCACGGCGGGGCTTTTTGGGGGAAGCTTCCGCACCCTCCCCGACGGGTTCTTTCTCGTTTTTTGTCACGCGAACGCCCAAACGGTATAGCTTTTCCGTGTCGAGCGCCGCATATTGCGTGGCCTCCTCAAAGCTTTTTTCACAAAGCGTATCGTGGTATCTTGCGCGCAAGGGTGCAAGCAGATCGATGGCGCCAAGCGCGGGGAAAGCCCCCGATTGCAACAGTCGGTTCGTCCCCTCCGAGAGCGGCGAGGTGATATTGCCGGGCACCGCGTAAAGCGGACGCCCCTGCGTCAGCGCATAGCGTGCGGTGATCAAGGCGCCGCTGTGTGCGCCTGCCTGCACGACCAGCACCTCGTCGGACAGTGCGCTGATCAAACGGTTTCGCATCGGGAAATTGTAGCCGTTCGGCGGTGTTCCGGGCGCAAACTCCGTGATAACGGCACCGCGCTCGGCACATTCTGCCATCAGCTTTCCGTGATGGCGCGGATAGGTCACGTCAATGCCGCAACCAAGCACGGCAACGGGCGTACCGCCCGCACAAATGGCGGCCGCAGTGGCCACGCCGTCGATCCCCTCCGCCATACCGCTGAGGATCACAACGCCTGCGGCGGCCAGCTCAAAGGATAGTGTATACGCCACCTGCTCGCCGTATGCATCCGCGCGGCGGGGGCCCACCACGCCGACCACGGCGCGGGTGTTGAAATCGGGGAGCTTGCCGCGACAGTAAAGCACGGCAGGCGGCTCGTCCAGCTCGCGCAGCATCGCGGGATACTCCGCGCTGTCAAAGGGCAGAATGCGCACGCCGTCACGGTGACACCAAAGCAAGATCTCGCGTGCCTCGTGTGCGGCGCGGCGTGTGAGGAGCGAGCGCAAAAGCCCCGCGCCGATATCCGGGATCACGGCGCGCAGCGCGTCCTCGTCCGCCTCAAATATTTTCTCCGGCGTTTGGAACGCCTCCAGCAACGGCTTCAGATGTGCGGAGCGCGGCCCCAGGATCTGCGCCAGCGCGATCCAGTTTTCTTCGTGTTGCATCGTCAGTTTCCTCTGTAAAATTCCCACAGGATCACCGAGGCGGCGATCCCCGCGTTCAAGGACTCCACGCCGCTTGCCATCGGGATATAAACGCTGTCGGTGCAGGCCTCCAGCACCTCGTGGGAAAGGCCGTGCCCCTCATTGCCCACGGCAACGGCATCGTTTTCACCGAAAGAGATCTGCCCCAGACGCACCGAGGTATCCTTCAGCGCGGCGGCATATACGCGACCGCGCGCGCCAAGCTCCTTTACCACACCCACAAGATCCTCGGCCACAAGCACGCGTTGCGAAAATAACGTCCCCATCGCGGCGCGGATGGTGCGGGGGTTATACAGATCGGCGCAATCGGCGGAAAGCACCAGATTCTGCACCCCGAACGCCTTGGCGGAGCGGATGATCGTGCCGAGATTGCCGGGATCGCGCACGCTTTCCAGAAGCAGCGTTCTGCCAAGCGGCAAGGGCTCGTATCCGGGGTCACATTTATCTATTGTAACATTTTTATGGATTTTGTCAAGATTTTTTGACACACAAATCACCCCATCGGGAGATTTCTCTTCACTGATGCGGTCAAAAAGCGTATCCGGCAGGATCACGGCGCGGCACCCTGCGGGCAGCTCCCACGCAGCGGCCGCGGCCTGTACGTCACCCGCGTTACTTTCGCGCAAAAGCACGGCAGTAAGCGGCAGCCCCGCCTGCAGTGCCTCGCAAAACAGCTTTTTGCCGTCAAAACGGAAAAGCCCCTCGCGCCGACGGAGCTTCCGCTCGGAAAGGCCCGTGACCTGCGTGAGCAATGCATTTTGCCTTGAAGTGATGTATTCTGTTACTTTTTGCATGCTTTTTCCTTCCTTTGGATGAAAAAAAGTGCTTTTTCAGCAAAAAAATCCGGGGGATAGATAGACAAAAAACCCGGCCTTAACCGGGTTTTTTATGCATTAAAGAGCGGCCTTTGCCTGCTCTGCGATGGCTGCGAATGCGTCCTTGTCGGAAACAGCCAGCTCAGCGAGCATCTTGCGGTTGAGCTCGATGCCTGCCTTCTTGAGGCCGTGCATGAGCGTGGAGTAGTTCATGCCGCAAACCTTTGCCTGAGCGGAGATACGAGCGATCCAAAGCTGACGGAACTCTCTCTTCTTCTGCTTACGGCCGATATATGCGTAATTGCCGCTCTTCATCACGGCCTGCTTGGCCATCTTGAAGTGAGTGGACTTTGCACCCCAGTAGCCCTTAGCGGCCTTGAGGACCTTATTTCTTCTCTTGCGCGTCATCATTGCGCCCTTAATTCTTGCCATTGTGATTTACCTCCCTTTCGATTACTGCTGGATCATCTTACGTGCGGTGGGCGTCATGGATGCGCTCAGCACGCCTGCGGTGCGAAGCTTTCTCTTGCGCTTAGCAGTCTTAAGACCCAGGTTGTGACGATGTCCGCAAGGATTGATCTTTACCTTGCCGTTTGCGGTAACGGAAAATCTTTTGGCAGCGGCCTTATGTGTCTTGATTTTTCCCATTTTGTTTATCTCCTTTGTAACTTAATTCAAACTATCATCAAGCATTACGCCATTGATACAATTTAATTTTTGGCAGGAACGACGATCATCGTCATCAGACGTCCGTCAAGCACGGGCTTTTTCTCCACGGTCCCTTCGGGAGCCATCGCGGCCTCAAAGCGGGCAAGCACGTCACGGCCGAGATCCTGATGCGCCATTTCGCGTCCCTTGAAGCGAACCACCACGCGGACCTTATTGCCTGCGGCAAGGAATTTCTTCGCGTTGCGTGCCTTCGTTTCAAAATCGTGCACGTCGATACGGCAGGAAAGCTGAACCTCCTTGAGCTCGATCACCTGCTGCTTCTTACGTGCTTCCTTTTCCTTCTTTTCGCGGTCGAAGCGATATTTGCCATAATCCATGATGCGGCAAACGGGCGGGGTGGCCTGCGCTGCCATCAAAACCAGGTCAAGTCCGCGGTCATACGCCATCTTCAGGGCGGTTGCCGAGGAAACGATACCAAGTGCCTCTCCGTCTTCTCCGATCAAGCGGACCTCCTTTTCGCGGATGTCTTCGTTGATCAGCATATCTTTTGCGGTGCTAATAGAAGGTTACCTCCAATTCCCGGGGCATGCCCGGCAAAATAAAAAATCGCGCGAAGCCAAACACTCCGCACGCCAAAGGTGCCCCCAAAGGGGAAAATATCAACCGCGGCGCGCCGTTGCGGCCGGGTGAGAACGGAGAGTTCTGCTTCATTGCCCGATTATTATACCACACGTCCCCCCGTCTGTCAAGCGTTTTTTGCGTTTTCCGTCCGACTTTTTTCGTCTCTTTTCAAAAAATCGGCACTTTCAACAAAAAAAACGGGAATCGGTGTCGTTTTTTCTACACCTTGCAAATCTAACGAAAATTTGAGGCGAAAATTGTCTGTTTTGGATATTTACAAAAAGCGGCCGATGCGGTATAATAACAAGGCAACTTGGAAATCTCCTTGTTGTTTGCACGGTATATCGCCCCTTCGGTGCGGAGTGTCAAGCTTATGGCACCAACACGCACAAGGCGCCTATTATACCGTGCTGTTTTTATGCCGCTACTATATAAGGTAGATTCCCGCTCAGGAATCCTTATATTGTCGCGGCGTCACACCAAAGCGTTTCTTGAACAGGCGTATATAATTGGAAGCATCGGAAAATCCCGCTTCCATGCACGCCGCAAGGACGCTTTTTCCTTTTTTCAAAAGCAAACGGGAGTGCGCGAGGCGCTTGGCCTCCAGATAAAGCCCCGGGGTGGTGTGCAGATGCGTGCGGAACAGTCGGTTCAGCGTGCTTTGGCTGATGAAATATTTGTCCGTAAAATAATCAAGATTTTTGATATTCAAAAAATTGTGGTTGATGTCCTCCAGAATGCTTTGCAGCTCTGCGGGGACCTGCTGAAGAGGCGCCGTGCAGGAAATATTCCTTCCCCACAGCTCCAAAATTTGCAAAAGCAGCGAAAACTCATACCGTTTGCTGTCGTTTTCGTTCAATGCCTGTAATTTTTCGTAAAGGGCGTGCAGCTTTTCCTTGTCTTCCGGAGTGGGGGAGATCAGGTTGTCCTTGCCAAAATCATGCTGTAAAAAGTCCTCCAGAAGCGCGCCCCGGTCCGCAGAAAACCAAAAGCAAAGATGCTTGTGCACGGAAACCGAGTTCAACACGCAGTTGTGGATCTCGTTGGGCTTTGTGACGATGGCGTCACCCGGCTCCAGATGGTACAGACTCTGCTCCACCATAAAGGAAGCATCCCCCTCCAAAAGCACGTAGACCTCCAGATTGTCGTGCATATGCGGCGGGAAGATGTGACTGATACGTTTTTCGCCCACGCGACAGTAGTAGTTTGCCTCAAATCCGGCAATATCAGACATCTTCAAGGTGCGGTTGATATTCGGCACAACGCTTCCCTCCCTTCCGGCATTTGTCTTTATTATAACAAGCATCACGTTTTTTGTCAACGCACCGCGTCAAAAAGTATAAATTTTTTTACAAAAGTACTGGAAATCTTTCAAAACTTATGTTATAATATTATACTGTATAAATTTATCCCTTGAAAGGAAACGCTTATGTCCCACGATAACCAACATGCACAGCGCCTGACTCTCCCCGTGATCCCCTTGGGCGGCGTTGTGGCATTCCCCGCGATCCCCTTGAATTTTGAACCGTCCGACGCCACCGCCATCACGGCCGCCGGCATTGCGGAGGCAACGGACTCCTTCGTTTTTCTCCTTCCGCTCACACATCCCGTTGACGGCGAAGTTAAAGAACAGGACGTCTTCCCCGTCGGCACCGTCGCCAAGATCACCCAGACCGTCAAAACGCCCGAGGGCGAGCTCCGTCTGATCTGCGAGGGCTTTGCGCGCGCGAAGCTGCTTTACTTCCGCCGTCTTGGCGACCATTACAGCGCCGAGCTGGTCCTTATGACCGAATCTCTGGACGAAACGCTGGACCTGCAGACCGAAGCAACGCTTCGCGTGGCCAAATCCACGCTGGAGGAAATGGGCAACATCCTGCCCAACCTGGACGAAAACATGCTGCACGGGGCGACGGAATTGAAGCTCCCCGGTGCTTTCGCCGACTTTGTGGCCGCCAACGTGCTGGTCCGCTACGAGGACAAGCTGGCCATTCTGGAATGCTTCGACCCCGCAAAGCGACTGAAAAAGGCGTTGGAGCTGATGCACGAGGAGACCGAGCTCCTGCTTTGCGAAATGGCCATCCACAAGGAGGTGCGCGACCGCCTTTCCCGCAATCAGAAGGAATACTATCTGCGCGAGCAGATCCGCGTGATCCAGGAGGATCTCGGCGAGGACGGCGACAGCGAGATCGACGAATACGAGCGCCGCATCAAGGAGGCCAAGCTCCCCCCCGAGGTGGAGAAAAAACTCCTGAAGGAAAACGAGCGCATGGCCAAAACGCCCTTCGGCTCTGCCGAGGCAAGCGTGTTGCGCGGCTATCTGGACGTATGTCTGGAGCTGCCCTGGCACAAGAAGACCCGCGACCGCACCGACCTTGCCGCCGCCCGCCGCATCCTTGCACGCGATCATGACGGATTAGAAAAGGTCAAAGAGCGTATTCTGGAATACCTCGCGGTCAAAAAGCTGAATCCCGACCTCAAAAATCAGATCCTTTGCCTTGTCGGCCCTCCCGGCGTGGGCAAGACCTCGATCGCCCGCTCGCTTGCCGAGGCGATGGGGCGCAAGTACGTGCGCGTGTCGCTTGGCGGCGTGCGTGACGAGGCGGACATCCGCGGCCACCGCAAGACCTATCTCGGCTCGATGCCCGGGCGCATCATTGCCGCCATCACGCAGGCGGGCGTGAACAATCCGCTCGTACTGCTGGACGAGATCGACAAGCTCACGCGCGATGCGCACGGCGATCCCTCCTCCGCCCTTCTGGAGGTCCTGGACGGTGAGCAGAACAAGGCCTTCCGCGACCACTTTGTCGAGCTCCCCTTCGACCTTTCCGACTGTGTATTCATCGCCACCGCCAACACGCTGGAAACGGTGGCGCGCCCCCTCATTGACCGTATGGAGGTCATTGAGCTTTCCACCTACACCCGCAACGAAAAGCTGAGCATTGCCGCGCATCATCTGATCGACAAGCAGCTTACACGCCACGGCCTCACGCGCGGCATGCTGCGCATCACCGGGGAGGCAGTCGGCTCTATCATTGACGATTACACCCGCGAGGCGGGCGTGCGCAATCTGGAGCGCAGTATTGCCACCATCTGCCGCAAGGCGGCACGGCGCGTGGCAGACGGCGAGCAAAAGCGCATCACCGTCACCGCAAAAAATCTCCCCGAATTTCTCGGCCCGCGCAAGCTCATGCGCGAGCGCGTGGAGGACACCGACCCCGTGGGCGTGGTCAACGGCCTTGCCTACACGGAGGCGGGCGGCGATCTGCTTAAAGTCGAGGCGCTCCCCCTGCCCGGCGACGGCAAGGTCGAGCTGACCGGCTCGCTCGGTGACGTGATGAAGGAATCCGCCCGCATTGCCGTCAGCTATATCCGCGCACATGCAAAGGAGCTTGGCGTGCCCGAGGATTTCCATAAGACCACCGACCTGCACATTCATTTCCCCGAGGGCGCGACCCCGAAGGACGGCCCCTCCGCGGGCTGTGCCATGGTCACGGCCCTTGTCAGCGCCCTTTCCGGCCGCCCCGTGCGCCACGATCTTGCCATGACGGGCGAGGTGACTCTCACGGGCAAGGTGCTTGCCATTGGCGGTCTGAAGGAAAAAACGATGGCGGCGGCCGCCGCCGGTGTGAAGACCGTGCTGATCCCCGCAGACAATCAGCGCAACCTCCCCGACCTGGATCCCGCCGCCGTTGCGGCGCTGGAGATCCTGCCCTGCCGCACCCTTTCTGACGTGCTGAAGCTGGCGCTGGTCGCGCCCGATGCACCGCAGGAAAGTGCGCGTACATCCCGCCCCGTTTCGGGCAAAAAAACAACGCAAGGAGCCGTTTATGCCAAATCTTAACCTGCAAAAGGCCGCACTCCTGATCAGTGCGGGCGAGCCGCGCCAGTTCCCCGCGCACCCGATCCCGCAGATCGCGCTTTCGGGTCGTTCGAACGTGGGCAAAAGCTCGCTGATCAATACTCTGCTCGGCCGCAAGGCGCTGGCACGCGTCAGCCAGGCACCGGGCAAGACCATCACCGTCAACTTTTATGACGTGGACAAAAAGCTGTTTTTGGTCGACCTGCCGGGCTACGGCTTTGCCAAGCGCCCCCCGCAGGAAAAGGAAAAGTGGTCCGCGCTGACCGACGGCTATTTCACCGCAAATAAAAACATCGACCGCGTGGCGCTTATTCTCCAGCTCGTCGATCTGAAGGTGGGCCCCACCAAGGACGACGTGATGATGCTGGATTATCTCACGCAAACGGGGCTCCCCTTTGCCGTGGTCGCCACCAAGGCGGATAAGCTCAATAAGACCGAGCGCGCCAAGGCGCTTGCCGCCCTTGCCACGCATCCTGCCATCCCCACCGACACCCCCGTGATTCCCTTTTCCGCCCTGAACGGCGAAGGAAAAGAGGAGGTCTGGAAAACGATCTTCGCCCACGCCGATATCAAGTAAAGCGAGATTTTTATGACAAGATTTATCGTGGTGCGCCACGGGCGCAGCACCGCCAACAACAAGGGCGTGTTCTCCTGCCTGCAGGACGTACCGCTTGCCTCCATCGGCATCAAGCAGGCCCGATACGTGGCCGACTATCTTGCCGCGCACGAGCGGATCGATGCCATCTATACCAGCGGTATGCTGCGAACGGCGCAGACCGCGACACCCACGGCCGAGCACTTCGGATTGAATCTCCAAGCCGATCACGGCCTGCGTGAGATCTTCGCGGGGCTGTGGGAAGGGCTCCCCTATGGGGAGCTGAATCGCCGCTTCCACGAGGATTGGATGGGTTGGCTCTACGATTTCTCTAATGCGCGTTGTACGGGCGGCGAGTCCGTGCGCGAGCTGTACCGCCGTCTGGAAGCCACCCTGCGCCGCATTGCCGCTCAAAACGAGGGCAAGACCGTGATGCTGACCACCCATTGCACCCCGTTGCGCCTGATGGTGGCAATGTCGATGGGCTACGGCCCCGATCGGGTACATCTTGCCCCCACGCCAACCAATGCAACGATCAATATTTTTGGCTACAAGGACGGTGCATTGACTGCTGAGGTAACTAACCTCATTACCTATCCCGACAATCTGTACTTCACCAATGCCCGCCCCCTGCCACCAAGGATGCCGAAATGATAAAACTGATTCTCGTCCGTCACGGATACAGCACAAGCAACGCCTCGGGCACCTACACGGGGCAGCTGAACGCCCCTTTGAACGAGGTGGGGCGCGCGCAAGCCGCACAGCTTGCCGACTATCTTTGCACGCACGAGCGCATCGACGCCGTATACGCAAGCGACCTTTCCCGCGCCGCCGAGACGGTGCGCCCCACCGCCGACCGCTTGGGGCTCCCGCTTGTCACGCTTCCCGCTTTGCGCGAGCTTGACGTAGGTGCTTGGACGGGCGTGTCTTACGCCGAGGTGCGCGAGCGCTACGCTGCGGATTTTACCGCCTACACCCAAAATATCGACGCGCCCTGCACGGGCGGAGAAAGCATCCGCACAGCAAGCGCACGATTGCTTGCTTGCATAAAGGAAATTGCACAAAAAGAGGCGGGTAAGACCGTGCTTCTTTGCTCGCACGCGCTTTGCTCGCGCCTTTGTGCGGCGCTTGCCGCCACGGGGCGTGTGGAAGACGTTACGGCGCAAAAGGCCCCCGCCAACGCTTCTTTTTGCATTTACGAATACGAAAGCGGCCGCTTCAAGCCGCTTGTCCGTGATTTCACCGCACATTTAGACAACGCCACAAGCACCTCCCCCAAGGGGCTTGTGTGACCGAAAGGAATAAAATTATGATCCTGTATCCCCATCTTGACGTCAATACAGCAGGGCACCTTTCCATCGACGGTGCAGATGCCGTCGCGCTCGCGCGTGAATTCGGCACGCCCGCTTACATCCTTTGCGAGGACGTCATCCGCGAAAACTGCCGCACTTATCTGAATGCCGCACGCCGCGCCTTCGGGCCTGATGCGCTTCCCCTTTACGCCTCCAAGGCACTTTGCTTCACCGCCGTTTACAAGCTGGTGGCAGAAGAGGGGCTTGGCGTGGACTGCGTTTCGGGCGGCGAGCTTTACACCGCGCTTCGCGCGGGCTTCCCCGCCGAGCGCATCTATTTCCACGGCAACAATAAGACAGACGCCGACCTGCAAATGGCGCTGGATATGGGCGTTGGCACAGTCGTGGCGGACAACTGTGACGAGCTGGAGGCGCTGGAGGCGCTTGCCGCCAAGGCAGGCAAGACGCAACGCATCCTTTTGCGCATCACGCCCGGCATCGACCCCCACACCCACCGTGCTATCAGCACGGGACACGTGGACTCGAAGTTCGGCAGCGCCATCGTCACGGGACAGGCCATGGAGATCTCGCGTCTGGCGCTTTCCAAAAAGCATCTTGTGCTTGCGGGCTTCCATTGCCACGTGGGCTCGCAGATCTTTGACGTCGAGCCCTTCCGTGACGCCGCGCACATCATGCTGCAATTCATCGCCGACGTCAAAACCGAAACCGGCTTTGCCGCCACCGAGCTGAATCTTGGCGGCGGGCTTGGCGTACCTTATACCGAATACGACCGCAAGATCGACTACGCCGCCGTGATCGCGGAGATCGGCGAGATCGTGCGCGAGCGCTCTGCCGCGCTCGGCATTGTTGCACCGCGCATCATTTTAGAGCCGGGTCGCTCGCTCGTGGCCGCCGCGGGCGTCACACTTTACACGGTGGGCAGCGTCAAGCAGATCCCCGGCTTTCGCAACTACGTTTCCGTGGACGGCGGCATGCCCGACAATCCCCGCTACGCGCTGTATCAATCGCAATACACCGCACTTGTCGCCAACCGCGCGGGTGAGCCGCGCGACTTCGTCGCCACGGTCGCGGGCAGATGCTGTGAATCGGGTGACCTGATCGGTGAGGGGATGGCATTGCAAAAGCCGTCGCGCGGTGATATTCTTGCCGTGCTGACCACGGGTGCCTATAACTATGCCATGGCATCCAACTATAACCGCCTGCCCCGTCCCCCCGTGGTGATGGTGAAAAAGGGCGAAGCGCGCCTTGCAGTGAAGCGCGAGACGTTTGAGGATCTTGTCAGAAACGATTGTGAATAAGGAGGATCCTTCATGTTCAGCTATCTTTTACAGGGCGGGAATCTCACGTCCTATATCGTCAGCATTCTGCTGACGCTGCCCGTCGTGTTGCTGTCGCTTTCCCTGCACGAAACGGCACACGGCTACGTCGCCTACAAGTGCGGTGACCCCACCGCGCGCAATTTCGGGCGTCTGACGCTCAATCCCTTCAAGCATCTGGACCCCATCGGCTTTGCCTGCATGCTGCTGATCGGCTTCGGCTGGGCAAATCCCGTCCCCGTCAACTCCCGCTATTTCCGCAAGCCGCGCCGCGATATGATCCTCACCGCCCTTGCGGGCCCCGTGTCGAATTTGTTGCTTGCCTTCCTCTTTTTGTTGCTGTACCGCTTCGTGGGCTTTGAGCTGCTCTTTCCCTTTTATCTCACCACCACCTCTCACCTGCTCGGCACGGCGGCCTTTTGCCTTTTGCAGATGATGTACGCGGGCATTTATATGAACATCACGCTGGCCGTTTTCAACCTTTTGCCCATCCCGCCGCTGGATGGCTCGCGCGTGCTGTTTTTACTGCTCCCCTACCGCATTTATGCCAAGATCCTCCCCTATCAGCGTCAGATCACCATCGTGTTGATGCTGGTCCTCATTCTGGGGCCGTACATCGGATTTGAGCCGATCAAGTGGCTCACGGATCTGATCCTTGGCGGCATGTTCGCCCTGGTGGGGGCGTGATCACAAAGACCTTAAAAAAGGAGCTTCCATATGGAAAACATGACCTATAAGCTGACGGATTTCGAGGGCCCCCTTGATCTTCTGCTCACGCTGATAGAAAAAAATAAATATAATATCCTTGACATTCCCATCGCCGCCATCTGCGACCAGTATCTGGAGTTTCTGGAAGAAGCGCACGCGATGGATATGGAGATCACCACGGATTTCTTGAACATGGCAAGTCAGCTGATGGTCTGGAAAAGCGCAATGCTGATCCCGCACGAGGAGGAGCCCGAAAAGCCCCCGCGCTTTGACCTTTCCGACATCCTTTTGCGCCATCAGCACATGAAGGAGGCCGCACCCAAAATGCACCCCCTTTTCGCCTACTACAACAACCGTATGGTCAAGGATACCGACGAAATTGCGCCTGACAGAACCTATGTGGCGGACCAGGATCCGCTCTCGCTTTGCGCCGCCGTGCGCCGCATCAACGCCTACCGCGACGCCATGGAGCGCGCGCACACCAATTTTACCCCCATGGTGAGCAAGCCCATCGTCCCCGTCGAGGGCAAGATCGTGAACATTCTGCACACGCTGAATACCTTCGGCACCGCCACCTTGCGCGAGCTTTTGGAGGATGCCCCCACCCTCGCGGACCTGATCGCCTCCTTCATGGGCGTGCTTGAGTTGATCAAGGTGCGCAAGATCCTGATGGAGGAATACGAGGACGAGGAAAACTCGGTGCGCGGGGAAAACACGCGCTTCTTCCTCAACCCCGACGCCCCCTCCGACGAAGAGACGCAAAAAGAGCTGGAAGCGCTTTCCAAGCCGCAATAACAAAGGAGAATTTCCATGGCTAAAAAAGATAAAGTTACGACTGATGAAAACGTGAGTGCTGCAGAAAACGCCACCGCCGACGAAAAGGACACCGCGCAAAAGGATGCCCCCGCGGACGTACTGGAGCCGATCAAAAATATCGAGGCCTGCATCGAGTCGGTGGTCTTTGCCGCCGGCTACCCTGTTCCCTACCAGAAGCTGGCCGACGTCACGGGGCTTTCGGTGCGCGAGGTCAAGCGCTTTGCCGAGCGCATTGCCAAGCACTATGAAAACGACAATCGCGGTATCATGATGCTGTGCTTCAAGGATACCTGCCAGTTCTGCACCAAGGAGCAGTACGGTACCTACATCCGCGAGGCACTGGGCATCCGTCGCGGCGGCAACCTTTCCAACTCCTCGATGGAGGTGCTGGCCGTGGTTGCCTACAACCAACCCATCACGCGCGCCTTCATCGACGCCATCCGCGGCGTTGACAGCAACTACGCCGTCAACTCCCTCATCGACAAGGAGCTGATCGCCCCCTGCGGACGTCTGGATGCCCCCGGCCGCCCCGTGCTTTACGCGACCACCGACAAGTTTTTGCGCGTATTCGGCTTCCAAACGCTGGCCGACCTGCCGGAAACCGAGACCATGCTTCCCGACCCCGAGATCGGCGAGCAGCTGTCGATCTCGATGGCGGAAAGCGCGACCGAGCCGGAAAACGCCGACACGGAGCTCCCCGAGCAATAATCCCGCCCAAAATCCGAAGGAAAGGAGGTGTCCGCCTTGTACGTTTTCCTGACCGTCCTTTGCGCGCTTTTTGCGCTCGTCCTTTTGCTCCTTTTTCTGCCCGTACGCCTGATCGTCTCGGCGGGTGAGAGCGTGACGCTGGAGCTGAAGCTCCTTTTTATCCGCATCAAGCGCTATCCCGAAAAAAGGCGGCGCCCCTCCTTGCGCCAATACAGCGCCAAACGGATGGAACGCGAAGAGAAAAAGACGCAAAAAAAGACAAAGAAAAAAGCCCCCGCGCCAAGTGTCAAAAAAACACAAAATGCGCCAAAAAAGCGCACCGTTATGCAGAAATTGCGACGCGTACGTGCCATTTGCACCGTTCTGATCCGTCACACCCGCAAGCATTTGCGCCTGCATACCGCACGCCTTCACGTCCGCGTGGCCACGGGGGATGCCGCCACCACGGCGATCGCCTTCGGTGCCGTTTCGCAGTCCGTCTCTTACCTGCTGGCGGCACTGGATCAGGTCACGGACCTCAAGGCCCCGCCCACCCACATATCCGTGGAGCCCGACTTTCTTGCCGAGCGCTCCTCGCTTGACGTCAAGCTGATCCTTCAGGCACGCGTGTGGGCGATCCTTGGCGCCGCACTTTCCCTTTTACTTTCAAAAATGAACCTCAAACGGGTCCAAAAAGCCCGTCGTACACATAAAAAATCCTCCACTCAGAAAGGAATTTGATTATGGCTGAAGATAGCAAGCTGCAGGACATGATCCGCACGTCTCTGGAAAGCATCCGCGCAATGGTGGATGCCAATACCGTGGTCGGCACCCCCATCAACACTCCCTCCGGCACCACCATCATCCCGATCTCCAAGATCTCGGTCGGTTATGCCGCAGGCGGCGCGGATTTCAACACAAAAAACGCCCAGCAAAAGAAGAATTTCGGCGGCGGTGGCGGCACCGGCCTTACGGTACAGCCCGTTTGCTTCCTTGCCGTCAGTGCCGAGGGTGACGTGCAGGTTCTCCCCCTTTCCGCAGACGGCGCAAGCGACCCCGTAGAACGCGTGGCGGACCTTGTGGAAAAGACCCCCGATATCGTCGGACGCATCGTCAAGCTCTTCAAGAAAGACAAGAAAAGCAAGGACGAGATCATTGACGAGGTCAGTGAAGCCGCCGCCGAGGCCGTTTCCGATCTGAGCGAAGACTGATTTCCCGCATAACTCATACCGTTCCCCCATATATTTGTAAAAAATATAGGGAGGATATCTATGCCACGCCTTTGCCGATGCCTTGCGCTTTTGCTCCTTTTGGCGATCTTTTTCGCCCTTCCCACAGCGGCGGCCCCGACCGACGCGCCCACAGCGCTCCCGACGGACGCGCCGAAAAGCTCTGCGCGGGCCATGGCGCTGTTGGACGCCCATAGCGGCACGCTTCTGGCCGCCCAAAACGCCACACAGCGGCTCCCGATGGCAAGCACGACCAAGATCATGACCGCGCTTGTCGCCATCGAGCATTTGCCGCTTGACCGCATCGTGACGGTACCGCAGGCGGCGGTGGGCATCGAGGGCTCCTCGATCTATCTGTACGCGGGCGAGCAGATCACCGTGCAAACGCTTTTGTACGGCTTGCTCCTCTCCTCCGCCAATGACGCCGCCGTGGCGCTGGCGTTGGAGGTCGGGGGAAGCATCCCCGCGTTTGCCGCAAAAATGAACGAAAAAGCGCATACGTTAGGGCTTTTTGACACCCATTTCTGTAATCCAAACGGATTGCACGAAGAGGGACATTATACCACTGCAAAGGATCTCGCCCGCCTGACCGCCGCGGCGCTTTCCAACGACGTTTTCGCCGAGATCGTCTCCACGCGCCGCTATACGGCCCCGCAAAACGGCACGGATGCCACGCGCCTTTTCCTCAATCACAACCGCCTGCTTCGCACCTATGAGGGCGCGATCGGCGTCAAGACCGGCTTTACCAAGGCCGCGGGGCGCTGTCTTGTCAGCGCCGCCACGCGCGAGGGGCTGACGCTTGTTTGCGTCACGCTCTCCTGCCCCGACGATTGGCGGGATCACACGGCGCTCCTTGACTTTGGCTTTTCGCGCTATGAGCGCGTCACGCCCGCACTCCCCGCACTCACGCTCCCCGTGGTCGCGGGCGACGTCTCACAGGTCGCGCTTTGCGCCCCCGTCGCACCCTCCTTTACCTTGCCGCGCCAACGCGGGGATTTGCGCTGCGTGTTAGAGCTCCCCCGCTTTTTGTACGGCGGATTTGCAAAGGGAAAGACGGTCGGAAAACTGATTTACTACCTGGACGGTATGAAAATTGGCGAAATCCCACTTTGTACCGCCACGGCATCCGCGCCCGAGAAGCCGCTTGGATTTTGGGCGCGATGGAAACGATTTTTTCAAGGATAGGAATATATATGGAACCCATTCGACTGCAAAAATTTTTCACCGATTGCGGGGTGCTTTCCCGCCGCGCGGCGGAGGAAGAGATCCGTAAGGGGGCGGTCAAGGTCAACGGCGAGATTGCCGAGATCGGCTGCAAGATCGACCCCGACACCGACGTGGTGGAATACCGCGGTAAGGTGCTCCGCCCACAAAACGCGCCGCACCATTATATATTATTGAATAAACCGCGCGGCTTCGTCACCACCCTTTCGGACGAAAAAGGCCGCCAAACGGTGGCGCAGATCGTCGCGGGGCTCGACTACCGTGTCTATCCCGTCGGCAGATTGGATATGGACTCGGACGGTGCGCTTTTGCTCACCGATGACGGCGCGCTGACGCAAAAGCTGACGCATCCGCGCCATAACATTCCAAAGCATTACCACGTCACCGTCGCCGGCGCCGTTTCCCCCGCCCAACTGGAGCGGCTCAACGCCCCTTTCATGCTGGACGGCTATCAGACGCGCCCTGCCAAGGTCGAGCTTCTCTCGCAAACGCTGCACGCCGCAACGCTCACGTTTGAGCTGTACGAAGGGCGAAACCGTCAGATCCGCCGCATGTGCGAGGAGGTGGGGCTCAGCATCAAGCAGCTTACCCGCGTGGCAATCGGCAATATCACCCTGAAAGGGCTCCCCGTTGGCGCGTATCGACACCTCACCCCGGCAGAAATCAACTATTTGAAAGAAAATGAGTGAAATATCCCCCGCGCTCCCCATTTTGGCGGAGCGCGGGGGTGTCTTTTTTCGTCGAAGAAACGCGCATATTCCATAAAATGGCAATTATAACCAAATTACAGCGTGCATTTTCGTGTCATTTTTTACGCTTTCGGGTCTTGTAATTTTTGGTAATTTATGGTAACATTGTGTTGTAGAAAAAATTACCATATTTTGGGAGGTACATCATGGAACTGAACGTAAAAATTTTGATCGCCGACGAAAGTGCGGCGGAACGCCATAGTCTGCGCGAGGGCTTGCGCCGCGCGGGATTCACCCTGATCGAGGAGGCCGCCAACGGCGAGGAGGCGCTGCAAAAGCTGAAGCAAGGCCGTTTCGACGCCGCCGTGGTCAATATGCTGCTGACGCGCCTGGACGGCATCGGGCTTTTGCGCAACTGCCGTGAGTCGGATTTTGCCCCTGCGCCCCGTCCCGTCTTTCTGATGCTGGCACCGATCGCCAACCAGACCATGATCGCGGAGGCCATGACCGCAGGAGCCGATTCCTTTTTGATGAAACCCTTTGACATGAGCAGCCTGTGCGAGCATCTGCGCCGTCTGCTGGCAGGACGCGGCAAAAGCGCATCCGCACAGACCGCCGATCAACAGACACCCGACATCGAAACGCAAGTCACCAAGATCATCCACCAGATCGGCGTACCCGCGCATATCAAGGGCTACCAATACCTGCGCACCGCGATCCTCTTAACCATTCAGGATAGCGACATCATCAACAGCGTGACAAAGGTGCTGTACCCTTCCGTCGCGAAGAAATACCAAACCACTACCTCCCGCGTGGAGCGTGCCATTCGCCACGCCATCGAGGTCGCGTGGGACAGAGGTGACGTGGATACCCTCAACAGCTACTTCGGCTACACCATCCAGAACAATCGCGGAAAGCCCACCAATTCGGAGTTTATCGCGATGATAGCGGATAATTTGAGATTGAAATATAAGTTGTATTGAATCAAGAGAGAAAAGGCACCCGTGAGGGTGCCTTTTGCTTATCTTATAAGGTTTTCGGCAAGCTTTTCAAGAAGCTGTTGGTTTTCAACCGAGAGGCGGGTGTATTTTTTCATAAAGCCGGCAGTTTCGCGCTCGGTACGCAAGCCGCGCAGAACATAATCAGCACTGACGTTCAGTACATCACACAGCTTAACCAGATTTTCAGGTCGGATCGCTTTTTTTCCAAGCTCCAAATTGGAGATCATCTGTACCGACACCTCCATTTGCTCAGCAAGAATCTCCTGCGTCATGCCCATCTGCTTACGGCATGTATTGATACGACCACCGATCTCTTTTAACAGTTTTTCGTCACCCATAGCAACCTCCCGCATCTGTATTTATCTTCATTTTATCACCTATGGGTGATTTTTTTAATACTCTATGGGTTGACAAAATTAAACCATGGGTGTATAATGCTGATACGGCAAATATGCCGAATTCATTTTTAAGGAGAGCACCCCATGAAAGAAAAAACACTGTATCAATTTAAAAACGAGAAAGCGATTGCATTCGTCATTATTTGCTTTATACCGATCTTTTGGTTTTTGCTGCCGTATGCATTAAATGCGGCCACTGATTTTGTGGTAACCGACCGCCGCATTCGCCTCAAAAAAGTAACCGGCTCTTGGACAGAGCTTCCCATGGACAGCATCGGCATGATCGCCAGAACCTTTTGGTGGGGCAAGCTGATCATGAAAACCTCCTCAGGCATCATTGCTGTGTGGGGATTTCAAGACCGCGACCAGGTGTTTGAGCTGATCTCGCAAAGGATCATCAACCGCCAAACCGAAAACAGCACGAACGCCCAGTCTGAGCTGCCCGAGCTTTGAGGTAAAAAACATGGCCGAGCGTTATACAAAATTATATACAACGAAAAATAATCTCTACAAAGAGGGCGCACCCGTCATATTGAAGGCCGGAGCTTTATTGCTTGACACGCTGAACGCCAAAGCGCTTGCGCAGTTAAAATTTCAAAGCATCACGCCGAAAAAGATCGTGGCGCTTTCCGTGGCATTGCAAGCGCAAAACACGGCAGGCGCTCACCTGGGTGATGCCATCCTACATACCTATTTGGATCTTTCCGTCGAGCGCGACACGGAATTTGGCACTCAAACGCCTATCTATCTCCCCGATGCAGAAAGCCGCGCCTTCAGCGTGTACGTGACCAAAGTGGAGTTTGCCGACCACACCCTTTGGGAAACGGACGAAGCGGGATGGGAAGCGCTGGTCATTCCCTCTCGCCCCACTTATGAATTGCTGCAAAGCCCTGCGGCTGTTGAAGAATACCATCGCCGCTTTGGTGCAAATGCAGATCTACTCCCCGAAACGGCAAAGGATCTTTGGCGTTGCAGTTGCGGTGCCATCAATCACCGCGAAGAAGAGCGCTGCCATCTTTGTGCTTCTAAATTGGAAGAAATGCGCGCCGTTACCGCAACAGATTTAGAGCGAGAGCATTTCTATTTATTGGCGATGTCTTTGGTGGAGCGCGGCGATGACGATTCCCTGAAGCAAGCTATTGAGCATTTCACCTCCTTGGAAGATTACAAGGATAGCGCAGAAAGGAAGGCGGCGTGCGAGGAGCTGCTCGCGCAGCACCAAGCGGGGCGTAAAAAGGCAAAGAAGATCGGTATTATCGCGGCCTCAATTACCGCAGGTATCCTGACATGCTTGGCCATTCTTTTCATCGGCATTCTTCCTGGCGTGCAGATCGATCAAGCAACCGCATTGGTGGAAGCGGGAAAGGATGCCGAAGCCCTGCTTTATTTGAACGGCAACTGCGGCTTGGCTGAAGAATTTCAACCCGAACGGTATCACGCGATCAAAAACGGTATTTTCAGCCGTGCGACCGAAGAAGCCAAGGCTTTGGTGGAAGAAGGAAAATATGCCGAGGCATACGCACTCATGACCGAGCGCCAATGTACTTGGGGAGATACCTATTGGCTTGTAGAAGCGCTAAACGATAAGGACTACAAAAAGGCCGTAAATAAATACGGTATGACGCATATCATCGTTCCGAATTCCGTGACGAGCATCAGCGCTGCTATGTTCTACGGTTGCGAAGCACTCACCTCGATCACGATCCCCAATTCCGTGACCGCCATCGACAAAGATGCATTCAGAGGCTTCTCCTTGCTCACATCGGTGATGTTTGAGCCGGGTAGTCAACTGACAAGCATCGGCGACTCTGCGTTCTACGATTGCGCTTTGCTTACCTCAATCACCATTCCGAGTTCTGTGACAAGCATCGGCAACTCTGCGTTTGCCAATTGCTCTTCGCTCAGCTCTATCACGATCCCCGATTCCGTGACAAGCATCGGCAACTCTGCGTTTGCCAATTGCTCTTCGCTCAGCTCTATCACGATCCCCGATTCCGTAACAAGCATCGGCAATTCTGCATTCTCCGGGTGCGAAGCACTCACCTCGATCACGATTCCCAATTCCGTGACCTCCATCGGCGAGAGTGCTTTCTCACGCTGTTCCTCTTTGGAAAGCATCGCGCTTCCCTTTGTAGGCGGCAGTGCAAGCGCTACCACGCCATCGGTTTCTACCTTGTTTGGTTACATTTTCGGATATGACCGTTATGGCGGCATTGCTACAAAGCAGTACTATGGATCTTTTTATACAACGTACTATATTCCCGCATCGTTGAAATCTGTCACAATCACAGGCGGCAATATTCTTTACGGTGCGTTTCAGAATTGCACGTCGCTTCAGTCGATCACAATCTCCAATTCTGTGACCTCCATCGGCGAAAATGCGTTCTCCGGTTGCACCTCGTTGACGGGTGTCCATATTACCGACCTTGCGGCGTGGTGTAACATTGCGTTTGGTAATTATGATGCCAATCCGTTGCGTTATGCAAAAAACTTGTATCTGAACGATACGCTTGTTGCCGATTTGGTAATCCCAAAGTCTGTGACGAGCATCGGCGAGTATACGTTCTCCGGCTGCTCTGGACTGACAAGTGTCGAAATTCCCGCAAGTGTAATAAGCATCAGCGATGCTGCGTTCCGCGGCTGCACCCGGCTCACATCGATCACGATCCCAGCGAGCGTAACAAGCATCGGTACTTATGCGTTCGCCGGAGATTATGATGCTCCAATGGCTTTGAAAAGCGTGACATTTGCTGAGGGTAGCCAACTGACGAGCATCGGCGATTATGCGTTCGATAATTGCAAATCGCTTGCATCGGTGACGTTTGAAGAAAGTAGCCAACTAACCAACATCGGAAAAGGTGCGTTCTATTGGTGCACATCGCTGACATCAATCACCATCCCCAATTCTGTGACAAGCATCGGCAACTCTGCGTTTGCCAATTGCTCTTCGCTCAGCTCTATCACGATCCCCGATTCCGTGACAAGCATCGGCGAGCGGGCGTTCTATAATTGCACTGCACTGACGGTGATCAACTTCAACGCCACAGCGATGCCGAATCTGTCTGAGGATAATTATGTATTCGCTAACGCAGGCAAAAACGGCAGGGGTATCACCGTAAATATCGGTGCTAACGTCACCCAAATACCGGCATATTTGTTTTGTCCATACGACAGTTATAGCGGTAGTGATTATTCACCCAGAATCGTCGCATTAAATTTCGCTGAGGACAGTGTATGCAAAAGCATCGGCAATTATGCGTTTCAAGATTGCTCTTCGCTCTGGTCTATCACCATCCCAAATTCCATGGCACACATCGGCAATTATGCGTTCTATCGCTGCGGTAGCGTGTCCATATATTACGGCGGTACTATCAGCAGCTGGGATTCCATCTCAATCTTCTTAGGTAATACCGTTCTTTGCAATAGCGCCACCCGCTACTATTATTCCGAAACAGAACCGCCTATCGATGGCAACAATTATTGGCACTATGTGAACGGTATTCCAACAAAATGGTAATAAGGAGAATCCAGCCATGACACTCAAAAAATTTCGAGAGAAATGGAACCTCTCAACAGAAAAAGTCAAAAGGATGCTTCCATACATTGATGGCGCAGTACAATGCCCGAATTGTAAGAGATGGGATATTCCGGAAAACGCTGTCGCCATTTATATTCCAGACAAAAACAAGTACAAAGAGCATACAAAAAAATACTGCTACATAATGGACGCAATTGGATCAAAAATGCTTTTAAACGAAAATTTGTCCATGATTTCTGCTGACGAAATCCCACAATATGTCATGGAATTAACGCGAAATGATTTGATTATGATTGCGAGCAATCGCCCCAACGATAGTAACGATTATCGTGATTATGTACTCACGTTAAAAGGTGCAGAGTGGATAGCTGCGATTACCAAACGCAAAAGCGAAATAATCATCGAAATGCTAAAAACAATACAGGAGCTTGCGAAAACCACACAATGTATAGCCAATACTGTTACTGTATGTGCATCTTGACAAACAACGCAAGTGTGAATACTAACCAATCGATCATCGATCAGAAATGTTAATCGATATTCCCCGCTTTTACCCCCGAAACGGTATGCGTTTTCGGGGGTATTTCTCTTTTGGGGGCAAATGTTCACGGCACGGGCGCTCGGGCGCGCGTGTCGGGCAAGGTAGCGCGCGGATCGTTGAACAAAGTATGAACTTTCGCGGTTTTGTGTTTACAAAATTATCAAAATATGATAAAATAAATTGCTAATTCTTATATTTATATCTTTTTTATGTTTATTTTGTCTATGCGCCCGCACTCACGGGCGCGCAAAAGGAGGCACCATGAAAAAACTTTCACTTTTCATCCTGCTGATTTCGCTTTTGTGCTGTGTGGCGCTGTTTGCCGCCTGCGACACGGGAAGCGCACCGACCGATCCTTGCGCCGGCGGTCACACCGAGGTGGCGGATGCCGCCGTGGATGCCACCTGCACCGCAACGGGTCTTTCTGCGGGCTCGCACTGCTCGGTGTGTCATAAGGTTCTGACGGCGCAAGAGGTGATCCCCGCCAAGGGGCACACCGAGGGCAAATGGACCGTTCAGCTGGAGCCCAGCTGCACCGGCAAGGGCAGTCAGTACAGCACTTGCACCGTGTGTGGCGAGGTAGCCAGCATCGTTGCGATCGACGCGCTCGGCCATGAGCCGAACGAGTGGACCGTTCTGATCGAGCCCACCTGCACCTCGACCGGTGAGCGCGAGACCACCTGTAAGGTCTGCGACGCCCCCATCAAGGAGATCACCCCCTTTGCCGAGCATACGCTCAGCAATTGGATCAACGATCTCGCCCCCTCCTGCCTTGGAGAGGGCTATCGCCATCAAAACTGCTTCGTATGCAACCAGGTAGCCAAGGTAGAGGTGCTTCCCGCAAAGGGGCACAGCTTTGGCGAGTGGAAAACGCTGAACAGCTCCACCTGCTCCAAGCAGGGCGAGGAGGGTCGCATCTGCACGGTATGCGGCGTCGGTGAGCGTCGACTGCTTCCGCTTGCGGAGCACACCCCCGCAAGCTGGACCACCGATCTGCAGGCCACCTGCCTTTCCAAGGGTGCCAAGCACCAAAGCTGCAAGCACTGTAACGCGGTGGTTGCCGTAGAAGAAATTCCGCAGGCATCGCACGTTGCCGCCGCAAGCTGGACCGTGGTAACAGCTCCCACCGCCACGAAGGCAGGTACCAGCACACTTTGCTGCATCTACTGCGACACCGTGCTGGAAAGCTGTGCGACCTCTCTTGTCAGTGGCGCGATCTCCCTGAACAAGCCCGCGTCCGTGACGCTGACGGGCTACGCCATCGTCTATCCCATTGCGAATGATAGCACCCCTTATTTCAGACCTCGCATCACGGCACTCTCCGCCGCCATCAAATCCGCAACCGGCTCCACCGCCATCCTGCGAACGGATGACAGCAGCATCGTTTCCAAGGAAATTCTGGTGGGCCTTACCAACCGCGAGGAAAGCATTGCCGCTTACAATTCCCTGCAAGGACGCAGCTTTACCATTCGCGTGATCGGCGACAAGATCGTCATTGTCGGCTCGGATGAGCTGATGACGACGATGGCTGTGCAATATTTCATTCACACCTATTTAGGCGGCACCGCCTCCACCCTCTCGCTTTCCGAAAATACCACCGCCTATGACGTGCCCGTTATGTCGCTCGCGAATGGGACCGGCACGCCCTTCGTTTACGTGATGGACGCCGATCTTGACAACGATCCGCTCCATATGTACGTCACCGACAGCTACAACAACCCCGGCTACAGCGGTGACGGGCGCGACTATCCCTCCTATCTTTTTGAGGATCTTCTGGCGCGCATTTCCCTGCTTTCCGGCACGGCCGAGGCCGACCTCAAGCGCATCACGGATGCCGACACCACCTACCAAAACGGCTATGAGCTTTTGTTCGGTGAGGTCGACCGCGCGGAGTCCCGCGCCTTCCGCGACGAGCTGGACGGCAATGAATACGGCTTTTACATCACAGACAAAAAGGTCATCGTCACCGCGCACACCGACGCGGGTCTGGAGCGCGCCAAGGATGCCTTCCTTACCTTCTATGCTTACGTGATCTCCTGCAACGGCGGTCTTCTGCCGCAGGGCTATCGCTTTGTGGATGCAGTCACGGATGAGGGCTGGATGATGAACTTCCCCCGCCCCGACAACGTGACGATTTATAACGCGCAAAACAACAACGATGATTCGTTGCAGATGGTCTACACCGGCACGGGCGCCAATGTCAGCGGCTATCTTGCCTACTGCCAGAAGCTGGAGGCGGCGGGCTACGTGCTTGTCACGAAAAACGACAACGCCGGCGGCAAGGGCAGCTACTTCCGCACCTACAAAAACACGGCCAAGGGCCACGCTCTTTACGTGGCGTACAACGCCTTCTCGGCAAAAGAGGATTACGCCGCAAACTATGCCGCTGAGCAAAAAGTTGGCACGCAGTACGGCGACTTCATTCATTATTTCAAGCCCAATACCTACAACGTCTACTACCCTCTTTACGACTACGAGCAGTGCATCCGCGTGGTAACGGCGCCCCTTGACAGCGCCTATCTGCCCACGGCGGATATTCTGCAGGACACCTACAACCGCGCAACGGACAAGATCTGCGAGTCCTCTGTCACCACGTTGCGCCTGATGAACGGTGACGTGGGTATGTGCTATATCCTTCAGCTGGAGGACGGCAGCTTCGTCATCGTGGACGGCGGCAGCTACCACGCAGAAAACAAGACCAAGGAGATACTTTACGCAACGCTTGCCGAGCTCCACAAGCGGGTATACGGCACGGCACCCAGCGCAAGCAACCCCATCCATATTACCGCGTGGCTCATCACGCACTCGCACGGCGACCATTACGTAAATGCAAACAACTTCCTTGCCACCTACGTGCCCCAGAAGCTGATCAAGATGGATTATCTGGTCGGCAACTTCCCCGAGCGAAGCACCATTTACCCTGTGGCGGGCGATACCGTCAACATGGGCAGCGGCACGCTCACCAAGATGCTGGGCTATTTCACAACCGCGGGGCTCACCCCCTGCAAATACGTGAAGGTGCACACGGGCATGACGCTGTATTTTGCCAACCTCAAGATGGAGATCCTGATGACCTACGAGGATCACGCCCCCTACCGCATCAACAACTCCAATGACACCAATACCGTGACCAAATGGACGATCTCCTCTGCCAACAAGGACACCACCTGGATGATGCTGGGTGACTCCTGCATTTACCAGAGCCGTTGGCTTTGTGCTATGTGGGGAGGCAGCTATAACACCTCCACCAAGCTGTATGACGGCAGCTATATGCAAACGGATATGGTCCAGCTGGCACACCACGGCAACATCGGCTGTGAGGTTGCCCTTTATAAGAGCATCCAACCCACCGTTGTCTTTTTCCCGCACAACCACAGCTCGTATAATTCCTATACACAAAACGGCACCAATACCTGGCAGCGCCACGTGGACAGCTACGTGATCAACAGCATGTCCTCGGTCAAATACATCGTTGTGGCGGGCATGAACTCGACCAGCACCTCTTACACCGACTCGATCACGATCAGCTTCAACGCAAACGGCATCTACTTCCCCTCCTCCGGCAATCCCGCCTGGGGCATCAAGTACAACAAAACCACCGGCGCCGTAACGGTCGCCAATATTGCCTACAATTCAAGCTACTACGGCACGAGGGTCTCCGGTTCCCCCGTCATTAAGAAATAAGGAGGTCACACAATGAAAAAATTCCATATTTATACCGTTGTCTGCCTCCTGGCGCTCCTGCTTGGATGCACGCTGTTGCTTCTTTCCTGCGACCAGAGCGCGGATCCGTGCGCAAGCGGCCACACCGTGGTGACCGACGCCGCAGTGCCCGCCAGTTGCGCGACCTTCGGACTTACCGAGGGCTCGCATTGTTCGGTTTGCGAAAAGATCTTGGTTCCGCAGGAAAAAACGCCCCTTGCCGATCACGTGGAGGGGGAATGGGTGGACGTCGTTCCCGCGAGCTGTGAAACCGTGGGGCTGCGCTATTTCCCCTGCGCCGTATGCCATCAGATCCTGAGAACCAAAGAGACCGAGCCCTTGGCACACGAGCTTGGGGAATGGAAAGAGCTCCCGCCCTCCACGTGCACCGTGCATGGCGGTCTTGCCCGCAGCTGCGAGTATTGCGACTATATGGAGGTGCAGTACGACGCGCTTGCGGAGCACGTGCCCGCCGAGGAATGGACCATCACGGTGGCACCCTCCTGTACGAACTCCGGCATTCGTCAGATCCTTTGCAAGACCTGCGATCAGGTGCTCAGACAGGAGACCCTGCCCAAGCTTGCACACACCTACCCCGACGAATGGACGCAGACGCAAGCGGCAAGCTGCTCTGCCTACGGCGAGCGCACGCGCAGTTGCACCGTGTGTGAGCGCGTGGTGAAGGAGCAGATCCCCAAGACCGCCCATACGCCGGGTGCGTGGGAGGTATTGATCGACGCGACCGAGCTGTCTGAGGGCACGCGCGCCAGATCTTGTACCGTTTGCCACAACAGAATACAGATTGAGGTCATTCCCTCTCTTTCCTACCTTCTGTACGAGACAGACGATGCCACGATGACGGCAACCGTCATCGGCTACCGCAGCGTTTTCCCCACCGTGATGACCATCCCCGAAAAGGTTGGGGAATATACCGTTACCGCCATCGCGAAGGGTGCCTTTGCCAATGCGAAAAGCGTGACAAGCATCACGCTTCCCGATACCCTTGTGCGCGTCGAAAAGGGCGCGTTTGACGGGTGCGGCGCCGTCACGAAGAAGGACGGCTTTGTCACGATCGGCAAATGGCTGCTTTCCTGCCCCACGGGTGCAACCGTACTCACGCTGCCCTCCACAGTCTCCTTCGTGGCGGATCACGCGCTGGACGGCTGCTTCGCCCTTTATGACTTGACCATTCCCGCAAACGTACAAAAAATCGGTGCGGGCGCGTTCTATGACTGTTACAAGCTGGTGCACGTCACCAATCTCAGCACCGCCGCCCTGAATGCCGACGTGCTGAGAGACGTACAACACCGCGAGATCCGCACCTCTGCGGGTATCGCCTTCACCAACCCCGTCGCCACCACGGCCGAGGGCTACGTCACCTACACCGTGGGCAAGACCGTTTATCTGCTCGGCTATACGGGCAACGGTACCGTGTTGGACCTTGGATGCGGAAAATTCAACGCCGTCTTCCCCTGCGCGCTTCTGAACAACAAAACAGTCAAGGAGCTTCGCATCCCCGAAGCCTTCACCGCCATCGGCGAGGGCGCCTTCGGCGGCTGTGGCATCGAGACACTGAGCGCCACCTTTGAGGGTGCCGCTCACGTGCCCGCCACCCATCTGAAATCTCTCACGATCATCGGCTCTCCCGTGGAGATCCCCTCCAACTTCTTAAGCGGTTGCACCACGCTGGAAACGCTGGTGTTCCCCTCTACGATCCTTGTCACACGTACGAATGCATTGCAGGGCTGTGTCAACGTGACCTCCCTTACGGGTCCCGCCAATATGCTGAGTCAAGCAGTTGGTCAATTTTTCTCAAAACTGGTCACGCTCAACATCAACGGCGGCACCACCATTCCCACCTATGCCTTCAAGAGCCATCAGCACCTGAAATACGTGACCATTGCGAAATCGGTGACCACCATCAACGCTCAGGCATTTTATATGGCAGCCGCCTTGGAGACCGTGACGTTTGAGGCCGGCTCGAAGCTGAACGAGATCAAAGCCAATGCTTTCTCCTCTGCGACTTCCTTGAGATCCGTTAATCTGCAGGTCACCAGTCTTACGACGATCGGCTCTCAGGCATTTATGACCTGCCCGCAATTGAACGGGATCGTCCTGCCCTCCACCCTTGTGAACCTTGACGAAGAGATCTTCCACGGTTGTAGCTCGCTTCAGGAGATCACCATCCCCGCAGGCGTTGTGACCATCGGAAGCCGTACTGCCAACAACTACGAATCGCGCGGTATATTCGGCAACTGCACGAGTCTGAAAAAGGTCACCTTTGAAGCCGGCTCCAAGCTGACGATCCTTCCCACCTACGCTTTCTATGGCTGCAAGTCGCTGACCTCGATCACGATTCCCGCCAGCGTAAAAAGCATCGGCTTCAGAGCATTTGAAGGAAGCGGCGTCACCTCCGTCACCTTCGAAAACACCAGCGGCTGGAAGAGATATCAGCTTACCGACTTTGCAAGCCAGATCGGAAAGACCGAATTCAAAAATCTCGGTACGGGTACCGCAATCACCGTCACGAATGCCGCAACCAATGCCACCACGCTGAAATCCGAAAACAAAAACCAAAGCTACTTCTGGGTACGCGAGTGACCGCTCCCCCGACCGCCGCGCATTTGCGCGGCGGTCTTTTCTGTTTGTAAATTTTACACATCGGACTTTACAAATTGCGCTTGATATGATATAATATACTTGTTATATTATACACTTCAACACGTTACACCCCCGCTATTTCAAATTCAGGAGGGACTATGAAAAAGATCTTACTGTTATGCTTGCTCCCGCTTTTGCTGTTTGCAGCGCTATTTTTCACCGCCTGCGACACCGAAGCGGACCCCTGTGCCGAAGGACACACGGCACAAACCGATGCCGCGTTGGCTCCAAGCTGCACAGAAAAAGGGCTGACCGAGGGCTCGCATTGCGCCGTTTGCCAAACGGTGATCGTGGCGCAAGAGCAGATCCCCGCCACGGGGCACGTACCCGGTGAATGGACCGTGACGCAGGCCCCCACCTGCACGGCACAGGGTACACGCACCCGCTCCTGCACAGTGTGCGAGATGCTGCTTTTTGTGGAAAGCACCGCACCGCTCGGACACAGCTTCGGGGAATGGGAAAACACCGCGCTTCCCACCTGCACCAAAGAGGGTGCCGAGCAGCGCACCTGCACCACCTGCAAGGTGAGCGAAAGCCGCTCCGTTGCTACCGTTTCGCACACGCCCCGCGCATGGGTGACAGACCTTGCCCCCACCTGCCTGCAAGGCGGCTCCCGCCATCGCTCCTGCGCAATCTGCGAAAACATCATTGACGTCGAGACACTAAAGGCCACGGGGCACAGCTTCGGCACCTACACACAAACGCTGGCGCCCACTTGCCTGCAAAGCGGCACCGAGACCGCCATCTGTGCCATCTGCGAGGCCGTTGACACGCGCACGCTGGAGGCCACGGGGCACGTGAAATCCGCCGATTGGGTGATCGATATTGCCGCCTCCTGCAACACCCCCGGCAGTCAGCACAAGTCCTGCACAAAATGTGACGCCGTACTGGAGACCACCACCATTGCCCCCGCCGCGCACCTTTGGATGAGCTGGACGGTCACCACGCCCGCCACCTGCACCGCGACGGGTGAACAAACGCGCACCTGCTCGCGTTGCCTTCAGCAACAGACCGAGGAGCTGGAGCGTGCCGCGCACACCCCGTCCGAGTGGACCGTCACCCTGCAGCCCACCTGCACCACGAAGGGGATGCGGCATAAGTCCTGCCTTGGGTGCGGCATTCTGACCGCCATGGAGGAGATCTCCGCCCTCTCGCACACACCGGGTGAGTACGTCCGCACCAAGGAGCCCACCTGCACACAAGCGGGCGAAGAGGCCACCAACTGCACGACCTGCAACGAGCAGCTGATCCGCACACTGGATGCCCTTTCGCACAACGAGGGGGAGTGGGTCACGGACCTCCTTCCCACCTGCGGGACCGCAGGGCAAAAGCACCTTTCCTGCACGCGCTGCGCCATGGTACTGAAAACCGAGCGCATTCCCGAAAAAGAGCACGAATGGGGGGTGGCCGTTACCGTGCAGGAGGCCACCTGCACCTCGATTGGTCTGAAAACAAAGACCTGCGCCGCCTGCCAAAAAACGCAAAATGAAACGACGGAGGCACTTTCTCACACCCCGTCGGAATGGATCGTCGACCAGCAGCCCACCTGCCAAAAAACGGGCAAGCGGCACAAGATCTGCACGGGCTGTGAGGCGGTGCTCTCATTTGAAACCATCCCCACCACCGCGCATCAGTACGGTGATTGGACGGTAACGACGCCTGCCAGCTGCTTCGCGCAAGGCGTGGAAGCACGCCTTTGCGCCACCTGTCAGCAAGGCGAGCAACGACTGCTTGATCCCATCGCGCACACCCCCGGCGAGCCAATCGTGGATCTTGCCCCCTCCTGCGACTCCCCCGGCAGTCAGCACGTGGAGTGCACCGCATGCCACACCGTATTGGAGACCGGCACGCTCCCAAAGAAAAATCACAGCTGGAGCAGCGTGTGGAAGCAGATCTCTGCCCCCACCTGCACCCAAACGGGTCTGGAAAGCAAATCCTGCCTGAACTGCTCCGCGCAGCAGACACGAGAGATCGCGCGCATTGCCCACGTGCCCTCCGCCTGGACCACGCAGATCACCCCCACGTGTCTGGGGGCAGGCAGCAAATATCAGAAGTGCAAGACCTGCGACAGCATCCTTGACATTCAGCCCATCGAGGCCACGGGCCACAGCTTCGACGCATGGTCCACGGCACTCCCCTCCACCTGCTCCGTGCAGGGTGTGCAAACGCGCACGTGTACCGCGTGCAACCGCGAGGAGCGTGAGCTTCTGCCCACGGCCGCGCATACTCCGGGGCTTTGGGAAACAACGCTTTCCCCCACCTGCATCACCGAGGGCGCCAAGCAACGCTCCTGCAAGATCTGCAACGCCATCGTCGCCATCGAAGCGATTGCCAAGTCCGCACATCAGGCATCCGATACGTGGACGGTGCTCACGCAGCCGACCGCCGCGCAAAACGGCGAGAGCGCACGCCGCTGTGTATATTGCCAGGCCCCCGTGGAAAAGGCCGCTACCGCGAAAAACGGTGACGTGGCCGTTCTCACGCAAAACATATCAATCCCTCTTGTCGGCTACTCCATCGTTTATCCTAACGGCAAAAACAGTGACACTACCTTCTTTTCGCACGTCACGGCGCTTTCCGATGCCGTGAAAAGCGCGACCGGCCTTACACTTTCCCCGAAAAGCGACGCTACCACGGCAACCAAGGAGATCCTCATCGGTCTTACCGCGCGTGCGGAAAGCATTGCCGCCCACAACGCGTTGGACGGGCGCGGCTTTACGGTGCGCGTTGTCGGCAACAAGATCGTCATCGTCGGCTCGGACGATGCGCTGACCCTTTCTGCCGTGCAATATTTCATCCGCAACTGTCTGAACGCCACCGGTACCACCCTCACGCTTGCCGCAGATGCCACCGCATGCGACCTCCCCGCCCTGCCGCTGGCAGGTGCCGCGGGATCTGATTTCGTATTCGTCATGGACGCCGATCTTGACAACGATCCGCTTCACATGTACGTCAGCGACAGCTACAACAACCAGGGCTATAGCGGTGACGGACGCGATTACCCCGTTTATCTGTTTGAAAAGCTGCTCTCCAACGTGGCGATCCGCACGGGTGTCGGCACCGCCAATCTGACGTGGACCACGGATACGGACACCGCAAGTGCAAGCGGCTACGAGCTGCTGTTCGGTCAGGTGGACCGCGCTGAGTGCCGCGCCTTCCGTGACGAGCTGGACGGCAACGAGTACGGCTTTTATATCACGGGCAAAAAGGTGATCGTCACCGCGCACACCGACGCGGGACTGGAGCTTGCCCTTACCGCCTTCCTTCGTTTCTACGATTACGTGATAAGCTGCAACGGCGGCATTCTGCCGCAGGGCTACCGCGAGGTGGGCAGCGTCACCACCGAGGAATGGAGGATGGATTTCCCGCGCCCCACAGGCGTTACCATTGCACACGCGCAACACGCCAACAACCATTCGTTGCAAATGGTGTATACCGGCACGGGTGCCACGGCCGCGGGCTTCCTTGCTTATTGCAAAACGCTGGAGGATGCCGGCTACGTGCTTGTGATGAAAAACGACAACCCGGGCAATACGGGCAGCTACTTCCGCTCCTATAAAAACGAGGCGAAGAACCACGCCCTTTACGTGGCGTACAACGCCTTCAGCTATGAAGAGGTCTACAAAAACAGCGCAAGAGCCGAGGATCACATTCAGGGCTCCAGCCCCAACGGCACCTTTGTCCCCTACCCCATGCGGGATTACGAGCAGTGCATCCGCGTGATAACAGCACCCCTTTCCTCTGCATATCTGCCCACGGACGAGATCCTGCAGGACACCTATGACCGCACCACGGACAAGATCTGTGAATCCTCAATCACCACGGTGCGCCTTGTCGGCAGCTCCGTCGGCATGAGCTATATCCTGCAGCTGGAGGACGGGCGCTTCGTCATTATCGACGGCGGCAACAACGTCGCCGCCAACATGGATAAGGAGATCCTTTACGCCACGCTCAAGGAGCTTCACAAAAAATCACACGGCTCCTATCCCACAAAAGAGGATCCCATCCACATCGCCGCGTGGCTGATCACACACTCACACGGCGACCATTACGGCAATACGAATGCATTTTTGAAGGCCTACGTACCCGAGGGGCTGATCAAAATGGACTATCTGATCGGCAACTTCCCCGAGATGAGCACCATCTACCCCGTTGGCTCCGATACCGTCTGGATGGGCCAGAACGTCTCCACCCTGCGGGGCTACTTCACCTCGGCAAATCTCACGCCCTTTACGTTTGTCAAGGTATACACGGGCATGACGCTGTATTTCGCCAACCTCAAGATGGAGATTCTGATGACCTACGGGGATCACGCCCCCTATCGCATCAACAACTCCAACGATACCAACACCGTCACCAAGTGGACGATCCGCTCCGACAATAAGGACACCACCTGGATGGTGCTGGGTGACTCCTGTGTGTATCAAAGCCGCTGGCTGTGCGCCATGTGGGGCGGCAGCAGCTACAACACCTCCACCAAGCTTTATGACGGCGGTTATCTGCAGGCGGATATGGTACAGCTGGCACACCACGGCAACATCGGCTGTGAGATCGCCCTTTATAAGACCATCCGTCCCGCCATCGTCTGGTTCCCGCACAACTCCGGCGCCTATGACAACTACGTCAACGGCTCCAACACCACGTCCTGGCCGTATAACGTTGACCGCTTTGTCTGCCGTGAGCTTTCCACCGTAAAATTCATTATCGTGTCCGGCAACAACAACGCCAATTCCACCGACACCGTAACGATGAGCTTTACCGCAAGCGGCCCCTCAACCTCCGGTTCCAAGCCCTTCTGGGGGATCAAATACAACAAATCCACAGGGGAAGTCAGCACGGAAACCTTTGGTTGTAACACCAAAAATGTCCAAGCCACGTACACCTTCACCATCCTCGGATACACCTACAAAGAATACTATACCGTCATTAAGAAATAAGGAGGACGACAAATATGAAAAAATATAATATTTTTGCCCTTGCCGGCCTTCTTGTACTCTTACTTACCGCCCTGCTTTTGTGCGGATGTGACACCACCGCCGACCCGTGTGCCGAAGGGCACGCGGTGTCTGTGGATGAAGCCGTTGCCGCCACCTGTACGCAAAAGGGACTTTCCGAGGGCTCGCATTGCACGCGCTGTCACAAGGTACTGAGCGCACAAGCTCCCACGGAAAAGCTGGCGCACACGCCCGGTGAGTGGGTAACGCTCACCCCCGCAACCTGCACGCAAAAGGGCACCGAATACCGCGCCTGCACCGCGTGCGAAAGCATTCTGGAGACCAGAACCCCCGAAACCGTCTCACACGCCTTCGGCGAATGGGTGACCCTTATCGCCCCCGCCTGCGAGGAGGACGGCACGAAGATCCACACCTGTCTTGGCTGTGGCTTGACAGAAAGCGAGGTGCTCCCCAAGCTCGCGCACCAAGAAAGCGCTTGGACAGACGTGGTACCCGCCACCTGCACTGCAGGCGGCACGCAAAAGCGCGTCTGCACCACCTGTGGCGTGACCACCGCATTGCGCGACACCGCGCCGCTCTCTCACGCGTACGGTGAGTGGGTACAGATCGCCGCCCCCGCCTGCCTGCAAAGCGGCACCAAGGAGCGTGCCTGCACCACCTGCGGTCAAAAGGAGACCGAGGTGATTGCCGCCACGGGCCACACCCTCGGCGCGCCCGACGTGATCGTGGCCGCAAGCTGCAAAAAAGAGGGCGTACAGCATCGCATCTGCACCGTGTGCCGCGAGCTTGCCGTCATTGAAAAGATCCCCGTGACCGCTCACAGCTACAGCGCTTGGGAGCAGCTTTGCGCCGCTACGTGCGCGCAAAAGGGCGTCCGTACCCGCGCCTGCACCATCTGCGCGGCAAGCGAGACCGCCTATGACGATCTCCTGCCTCACACCCCCGCCGCCGCGTGGTCTATCGACGTTCCCGCCTCCTGCGAAAAGCCGGGCGCGCGTCACCTTTGCTGTACGGTGTGTGAGCAGACCGTCAAGGCAGAGGTGATCCCCGCCCTTTCCCATCAATACGGCGCATGGAACACCCTTTCGCTGCCCACCTGCACCACACAGGGCATCAGCACGCGCACCTGCGCGCTGTGCGAAAACGTGGAAAAGGACGTCAAGCCCGCCACGGGGCATCAGGCCACCACCTCCCACGTGATCCGGACGGCTTCCTGCACTGCAGGCGGCCTTGTGCATCAGCTCTGCACCGCGTGTGACGCCATTGTGGAGATCACCACGGTCAATGCCCTCGGCCATTCCTTCGACGCGTGGGAGACCACCAAAGAGCCCACCTGCGAAAAAACCGGCCTGCGCGAGCAGCATTGCAAGTACTGTGACGAGGTCAAAACCGAGCTCCTTGCCACGCGTTCGCACACACCCTCTGCGTGGATCGTGGACGTTGCGGCAAGCTGCACGCTGGAGGGCACCAAGCACACGGAATGCACCGCGTGCCACACCGTACTGGAAATTGCCGCCGATCCCAAGCTGTCGCACGAGTACGGCACCTTTACGGTCATCGAGCAATCCACCTGCACCACCAAGGGAATGCAAAGCCGCTCTTGCCTCAACTGCGGCACCGCGCATACCGAGCCGCTTCCCCTTCTGGAGCATCTGACGGGCACCCCCGTCACCGTTACCGAGCCCACCTGCAGCAACGAGGGCCTGCGCCACTATTACTGCACGCGTGAGGAGTGCGGCAAGATCGCCAAGATCGAGGTCATCCCCACCACCGCGCACCCCTACGGTACGTGGAATACTCTTTCCACCTCCACCTGCACGCAAAAGGGCGTACAGCAGCGCACCTGCGCGGATTGCGGTGCCACAGACACCAAGTACAGCGCACTTGCCGCCCACACCCTCACGGACTGGATCCTTGACAGTGCGGCCACCTGCGCGCAAAAGGGTGCCCGCCACAAGGATTGCACGGTTTGCCTCAACACCGTGCTCACCGAAACGATCGCCAAAACACAGCACGCCTTTGGTGCTTGGAGCGAAAAAACCGCACCCAGCTGTATCGCCCTTGGCACCGACGAGCGCGTCTGCGCGAACTGTCAAAGCACAGAGACCCGCGACGTTGCCACTGTTGCACACACGCCCGGCGCATGGGAGACCGCACTGGAGCCGACCGAGCTTGCCGGCGGCGTGAAAAGGCAGAACTGCACGGTATGCAACGTCACGCTTGCTTCCGAAACGCTTCCCGCGACCACGTCGCTGACGCATTTGCACTTCATCACCAACGAAACGGAAAAGACCATTACCATTACGGGCTACCGTGACACGGCCCCCAAGGTGCTTGTCATTCCTCAAAAGTACGGTGATTACACCGTTACCGCCATTGCTGCGGGCGCCTTCCGAAACGCCACCGCCTTTACCGGCATTACCCTGCCCTCCACGCTGACAAAGATCGAGAGGGGCGCGTTTGACGGATGCAGTATCCTCACAACGGTAAACGGCGTTTCCATGCTTGACACTTGGCTTTTGCGCGTAGATCCCGCCCAATATGCGATCACCATCCCCGCCGCGATCAAAAAGGTTGCAGACGGCGCCTTTGACGGATGCTACAAGCTGGTGCAGATCACCAATCTCCCCAAGATCACCCTCACGGGGCTTCCCGCAAACAAGGGGCAGGAGATCCGCACCGCCACCAACACCGCATTCCAGAATACGCTCACCACCTCTGCGGGGCTTGTCACCTACAAGGTGGGCTCCACCGTCTATCTGATCGCTTACACGGGCAGTTCTGCCACGCTGAATCTTTCCGGCAAAGGCATCACCGTCATCTATCCTTACGCACTGGCGGGCAATCAGACCGTAACGGCGCTGTCCATCCCCGAGGCCCTCACGGATATTGGGGAAAACGCGTTCAGCGGCTGTCGCATCGAAACGCTGAGCGCCACCTTTGAGGGTGCCGCGCACGTGCCCGCCACCCATTTGAAGTCTCTCACGATCATCGGCTCTCCCGTGGAGATCCCCTCCAACTTCTTGAACGGTTGCACCACGCTGGAAGCGCTGGCGTTCCCCGCCACGATCCTTGTCACGCGTACGAATGCGTTGCAGGGATGTGTCAACATCACCTCTCTCACGGGCCCTGCCAACATGATGAATCCGTCGATCGGTCAATTTTTCTCCAATCTGGTCACGGTCAACATCAATGGCGGTACCACCATTCCCACCCAGGCCTTCAAGGCGCATCAGCACCTGAAGCACGTGACCATCGCGGCATCGGTGACCACGATCAACGGTCAGGCATTTTATCAGGCCGCTGCCTTGGAGACCGTGACGTTTGAGGCCGGCTCTTTGCTGAAAGAGATCAAGGCCAACGCCTTCTGCTCCACCTCCTTGAAGTCCATTAATCTGCAGGTCACTTCTCTTACCAGGATCGGCTCTCAAGCATTTATGACCTGCCCGCAATTGAAGGCGATCATCCTGCCCTCCACCCTTGTGACCCTTGATGAAGAGATCTTCCACGGTTGCAGCTCGCTTCAGGAGATCACCATCCCCGCCGGCGTCGTGACCATCGGAAGCCGTATTGCCAACAACGCAGAATCCCGCGGTATATTCGGCAACTGCACGGCCCTGAAAAAGGTCACCTTCGAGGCCGGCTCTAAGCTGACGATCCTTCCCACCTACGCCTTCTACGGCTGCAAGTCGCTGACCTCGATCACGATCCCCGCCAGCGTAAAAAGCATCGGCTTCAGAGCGTTTGAAGGCAGCGGCGTCACCTCCGTCACCTTTGAAAACACCAGCGGCTGGAAGAGGTATCAGCTTACCAGCTTTGCAAACCAGATCGGAAAAACAGAGTTCAAAAATCTCGGTACGGGAACCGCAGTCACCACAACGAATGCCGCAACCAACGCTACCACATTGAAATCCGAAAACAAAAACAAGAGCTACTTCTGGGTACGCGAGTGACCGCTACCCCGACCGCCGCGCAATGCGCGGCGGTCTTTTTTTGCTTGCCTACTGGAAATTTGCGCCAAAGTATGTTATACTATAAATAGTTTATTCACAAGGAGGCACGAAATGGATCAAGCATTGCGCCGCGCGCGCTTTCTCACACCGATAAAAGAGCGCCGCCCGATCTATTATTTTGACCTGCCCGCCCCCGACGGCACACCCTTTGAAGAAGCGATTACCGCCGCCGTCAGGCAATGCCTTGCGGCGGGCTTCGGCACGCTGATCGCACAGCTCCCCGAGGGCACCGAGCTTGACGAGAGCAAGCTCGGTGCCGTCAAGGAGATGTACGCGTACCTGTTGGCGCTTGCCAAAAAAGAGGAGCTTTTCGTCGGCTTTTATCTGGATCCCGCCTTCGAGCACCTCGTGATCCGCACCCTGGGCGAGATGGGGGATCACTCCCTGCGCGCCAAGCTGCTGGAGTGCAAGGAATACGTCTGCGCACGCGGCGAGGACGTCAACAGACCGATCGCGCGCGGTACGCTCCTCTCGGCCGTGGCGTATTGCGAGGAATACGCCGAATGCGTCGATTTGCGCCCCTTCGTCAGCGACGGAAAATTGCAATGGCCCGCCCCCGGTGCCAACTTTGTGGCGCGCCAGTATCTGCTGGTGGAGGACACCGCGCGCGACGGTGCCAACTACCTTTCCTACGACGCGTCGTTTGCCTATATTTCGGCGGTATTTTCCCTGTTTTCCGATACCGTTGCGCCCTATATCGGCAATACGCTCTCGATGCTCTCCTACTCCGGCGTGGGCTTTCACGGCACCAACCGCCGCATCTGGGACGAGAGCTTCAACGCGGAATTTGAAAAGCGCTTCGGCTTCGATCCCGCGCCCTATTACCCCGCGCTTTTCGACTACGTGGGCAAGGATACCGCGCATCTGAAGGCCTGCTTTATGAGCGTACGTGCCTCACTTTTGCAAAACGGCATCCTGCGCGCCCTGCACGATTTTGCAACGCAACAGGGGCTTGCGCTGTTCGGCAACCTCTCCGAGCCCAAGCTCACTGCCCCCTCCTTTTCGATCGGGGACACGATGCTGAACAATATTTACGCCCCCTGCGCCCTTTTCGACAAGGCCTATATGTACGGCACCAACTCGATCAAGATCGCGGCGGGCGCGGCGTATAATTTCGACATCGACCGCGTGAACGGCGAGCTGTTCCGCAACTATCCCCCCTATGACCGCGCTCACCTTTACAAGGATGCCATGAACGCCTATGCGCGCGGCGTCAACTGCACTGCCATGCACCTTTCGGGTGAGGTGGCGCAAAACAACGAATTCGGCGTTTTCACCGCACGCGTGCAGACCATGCTGCGCGGCGGCCGCCACGTGGCGGATATTGCCATGCTGTACCCCATCTATCACCTGCACGCGGGCACCACGCTGTACTATTCCCCCGTGGACGGGTACGAATATCCCGAAACGCACTCCACCGCCGATTACATGACGCTGATCAACTCGATCTCGATCTATTCTGGCCACGATCTGACGTTACTTCACCCCGAGGTGCTGAACACCCGTTGCCACACCGAGGGCGGCGTGCTTTATCTGGACAACAAGCAAAATCACGAAAGCTTTCGCGTGGTCGTGCTGCCCGCCACCTCCATCATCAGCTTGGAAAACCTGCGCACGCTCAAGAAATTCTTTGACGAGGGCGGCAAGCTGCTTGCCACGGGACTCTTGCCCACCAAGGCCTTCGAATTTGATCAAAGCGGCGAAAACGACCGCGAGGTACAGCGCCTTGTGGAAGAGATCTTCGGCAAGGAGGCCTGCGACCCGCGCATCATGCGCGACTATTGTCACAACAAGAGTGCGGCAGGGGGCGAGGCGATCTTCCTTTATTTCAATGCCACCGCCACGGACGCCACCAAGATGACGCACAGCTCCACGGTGAACGAGGCGCTCAACGCCTTCGGCGTTCCCTTCGACACCTACCTGCCCGGTATGCCGCGTTTCGAGTGTACGGGTGCCCTGAATTCGATCTATCCCGAATTCCGCAACATCGGTCTGCACCGCACCATGCCCGGCGGCGGCATGCTCAACCACATCCACAAAAAGCACGGCGAGGCGGATATTTATTACTTCTCGAACACCACGAACAGCGACTACAACCACCACGTGCTTTTGCGCGGCGCCTTTGCCGTGGAGGAGTGGAACCCCCACACGGGCAAGATGCGCGGGCGCACCTGCGGCTTCCTGCGCTATCAGGGTGAGATCTACACCACCTTGCGTCTGACGCTGGACAGCTGTACCTCCACCTTCTTCTACGCCCTGCCCGCAGACACCGAGGGCAAGGAGATCACCGACGTGCGCTCCATCGACAATCTGCGCAGCGAGCACGCCGCGCTGATGAGCGAGTTTTAAGCATTTAGTGCCCAAACGGTATGAAAAAACGGCACCCGCCAGATTGGCGGGTGCCGTTTTTTCGTGCGCGGATCATCAGTCCTTGATGTCCACGATCACCTTTTTGCCTGCCGTAGTGGCGGCAGATTTCATCACCGAGCGGATGGCCTTGGCAATGCGACCGTGACGGCCGATGACCATGCCCATATCGTCGGGATGTACGCTGAGAGTGAGAACGATCTCATCTCCCTTTTCCTCTTCGGTTACCGTCACGTCATCGGGGTGATCCACGATGGCCGCGGCGATATCCACAAGGATCTCCTTCAAGCTCTGCATCATAAGGGCCTCCGGTGCATCAACCGATGACGCCGGCCTTCTTGAGCAGTGCCTTTACCGTGGGAGTGGGCTGTGCGCCGTTGCCGAGCCACTTCTTAGCGGCCTCATCCTGCACCTTCAGCTCCTTGGAGCCCGGGTTGTAGAAGCCGATCTCCTCGATGAAGCGGCCGTCGCGGGGGGAGCGCTGGTCTGCTACGACGATGCGGTAGCAGGCGGAGTGGGTCTTGCCGGTACGGGTAAGTCTGATCTTAACCATGGGTGTGTTCTCCTTTGTTTTTTATGATAAATTTTTTATAAAAATCCGTTTTTTACGGGCTTTTTAACGGTGGTTAAAAGGGCATGTTCATTTTGCCCTTGCCAAAGCGCTTCATCATTTTGCCGCTTGTCATCTGCTTCATCATCTTGCGGACCTGATCAAACTGCTTGAGCAGGCGGTTGACATCCTCGACGGTGGTGCCGCTGCCCTTCGCAATGCGCTGCTTGCGCGACGCGCCGATGATCTCGGGCTTTTCCCTTTCCTTCGGGGTCATCGAGCGGATGATCGCCTCAGTCCTGCCGATCTGCTTTTCGTCGATCTTGGCATCCTTCAGGGCACCGGGCTTCACGCCGGGGATCATGCCCATCAAGCTTTCCAGATTGCCCATTTTCTTGAGCTGCTGGAACTGCTGCAGATAATCCTCTAAGGTAAAGGTGGATTCGCGGATCTTTTTCTCCAGCTCGGCGGCCTGCTTCTGGTCGAAGGCCTGCTCGGCCTTTTCGATGAGAGAAAGCACGTCGCCCATGCCGAGGATACGACTTGCCATACGGTCGGGGTAGAAGGGCTCGATGGCGTCCAGCTTTTCGCCCACGCCCACGAACTTGATGGGCTTGCCCGTGACGTGACGCACGGAAAGCGCCGCACCGCCACGCGTATCGCCGTCCAGCTTTGTGAGGATCACACCCGTCACGTCCAATTGACTGTTGAAGTGATCCGCCACGGTCACGGCGTCCTGACCGATCATCGCGTCCACGGTAAGCAGGATCTCGGTCGGCTCCACGGCCTGTTTGATGTCCTGCAACTCGCCCATCAGCTC
Organism: Oscillospiraceae bacterium; assembly: GCA_015064415.1. Classification (GTDB taxonomy): domain Bacteria; phylum Bacillota; class Clostridia; order Oscillospirales; family CAG-272; genus Firm-07. The sequence goes on along the minus strand of SVSG01000009.1, from coordinate 9,926 downwards.
CTCGTCGATGTGCAAGCGGCCCGCAGTGTCGATAAACACCATATCGTGACCCTTTTGGATGGCGTATTTGAGGCCCTCTTTTGCGATCTTGACGGGCTTTTCGCGATCTCCCAGCGTGAACACGGGGATCTCCAGCTTTTCGCCCACGATCTGCAGCTGCTTGATGGCGGCGGGACGGTAGACGTCACAGGCCACAAGCAACGGGTTCTTACCTTGTTTTTTATACATGCCCGCGAGCTTGCCCGCGTGCGTGGTCTTACCTGCGCCCTGCAGACCCACCATCATGATGACCGTGGGGGGCTTGGGGGCGATGGTCAGCTTCGCCTGCGAGGTGCCCATCAGCTTGATCAGCTCCTCGTTGACGATCTTGACGATCTGTTGGGCGGGCACGAGGGATTCCAGCACCTCAGAGCCCACGGCGCGCTCGGAGACCATTTTCACAAAGTCGCGCACGACCTTGAAATTGACGTCCGCCTCCAGCAGCGCCAGCTTGATCTCGCGCATACCGGCCTTGACGTCCGCCTCGGTAAGCTTGCCCTTATTGCGGAAGAACTTGAAGGCGTTATTCAGTTTTTCGCTCAAGCTTTCAAACATTCCCATTTATACGCCCTCCTCTTCCGGTTCTATTCCTGCCGCGCGCAGCATTGCCTGCACGGCGTATGCGGTTTTTTCATCTGCACCCGAAAGCAGCTTTTGTGCCGCGTCGCGCATGTCGCTTGCCTTTTGGTGTAAATGCAGACATTGCTCCATGAAAAGCAGCTCTTCCTCTGCCTTTTTGATGCCGTCGCGCACCCCCTGACGGGAAATGCCGATCTCGCAGGCGATCTCCGAAAGGGAAAGATCTTGATTATAATAGTAGTCAAGAAGCAGGCGGTGACGTGCGGAAAGCACGGGTGCGTACTCGTCAAGCAGGTCGGAAATTGCAAGATTTTTTTCAAACATTTTCCTCACCGTCCTCGCTGTAAAGCAAAATCCTTTACAGAGTATACCATAACTTTGCGCCTTTGTCAAGCACTTTTTTCTTTTTTTTTGCTATTTTTATATATATGCCCCAAAAGTGCGGTCCACGCGGGCAAAAAAGCAGAAAAAACACACAAAAAACAGCAAAAAACGAAAAAAGACTTGACTTTTATTTTTTGTTGTGTTAAAATATTTGGGTGATACGAGCGCGACCCTATGCAAACCGAGTTGCTCTCGTCTCCTTACCGCGCACAAATTTTTTGCATGTGTGCGGTCTTATGTCCATAGGGAGGTGTTAAATTATGGAAAAAGTCATCAACTCTTACGAAGCCCTGTTCATCGTTGACGTTGAAGCAGGCGAAGAGGCAGCCAAGGCTGTGGTGAAGAAGTTCACCGACAGAATTGCAAGACATGCCGAGATCGTGGAGGTTGCCGAGTGGGGCAAGCGCCGTCTGGCATACCCCATCAACGACAAGCCTGAGGGCTACTACACTGTCGTGACCTTCAAGTCCGAGCCCGAGTACCCCGCTGAGCTGGAGCGTCGCTTCAACATCGACGAGAACGTGATGCGTTCTCTCGTTCTGCGTCTGGAGTACGAGGCAGTTGCCAAGGCTGTTGAGGCCCCTGTTGAGGAGGCCGCCGCTGAGGAGGCCGTTGCCGAGGAAGTTGTCGAGGCACCCGTTGCCGAGGAAGCTGCCGAGGAGACCGCCGAGGCTCCCGCTACCGAAGCGTAATCACACGGAACCTGAAAAAGGAGGCGTTTGGTATGTCTAGTTTGAATCTGAACAAAGTGATCCTTTGCGGCCGTCTGACCGCGGATCCTGAGCTGAAGCAGACCCAAAGCGGCATTGCAGTTGTCACCTTTACGCTTGCCGTAAACCGCAGATTCCAATCGCGTTCCGCCGATCAGCAACAGGCACAGCAGGCTGATTTCATCACCCTGGTGGCTTGGCGCCAAACCGCGGAATTTATTTCCAAGTATTTCAAAAAGGGCTCGGCTCTGTGTGTGACCGGCTCCCTGCAGACCAGAAGCTGGCAGGATCAGCAAGGTAACCGCCGCTACGCCACCGAGGTCGTCGTGGACGAGGCCATGTTCGTCGACAGCCGCAACGAAACCGGTGCAGCGCCCTACACACCCGATGCTTACACCACTCCGTCCTTCTCCACCCCCGCAGGCGGTGCTCCCAACTTTGAGGAGATGAAGGCAGAGGACGATCTGCCCTTCTGACGCAGATCACAAATTTAAACAGGAGGATTCGTTACAATGGATAGAGTTGAAAATGCAGCACGTCCTGCTCGCCCCATGAACCGCAAGAGAAAAAAGGTTTGCATCTTCTGCGAGGATAAGGTTGAGTTCATCGATTACAAGGACACTGCCAAGCTTCGTAAGTTCATCAGCGAGCGCGGCAAGATTCTGCCCCGCCGTATTTCCGGCGCATGCGCTAAGCATCAGCGCGAGCTGAACACTGCCATCAAGCGTGCACGTCAGGTTGCTCTGCTTCCTTACGTCACCGACTAATTTGGTGCAGAACAAAAAAGAGAACCGCCACACGGCGGCTCTCTTTTTTAGCCGTGATCTTGGCACTCGCAGTATATCATACAGCTACCGTGCAAAGATCGCGACTTCTGCATCCAAATGGGTGCAGAACGAAAAAGAAGAACCGCCACACGGCGGTTCTCTTTTTTACGTCATTCCCCTTTTTCGTTCAACTCATCCAGGAAAAAAGCGCGGGTCCAGGCAAAATTGCCGTGCCTATCGCGCACCTCCAGGCGCACACAGGGCGTGCAGCGGGGATTTTCATGGGCGTTGTTTTGTTTCATAAATTCGTTCAGATCGAAGGCAGCACCGCTCAAAGGTGCCTCCGGCGTGCCGTGGCAGGTGCGGTGATAGCGATAGCTTGCGATCAGCGAGATCGAGACCGCCTCAGAGGTCTCGATCTTCAGCACGCCATCCTCCAGGTACAGCGCCTTGATCTCGGGACCGGTAGAGGCATAAAAATCGCCGCGCTCCAGTGCATCCATTACCGTTTTGTACTCCAAGCGATCCGCCTTGACCATCAACCATCCGCCAAAGGTATCCTTTGCGGCATGCGTATCGTCAGCGGCAACGGGCATCACGCGCTCGTTCGTGCGAAGCATATCAACCATGGGCTGTGCGGTATCATGCTGTCCACCCCGATAGCAACCGGTGTTGTAGACCTCCACCCCCCAAAGCCCCTTGAGCCCCACATAGTCGCTATAATCCTGGCTGGACCAGACCGGATGGTTAAGGCAGACCAGAAAGCCTGCCGCCGTCGCCTTTTGAATGGCATCGTTCACGCCGGCGATAGAATAATGGTTTTTATAAGGATGCTCGATCATCTCCGGCGTGGCGTATGCCTTGGTATGCTCCTGCCAGATGTTTTTCGCGTTCAACACCGGACAATACGTGATGTCGGGTGTTTTGGCATAAAAATTGATGTGATAGGTCTTGTTGTAGCAATAGCCGCCGGGCCATTTGTCACTGGTAATGGTCTCCACGCCATTGATAGCCAAAAAGCGGTCATCCGTCAGGTGATTTTGCGGCACCATAACCTCGTGATCGGTAAACGCCACGATGGAATACCCTGCTTCGGAATACATTTTTTTGATCTCCTCGGGGGAGAATACGCCGTCGGAAATATTGGTGTGCGTGTGCATGTTTGCCTTATAAAAAGTTCCGTTTTCCGGCAATAGACAGCGTTTCATTGGGGTTCCTCGCTTTCTGCGATTTTCGCCTGCTTTTTATTCTTCAACTGATATACAAGCTCGTATGCGGGCAACGCCAAAAGCGCGGCGATCATCAGATACACGATCAGATTGCCGATATAGGAGTAAGGCGTGCGTGCATTGCTCACGTAAGCGGTATAGACCGATACGCCGGGCACCAGCGGGTCCAGCTGCACGTGCGAGTTGCCGTGCGGATCGATGATGGAGGAAATGCCCGTGTCGGCGGATCTCACGATCCACCTGCCCGACTCAATGGCGCGGTAACGCGCCTGCGCGCTGTGCATATACACGGCGGCAGAATCCAGAAACCAGGAGTCGTTCGTGGGCAACACCAAAAGGTCTGCGCCCGCGCGAACGCTGTCCAGCGTCAAGCTCTCGTAGATCGAATCAAAGCAAATGAGGCCCCCCACCTGCCCGAACGGTGTCTGTACCAACGCGGGCCCCTCCCCCGGGGTAAGGTCGCGCGAGAGCATGTTGATCTGCGCAAGGGGTGGGAACACGACCTCGATCACGGCGCGCCAGGGCACAAATTCGCCAAAGGGCACCAGACGCCGCTTGGCGTATACCGTTTGCGAGATTGTACCATCGGGAAAAACAGTGAATACGCCGTTGTAGCGCGCATCTCCCTCGGCATGGAACGCGCCGCACATGATCGTGATGTCATATTTCACGGCGAGCTCCTGCACAAATTCGGCGACCCAGTTCCCTTCCTTTAAGGTATAGGGCAAAAAGGTCTCGGGGAAAAGCACCAGCTCCGCGCCCTGCAGGGCCGCCTCGGCGGTGTATTTTTCGTAAATTTCCAGCGTTTTCAGATTGCTCTCGCCGTCCCATTTTTGCGAGGAGCCGATATTGCCCTGCACGGCGGCCACCACGATGGCACGCCCCTTTTCGGGGGCTGTGACGGCATAGCCGATGCCACCCGCCGCCACACCGAACAAAAGAACGGATGCGGCACCGATGGCGCAAAAGCGCCACTTTTCACGGTGAAGCAAAAACCACGCCAGAAATCCGTTGGCACAAACCAGCAGAAAGGTCAGCAGATAACTGCCGAACAGCGCCGCCCCGTTGGGCAAAAATCCGCACTCGATCTGCCCCAGCGGCAAGCGCGCCCACGGCACGCCCATCCACGTGAAGGTCTGACTCCATTCGGACACGGTGTACTGCGCCGCAAACAAAAATGGCGTCAAAAAAGGCCAACGTATCATCGTTTTCGTGCGCATCAGCGCGCCGAACAGCGGAAAAATGAGGGCGGAAAAGATGCTTTGCAGTACGGAAAGCCCCAGCCAGCAGATCGCCACAAGGCCCGCCGCCATCGCGGGAGAAACACCCGCAAATTCCATCGGATACAAATAAAAAAACCAATGGTAGATCACCAGATAAAAAGGGAGAAAATAAAGCCATCCCGCGCCGAGAAAAGCACGCAGCTTCATTTTTTCCTCGCGTCTTGCGGCGGCAAACAGCCACACAAGCGCAGGGGTCATCGTCACCCACTCAAGGAGCCCGATTTGCGGGAACACCAGGGTGAGCGCGGTCAATATCCCCCCTAACGGTAGCAGAAAAAGCCATTTTTTACCGATCATGCCAACCTCCCGCCGTTATCGGAAATCCTTGAAAAACCAGATCTCATCTTCGGGGAGTGCAAACTCCTTGCCGCGCAAATAGCCAAGTGCACCCTCGCCGTCAACGAAATCAAAGCGCAGTCGCGCCGCGTAAAGCGCCTGATGCTTATACCCGCGCGTTCTCTCGTTGCGGTTTTGCCCGTATTTGCCGTCACCAAGCAACGGATGCCCGATGTGCGCAAGATGCGCACGGATCTGGTGTGTACGCCCCGTCACAAGCTCGACCTCCAGCAGTGAATTGCCGTTTTTCTCGGAAAGCACGCGGTAGCGCGTGATGATATTTTTGCCGCCCGGAATCGGTTTATCCGATACCGTTACCGTGTTATTGGCGCTGTCCTTGCGCAAAAAGCCGTGCAGCTCGTCCCGCTTTTTCTTGAAAATGCCGTGCGCCGCACAGAAATAAAACTTACTGATCTCGTTTTGCTTGATCTTCTCGTTCATCACGCGCAACGCCTCCGCATTCTTGGCGGCGATCACAATGCCGCCCGTATTGCGGTCGATGCGGTTGCAAAGCGCGGGCGCGAAGGATTGCTCGCTTTCGGGATCGTACTCCCCCTTGGCGTACAAATATGCCTTCACGTGCAGGATCAGCGTATTCTCGCCGCCTGCGGTATCCTCGTGCACAAGCACGCCGGGGCGCTTGTTGAGCAGCATGATATTATCATCCTCATACACGATGGAAAGCTTTGGGGTGATATTGGCCAGCGCGTGTTGATCCTTTTCGGGCACGTCGAAAAATTCGTCGCGGATATACAGCTGTACGGTGTCCCCCGCACAGAGGATAACGTTTTGCTGTGCGCGTGCGCCGTTGAGCTTGATTTTTTTGAGGCGGATATACTTATACAACAGGGACTGCGGCAGGCCCTTGACGGCCTTGGTCAAAAACTTGTCCAGACGCTGTCCCGCATCGTTTTTGCCGATCTTCAGCTCTCGCATAGCCATCCCCCTTTCCTTTTTACGCTCATTTTTACTCTCATTATACTCTATTCCCCCCTTTTTTTCAAGTAAAATCAAAAATTTTTCGCACGCTTGTTGACCGCGACCGCGTAAAATGGTACAATAAAGGGAAAAGGAGGTGCGAGCCGTGGAAAAAATGCATATTTCCCCCACCGTGGGGATCCTGACGCTTGGTTGCAAGGTCAATCAATACGAAAGCGAAGCCATTGCAGAAGAATTTGAAAGGGCGGGCTTTTTCGTCGGCTCCCCCGAGGAGCGCTGTGACGTTTACGTCATCAACACCTGCACCGTAACGGCAGAGTCCGACCGCAAGGCGGGACAGCTGATCCGACGGGTAGCGGGCAAAAATCCGGACGCGCCGATCCTGGTGACGGGATGCTTTTCCCAGTCTCACCCCGCGCGTGTGGCCGCCCTGCCCCAGGTAGATTACGTATGCGGCAACACCGACAAGCTCTCTGTTGTAAGAGTCGCGCGAGAATTGCTGAAAAAACGCGCGAAGCCGCCGCTTGTGCGCGTTGACGACGTGCAAAGCGCTCCCTTTGAGCCCATGAACATCACACACTTTGATCGCACGCGCGCCTACGTCAAGATCGAGGACGGATGCGAGAACCGTTGCTCCTATTGCGCCATCCCCGCCGCACGCGGCAAGGTGCGCTCCAAGCCGCTTGCCGACGTGGTACGCGAGGTGGAGGGGCTTGTGCGCGGCGGATGCCGCGAGGTGGTGCTCACGGGCATCGAGACCGCCTCCTTCGGCAAGGATCTGGAGGGGGTGACCCTCATCGACCTTCTGGAGGCCGTCGACAAGATCGAAGATCTGGAGCGCGTGCGTCTGGGGTCGCTGGACCCCACCGTGATGCGCGCGGATTTCGTCGAACGGTTGGCGAAACTGCGCACCGTTGTGCCGCATTTTCACCTTTCCATGCAATCCGGCAGTGCCCGCGTGCTGGCCGCCATGCGCAGAAAATATAATCCCACGCAGGCCATGGAGGGCATCCGTCGCTTGCGCGCGGCGCTCCCCGACGTGGAGCTGACCACCGACTTTATCGTGGGCTTCCCCGGTGAGACCGAGGAGGATTTTGCCGACACGGTGAATTTTGCCAAGGAAGCGGAATTTTTGCAGATGCACGTATTCGCCTACTCGCAAAGAGAAGGCACCCCTGCCGCCACCATGGCGGGACAGATCCGCAAGGAGGTCAAAAAGGCGCGCTCTGCCGCCTTGATCAAGCTGGGTGCGGAGCTGACGCAAAAGCGCCTTACCCGTGCGCTGGAAAAGCCGATACGTACCGTACTTTTTGAGACCTTTGAGGATGGCTATGCCATCGGTCACACCAACGAATTTTTTGAGGTCGCCGTGAAAAGCGACACCCCCCTGCACGCCCAAATCCATACCGTCCGCCTGCAAGCTGTGCAAGGAGGACGGCTGATCGCCACCCCGGAGGACAACGCCCTATGATGAACCAATCCTTCCCCATGGACCCAAACCAGATCACCGTGATCAATTTCCGCATCATGGATATACCCGCGCTGGAACAGATGCGCGCGCAGCTGCCGCTTGCGCTTCCCGTGCAGGTGCTGCAATTCGTACAGCGCCATTATCTCCTGCGTGAGCGGCGTGATCCCGTGATCGGCGAGCTGCGCTTTCTGGACAAGCTTTACGCCAACGAGGCATGGCACACCTTCCGCTTGGAGGAGGTGCTTGGCACCGAGGAGCAGCTTCACGCCTTCTGCGACGTTTGCCGCATGCGCGACGCGTGGCAGAAAAAAAACGCCCCCACTCTGCGCGATCTGACGGACACCTGCACAAAATATCTGATGCGCGCCGGCATCCACCCCTTCGTGGAGACGCTGTATGCGGGTGAGGACACGGAGCTTGCCGCCATGGCGGGCGGACGTGAGCCGCGCCTTTCGCTGACACTTCCGCACGGCAAAGCGGCCCTTTTGCCCCTTGCCCCACCCGACGCCCCCGCACACGCCGCGCTGTGTTGTCTGATTCCCACGGGAAACGAGCCCTTTGCAAGCGAAATTTCGCGCTTTCTTGGCGCGCACTCGGCTGAGCAGATCGCACCCCTTGGCACCGTCAAAAAAGAGGGCGTGCTGCCCCATTTGCTGACGCTGCCCGGCTTTTCCCTCAACGCCGCCGCGCTCCCCGGCTATCAACCGTTGGAGGGCCCTGCCGCCCTTTTATCCTGCGGGGAGGGGTGTTTCCTTTTCCTGGTGCCGCAAAAGCACCTGCACGCGCTTTTTGCGCGCCCTGCCCCCCTCACGCATCTTGGAAACGTACAGAACGGCGGCAAGCTTCAGGTGCACTACGCGGGTGTTGTGCAGCTCTCGCTGGACCTCGCCTTCCTGCAAAGCATGATCCCCTTCCGCCCCGAGCACGTACAGCTCCCCGCCGCGACCGAAGAGGTGCTGGAGCGTGCGTTCGTGACGGATCATAAGGAAATACTGGGTGGCATCGAATGCACTGCGGCAAGCGAAGCAACGCTTTTGCAATTTTTGAAGGAGGCGGCAAGCCGCGGCGCGGATCTTACGCGTGCCACCGTGACCGCCACGCTGGAGCTCCCGCGCATTCACACGCGCGAGAGCTTGCCTGCGGCCGTATCCCTCTTGCTTGCCGTGCATCGCGCCACCGCTGAGCTTACCCTTCCCGCTATTCACCAAAAGCACGTGCACGCCGACGTGGAAAAGCCGCGTCTTTGCTTCTTCTTGCACGCGCCCCTTGGTGCACCGCGCGCGGTGGAGGACGTTACGGATTATGCCGCTTTGCGCGCACTTTTTTGGGATAAATAACGAAATCCATCGTTTTTCGGGGCATTTTCGCTGTAAAATCACAAAAAATTAGTTTTTTTCAAAAAAAGACTTGCTTTTTTTCTTTCTTTATGGTATAATACCACTTGCTGTTAAAAAATCATTACAGATAAACGAAAGCACCCACGGGTGCGCGAGGAGGTGTCAATATGGCAAAGTGCAGTGTTTGCGGCAAGGGCGTTGTGTTCGGTCAGAACGTTTCTCACTCCCATCGCAAGACCAACCGTTCTTGGAAGCCCAATATCCGCAAGGTAAAGGCTATCGTTGACGGGACCCCCACCACCGTGGCGGTTTGCTCCCGTTGCCTGCGCTCGGGTAAGATCAACCGCGCGTAAAGGAAATAGAAAAAGCTCTCACTTCTCGGTGAGAGCTTTTTCTATTTCCTTTTTTAGGGGCTTCATATTTCGCGCTTAAGGCGCGATCCCAACGCTCGCAGTATACGTTATACAGCTTCGCGTCGGGATCACACCTTCTGCATCGAAATCTGAAGCCCCTTTTTTATTTTGGTGCATTTTGTACGCAGCAACACTCGCATTATGCGTTGCATTGGGATCGTTCCCTTGGAAAAAAATGCCCTGCAGCTTTTCTCTGTTGTCTTTAACGGAGAAATCACGGGCACAAAAACTTCGGCAGAGGACTTGTTCCCTCTGCCGATTTGTGTTATAATGGGAGGGGTGATGAAAATGGAGAATAAAAAAGAATTGCCAAAAAGAAAAGATATACGACTTAAGAATTATGATTATAGTTCTCCCGGTGCATATTTTGTAACCATCTGTACGGAAAACAGAAAGAATTACTTTTGGAACGGATCAATTGATCCGCAGATATTTCATT
>SVSG01000040.1 GCA_015064415.1 Oscillospiraceae bacterium | reverse complement strand
CAATAGACTTGAGCATCTTATTGTACCATGTTAGGAGATTTTTTGGTATAACCTCTGTTGCCCACCCGCATAGCGGGTGGTTGTCTGTTTCGCGCTTCGCGCTCAACTGCCTAAAGGCACTAAAACACGAAAAATGAAACCGCAAGGCGACCGCCTTGCGGTTTCGTTTTTAAATATGTCTGAAATTTTATTTTTTTTGTCCAAAAGCTATCGCTTTTTTTGTCATATTTTGATATAATGAAATTGAATATGGGGCGCGTTTGCCCGCAAAAAGCAAAGGAGATTGTTATGAGACGGGAAGAAAGGTTGATCACCGGTGTTGCTTATCACGGCAATCGTATTTTAAAGCATATTCGCGAGGATATGGAGGACATTGTGCGCCACAATATGAATACCGTGGTGCATATGTTTTCTCACAACGATTGGGACAGGCATTTTCAAGTGATGAAGGACGTGATTGCGATTTCCGAGGATCTGGGGCTTGAGGTGTGGCTGGATAACTGGGGGCTTAGCGGTTCTCCCGGTGACAAGTCGCATTTTCTTGCCTATCATCCCGAGGCACATCAGATCTACTCCGACGGTAGCGTGGATCCCGTGAACGCGTGCTATAATAATGAGGCATTTATCCGCTTTTCCAAGGATTGGGTCTATGCGGTGCGCGAGTGCGGTGGCAAAAAGCTGTTTTGGGACGAGCCGCATTTTAACGTGAAGAAAAATGCCGCGGGAGAGAAGATTTTTTCCTGTTGCTGCGAGAGCTGTCAGCGCCTTTTTGCAGAGCGCTACGGTAAGCTGATGCCAAAGGAGCGCACCGATGAGGTGCGAGATTTTCACCGCTATTCGATGAAACGCTTTTTCGAAAAGGTGACAGAATATTCCGCTTCGCTTGGGATGGAGAACATCACCTGCGTGATGGTGGGCGATTTGGAAAAGTTCGGTGCGGATATGCTGTCCGTGCCGCAGATCCAAAATTTCGGCATCGACCCTTACTGGTTCCCCAAGGAGAGGCCGGGCGAGAGGGATCCCTTTGATTACGTCTTTGAGCAAACCGAAAGCATTATCCGAAAAACAAGCGAGGCCGGCAAGGACACCCACGTTTGGATCCAGGGCTATGGTATTCCTGCCGGTGAGGAGGACGATATCTATCTTGCCACCGATGCCGCCTTTGAGGCGGGGGCGCGCTCTATTCTTGCATGGAGCTATCGCGGTGGGGAGTCGCACAGCTATCGTGCTGACAACTGCGAGCGGGTCTGGCAGGTGATGGGTGAAGCGATGGCCCATATCCGCTCGCGCCACGTGAGCGAGCTTCGCGAAAAGCGCCTTGCCGCGCGCAAAAAGTAACAGAGGAGCTTTTATGACAACAAAATTTTGCTTTTTTCACCCCTATCACCCCGATACGTGGCAGGCGATGGTCGATTGCGGCCTTGTGAAGGAGGGGGACGGTGTCAGATTCAGCCAAAGCCTTCTTTTGAAGGAGACGGAAAAATTCAACAGCCTTGCGGGCAAGGGCAGTGCGCTCTATCAATATTTGGAAAAGACCCGCGCCCCTTTTTACATCGACCGCTTGCAGGGCGGCATCTATATTGACGAGTACCCGTATGACAAAGGAGTGCTGCAAGCATACCGCGACATGCTGGGGGAGAATTTTCTCGGCTTTCAGATGCACGAGTGGCTTTCCAATTACCAATCCGACCTTAAGAAATTGAAGGACGTGCCCGACGAAAGCTGGACGGCAGAGGAGATCGACCGCGTTATCCGCGAAAAATACAAGGTGCCGTTCCTGTTTTTGGAGGCGATGACCGCAAAGGAAATGGCGGCACATAAGCGCCCGCAAACGGCGCAGGAGTTCTGTGACAATATGTTTGATATTTACCGCGACCGCCGTGATCGTTATCGCGATCTGGTGCCGTGTGACAGCGGTTATCTTGCCTTCGCGTTTGAACTGCGCGAGGGCGCGGAGTTGATTTGTGCCGAGGTGGGCGGGCAAAGCGCGGATATGCGCATGCAGCTTTCTTATGCACGCGGTATGGCAAGGGCACACGGCAAGAAATTCGGGGCCTACTACGAGCCTTGGGGTGGTGATCCCTTTACCACTTGCTGTTACCATAAGGAAGAAAAGAACGAATGGGGCGTTGGCGATAAGAAGGACTTTCCCTTCGTGACGGGCGGCTCCAACGGTGGTAGCTCACGCTCCTTACAGCACCGTGTGATGCTGTATGCCTATCTTTGCAATGTCGATATGATGAGCGAGGAATGGGGGCTTTGCAACACCTTTTTGGATTGGAAGGATTTTGAGCTTTCCGAATACGGTCGTGTCAAGCTGGACTTTTTGAGTTTCACACGAAAATATACCGATATAGGGGAAAAGCTTACCCCCGCCGCCGTGGTGTTGCCCGAGGCGCTGGAGGTGCTGGACGATATTCGCTCCGGCTACACCTACTGTGGTTTTAAGGTGCCGGTGCCCTTGCGCTGTAAGCTGGAGCGCATCAAGGACGGCATCCGCCGCGTGTTCTCCGATCCCATCGAGTTTATGGGAACGGAATATAAAACGCTGATCAACAGTCGTATGCCGGATGCGGTGGATATGCTGAATGCAGGCGCGGAAAGGGAAGCGGCAATCGCAGCTTACCGCTATTTGATCGATCTTACGGGCGACCCCGCCTTTGCCGCGGCACATCCGAATTGCGTGGCCGTACACGAGCTTCCTACACTTTTGCGCGAGGCACTTCCTTGCGAGGTAGAGGGCTTCCATTGGGTGATCAACGAGCGCGACGGGGGCGGATATTATCTCACCGTGTTCAATCATATCGGTGTGACACGCTCTATGGCCGCGGGCGAGCACTTGCTTCCCGAGGCAACAAGATCCGGCAAGGTGCGCTTTAAAAACGGTGTCGTGCCGACACTGCTGGAGGGTGAGGGTATCCTTACCCGAGAGGGGGAGGACTATCGTATCACCATCCCCGCAGGCGGCTTTGCCTTTATCAGATTTTAAACAAAAGCACCGATGCTGCGGCATCGGTGCTTTTGTTATCTTTCGGGCTCGAAATCCTGCTCGTCACGCGCGGGCGGCGTATCGGGCTGTAGCTGACAGCAGGCGGGGGTGACAACGGGGGTGGGGGCCTCTTCGGCTGTGATATTTTCCCCGCGCGCCGCGGCCTGCGCGTCCACGGCCATTTTGTCGGGGTCCTTGGGCAAGATCCCCACGTAGCGCAAGAGCATCGGCACCCACGTGAAGGCAAAATAGCCCGCCGCAAACATGATGAACGCCCACATCCACGCCTTCCAGGAGATGTTCTGTAAGAGCGTTTTTTCGTTGGGGTTATCGATGATGCATTTTTTGATCACAATGATCGGTGCCACCGTGACCATGGCAAGGTTGACACAGTGCAGCTGGCGCGGGAAGCGCTTGATGAGATAGCGCAGACCCTTCGAGAAAGCGAAAGAGCCAAGTCCGTACCCGATCAGATAGAAAAGAAGCAGGAAAAGCTTTGGGGGAGAGGTGAGCAGGGCGGGAATATCTCCCACAAGGCCGATAAAGGCGTAGTAATAGCCCAGTGCCATCAGCGTGACGGCAAAATCCACTCCGGGAATGACCAGCGTGGTCGAGGTCAGCACACCGACACAGAGCATACCGATATAATCGGCAAGGGACAGCGTTTTGTCAAACGTGACGACCTGCCCGCTTGTGATGACCAGCGAGTAGACAAGGAAGAGTGCCGCGACAAGGATCATGACCACCCAGTTGGCGGGGCGCTTGAAATCCTCGCGGCTCTCGGCCGCCATGCGCGGCACACTGCCGATCAGAAAGCCCAGCACCGCCGCAATCACCGGGATAGGGAAGCTGACGTAAAGGGTGTTGACCATCCACGCGCCGCCAAGACAGCCGATCGCGTACCCCATCAGCAAAAAGGCAAGAAAGGTCAAGCTTTTTTTCGGCTTGCTGAAGATATGGCTGATGGCATAGATCATGTCGTAATAGACAAATAAGACAATGGCAATGGTGCTGGCGCTAAGCCCCGGAACGCCCAGACTGGCAAAGCCGATGAGGACGCCCTTCAGCATGAGAAAAATATGCTTGTTCATAATTCCTTTCCCGCGGATGCCGCGTAGTCATAAATATTATATAACATTATAATATTTATTTATGGCAAAAGGATGAACAAAAAATAAGGGGGAGAAAAACATTCCTCCCCTTATTGCGGTAATGCGATGATATCAAGGTCCCATGCGGGAAAGCCCTTGGTACGTACCAGGTGAAACGTGTAATTTTCGCAAAGGTCCGAAAGCAGCAGCGGCAGATCGAAAAGATCCTCGCTGCGATGGTAGGCCGCCACGCGAAGTGCGGGGCGGTGGCGGCGGATGCTCTCGGCCGAGCCGAGAAGCGCCGCGTGCTCCGCGCCCTCCACGTCAAACTTCATGTAATCGACGGCACGCCCCGCAAGAAGCCCGTCCGGCGTGTCGGTCTGCACCGTGGTATCGGTGCGCCCCGTGCAAAGCCCCGCATTGCGATTGCCTGAGCTGTCAAATGCGGCTTCGCCGTGCGTATCGCAGACGGCGACCTGGTGGCATTCTATGATACATTCGTCCGCCACAGCCGCCGCATAGTCCGAAAGCTTGCGGAAATTTCGTCTGTCCGGCTCAACGGCTAAAATAAAGCGCAGATCGGGGCAAAGCGCCATGGCCTCGCGTGCGCTGTCACCGTTGTAGGCACCGAAGTCTGCCATCGCGGCGACCGAGTGTGCCGAAAGCAGATCCCAAGCGGTTTTTTCGCTGGTTGCTCTGTCAAAAAGCGCATGCGCCGCCTCGTATTTGCACTGCAATACAAGGTCGAAGAGCGTGCGAGAGGGCTCGTCTGCAAAAAGCTCTCTCGCCCCGGCAAATTTTTCGCGGTGCGCCGCAAAAAAAGCGGCATCAAACAGGTTTTCGCCGCAAACGGGGAGATCGGGCACGAAGAGGGGATAACGCGCGGCCACGGCGTCAAAAAGCGCCATCACCTCAGGGCGGGAGGAGCCGAAGGCAAGCAGGATCACACACCCTTGCGGGGGATAAAGCGATTGCACCTCGCTGTACGCCATCACGCGCATGCCGTGGAAGCTGTGCCCGCGCACAAAGCCGTCGCTGGCAAAAATGCCGCTGATACGGATGCCCTTTTTTTCACATACGGCAAGCAGCTTGTCCGCGCCGTTTCCCATGCCGTAAAGCAGGATGTCGCGCGTTTCTTCCTGTAGGTGCTGCCACAGATCCTTGGAAAAAGGGAGGGGCAAGGCGCCCTCCCTTACTTGTGTGTTGCTCATGCCATCGTCTCGGACAGCTTTTTGCCGCCAAGCACGTGGAAATGCAGGTGCTTCACCGACTGGCATCCGTCCTCACCGCAGTTGGTGATCACGCGATAGCCGTTGGTAAGGCCTTCGCTTTTGGCGATCTCGGGGATGGCCTCAAAGATCTTGGCGACCGTTGCGCTGTTTTCGGCGTTGATGGCATCGGCACAGCAAATATGCACCTTGGGCACGATCAGCACGTGCACGGGTGCCTGGGGCTGGATGTCACGGAAGGCATAGACCCACTCGTTTTCATAAACCTTGGCAGAGGGAATTTCTCCCGCAATGATCTTACAGAAAAGGCAATCCATAGCAATTCTCCTTTATTTTACAAATTCGTTGAAGATGGCGCTCATGGCGATCTCGTAGGCGTCCTCGTCCACGCCGAGGATGATGTTCAACTCGCTGGAGCCCTGATCGATCATGCGGATGTTGACACCTGCGGCGGAAACTGCGTTAAAGACGCGCGCGGCGGTGCCCTTGGCTTTTACCATACCGCGTCCCACCACGGCAATGAGGCAAAGCCCGTCCAGGATCTCCACGTGATCGGCGTGCACCAGACGGCTGATCGAATGGATGATGCGGTCGCGTCTGCCGTCAAGGGCGGTGGAGGAGACCACGATACTCATCGTGTCGATGCCGGAGGGCAGATGCTCGAAGGAGATCTCATGATCCTCCAGAATTTCCAGCACGCGGCGGCCGAAGCCGACTTCGGCGTTCATCATATCCTTCTCGATATGGATGACGGAAAAGCCCTTTTTGCCCGCGATGCCCGTGATGACGTGGGGCGTTTCGTAAGCGGCGGCGTCCGACACGATCATGGTGCCGGCATCCTCAGGGGCATTGGTGTTGCGGATGTTGATCGGAATGCCCGCGTAACGCACGGGGAAGATCGCCTCGTCATGCAGCACAGTGGCCCCCATGTAAGAGAGCTCACGCAGCTCGCGGTAGGAGATGGCGTCGATGGTGGGGGGATCCTTCAGCACGCGCGGGTCGCCCATCAGAAAGCCGGAAACGTCGGTCCAGTTCTCGTAAAGGTCTGCCTCGGCGGCGCGCGCCACGATCGAGCCCGTGATATCCGAGCCGCCGCGCGAGAAGGTCTTGATGGTGCCGTTGGGCATAATGCCGTAAAAGCCGGGGATCACGGCGTGATTGTATTTTTTCAGCTCCTCGGAAAGCACGGCGTTGGTGCGTTCCTCGTCAAGAGAGCCGTTATCCTTGAAAAAGATCACGTTTTCCGCGTCAATGAAGGAAAAACCGAGATATTTGGCAAGGATCAAGCTGTTAAGATACTCGCCGCGGGAGGCGGCAAAATCACGGCCGGAGGCGTGTTTCATCGCGTTTTTGACGTATTCCAGCTCGCCGGAAATGTCAAACTGCAGTCCAAGCTCGCGGATGATGCCGTTATAGCGGTCGCAGATCTTCGCGTAATAGGCGTCCACGTCCTCGCGGTTGCGGATCATCTCATAGCAACGGTACAGCATGTCCGTGACCTTGGTATCTTCCTTGAAACGCTTGCCGGGGGCGGAGACCACCACGTAGCGGCGTGCGGGGTCGGATTTGATGATCTGCGCCACCTTTTTGAATTGCTCGGCATCGGCCAGTGAGCTGCCGCCGAATTTCACAACTTTCGTAAGCATAGCTTTTCTCTCCTTCGGGGGAATCAATAAAAATAATCAATCTTTTCTATTATTATATGTTTTTCAGCCCCCCGTGTCAAGAGAAATTGCGAAAAAAACAGATTTGAGGCGCCAAGTATTCACAAAAAAGCTCTTGATTTATGCACACGCTCGTGGTAAAATGATAGTGATGAAAAAGGAAAGTGAGGTGCTGTTATGTCAGCTTATTTGTTACCATCCGATATTCTGATGCCGGATTTTACCAAGATTGACGGCCAAAAGTGGGCCGTTGTCGCTTGTGATCAATATACCAGCCAGCCCGAGTATTGGCAGGAGGCGGAGGCTTTTGTGGGGGATGCCCCCTCCACGCTTCGCCTGATCTTGCCGGAGTGCTATCTGGGGGATGCCGCCGCGCGTGTGCCCGCCATGCACAGTACCATGGAAAATTACGTGCGCGAGCTGCTTTGCGCGCACCGCAACAAGATGCTTTACGTGGAGCGCACGCAGGCAAACGGGCTCGTTCGCCGCGGTCTTGTGGGTATGGTGGATCTGGAGCATTACGATTACGAGAAGGGCGCAAGCTCGCTGATCCGCGCCACGGAGCAGACCGTGGTCGAGCGCATTCCGCCTCGCCTTGCCGTGCGCCGCGGTGCCACACTGGAAATACCGCACGCGATGCTTCTGATCGACGATATACAAAAAAGCGTGATCGAGCCGATCGCGGCAAGAAGTCGGGAGTTTGTGCCCGCGTACGACTTTGATCTGATGCAGGGAAGCGGGCACGTCAAGGGGTATTTTGTAGATACCGTCGGCGTTGGTCGCGTGGCTATGGCGCTGGAAAAGCTGCTCTCGCCCGAGGTGCAGGGGGCCAAGTACGGCGAGGGCATGGCGCCGCTTTTGTTCGCTGTGGGAGACGGCAACCACTCGCTTGCCGCCGCCAAGGCCGCCTATGAGGAGATCAAGGCCGCGCACGGGGAAAAGGCGCTTTACCACCCCGCACGCTACGCCCTTGCAGAGGTGGTGAATTTGCACGATGAGGCGCTGCAATTCGAGCCGATCTACCGCGTGGTGTTTGGCGTGGATCCCGATGATTTCCTGTCCGAGCTGGAGCAATACTCCTTCGCACTTTCGGGTGCGGTGCCGCCGCAGCGCGCACGCTTTTTGTCGCTTCACCGCCGTGGCACCATTCATTTCGGCGCACCCTGCGAGCAGCTGGTGGTCGGCACGCTGCAGACCTTCATCGATCGCTACGTGGCCGCACATCCGGGGGCGTACGTGGACTATATCCACGGGGCCAAAACGGTGGAAAAGCTTGCCGCAAAGGAAAACACCGTGGGGTTCCTGTTCGACTGCATGGAAAAGGAGCAGCTGTTCCCGACGGTGATGCGGGAGGGCGCTTTGCCGCGAAAGACCTTCTCCATGGGGGCGGCCGCAGACAAAAGATTTTATCTGGAATGTCGCAAAATTCGATAAACGTATGGCTTTTTCGCCCACACAATGCGCAACGCGCATTGTGTGGGCGAAATTTTTTGCGCTTGCCCGTTTGCGACAATCTTCTCCTTGCTTATGCGGTATAATGAAGGGCAAGTGAGGTGAGCGGGGTGGAGCAGACCGTCTATGGAGATCTTTTGTTTCTGGTGAACTTTTGCATGGACTTTCAATGCGTTTTTTTGGTGAGCAAGCTCCTGCGAAGGCCGTTTCCGCTGCGCCGTGCGCTGATCGCCTCGGTGCTGGGGGCATTTTATGCCTGCGCGGCTCTTTTCTTGCCCTTTGGCGGCGGTGTTGCCTTTTTTCTTGATCTTTTTGTTTGCGCCTTGATGTGCGGCATCGTGTTCCTGCCTCAAGAGGAGAAAAAGTGGCGTTTTCTGATACCGTTTGCCCTCTATTTTGGGGTATCGGCCGCCATCGGCGGCTTGATGAGCGCGGTGGCAACGCTGTTTTCCCGCCTTGGGGTGCAGGGGAGCGGGGATACGGGGCACAGCTCCTTTTCCTTCTTTTTGCTGGCGCTGTTGGCGGGCTTGTGTACCTTTTTGTGGGGGCGGCTTTGCCAACGGCGCGCAAGCGGCAAGGGGGTGAAGCTGCGGCTCTGCTTTTCGGGCAGGGAGCTTGCCGTGGACGCGTTTGTGGACACGGCCAATCAGCTTTGCGATCCCGTTAGCGGACACCCCGTGGTCATTCTTGATCTGCGCGCGGCACGCGAGCTCTTGCCGGAGGTGCTGATCAAGGCAAGCGAGCAAGGGGTGGCGGGCGTGACAGGACTGCCGCAGGATCTTTTGCGTCGCGTGCGTATGATCCCGGCTGAGACGGTTACGGGGCGCGGTGTGCTGCTTGCCATCCGTCCGGATGCCGCGTATCTGGATACGGGGCACGGGGCGCATGCGGTGGAGCTGCTTTTCGCACTCTGTGCGCTCGCCTCGGTCCCGAACGGCTATAAGGCGCTTTTGCCGCCTGCATTACTGACAGAATAAAAGGGGGAACAGATATGTCTATTCGCGGTCTTTTTGTGCGCATTTGGCGCTTTTTCTCACCCCGTCGGGGGGTATATTACATCAACGGCCCCGACGTACTGCCGCCACCCCTAGATGCACAGGCGGAGGCCGAAGCTGTTGAGCGCATCCCCTTTGACGAGGGGGCGCGCACGCTCCTGATCGAGCGCAATCTGCGGCTTGTGGTGTATATCGCGCGGCGCTTTGAAAACACGGGGGCGGGGCTGGAGGATCTGGTTTCGATCGGTACGCTCGGACTGATCAAGGCCATCAACACCTTTCGCTCCGACAAAAAGATCAAGCTGGCGACCTATGCCTCGCGCTGTATCGAAAACGAGATCCTGATGTATCTGCGCAAGCGTAGCGCCGCACGGAATGAGGTGTCGATCGACGAGCCCTTGAACGTGGATTGGGATGGTAACGAGCTGCTGTTATCCGACGTGCTTGGCAGTGACGAGGAAAGCGTGGACGCAGAGCTTGCCGAGAAGGAGGAGAAGCGGATGCTGCGTGCGGCGGTGGCAAGGCTTGCCCCGCGCGAGCGGCTGATCATCGAGCTGCGCTTTGGCTTCGGGGGCAGGGAGGAGCTGACGCAAAAGGAGGTCGCAGATCTGCTTGGCATCTCGCAATCCTACATCTCGCGTCTGGAAAAAAAGATCATTGCCGAGCTGCGTGAGGAAATTGCGGGAAAAATCTGATCTTTTTTTCAAAACCCTATTGCATTTTTTTGCGGAGTGTGCTATAATCTATAAGAATTTTATGAAAGGAAGGTTACTGAACATGAAGGCAGGAATTCATCCGTCCTATGAAGACGTTACCATCATCTGCGCTTGCGGAAACGTGGTAAAGACCAAGTCTACCACCGGCGGGGAAATGAAGGTTGAAATT